>NZ_JBICBL010000006.1:504413-516408 GCF_043089925.1 Streptomyces sp. NPDC013457
GGGGGTTGGGGGGGGGGGGGGGGGGGGGGGGGTGTGGGGGGGCCGGGGGGGGGGGGGGGGGCCCCGGGGGGGGGGGGGGGGCCGCCCCCCGGGGGGGGGGGGGGGGGGGGGGGGGCGCCCCCCCCCCCCCCCCCCCACGCTTGCCGTCACCTGTTGACGAACCCGCCGTCCACCGGCACCACGGCACCGGTCAGGAACGGGCAGCGGTCGCTGAGCAGCCACACCACGGCCTGCGCGATCTCCTCGGGCTCGGCCGTTCGGCCCTGTGGCGTAAGGGAGTTGGCGAGCTCCTCCATGCCGGGGTTGCGTCCGAACCAGTCGCGGGTGATCTCACTGCGGGTGGTGCCCGGCGCGATCGCGTTCACCCGCACACTCTGGTGGGCGTACTCGTCCGCGGCGGCCCGCGTGAGGCCGATGACCGCGTGCTTGGACGCGACGTACGGGGCCGCCGCGGGGATGGCGACCAGTCCGCCGACGCTGCTGTTGTTCACGATCGCGCCGCCCCCGCCTTCGAGCATCGCCGCGAGCTCGTGGCGCAGGCAGTTGAACACCCCGCGTACGTTGGTGTCCATGATGGTCTCGTAGACCTCGTCCGACATCAGATGCAGCGGAGTGCGGTCCCCTCCTATGCCGGCGTTGTTGAACGCCCCGTCCAGGCGACCGTGTTCGGCGACCGTGAAGTCCACGGCCCGCTTGGCGTCCTGGGCGACGGCGACGTCCCCGACGACGTACGACGCCCGTGCCCCCTTCGCCCGGAGTCTCTCGGTGAGTTCGGCCAGCCGGTCCTCCCGGCGCGCGGTCAGGACCACCGCCGCGCCCTCCTGGGCACAGGCCTCCGCCGTCGCCGCGCCGATGCCGCTGCTCGCCCCGGTGATCAGGACGACTTTCCCCAACAGAAGATCACTAGACATGAGGGCAGTCTCGCAGGCTCGTCCGGGGAGGGCACGCGGTTTCGGCGCCGGCGGCGCGAGCGGCGATCTCCTCCAGCAGCGTGGCCTGTCCCAGCAGGTCCTTGTCCGCCCTCGCACGGGTGCGCACCGCGTTCGCGAAGGAGGTGACGGCCCGGGCGACCTGGTCCTCTGCGGTGAGTCGTACCTCCGTGGCCTCGCCGCCGGACTCCAGACGCAGCACCGGGGCGTGGTCGGCCGGCGGGGTGAAGGCGCGCTCGACGGTCAGCCGGCCCCGGCTGCCCGCGTATGCGTAGACGTTGCGGTAGGCGTCGTCGAGTCCGTACGTGAGCTGGGCGCCGACTCCGGCCGGGGTGTGGAGCAGGACAGTGCCGCCCGTGTCCACCTCGTCCTGTGCCCCACGGATCCCGACAGCCCCGGCGACCCGCAGCCCCTCGCCGAGGGCGAGCAGGGCGGCGCGCACCGGGTAGACACCGGTGTCCCACAGCGCTCCGCCGCCGAGGTCCTCGCGGTAGCGGATGTCGGCGGGGTCCCGTCTGGGGACCGTGAAAACGGCCTGGAAGGACCGCAGTTCGCCGATGGCGCCGTCCTCGACGAGCGCCCGCGCCGCCGCGTGCTGGGAGTGGTGCGGGAACATGACGTTCTCGACCAGGGCCAGCCCTCGGGAGTGTGCGAGGTCGAGGAGTTCGGCGGTCTCGGCCCGGCTGGTGGTGAGGGGTTTCTCCGCCAGGACGTGCTTGCCGGCCAGCAGGGCCGCTCTGACCCATGGGGCGTGGAGCGCGGCGGGCAGAGGTACGTACACCGCTTCGATCTCGTCGTCCTCCAGAGCGGCGTCGTAGCCGTGGAGGGCACGGCTTCCGTAGGTGTGCGCGAGCGCCCGGGCCTTCGCCGGATCCCGGCTCGCCACCGCCGCGACCGTGATGTCGCGGCAGGCGGCGAAGGCGGGCAGCATGCGACGGCGTGCGATGTCGGCGCAGCCGAGTACGGCCAGGCGTACGGGTGGGGTCACAGCTTCACCGCACCGGCGTTGAGGAGGGAGAGCAGGGTGCGGGCCTGGACGTTGACGTAGTGGCTGTGACGGACCAGGGAGCGCAGCTGGCCGGGCGTCACCCAGGCGTATCCGGGGGGCGGGTTGAGGGGGGCCTCGCTCTCGTCGGCCTCCACGAACAGATAGCGGCTCTCGGCGTTGAGGAAGCGCCCGCCTTCCTCCGAGTGGAGCACGTCGTAGCGCACGCGGGCGGGATCGGCGGACAGGACGAGGTCGAGGAACGGGGGCCGACCGTCCCCCGTGCGGTCCGCGTGGTTGGCCGCGGTGTACTGGACGGTGGGTGCCAGCTCGATCCGGTCGAGGAAGCCGCCCTCCATCTTGGCGTGGGCGAGCAGATGCGGCACACCCCCGATACGGCGGGTCACGAAGGCGGTGACACCGATTCCGCACGGTTCGAACAGGGGCTGCGTCCAGCCGCGCACCTCCCGGTTGGCGGCCTCCACGGCGACGGCGACGACGCGGAAGAACCGGCCCTTGACGTGGTCGATGGACGACTCACCGCGTACCCAGTCCTCGACCTGGCCGAGCGGGATGCGCTCCGCCCGTACCTCGGCCGCGGACCGCCGGGCGGTGAACCAGGAGAGCAGGGCCGTGTCGGACAGCAGCGCGCCCGGTTCGGAGGAGGCGACGGGCGCGCAGGCGAGGACGGTGCGGGAGTCCATGTTCACCACGTTGTCACGGCTCAGGAGTTCGCCGATCTGGCCGAGGGTCAGCCAGCAGAAGTCCTCGTCGAGCGGGACGTCCTCGTCCGTCTCCACGAGCATGTTGCGGTTGGCCTTGCGGAAGAACCACGCGCCGTGCTCGGACTGCAGGACGTCCGCGAGGACCCGGCCGCGGCCGGGATCGGTGAAGTGTTCGAGGTACTTCACGTCCGCGCCGCGGTGGACCTTGGTGTAGTTGCTGCGGGTCGCCTGCACCGTGGGCGACAGCTGGAGCAGGTTGCGGTTGCCCGGCTCCATCTTGGCCTGCATCAGGAAGTGCAGGACGCCCTCGAACTCCTTGACCAGGATGCCGAGGATGCCGACCTCGGGCTGTTTGATGATCGGCTGCTGCCAGTGCGGGAAGGGGCCCGTGTCGGTGTCGACGGACAGCCCCTCGACGGTGAAGAACCTGCCGCTGCGGTGGCCGAGGTTGCCGGTGCCGTCCTGGAACGACCAGCCGTCCAGCTCCGCGAACGGGATGCGCTCCACGCGGAAGTGGTGAGCCTTCCTGCGGCCCTGGAGCCAGTGGTCGAAGTCCGCCGTGCGGAGCTGTGCGCCGGCGTCGGTGACCTGTGCGGACCGGATGAACCGTGCGCCGAGGGCGGGGTCGTGACGTGGGTTCAGGAGTGAGGGCGCGGTGTTCATCCGCGGGCCTCCACGAACTCCTTGACCGTGGCGATCACGTAGTCGAGCATCGGCTCGGTCAGCCCCGGATAGACCCCGACCCAGAAGGTGCGGTCGGTGACGATGTCGGAGTTGACCAGGTCGCCCACGACCCGGTGGGGGCGGTCCAGGTAGGCGGGGTGGCGCGTGAGGTTGCCGGCGAAGAGCCGGCGGGTGCCGATCTTGCGGTCCTCCAGGTGGTGGACCAGCTCGGCCCGGCTGAACGGCGCGTCCGCCTCCACGGTGATCACGAACCCGAACCAGCTGGGGTCGCTGCCCGGGGTGGGTTCGGGCAGCAGCAGGTGCGGGATGCCGTCGAGCCCCTCGCGCAGCCGGCGCCAGTTCCGCTTGCGGGCCTCGATGAACCCGTCGAGCTTCTCCAACTGGGTCAGCCCCAGGGCCGCTTGAAGGTCGGTCGCCTTCAGGTTGTAGCCGACGTGCGAGAAGATGTACTTGTGGTCGTAGCCCTCCGGAAGCGTTCCCATCTGGTACTGGAAGCGCTTCAGGCACGTGTTGTTCTTGCCGGGCTCGCACCAGCAGTCCCGTCCCCAGTCGCGCAGTGACTCCACGATCCGCGCGAGCTTCAGGTCGGAGGTCAGGACACAGCCGCCCTCGCCCATGGTGAGGTGGTGGGCGGGGTAGAAGCTGACGGTCGTGACGTCGCCGAAGGTGCCGGTGAGCTGCCCCTGGTACGTGGAGCCCACGCCGTCGCAGTTGTCCTCGATGAAGAACAGACCGTGATCCTTGGCGAGTTGGGCGATCTCCGCCGCCTCGAAGGGGTTGCCGAGCGCGTGGGCGATCATGATGGCGCGGGTCTTGGGGCCGATGGCCTGCGCCACGCGGTCGGCCGTGGTGTTGTAGGTGCCCAGCTCCACGTCGACGAAGACGGGGATGAGGCCGTTCTGCACGATCGGGTTCACCGTGGTGGGGAAGCCCGCGGCGACGGTGATCACCTCGTCGCCCGGGCGGAGCCTGCGGTCCTCGAACAGGTGCGAGGTGTACGCGGACAGCGCCAGCAGGTTGGCGGAGGAGCCCGAGTTCGTCAGATGCGCCTTGCGGCGCCGCAGCCGGCGCGCGAAGGCGGACTCGAACCGCCGGGAGCTCGGCCCGGCCGCGATGCGCAGGTCGAGCGCGGCCTCGACGAGGGCCGCCCGGTCGTCCGCGTCGAGGACGGCTCCGGAGGGCCAGATCTCCGTGACCCCGGGCACGAAGCCGTCGGTGTTCTGCTGGTCGAGGTGGTACTTGCGGACCTCGTCCAGGACCAGCGCCTTGTGGTCGCTCATCGATCGCTCCTCAGCCACGGGCCCGCTCCTTGGACGCTTTCCACCAGTGCACGTTGTCGCGGTACCAGGCGACGGTCTCCGCCAGGCCCCGACCGAAGTCGATCCGCGGGGCGTAGCCCAGCTCTTCGCGGATCTTGGTCTCGTCGAGCGAGTAGCGCAGGTCGTGTCCCTTGCGGTCCTCGACGTGCCGGATGCTCGACCGGTCCGCCCCGCACAGCTCGAGAAGCCGCTCGGTGACGGAGAGGTTGGTCTGCTCGTTTCCGCCGCCGACGTTGTAGATCTCGCCCGCGCGTCCCCGGGTGAGGACCAGCTGGATGGCCCGGGAGTGGTCGTCGACGTGCAGCCATTCCCGCACGTTGAGCCCGTCGCCGTACAGCGGGACCTGCTCGCCTTCGAGGAGGTTGGTGATGAACAGCGGAATGAGCTTCTCGGGGTGCTGGTGGGGGCCGAAGTTGTTGGAGCAGCGGGTGATCGAGAGGTTCAGTCCGTGCGTACGCCAGTAGGCGCGGGCGATCAGGTCGGACGCGGCCTTCGACGCGGCGTAGGGGGAGTTCGGCAGCAGCGGCCACTCCTCGGTCCACGAGCCCTCGGCGATCGAGCCGTACACCTCGTCGGTGGAGACGTGGACGACGCGGCCCACGCGGGCGGCGAGGCAGGCGTCGAGGAGGATCTGGGTGCCCAGGACGTTCGTACGGACGAACGCGTCGGCGAGGGCGAGCGAGCGGTCGACGTGGGACTCGGCGGCGAAGTGGACGACGGCGTCGTGTCCGGGGAGCACGTCGAGCAGCAGGTCGCGGTCGCAGACGTCGCCTTCGACGAGGTCGAGGCGGGGGTGCCCGAGGGGGATGTTGTCCCGGTTGCCGGCGTAGGTCAGCTTGTCGAGGACGGTGACGTGGGCCTGCTCGTAGCCGGGGTAGCCCCCGGCCAGCATGGTGCGGACGTAGTGGGATCCGATGAATCCGGCGCCGCCGGTGACCAGTACCCTCATGCCGCCACCTCCACATGGGTGTGGTCGCCGACCACGAGACGGTGGTGGGCCTCGGCGTGATCGCTCGGCCCGATGCTCGCGGAGCGGCCGATGAGCGAGCCGTGCAGCCCCGGCACCTGGGTGATCGACGCGCCGGCCATGACGATGGAGTCCGTGAGCTGGGTGGCTCGCAGGACGCAGTCGCGGGCGATGGAGGTGTCCGGGCCGATCCGGCTGTCCTCCACGAGCGTGCCGGCCCCGATCACGACAGGCCCCACGATGCGCGAGCGTACGACGCGCGCGCCGTGCTCCACGACGACCGGGCCGACGAGCTCGCTGGCCGCGTCGACGTCTCCGTCGACACGGCGGTTCAGGGCGCCGAGGAGGTGCCGGTTGCACTCCAGTACGTCGTCGGCCTTGCCGGTGTCCTTCCAGTACCCGTCGTACTCGCCGGCCTTCACGCCGTGGCCGTGGGTGAGCAGCCACTGGATGGCGTCGGTGATCTCCAGCTCGCCCCGGGCGCTGGGCTCGATGGCGGCGACGGCCTGGTGGACGGCGCTGGTGAAGAAGTACACGCCGATCAGGGCGAGGTCGCTGCGCGGCCGGTTCGGCTTCTCCTCCAGGCCGACGACGGCGCCGTCCGCGTCGAGTTCGGCGACTCCGAAGGCACGCGGGTCGGGCACCTTGGAGACGACGATCTGGGCGGCGGGGCGGTCGGCACGGAACTCCTCGGCGATCTTGGTGATGCCCTCGGGGAGCATGTTGTCGCCGAGGTACATGACGAAGTCGTCGTCACCGAGGAACGGGCGGGCCAGCTCGACGCAGTGGGCGAGCCCCCGCGGCCTGTCCTGGTGGATGGGGGTGATGCGGGCGCCGAAGCGGGACCCGTCGCCGAGGGCTTCGGTGATCTGCGCGGCGCGGTCGCCGACGATCACGGCGATGTCGCTCACCCCGAGGTCGACGATGTTCTCCACGGCGTACTCGAGAACCGGCTTGTTCACGATCGGGATCAGCTGTTTCGGCATCGAATAGCTGAAGGGGCGCAGGCGCGTACCCGCCCCGCCCGACAGCACCAGAGCCTTCATGACAGTGCCTTCCTTGAAGCTGAGGAGTGTGTGCCTCGGGTCGCTTCCTGCCATGAGGCCAGAAGTCCCGTGGATACGGCTTCGCGAACGCCGGGGGCCGTCGCGTCCTTGCGGGACATCAGTGGGGGTTCGGAGAAGCCCCAGGGGAGGGCGAGATCGGCGTCCAGGGGGTTGATGTCGATCTGCGTGCCGGGGATGTACACGCTGGAGAGTACGTAGCAGATGCAGGCGTCGTCGGTGAGGGTGAGGAACCCGTGGCCGACGCCCTCCGGTATGTAGACCGCCCTGCCCGACGCCGCGTCGAGCACGTTGGTCGTGTACGCGCCGAAGGTGGGCGAGCCGACCCGCAGATCCACCGCGATGTCACGCAGTGCGCCGCGCACGCAGGTGACGTACTTGGCCTGCCCCGGCGGGATGGCCACGCCGTGGATCCCGCGCAGGGTGTTGCGGCGCGAGGTCGAGTAGTTGATCTGGCGCGGCACGAAGGGGCGTCCGACGGCGGCTTCGAGGAGGTCGGTGCGCAGGCCCTCGAAGAAGTCGCCGCGCTCGTCGGTGTGCGGCTCGGAGGTGACGACGTATACGCCCGGGACCGCGGTTTCGGCGATGTGCACGGAAATGACAGCCTCTCCTGGTCGCGTCCGGTCAGCCTGCGAGCTGCGCGAGGCGGTGCTCGACCGACTTTCGCAGCTCGTCGGCGACGGTGCTCACCTCACTGTCGTCGAGTCCCTGGTGCAGCGGCAGCAAGAGGGTGGTCTCGGCGGCGATGTCGGTGCCGGGGAGGTGGGTGCCGGGATCTCCGTACGCGGGCACCTTGTGCAGGGGCGGGTAGCGGTAGGTGGTGTAGATGCCCTTGTCGAGGAGGTCGGCGGCGACCTGGTCGCGGATGCCGGCGTCCATCTGCACCCAGTGGAAGTAGTACGTCGAGTCGTGTCCGGCCGGCAGCGGGGCCGGCAGGCGCAGCCCCTCCACGTCGGCGAGGAGGGTGTCGTACCGCTCGGCGATGGCCCGGCGGCGCTCCACGAACTCGGGGAGCCGGCGGAGCTGGACGCCGCCGATGGCCGCCGTGACGTCGTTGCCGATGATCCGGCGGCCGAACTCCCTGACGTTCAGCTCCCACCAGCGGTGCGAGACCTTGGCCGCCGAGAAGCCGCTGGACTGCTCCAGTCCGTGGTAGGCCAACCGGCGTGCCTTGCGCGCGAGTTCGGGGTCACGGACGTACAGCATGCCGCCGTCTCCGGTCACCAGGACCTTCATGGAGTCGAAGCTCCACATCGCCACGTCGCCGAAGGTCCCGCATGTGGCACCGTCGACGGAGGAGGCGACGGCGCACGCCGCGTCCTCGATGAGCGTGACGCCGCGGGCGCGGCACAGTTCGGCGATGGCGACGACGTCGCCGGGCCGCCCTCCGTAGTGCAGAAGGAGGACGGCCTTGGTACGCGGGGTCAGGGCGCGCTCGACGTGCTCGACGGTCGGGTTGAGCAGGTACGGGTCGACGTCGCAGAAGACCGGACGGGCGCCCGTGGCGGCGACGGCGTTGCCGGCGGCGACGAAGCTCGCGGAGGGCAGCACGACGTCGTCGTCCGGGCCGAGGCCGAGGAGTTCGGTGCTGAGGAACAGCCCGGCGGTGGCCGAGTTGATGAAGATCGTCTGCTCCGCCGCCACGCCCAGATGCGCGGCGAACGCGGCTTCGAATTCCTTGGTGCGCGGTCCGTGGCCGAGCCAGTTGCTCTCGAACACCGCCGCGACCGCGGCGAGTTCCTCGGAGCCGAGGCTCGGCTGGAAGACATTGATCATCGTGAAGCTCCGATCGGGAATTGCGCGCGCTGTCGCACGAGATGAAGCGGCGGCTGCCGGGCAGGGTCGACCGCTACTCCGGTCCGATCATCCGCCGATCAAATCCAGCCGACCCCGGGGACATCCTCGAAGGCGAATCCCGGATATCGAAACGGACTACGGATACATCTCGCGAGGCCACCGCAAGTAGCGTCGACAAAACTACCGGCCTCATTCAAACGAGCAGTAATGGACGGGTAATTCCACCGGCAACGGTCCGCTCATCCGCTCGGTACGCCGATCCCCGTGTGCCGGGTGAACCCGTACGGCACACGGGGATGGACGACTGTCGGGCCCGGCGGCCCGGGGGCCTCGGCTAGTCGGCTCGGTTGCCCGGTTACCCGCTCACTCGGGCAGCAGGCTGCCGGCGACGGGGCGGTCTACGGCCATGAGCCAGCGCCCGTCCGTGCCGCGGCGCAGGACATCGGTGCAGTTGCCCTCGATGTGGAGGGCTTCGCCGTCGGCGCCGGTGCCGTCGATGACGAAGCGCACGCCGATCAGGGCCACGTCGCCGGCGACGTAGGAGTGCGTGACCTCCGCCTGGAGCACGGGCTTGGACGCCAGGAACTCCTTGAAGAACGCGAGTCGTTCCTTGCCGGTGAGCGGCGTCCCCGAGAAGTTGGAGATCGCGTCCGGCAGGTAGAGCCTGTCGAACAGCTCGCCGTCACCGGAGTTGAAGACCTGCAGGAATATCTCGTTCTGCAGATCGGTGTCGTCGGTCAGGTCGGGCTTGTCGAAGTCGATGTCGACGGTGATGGCCATGGAGGGAAGGACCCCTGCTTTCTTCGTTGACGGTGATGGTGCGTACGACGCGCCTGCCGGCGCGGGGCCGGAGGCGAGGGGAGCCGGGCCCGCCTACTCCTCGCCGTACGGGTCGTCGATGGCGTACCGCCAGTTCCCGTCCGCACCCTGACGCAGGACGTCGACCCCGACACCGGAGAGGTGCTCGGCGTTTCCGTCCGCGTCCGTGGTGTCGATGGTCCAGTCGACGATCAGCAGGGCCGTGTCACCCGTGACGAAGGACTGACGCGGCACCGCGGTCATCCTCGGACCCGCGGCGAGGTACTCCTTGACCGAATCGATCCGGGCCTGTCCGGTGAGCGGAACACCCCGGTCCCAGACCGCCACGGCGTCTTCTGTGTACATCGCGTTCACGGCGTCCGCGTCACCCGCGTTGAACGCCTCGACATAGAGCGCCGTGTGCTTTTCGACGTCGTTCGTGAGTTGCGCCATGATTGAACTCCTCTGTTCAGGCGACCGCTCGACCACCCAAGGGAATTTCGGCTGGATGCCCGGAGACGGTAACAACGCGCCAGGAACCCTTCAGTCACTGCGAAGTAACGAGTCGACCACCTCGACGGGTCCATCTCCAGTTACCGCAGCATGCGCAGCCTCGCATTACGATCCATGGGCCCTTCTGAAATTCGCCGCATTCATGGCCGCCGGCTGCGATAGATCTCCGTGGGAGATATTCGACTTCTGCCATGTGGCGCACATCAAGGGAGCACGAGAACACCTCACCGGGGAGCTGAGCATCATGGCGGACGAGGACACACTCCGCGAGTACCTCAAGCGAGCGATCACGGACGCCCGTGACGCGCGCGACCGACTGCGCGACGTCGAGGAGAGAGCGCGGGAGCCGATCGCGATCGTGTCGATGGGCTGCCGGTACCCCGGTGGGGCGACCTCGCCGGAAGAGCTGTGGCGGCTCGCGGCGGAGGGCGTCGACGCCATCACCCCCTTCCCGACGGACCGCGGCTGGGACCTGGAGAACCTCTACGACCCCGAACCGGACCACGTCGGCACCAGCTACGGGCGTGAAGGCGGATTCCTGCACGACGCAGCGGAGTTCGACGCGGCGTTCTTCGCGATGTCGCCCCGTGAGGCGTCGACTGCGGACCCTCAGCAGCGGCTGCTGCTCGAAACGGCGTGGGAGACCTTCGAGCGGGCCGGCATCGACCCCGGGACGCTGAAGGGCAGTCGCACCGGCGTGTTCGCGGGTGTCATGTACAACGACTACGGCTCACGGCCGGGTCTGCCCAAGGAGACCTCCGAGGGCTATCTCTTCAGCGGCAGCGCGGGCAGCATCGCCGCGGGCAGGCTCTCGTACACCTTCGGTTTCGAGGGTCCGGCGATCTCCGTCGACACGGCCTGCTCGTCCTCCCTGGTCGCCCTCCACCTCGCGGCCAACGCACTGCGCCGCGGTGAGTGCGACCTGGCGCTCGCGGGCGGCGCCACCGTGATGTCGACGCCGGTCGCCTTCGTCGAGTTCTCCCGGCTGCGGGGCCTGGCGCCTGACGGGCGTATCAAGTCGTTCGCGGCGGCGGCCGACGGCACCGCCTGGTCCGAAGGCGTCGGCCTCCTCCTCGTCGAACGGCTCTCCGACGCCCGCCGCAACGGACACCAGATCCTCGCCGTCCTGCGCGGATCCGCCGTCAACCAGGACGGCGCCAGCAACGGCCTCACCGCCCCCAACGGCCCCTCACAGGAACGCGTCATCCGCCAAGCCCTCACCGACGCCGGCCTGACCACCGACGACATCGACGCCGTCGAAGCCCACGGCACCGGAACCCGCCTCGGCGACCCCATCGAAGCACAAGCCCTCCTCGCCACCTACGGCCACAACCGCACCACCCCCCACCCCCTCTACCTCGGCTCACTCAAATCCAACATCGGGCATGCGCAGGCGGCCGCGGGTGTCGGCGGGGTGATCAAGATGGTGCAGGCCATGCGGCACGGCGTCCTGCCCCGAACACTCCACGTCGACGAACCCACACCGATGGTCGACTGGTCCTCCGGAGCCGTCGAACTCCTGACCCGCCGACGGGAGTGGCCGGAGACGGGGCGGACGCGGCGTGCGGCGGTCTCTTCGTTCGGATTCGGAGGGACGAACGCGCATGTGATCCTCGAGCAGGCCCCTGCCGAGGAACACTCCCCGGCCGCGCCCGACGCCAAGTCCATCGTTCCGTCGGTGGTGCCGTCGGTGATGACGCCCTGGCTGCTTTCGGCCAAGAGCGGCCAGGCCCTGCGCGAGCAGGCTGAGCGGCTCATCGACCTCGTCAGCCGGAACGCTGCGGTCTCGCCTGTCGACATCGGCTGGTCCCTGGCCACCACACGTGCCACGCACAGCCACCGAAGCGTGGTGCTCGGGACTGACCGGACTCAACTCCTGGACGGGTTGCGGGCGGTGGCGCAGGGGAAGGCGGCGCCGGGTGTGGTCTCGGGTGTCGTGGCCCCCGGGAAGACCGCGTTCCTGTTCACCGGCCAGGGCTCACAGCGACTCGGCATGGGAACCGAACTGTACGAAACCTTCCCGGTGTTCGCCGCCGCTTTCGACGAGGTGTGCGCCGCACTCGACCCCCACCTGGAACGACCCATCGCCGACGTGATCCGTAACGGCGGACCACTGCTCGACCAGACAGCCAACACCCAGCCCGCACTGTTCGCCCTCGAAGTCGCCCTCTACCGGCTCCTCGAATCCTTCGGCGTCCGCCCCGACCTCGTCGC
>NZ_JBICBL010000007.1:0-2223 GCF_043089925.1 Streptomyces sp. NPDC013457
CGCCCGGTTACATTCCGAACCCGGAAGCTAAGCCTTTCAGCGCCGATGGTACTGCAGGGGGGACCCTGTGGGAGAGTAGGACGCCGCCGAACAATCTTTCAGGACCCTTGGTCCCAGCGTTCATGCTGGGACCAAGGGTCCTTTTTGTTTTTCCATGATTTTTTCCGAAGCGCGTCGGGGTGCCGACTGCGCGAGAATGACTGCAGTACCCGAAGACAGGAGTCACGCCGATGTCCACCAACTCTCCCGACGATCGTCCGGAGCGCGACCCGCGTCGTAGGGACGGTGGCGAGCGAGGCGGCTTCCGTGGCCCGCGTCGTGACGACAACCGAGGCGACAACCGTGGTGACAACCGCGGCGGTGGTTTCCGTCGTGACGACCGTCCGCGTGACGACCGCCGTGACGACCGTCCTTCCTTCCGTCGCGACGACCGTCGTGACGACCGGCGTGACGACAACCGCAGCGGTGGTTTCCGTCGTGACGACCGCCGTGACGACAACCGTGGTGGCGGTTTCCGCGGTCGCGACGACCGCCCGTCGTTCCGTCGTGACGACAACCGAGGTGACAACCGCGGCGGTGGCTTCCGCCGTGACGACCGTCCGCGTGACGACCGGCGTGACGACAACCGCGGTGGTGGTTTCCGTCGCGATGACCGTCCGCGTGACGACCGCCGTGACGACCGTCCGTCGTTCCGTCGTGATGACCGTCGTGACGACAACCGTGGCGGTGGTTTCCGTCGCGATGACCGTCCGCGTGACGACCGCCGTGACGACCGTCCTTCCTTCCGTCGCGACGACCGGCGTGACGACAACCGTGGCGGCGGTTTCCGCGGTCGCGACGACCGCCCGTCGTTCCGCCGTGATGACCGTCCGCGTGACGACCGTCGTGACGACAACCGCGGTGGTGGTTTCCGTCGCGATGACCGTCCGCGTGACGACCGCCGTGACGAGCGCCGCGATGACCGTCCGTCCTTCCGTCGCGACGAACGTCGTGACGAGCGGCCGTCGTTCCGTCGTGATGAGCGTCGTGACGAGCGTCCCCGCGACGACCGCCGTGACGAGCGTCCCCGCGACGACCGCCGTGACGGTGGCTTCCGGCGCGACGACCGGCCGCGTGGGCCCCGCCGCGACGACAGCCGCGGTGGCGGCTTCCGGCGTGACGACCGGCGTGACGACAGCCGCGGTGGCGGCTACCGCGGTCGCGACGACCGGGGTGGCTACGGCCGTCGGGACGACCGCGACCGGGACCGGCCGGACCGTGCACCGATCAAGCGGCTGCCGATCCCGGACGACGTCACGGGCGACGAGATCGACGCGGACGTGCGCCAGGAGCTCATGAGCCTGCCCAAGGGGCTCGCCGAGGACGTGGCCCGTAACCTCGTCATGGTCGCCAACCTGATCGACGAGGACCCGGAGCAGGCGTACGCGTACTCCCGTATCGCCCTGCGGCTCGCCTCGCGTGTCGCCGCCGTCCGCGAGGCCGCCGGCTTCGCCGCCTACGCCACCCAGAAGTACTCCGAGGCGCTGGCCGAGTTCCGGGCCGCGCGGCGGATGACCGGTGGTGTCGAGCTCTGGCCCGTGATGGCCGACTGCGAGCGCGGTATGGGCCGGCCCGAGCGGGCGCTCGCCATGGCCGGTGAGCCCGAGGTGCAGAAGCTGGACAAGGCAGGGCAGGTCGAGATGCGTCTCGTCGCCGCCGGTGCCCGCCGCGACATGGGGCAGCTCGACGCCGCCATCGTGACTCTCCAGAGCCCCGAGCTCGCGTCCACCGCCGTCCACCCGTGGACCGCTCGCCTGCGGTACGCCTACGCCGACGCGCTGCTCGCGGCCGGGCGCGAGGACGAGGCGCGTGAGTGGTTCGCCAAGACGGCGGAGTCGGACAAGGACGGGGCCACGGACGCCTCCGACCGCCTCGCCGAGCTGGACGGTGTCGAGTTCGTGGACGCCATCGACGAGCTGGACGAGTCCGACGAGTCCGAGCAGTCCGAGCAGTCCGACGCGACGGACGCCGTGGACGACGCGGACGGGATCGACGACGAGGACGACGAGGACGACGAGGACCTGGACGACGACCGGGCGTAAGCGCGGACGCCGTCAGGCGCATGGAGAAGGGGGGGCCCCCCCCCCGGGGGGCGCCCCCCCCCCCCGGGGGGGCCCCCCCCCCGGGGGGGGGGCCCCGCCCCCGCCGCCGCGGCGGGGGCCCGCGCCGGCTCCTGCGGGGGCG
>NZ_JBICBL010000007.1:2233-163898 GCF_043089925.1 Streptomyces sp. NPDC013457
GGCGGGGCCGCCCCAGTGCGCGCCGTCGCCGCCCCTGGCGGGCCCGCCCGGGGGGGGGGCCGCGCGGGCGGGGGGGGGGGGGGGGGGGGGGGCCCCCCCGGGGGGGGGGCCCCCCCCTTCTCCATGTCTCAGTCCAGCGCCAGGCTTCTGAGCACCAGGCCCGTCGCCGGCTTCGGTCCGAAGGACGTCGACTTGCGGGGCATGGTGACGCCCTGCCGGGCCAGGTCCCGTACGACGTCCTCCCGTACCGGATGCATGAGCACCGCCGTTCCGCCGCGGCGTTCGGCCTGTGCCACGGCGGCCTCGGTGTCGTGGATGTAGCTGATCTCCTCAGGGTCGTCCGGGATGTGCCACAGATGGTCGAGGAGCGTGGCGTGCAGGACCGTGGCGTCCAGGGTGCGCCAGGCCTCCGGGCGGTCGGCGGGGACGGTCCGGGCGAGGAGCTCAGGGTCCGGGCGGTCCACGAGGTGGAAGGTGCCGTCGCCGGCGAGGAGGAAGGCGTTGCCGCCGGAGGCGGCGGCCGCCAGGGCCTCCATGGCCGTCGGCAGCGTGCCCTCGACGCGGCGGACGCGGAAACCGTCGCCGAGGGCGGCGAGGGCCTCGCCGACGGGGAGGCGGTTGAGCAGCCGGTGGATGGCGCGGACCCTGAGCGGGTATCGGGCGGTGTCGATGAGCAGGACCAAGCCGTAGTTCCACGGGCTTGGCTGGGCGTGTTCCTCGCGGAGGCGGAGGTAGGTCGCCCAGCGGTGGTGGCCGTCGGCGATCAGCGCCTGGTGCTCGGCGAGGCCCGCGGAGACCGTGGCGAGGTCGTCGGGGTCCGTGATCGCCCAGAGGCGGTGGTGGAAGCCGTCCTCCGTGGTGGTGGCCAGCAGGGGCTCGCGGTGGACGGTGCGCTCGATGACCTCGGCCGTCTCGTTGCCGTCGCCCCGGTAGGTGAGGAGCAGCGGCTCCAGGTTGGCCGCGGTGGTCCGCATCAGCGCGGCGCGGTCCTCGACGACGTGCGGCATCACGTCCTCGTGGGGGAGCACGATCCCCTCGGCCGGGGTGGAGAGTTCCAGGGCACCGATGACGCCCCGCTGCAGGATGCCGTCGCCGCTCTGCTCGTACACGTACAGGGCGGGCTCGGGGTCGGGGGCGAGGACGCCCTCGGCGAGCCAGCGGTCGAGGGTGACCGCGGCCTTGCGGTGGCGGGTGCCCGCGGTGACGGCCTGAGGCAGGATCAGCCGGACGATGTTGTGGGGGTCGGCGGACTCGAGGTGGTGCAGTCCGTCGGGCCGTACGACGACGTCGTACGGCGGTGAGGTCACGGCGGCCAGGCTGCCGACCCGCTCCGGGACATAGCGGAGTCCCCGGAACGGGACCAGGTGCAGACCGTCATTGGCCGCAGGACCTCTGCTCATCATTGCGCAATCGTAAGTGGGCGGTGGCAATGAGCGATGATCGGGGGAGTCGGGACGGCTGAGACGTGAGGAGTACGAGGTCATGGGTGACGGCGGGCAGGGCGGTCAGGGCGTGCGGCAGGGCTCGGAGCGGGGCCGTGAGCCGGGCTCGGAGCCCGGTCTGCGGCATGGTTCGCGGGAGGTCAGGGACCGGCCGGCCGGCATCGAGCGGACGCTGAGCGAGGCGTACGACACGGCGCTGCTGGATCTGGACGGTGTGGTGTACGCGGGCGGTGAGGCGATCGCCCATGCCGTGGACGCGCTGGGCGCGGCCCGGGCCGGCGGGATGCATCTCGCGTACGTCACCAACAACGCGCTGCGGACTCCGGACGCGGTGGCCGCGCACCTGACCGAGCTGGGCGTTCCGGCGGAGGCGGCGGACGTCATCACGTCCGCGCAGGCGGTCGCGCGGCTGATCGCGGACGACGTGCCCGCGGGTTCGCCGGTGTTGGTTGTCGGGGGTGAGGGGCTCCGGGTGGCGCTGCGCGAGCGGGGCCTGGAGCCGGTGGAATCGGCGGACGTGGACGGTCTCGCGGCCGTGGTGCAGGGGTACGGCGGGCCGGAGATGCCGTGGGCGCGGTTCGCGGAGGCGGGCTACGCGGTGGCGCGGGGCGTGCCGTGGTACGCCTCGAACACGGACCTGACGATTCCGGGGGCGCGGGGGATCGGGCCGGGGAACGGGGCGGCGGTGGAGGTCGTACGGATCGCCACGGGCGGTGTCGTGGAGCCGAAGGTGGCGGGGAAGCCGTTGCCGCCGATGCACCGCGAGACGGTGCTGCGGACGGGGGCGGAGCGGCCGCTCGTGGTCGGGGACCGGCTGGACACGGACATCGAGGGGGCGTTCAACGGGGGCGTGGACTCGCTGCTCGTACTGACGGGGGTGACGGACGTGGCGCAGCTGCTCGCCGCTGTTCCGGAGCACCGGCCGACGTATGTGGACGCGGATCTGCGCGGGCTGCTGACGGGGCAGCCGCACGTGGTCGGGGTGCACGGGGGGTTCGTGTGCGGCGGCTGGTCGGCCGAGGCGCGCGGCGGCGAACTCGTCCTCGACGGGGAGGGGCCGGCCCTGGACGGGGTGCGGGCGCTGTGCGCCGCGGCGTGGACGGAGGCCGGGGCGGGCGCCTGCGGGTTGGACGCGGGGAAGGCGCTGGCGCGGCTGGCGCTGTGAAGGGCTGCGTACCGGCGTTCCGACCCGGGTTCTGTCCCAGGTTCTGTCCTGCGTTCTGACCTGGGTTCTGACCAGGGTTCTGACCTGGGGCGGGGATCGAAGAGCGATAGCAGGGTAGGCTAACCTAACTCCCGTGTTGGTCGAGAGTCCCTCCCGAGCGAGCGCGGATCCGACCGGCCCCGACCAGAAGCCGACGCGCCGGCATTCCGTGCGCGCCGTCGGGTTGGTCGCGGCCGTCGGAGTCCTGCTGCTGGTCTGTGTCCTGAGCGTCATGATCGGTGCCAAACCGGTGCCGCTCGGCGACGTGTGGCACGGGCTGTTCCAGAACACCGGTGTCGGCAACGACGTCATCATCCACGACGTCCGCGTCCCCCGGACCCTGCTCGGGCTGCTCGTCGGCGTCGCCCTCGGCCTCTCCGGGGCCGTGATGCAGGGCCTCACCCGCAACCCGCTCGCCGAGCCGGGACTCCTCGGCGTCAACGCCGGCGCCGCGGCGGCCGTCGTCTCCGCGATCGCCTTCCTCGGGATCTCGGACGTCGGCGACTACATCTGGTTCGCGTTCGCCGGCGCGGCCGTCGTCTCCGTCGTCGTGTACGTCCTCGGCGGCAGCCGCAGCTCCACGCCCGTGCGTCTCGCGCTCGCCGGAACGGCCGCCACCGCCGCGCTCTACGGCTACGTCAACGCCGTCCAGCTGCTGAACTCGGCCGCGCTCGACCGGCTCCGCTTCTGGACCGTCGGCTCGCTCGCCTCCGCCGACATGGAGACCGTGCGCCGCGTGGCGCCGTTCATCCTCGCCGGTGTCGTCCTCGCCCTGCTCATCGCCCGGCCGCTCAACGCCATGGAGCTGGGCGACGACACCGCCCGCGCGCTCGGCGCCGACCTCAACCGGACCCGCGTGCTCGCGATGGCCGCGGTCACGCTGATGTGCGGCGCCGCGACCGCCGCCTGCGGGCCGATCGTGTTCCTCGGCCTGATGGTCCCGTACCTCGTACGCGCCATCACCGGTCCCGACATGCGCTGGATCCTCCCGTACGCGGCCGTACTCTCGCCCGTCCTGCTGCTCGGCTCCGACGTGGTCGGCCGGCTGGTCGCCCGCCCCGCGGAGCTGCAGGTCGGCATCGTCACCGCGCTGATCGGCGGGCCCGTCTTCATCCGCCTCGTCCGCCGCAAGAGGATGGCCCAGCTGTGACCACCAAGACGCTACGGACCGGTGCCGGGCTCTCCCTGCGCTACGCGCCCCGCGCCGCCCTCTCCCTGGTCGGGTTGCTCGCCCTCGCCCTCGCGGCCGCCGTCGTGCTCATCGGCAGCGGAGACTTCCCCATCGCCCCCGGCGACGTCGTCGCCACCCTCCTCGGCGACGGCACCGCCGTTCAGGAGTTCGCCGTCATGGACCTGCGGCTGCCGCGCGTCCTCGTCGCGGTCTTCGTCGGCGCAGCGCTCGGCATCGGCGGCGCCGTCTTCCAGTCCATCTCCCGCAACCCGCTCGGAAGCCCCGACGTCATCGGCTTCGGCCAGGGCGCCACGGTCGGCGCGCTGGCCGTCATCGTCCTCTTCCAGGGCAGCGCGACGGCCGCGGCGGGCGGTGCCGTCGTCGGAGCCCTGGTCACGGGCACCGCGATCTACCTGCTCGCCTGGAAGCGCGGGGTCCACGGCTACCGGCTCGTCCTCGTCGGCATCGGCGCGGCCGCGATGCTCACGGCCGTCATCCACTACCTGATCACCAAGGCCAACCTCGTCGACGCCACCCGCGCCACCGTCTGGATGACGGGTTCGCTCGACGGGCGGGACTGGGAGCAGTTCTGGCCGCTGTTCGCCCTCTGCTGCGTGCTGATCCCGCTGGTCCTGGGCCACGGGCGGGCGCTGCGGATGCTGGAGATGGGCGACGACGCCGCGTACGCCCTCGGGGTGCGGGTGGAGCGGACCCGCATCGTGCTGATGGCCTCCGCCGTGCTGCTCGTCGCCGTGGCCACCGCCGCGGCCGGGCCCATCGTCTTCGTCTCCCTCAGCGCCCCGCAGCTCGCGCGCCGGCTGACCCGCTCGCCCGGCCCGAACCTCGCGGCCTCCGCCCTCATGGGCTCCGTCCTGCTGCTCGTCGCCGACTGGACCGCCACCAACGCCTTCGGCGACCGGCAGCTGCCGGTGGGCGTCGTCACCGGGGTGCTCGGCGGCTGCTATCTGCTGTGGCTGCTCGTCACCGAGCGCAAGGCGGGACGGATATGACGGATTCCCACGAGAAGAACAACAGGAGCACCTCCATGGACCGCCAGACCCAGCGGCTCGGCGCGGAATCGGTCACCCTCGCCTACGACCAGCGGGTCATCGCCCGCGACCTGTCCGTCGAGATCCCCGACAACTCGTTCACGGTCATCGTCGGCCCCAACGCCTGCGGCAAGTCGACCCTGCTGCGCGCCCTGTCCCGGATGCTCAAGCCCTCGGAGGGCCGGGTGCTCCTCGACGGGCAGAGCATCCACAGCCTGCCGGCCAAGAAGGTCGCCAAGACCCTCGGTCTGCTGCCCCAGTCCTCCGTCGCCCCCGACGGCATCACGGTCGCCGACCTCGTGGCCCGCGGGCGCTACCCGCACCAGGGGCTGCTGCGCCAGTGGTCGCCGGAGGACGAGCGGATCGTCCAGGAGGCGATGGCCGCGACCGGGGTCGCGGAGCTGGCCGAGCGGTACGTCGACGAGCTGTCCGGCGGGCAGCGCCAGCGCGTGTGGATCGCGATGGCGCTCGCCCAGCAGACGCCCCTGCTGCTCCTCGACGAGCCCACGACCTTCCTGGACATCCAGCACCAGATCGACGTCCTCGACCTCTGCGCCGAGCTGCACGAGACACAGGGCCGGACCCTCGTCGCCGTCCTCCACGACCTCAACCACGCGGCCCGGTACGCCACCCACCTCATCGCCGTGCGCGGTGGCGAGGTGGTCGCGGAGGGGCCGCCGGCCGAGGTCGTGACGGCCGAGCTCGTCGAGCGGGTCTTCGGGCTGCGCTGCCAGGTCATCGAGGACCCGGAGACGGGCACGCCGCTGGTCGTGCCCGCGGGCCGCAAGGCCCGCGCGAAGAGGGAGCAGCCCGCGCTACAGAAGTGAGCGCAGCTTCAGCAGGTCGCGGAAGCCGGCCTCCAGTCTGACCCGGCCGGAGGCCCAGGCCTTCGCGAAGTTCAGCTCGCCTCCCACCATGGCCACCAGGTCGTCGCCCGTCATCGCCAGGCGGATCTGCGCCTTGGCGGGCGGCGGACCCGGCACGGTGTCCTGGACCTCGATCCGACCGCCCGCGAGGCGGCCGGTGAACGTCGTGTCCAGGTCCGTGACGTGGCAGCTCAGGCTGCGGTCGAGCGCGGCGGCGCTGCGGACCTCGCCGTCCGCGCGCGCGAGATTGTCCGAAAGTCTGTCGAGTGCGCTGCGGCACTCCTCGATCGTGGCCATCGTGATCGACCGTACCCCAGGGCTTCGCGATAGCGTCGGGGGATGAACGACGTGACGGACGCAGCGCCGGCCCCGGACGAGGGCGCGGGCCGCCCGGCCCAGGACGCGGGTCCTGCCGCGAGCGAGGGCGCGGGCGCGGTCCTGGACCCGGCCTCGGACCCGGCTTCGGACCTGGACCCGGCCTCGGACCCGGCCTCGGTCCTGGACCCGGCCTGGCAGGCGGCGCCGGGGTCCGGCGAGGAAGCGGCTTTCGAACCCGCCGCGCCCGCGCCCCTCGGCGTGCAGCGCGTCCCCACCGGCCGTCCCTCCGTGGACGCGCTCCTGGAGCGGCTCGGTGACGCCGACCACCTCGCGGCGGACGGACACCTGGAGGTGTACGAGGATGTACACCGTGGGCTGCGCGACGAGCTGACCTCGCTCGACGCCGTTCGCCCCGGACCGGCCCCGGGACCGTGAACGGTTCCGCCGGTCCGTCCGTACAACCCGTCGTACAACCAGTCGTACAACCACAGGAGCTGAACCGAACGTGGCAGGAGTGGCACGCCGCCGTCTGGACGCCGAGCTGGTACGCCGCAAGCTCGCCCGCTCGCGCGAGCACGCCAGCCAGCTGATCGCCGCCGGCCGGGTGACCGTCGGCAAGACGGTCGCGACCAAGCCCGCCACCCAGGTGGAGACGGCCGCGGCCATCCTCGTCGCCCAGGACGACGCCGACCCCGACTACGTCTCGCGCGGCGGCCACAAGCTCGCCGGTGCCTTCGCGGCCTTCGTACCGCAGGGGCTGACGATCTCGGGCCGGCGGGCTCTGGACGCGGGCGCGTCGACCGGCGGGTTCACGGACGTCCTGCTGCGGGCGGGCGCCGCGCACGTCGTCGCCGTCGACGTCGGCTACGGACAGCTCGCCTGGTCGCTCCAGAGCGACGAGCGGGTCACCGTGAAGGACCGGACGAACGTACGCGAGTTGACCCTCGACGCCATCGACGGCACCCCCGTCGACCTCGTCGTCGGCGATCTCTCTTTCATCCCGCTCGGCCTCGTGCTGCCCGCCCTGGTGCGCTGCACGGCCCCCGACGCGGACCTCGTACTCATGGTGAAGCCGCAGTTCGAAGTGGGCAAGGAGCGCCTCGGCACGGGCGGCGTCGTCCGCAGTTCCGAGCTCCGTGCCGACACCGTACGGAACGTGGCGCGCCAGGCGGCCGAGCTCGGGCTCGGGGTGCTGGGCGTGACGGCGAGCCCGCTGCCCGGCCCCTCCGGCAACGTCGAGTACTTTCTTTGGCTGCGGGCAGGGGCGCCCGCGCTTGATCCGGCGGATGTCGACCGCGCCGTGGCGGAGGGACCTCGTTGAGCTCAACGACCGCACCACCTGGTAGCCGTACTGTCTTCCTGCTCGCGCACACCGGCCGGCCGGCCGCCGTGCGCAGCGCCGAACTCGTCGTACTCGGACTCCTGCGGAGCGGCATCGGCGTCCGCGTCCTGGAGGCGGAGGCGGCCGACCTGCCGCTCCCGCCGTCCGTGGAGACCGTGCCGGAGGCCTGCACCGACGCGCTGGAGGGCTGCGAGCTGCTCGTCGTCCTCGGCGGCGACGGGACGCTGCTGCGCGGCTCGGAGTTCTCCCGGGCGTCCGGTGTGCCGATGCTCGGTGTCAACCTCGGCCGGGTCGGCTTCCTCGCGGAGGCCGAGCGCGACGACCTCGACAAGGTCGTCGACCGCGTCGTCACGCGCGCGTACGAGGTCGAGGAGCGGATGACCCTCGACGTGGTCGTGTACGAGAACGGCGACGTGCTGCACCGCGACTGGGCGCTGAACGAGGCCGCCGTGCAGAAGGTCTCCCCGGAACGGATGCTGGAGGTCGTGCTCGCGATCGACGGCCGGCCGGTCACCGGGTTCGGCTGCGACGGGGTGATCTGCGCGACTCCGACGGGCTCGACGGCGTACGCCTTCTCGGCCGGCGGACCCGTGATCTGGCCCGAGGTCGAGGCGCTGCTCATGGTCCCGATCGGGGCGCACGCGCTGTTCGCCAAGCCACTCGTGACGACGCCCGAGTCCGTGCTCGCGGTGGAGGTGGAGCCGCACACGCCCAACGGCGTGCTGTGGTGCGACGGCCGCCGTACGGTCGAACTCCCGGCGGGCGCACGGGTCGAGGTCCGGCGCGGCGCCGTTCCGGTACGGCTCGCCCGGCTGCACCACGCCTCCTTCACGGACCGCCTGGTGGCGAAGTTCGCCCTTCCGGTCTCGGGGTGGCGCGGCGCGCCCCACTAGGGCGACGGCCGGGGACCCGGCGCCCCGGCCCGAGGCCGGGGCGGCCCACCCCCACGGGTGACAGCCGCGGTTCCGACCTGCGGATTCGCCCCGTTCCGGCAGGGGCCGTCGCACAGGCGGGGCCGGACCTCGTAAGGTCTTCCCCGTGTTGGAGGAGATGCGGATACGGTCGCTCGGGGTCATCGACGACGCTGTTGTCGAGCTGTCGCCCGGTTTCACCGCGGTGACCGGCGAGACCGGCGCCGGCAAGACGATGGTCGTGACCAGCCTCGGGCTGCTGCTCGGCGGACGTGCCGACCCCGCCCTGGTGCGGATCGGCGCGGGCTCCGCCGTGGTCGAGGGGCGGATCACGCTGCCCGACGGCTCGGGCGTCGCCGCACGCGCCGAGGAGGCGGGCGCGGAGCTGGACGACGGCACCCTGCTCGTCAGCCGGACGGTCTCGGCCGAGGGCCGCTCGCGCGCCCACCTCGGCGGGCGCTCCGTGCCCGTCGGCCTGCTGGCCGAGCTGGCGGACGAACTCGTCGCCGTGCACGGCCAGACCGACCAGCAGGGCCTGCTCAAGCCGGCCCGGCAGCGCGGCGCGCTCGACCGGTACGCGGGAGAGGCCGTCGCCGTGCCGCTCGCCGCGTACGGAGAGGCGTACCGGCGGCTGCGGGCCGTCGTCGCCGAGCTGGACGAGATCACCACCCGGGCGCGCGAGCGGGCCCAGGAGGCCGATCTGCTGCGCTTCGGGCTCGGTGAGATCGAGGCCGTCGAACCGCTGGCCGGGGAGGACGTCGAGCTGGCCGCGGAGGCGGAGCGCCTCGGGCACGCCGAGGCCCTCGCCTCGGCCGCCGCGCTGGCGCACGCGGCGCTGGCCGGACAGCCCGAGGACCCGGAGGCCGTCGACGCGACGACCCTCGTCGCCGGGGCGGGGCGCGCGCTCGAAGCCGTACGGTCGCACGATCCGGCGCTCGCGGCGCTCGCCGACCGGATGGGCGAGATCTCCATCCTGCTCGCCGACGTTGCGGGGGAGCTCGCCGGGTACGCCGACAACCTGGATGCCGACCCGCGCCGCCTCGCGGCCGTCGAGGAGCGGCGGGCGGCGCTGACCCAGCTCACCCGGAAGTACGGCGAGGACGTCTCGGCCGTTCTGGCATGGGCGCAGGAGAGCGCGGCCCGGCTCACGGAGCTGGAGGGCGACGACGACCGGATCGGCGAACTGACCGCCGAGCGGGACGCGCTGCGGAACGAACTGTCGGTCCTCGCGCAGGCGCTCACCGACGCGCGTACGGAGGCGGCGGCGCGGTTCGCCGACGCGGTCACCTCCGAGCTGGCCTCGCTCGCCATGCCCCACGCGCGCGTGTCCTTCGCCATCCGCCAGACCGAGGACCCGGAGGGCGTGGAGGTCGGCGGGCGCCGGGTCGCCTACTCGCCGTCCGGTGCCGACGAGGTCGAGCTGCTGCTCGCCCCGCACCCGGGGGCGCCGCCGCGGCCGATCGCCAAGGGCGCGTCCGGTGGTGAGCTTTCCCGGGTGATGCTGGCGGTCGAGGTCGTCTTCGCGGGTACGGACCCGGTGCCGACGTATCTCTTCGACGAGGTCGACGCGGGCGTCGGCGGCAAGGCGGCCGTGGAGATCGGCCGCCGGCTGGCGAAGCTCGCCAGGACGGCGCAGGTCGTGGTCGTCACCCACCTGCCGCAGGTGGCGGCGTTCGCCGACCGCCAGCTGCTCGTGGAGAAGACGAACGACGGCTCGGTGACCCGCTCCGGCGTGACGGTCCTGGAGGGCGAGGACCGGGTCCGCGAGCTGTCGCGGATGCTGGCGGGCCAGGAAGACTCGGAAACGGCCCGGGCCCACGCGGAGGAACTCCTGGCAACGGCCAGGGCGGACGGCTGAGGCCGCGTCGAGGGGTGGGCGCGGTGAGGGTCGCGTGGCCGGGGCCTGCGTGCCGGTGGCCGTGGGCGGCTGAGCGCCGCGTCGAGGGGTGGGCGCCGGTGAGGGCGTGGCCCTCGAAGGCGGCGGGGGCCGGCTGCTGACGGCGCGGTTCGGCGCCCGAGCAGCCGGGACCCGTGTGCCGGTGGCCGTGGGCGGCTGAGCGCCGCTTCGAGGGGTGGGCGCCGGTGAGGGCGTGGCCCTCGAAGGCGGCGGGGGCCGGCTGCTGACGGCGCGGTTCGCTGCCCGAGCGGCCGGGGCCTGCGTGCCGGTGGTCGTGGCCGTGGGCGTCGGCGCCTGGCGCCGGCCGCCGTGTCGGGAAGAGCGTGCACGTCCCCAGGCGGCCGGGCGCCGCGCCGGCCCGTCGGCGACGACGGGGAGCGCGGCCCTCCCCAGTGGCGCCGGGGCCGCCGTGGGCCCCGGGGGCGCCTTGGGCACCGGCCCTCCCCAGTGGCGTCGCCTTGGGTTTCGGGGGTCGCCCCGGGCCCCGGGGGTCGCTTCCGGGGCGGCCGGGGGGTGCCTAGGGTGGGGGCATGATCGGGACGTGGAGCAGGGCGGGGGCGTTCGTCGTGGCCGCGGGGGTCGCGCGGGTGGCGTACGGGGTGTTGCGGCGGCGGGACGACCCGCGGTGGCGGCGGGAGAACCACGCCGGGCGCAGCGTCGACCTGTACGCCGGTCCCGCCACCGCGCTCGGCACGGCCGTGGCGGTCGCGAGCACAGCGAATCGGGGGTCCCCCCGGCCGGAGGGCGGGGGAGGGCCGGCCGCGTTCGCCGTGCTCGCAGCCGGGGCCTGCGGGGCGTACGACGACCTCAAGGGTGACCACCGGCGGGGCCTCCGGGCGCACCTCGGGGCCCTGCGCGAGGGCGAGGTCACCAGCGGGACCGTGAAGCTCGTCGGGATCGGCGCGGCCGGGCTCGTGGCCGGCGCGCTGCTCAAGGAGCGGCCCGTCGACAAGGTCCTCGCGGCAGTCGTCATCGCCGGCACCGCCCACTTCGTCAACCTCGTGGACGTGGCGCCGGGGCGCGCCGGGTTGACGGTGCTCGGGCTCGCCGCCCCGGGCCTGCTGCGCGGGCCGATCGCCGCGGCCCCCATGGGCGCCGCGTTCGCCGTCCTCGCCGACGACCTCGGCGAGCGCACCATGCTCGGCGACACCGGCGCCCACGCGCTCGGCGCGGCCGTCGGCAGCGCCATCGCCGCCGGGAACGGGCGGTTCGGACTCGCCGTCCACGCGGCCGGACTCATCGCCGCCGCCGCGTTCGGAGACCGGATCAGCACCCTCGCAGGTTCACCCATGTGAGTGATAGCGCGTGACGAGTTGGGGGCTTGGACACGGCGACGAGGGGGCTTCGGTGCCGGAACGTGCGTACGGGCTGGCATCCTTGGGCGCGTGACACAGCTCCGTACGGTCCAAGTGCTGGGCGGCGGCAGCGCGGGCAGCAGCGCTCACGTCCGATCACTTGCCTCGGGGCTGGTGGCGAGAGGCGTGCGGGTGACCGTGTGCGCCCCGGCCGAACTCGACCGCGCCTACGACTTCATCGGCGCGGGCGCGCACTTCGTGCCCGTGCCGCGCCGCAACGACCCCGCGACGGTCGCCCAGCTCCGTAACGCCTGCATCGGCGTGGACGTCGTGCACGCGCACGGCCTGCACGCCTCCGTACGGGCGACGCTCGCGCTGTCCGGTACGGTCCGTGCGCCGGCGCTCGTGACGACCTGGCACACCCGCACCCACGTGGACGGGGCGCGGGGCGGGCTGCTGCGGCTGCTCGAACGGAAGACGGTGCGGGCGTCCGCCGTCGTCCTCGGGACGTCGTCCGAGCTGGTCGACCGGGCCCGGCGGCGCGGCGCGCGCGACGCGCGGCTCGCCCCCGTGACCGTTCCCGCCTCACGGGCCCCGGTCTGTCTGCACGACGGCAAGGCGCGGGCCGAACTGGGAGCGGTCGACCGGCCGTTGCTGATGGCCGTCGGCTCCCTCGTGCCCGAGCGGGGGTACGGGCTCCTCCTGGACGCGGCACGGGAGTGGCGGGACATGGACCCGCAGCCCCTGCTGGTGATCGCGGGCGAGGGGCGCGAACGGGCCGCGCTCCAGCGGCGGATCGAGGCGGAGGGCCTCGGGGTCCGGCTGATCGGCCGGCGCGAGGACGTGGCGGAGCTGCTGGCCGCGGCCGACGTGGCGGTCCTCCCGTCGCGGTGGGAGGCGCGCGCCCTGCTGGCGCAGGAGGCGCTGCGGCTCGGTGTGCCGCTGGTCGCCACGGCGGTCGGCGGTGTGCCCGAACTGGTCGGGGAAGCGGCCGAGTTGGTGCCATGGGGGGACGCGGGCGCGCTGGCCGCCGCCGTACGGGGGCTGCTGGAGGACGCCGACCGCCGTATGGACCTGGCGGCGGCGGGCCGGACACAGGCGAGGACCTGGCCCACGGAGGACGAGACGGTCGCGCACGTCCTGAGCGTGTACGACGAGCTGTCCGGTCGGCCCTGAGGGGCCGTTCCGGACGCCCCGCGTGCTACGGAGTGTGCCGTCGCGCCCGGAGGGCGAGCGACAGCGCCAGGACCGTCTGCGGGTCGTCCAGGTCCGTGCCGAGGAGTTCGGAGATACGGGCCAGGCGGTTGTAGAGCGTCTGGCGGTTGAGGTGGAGCTCGCGGGCCGTCTCCGCCTTGCGGCCCGCGTGGGCCAGGTAGGTCTCCAGGGTCGGGAGCAGCGGCGGGCGGGCGGCGCGGTCGTGGTCCCGCAGGGGGCCGATCGCGCGGTCGACGAAGGCCGCGAGGTCCGGGTGGTCGCGCAGGCGCCACAGCAGCAGGTCGATGTCGAGCCGCCGCGCGTCGTACCAGGGGCGGTCGGAGAGGCCCTGCGCCGCCGTCGCCGTCTCGCCCACGTGCCGCAGGGACGCCGCTGCCGCCGCCCAGCCGCCCGCGACGCCCACCACGACCACCGGCGGCTGCGTGCCGGGCCTCGCCCAGGCTCCGCCCGGGGCCGACCCCGCGAGGCCCGCCCGCTCCACGCCCGCGCGCAGCGCCGCCGCGACCCGGTCCGCCACCGCCGTACGCTCCGACTCCGAGCGCAGACCGAGCAGCAGGGGCACACGGCCCTCCACCGGCCGCACGCCGAGCAGCACCGGAACGCCGACCGACGAGAGCTCCTCCAGGACCGCCCGCGCGAGCAGCGCCCAGTTGCCGGAGGGGGAGAGTTCGGGGGCGAGACGCATGACCACGGGCAGCAGCGGGCCGTCCACCGGGCGGAAGCCCAGCACCCGCGCCTGCGCGGGCGCGTCCTCCGCCGTGATCCGGCCCTCCGCCAGGTCCGTCAGGAAGTCGCCCCTGCCCCGGGCCGCCAGCTCCTCCTCCTGGCGGGCCTGCATCAGCACGACCGCCAGGATTCCCGCCGCCCGCTCGGCCGCCATCCGGTGCACCGGGGCGAGCGGTCCGGAAACCGCGAGCAGCACGAGGCGGGCCCGGACCGATCCCGCACCGGGTCCGCCGCCGGGCACGTCCACGAGCACGGCGCCCGTCGGCGGCCCCGACTCCCGTGCCGCCCGCTGACCCCGTAGCCCGTCCCACACCTGGAGCGGGTCCGCCGGGCCCGACTCCGTACCGGCCGCGTAGAGCAGCTGTCCGTCCGCCGTCTCCAGGAAAACCGGATTCGCCGTGAAGTCGGCGAGGATCCGTAGCACCTGGGGCACCCCGCCCCCGCCGAGGAGCGCCTCCGTGCACTGCCGGTGGACCTCCTCCGCCTGCCGCAGGAGCGCGTAGTGGCCGTTGACGATCTCGGTGTGGATCTCCTCGGTGACGGCCACGAACGGCACCTCGCGGTGCAGCTGCACCAGCGGCAGGCCGGCCGAGCGCGCAGACTCCACGATGGCGGCCGGCAGCCGCGAGAACCGCGGCCCCAGCTCCACCACCAGGGCCGCGATGCCCCGGTCCGCGAGCCGCCGTACGAACGCGCGCTGCTCCGCCGGGCGGGTACCGAGGCCGAGCCCCGTCGTGAGCAGCAGCTCACCGCCCTTGAGCAGCGACGCGATGTTCGGGACCTCTCCCGCGTGTACCCAGCGCACGGTCCGGTTCAGCCGGTCCGCGCCCGCGACCACCTCCGGGAGGCCGCTGCGGAGTCCGGGCAGCTCCAGCGCCCGCTGCACGGTGATCCCGCCCTGACTGTCCATGGCCGGACGCTACCTCTGTCCATGTTCCGGTGACATCACCCGGCGGTGACGGGACTCGACATTTCGTCCGTACCGTCGACAACTCGTCGCCTCGTCGGGCCAATTGTGCGACCGCATGTCGATTGTGGTGTACGTCACGCGAGAGGATCCTCTCCGGCCATGGCAGAGAACCCCACCCCTGAGGTGCACCGTCTCAAAGCGAACTCGGTCGGTCTGGTCGGCGTCGTCTTCATGGCCGTCGCCACCGCCGCGCCGATCACGGCCATGACGGGGAACCTCCCCATCGCCGTGGGTTTCGGCAACGGCACCGGCGCGCCCGCCGGCTACCTGTTCGCGACCCTCGTCCTGACCGTCTTCTCGGTCGGCTACGTGGCCATGGCCAAGCGGATCACCGCCGCCGGGGCCTTCTACGGCTACATCTCGCACGGCCTCGGCCGGATCGCCGGCATGGCCTCCGGCATGCTCGCCGTGCTCGCGTACATCGTCTTCGAGGCGTCGATCGTCGGCGTCTTCGCCTACTTCACCCGGACGACGGTGGCCGGCCAGCTCGGTGTCGACCTGCCGTGGATCGTGTACGCGGCGGCGATGCTCGCCGTGACCGCCGTCCTCGCCTACTTCGACATCAACCTCACCGCCAAGGCCCTCGGCGTGATGCTGGTCGCCGAGATAGCGGTCCTCTTCGCCGTCGCCACCGCCGTCCTGATCTCCGGCGGCGGTCCCGACGGCATCCCGGTCGAGCCGGTCAACCCGAAGAACGCCTTCACCGGCGCCTCCGCCGGGCTCGGACTCTTCTTCGCCTTCTGGTCCTGGGTCGGCTTCGAGTCGACGGCGATGTACGGCGAGGAGTCCCGCGACCCCAAGCGGGTCATCCCCCGCGCCACGCTCGTCTCCGTCATCGGCGTCGGCCTGTTCTACATCTACGTCTCCTGGATGACCATCGCGGGCAACGGGCTCTCAGGTTCCGTGGAACTGTCTTCCTCCGCCGCCCCTCTCGACCTCTTCTTCGCTCCCACCCAGGCCTTCATCGGCGCCTGGGCCGTCGACGCCTTCCAGTGGCTGCTGCTCACCGGCTCCTTCGCCTGTGGCATGGCCTTCCACCAGTGCGCCTCCCGCTACCTCTACGCCATCGGCCGCGAGGGGTTCCTCCACCCGGCGCTCGGGCGCACGCACCCCCGTCACGGCTCTCCGTACGTCGCCTCCTACGTCCAGAGCGCCATCGCGGTCGCCCTCGTCGGCGCCTTCTGGCTCACCGGTCAGGACCCGTACATCCACCTCTACACGCTGCTCGCGATCCTCGGCACGATGGCCATCCTCATCGTCCAGACCCTCTGCTCCTTCGCCGTCATCGGCTACTTCCGCGCGAACCACCCCGAGGACCGGCACTGGTTCAAGACGCTCACCGCACCGCTGCTGGGCGGCATCGGCATGATCGCCGTGGTCGTCCTGCTGATCGTGAACATGGAGACGGCCGCGGGCCTCGCCGCCGACTCCCTCTTCTTCAAGGCGATCCCGTGGATCGTCGGAGCCGTCTTCCTCGGTGGTCTCGGCCTGGGCTGCTACCTGAAGGCCAGACGGCCCGAGCGCTACGAGATCATCGGCCGGATCGTCCTGGAGGACGCGGCCGAGCGCGACGACGAGGCCCAGCCGGCTCCCGCCCCCGCCGCCGTACCTCAGAGCTGATCCCTCACCTCAGACCAGGAGCGCCCCATGGCACGCACGAATCCGATGCACCTCCTGAACCGCCTCGCCGCCGAGCACGCCGACGCCAGGCGGCTGAACCTTCCCGTCGACGCCCTGAGGGAGATGCGGTCCGACCCGATCGGCCGTCGCTCCCTCCTGAAGTACGCCGCCGCGGCCGGGATCGCCGTCTCCGCCGTCACCTCGGTCTCCCGGCCGGCCGTGGCGCGGGCGGTGACACCCGCCCGTGTCGCGGTGGTCGGCGCCGGGATCTCGGGCCTGACCGCCGCCCTCACCCTGCAGGACGCGGGCCTGAGCCCCACGCTCTACGAAGCCGACCCCGCACGCGTCGGCGGCCGCATGTGGACCCAGCGGGGCCACTGGGCGTACGGGCAGACCTCCGAGATCGGCGGCGAACTCATCGACACCAGCCACAAGAAGATGCTGGAGCTCTGCCGCCGCTTCGACCTCCCCGTCGAGGACTTCCTCGGCGGCGGCCCGACCGGCGCGGAGGAGGTCCTCTGGTTCGACGGCGCGTACTACCCCCGCCACCAGGCCGACGAGGACTTCAAGGCGGTGTACCAGGCGCTGCGCCGTGACCTGTCGGAGGCGGGGGAGGTCACCTGGAACCGCACCACCCCGACCGGCACCGCACTCGACAACATGTCCGTCCACGCGTGGATCGAGTCGAGGGTCCCCGGCGGGCACTCCTCGCCGCTCGGCCGCTTCATCGACGTCGCCTACAACGTCGAGTACGGCGCCGACACCACCGAACAGTCCTCGCTCGCCCTGGTCCTGCTCATGGGCTACCAGACCAATCCCGGCAACTTCAACATCTGGGGCCTGTCGAACGAGCGCTACCACATCACGGGCGGCAACGACCGGCTTCCGAAGGCGATCGCGGCGGCTCTGGCGCCCGGCACCCTGCGCCACGGCTGGGCGCTGACCGCCGTACGGGCCAACGCGGACGGCACGCAGACGCTGACCTTCAGCGAGTCGGGCGCCACCCGTACCGTCGTCGCCGACCACACCGTGCTCGCCGTCCCGTTGCCGATACTCCAGAAGCTCGACCTCACCCAGGCGGGCTTCGATCCCCTGATGAAGAACCTGCTGCGGGATGCCCGGATGGGGTACTGCACCAAACTCAACATGCAGTTCGGCACCCGGCCGTGGCGCGGGACCGGCCCTTGGCCCGGTGTCTCCGCAGGGGACTGCTTCACCGACACCGACGTCCAGCAGACCTGGGACACCACCAAGGTCCAGGGCGGAACGGGAGGCATTCTCATCCAGTACGGCGGAGGCGGCCTCGCCAAGTCCCTCACGCCCGCCGGGCCGTTCTCCACCGAGTCGGACCCGTACGTACGGAGTCTGGTGAACCGTCACCTGAGCGGCATCGACGCCTTCTTCCCCGGCACCTCCGCTGCGTACACCGGCCGCGCCCAGCTCTCCGCGTGGCACCGCCACCCGTGGGCACTCGGCGCGTACTCCTGCTGGCCGGTCGGATACCTGCACCGGTACGCGGGCTACGAGGGCACCGCCCAGGGGAACGTCCACATCGGCGGCGAGCACTGCAGCTACGACTTCCAGGGCTTCATGGAAGGCGGAGCCACCGAGGGCGAGCGGGCCGCGCGGGAGGTGATCGACGCGCTCCGCTGAGACTCAGGCGGCCGCCGGGGCGATGTTGTGGTTGAAGCGGAAGATGTTGTCGGGGTCGTACGCGGCCTTCACGTCGGCGAGCCTGCGGTAGTTGTCGGCGCCGAAGCCCGCGACCACCCGCGCGTCGCCCTCGGTGCCGATGAAGTTGAGGTACACGTCCCCGGTCGACCACGGCCGCGCGTCGGCCCGGACGTCCCGCACCCACTGGATCGCCCGCTCGTCGTCCGCCGGGTCCTCCCAGGTCGCGAACGGGTGGACCACCCAGGGCGCCGAGCGCCACGGGATCGGGTAGTCGGCGGGGCCGGCCGCCACGGCGCCGCCCATCATGAACAGCACGTGCTGGGTGGCCGTCGGGGCGGGGATCAGGGCCCCGCGCGCGCAGAAGGCGTCCACGGCCTCGTCCGGGAGGCCGCGCAGGTACTCCGCCGACCAGTAGTTCCGCAGCCCCGGCGGATCGTCGAGCATGCACTGGAACTCCACGTACGGAATGTCCGTCGACATCTCGACGACCGGCTTCAGGGCGAACAGGGGCGCCGCGAGGTCACGGACCTCGGCGACGGGACCGGCGTACGAGAACAGCGCGCCGCAGACCAGCTCGCCGACGAGGTGTTCGGGGATGAAGGGCTCGGGCGGCGCGGGGAGGTAGATGATGCCGCCGCCCGCCTCGTCCGGGGCCCGGTCCGCCAGGTCCCGGAAGGCGCGCACCGCCTCGGGCGCCTGCTCGGGCAGGAAGAACAGCATCGCGAAGCTCATCTGCGGCAGCTCGTGCAGCCGGAGGGTGAGCGAGGTCGCCACGCCGAAGTTCCCGCCGCCGCCGTGCAGCGCCCAGAACAGCTCCGGGTTCGTCTCCGCGTCCGTGTGCACGTGCTTCCCCTCGGCGGTGATCAGCTCGGCGGCGAGGAGGTTGTCGCAGGCGAGCCCGAACTTCCGCTCCAGCCAGCCCGATCCGCCGCCCAGCGTGAAGCCGCCCACGCCCGTGGTGGAGACGCGGCCGCCGGTGGTGGCCAGGTGGAAGGGCTGGGTCGCGTGGTCCAGGTGGCTCATGGTCGCCCCGCCCTCGACCCGTACCGACATGTTCTCGGGGTCGGCGACGACCGCGTGCATCCGGCGCAGATCGATCACGAGCCCGTCGTCGACGACAGAGCTCCCGGCGACGCTGTGACCGCCGCCGCGCACGGCGACGGGCAGCCCGGTCTCCCGGCCGAAGAGGACCGCGTTGGAGACGTCCTCCGCGGTCGCGCACTGGGCGATGACGGCGGGACGCCGGTCGATCATGCCGTTGTGGATCGTCCGCGCCTCGTCGTAGCCGGGATCGCCGGGCACGTACACCTCGCCCGCCAGATCCTCACGGAGTCCGGCGAGGGCGGTCGGCGGGACGCTGATCCGGGGAGCCATGGGGAGCCCCCCTTTCCTAGGGGGGACAGGACCCTTTCAGCGTATTCCGCACCGCCGCCCCCCGCGCCTCGGCCGCCTTGCGGGACCTTGTCCGCCGCACGGGACAGCCGTCGCACGGCTCTCAACCGCCGTACGCGCCGCTCGCCGTCAGGCGCAGTGCCGTGTCGATCAGCGGGACGTGGCTGAAGGCCTGCGGGAAGTTCCCCACCTGCCGCTGCAGCCGCGAGTCCCACTCCTCGGCGAGGAGTCCCAGGTCGTTGCGGAGTGCCAGCAGCCGCTCGAAGAGCTTGCGGGCCTCGTCCACCCGGCCGATCATCGCCAGGTCGTCGGCGAGCCAGAACGAGCACGCCAGGAAGGCGCCCTCGTCGCCCTCCAGGCCGTCCACGCCCGCGTCCTCGCCCGCGGTCGGGTAGCGCAGCACGAAGCCGTCCTCGGTGGACAGCTCCCGCTGGATCGCCTCGATCGTGCCGATGACCCGCTTGTCGTCCGGCGGGAGGAAGCCCATCTGCGGAATGAGCAGCAGCGAGGCGTCCAGCTCCTTGGAGCCGTACGACTGCGTGAACGTGTTGCGCTCCTTGTCGTAGCCCTTCTCGCACACGTCGCGGTGGATCTCGTCGCGCAGCTCGCGCCAGCGTTCCAGCGGACCGTCGGCGTCCCCGGACTCGATGAGCTTGATCGTCCGGTCGACCGCCACCCAGGCCATCACCTTGGAGTGCACGAAGTGCCGGCGCGGCCCGCGCACCTCCCAGATGCCCTCGTCGGGCTGGTCCCAGTGCGTCTCCAGGTAGCGGATCAGCTTGAGCTGGAGGAGCGAGGCGTAGTCGTTGCGGGAGAGCCCCGTCATGTGCGCCAGGTGCAGGGCCTCGGTGACCTCGCCGTACACGTCCAGCTGGAGCTGGTTGGCCGCCCCGTTGCCGACCCGTACCGGACCCGAGTTCTCGTATCCCGGCAGCCAGTCCAGCTCGGCCTCGCCGAGCTCGCGCTCGCCCGCGATCCCGTACATGATCTGGAGGTTCTCGGGGTCGCCCGCGACCGCCCTGAGCAGCCAGTCCCGCCAGGCGCGGGCCTCCTCGCGGTAGCCGGTGCGCAGCATCGACGACAGCGTGATCGCCGCGTCGCGCAGCCAGGTGTAGCGGTAGTCCCAGTTCCGTACGCCGCCGATCTCCTCCGGCAGGGAGGTGGTCGGCGCGGCGACGATCCCGCCCGTCGGCGCGTAGGTCAGCGCCTTCAGCGTGATCAGCGAGCGGACCACGGCCTCGCGGTACGGGCCGTGGTACGTGCAGTGCTCCACCCACTCCCGCCAGAAGTCCTCGGTGGCCTCCAGCGAGCCCTCCGGGTCCGGCAGGGCGGGCGCCTCCTTGTGCGAGGGCTGCCAGCTGATGGTGAAGGTGATCCGGTCGCCGGGCGTGACGGTGAAGTCCGAGTACGTCGTGAGGTCCTGGCCGTGCGTCTCGGCGTCCGTGTCGAGCCAGACCGAGTCGGGGCCCGCGACGGCGACCGTACGGTCCCCGACCTTGTGCACCCACGGCACCACCCGTCCGTAGCTGAACCGCATCCGCAGCGCGGAGTGCATCGGCACCCGGCCGGACACGCCCTCCACGATCCGGATCAGCTGCGGCGCGCCGTCACGCGGGGGCATGAAATCGGTCACCCGGACCGTGCCGCGCCGGGTGTCCCACTCGGACTCGAGGATGAGCGAGTCGCCGAGGTAGCGCCGGCGGTCGGCGGGCGGCGGGGGAGCGCCCTCGGGGCCGGCGGGACCGATCCGCCAGAATCCGTGCTCCTCCGTGCCGAGGAGCCCCGCGAAGACGGCATGCGAGTCGAAGCGGGGCAGGCAGAGCCAGTCGACACTGCCGTCCCGGCAGACCAGGGCAGCGGTCTGCATGTCTCCGATGAGTGCGTAATCCTCGATGCGCCCGGCCACGTGCTCTCTCCAGTCGAACGGCCACGTCCGCCCCGCAGGGCGCTTGCTACAGGTCAGCGGTCAGGTCGGCGGTCAGCTGATCGTCAAGTCAACTGGTCGTCGAGTCAACTGGTCGTCGAGTCAACTGATCGTTGACGCTCGGCAGGCGAGTGTCCGAGCAGGATACGACGCATCGGGTTGCGTTCTCGTCACGTCGTGGCTCCGATCGGGTGAGCAGGGCTTGACGCCGCGAGAACCCGGCGGCCGGGACTCGCACCCGGGGGGCGCGTCGCCATCCGTGTGCACTCGACTGCCCCGTGTGGCCGGAAGCAGTCTCCCGATGTCGCTGATACCCTGGTACCCCGTGGACCGGTGGGAAACGGCGACAGCCGAGCCCCCGCAACCGCAGCGACGGCACCCCCCGATTCTTCCGGAGGGCACGCCGGAACGCACCTCCAGAACGCGACCACGGGAGCCCCCTCTTGGCGATGCCGCCCAAAACCACGACGACCAAGCACATCTTCGTCACCGGGGGTGTCGCCTCCTCCCTCGGCAAGGGCCTGACCGCCTCCAGCCTGGGTGCGCTCCTCAAGGCGCGGGGCCTGCGGGTCACGATGCAGAAGCTCGACCCCTACCTGAACGTCGACCCCGGCACGATGAACCCGTTCCAGCACGGCGAGGTGTTCGTCACCAACGACGGCGCCGAGACCGACCTGGACATCGGCCACTACGAGCGCTTCCTCGACGTCGACCTCGACGGCTCGGCCAACGTCACGACCGGCCAGGTCTACTCGCAGGTCATCGCCAAGGAGCGGCGCGGCGAGTACCTCGGCGACACCGTCCAGGTCATCCCGCACATCACCAACGAGATCAAGTCGCGGATCCGCCGCATGGCCACCGACGACGTCGACGTGGTCATCACCGAGGTCGGCGGCACGGTCGGCGACATCGAGTCGCTGCCGTTCCTGGAGACCGTCCGTCAGGTCCGCCACGAGGTCGGCCGCGACAACGTCTTCGTCGTGCACATCTCGCTGCTCCCCTACATCGGCCCCTCCGGTGAGCTGAAGACCAAGCCGACCCAGCACTCCGTCGCCGCGCTGCGGAACATCGGTATCCAGCCGGACGCCATCGTGCTGCGCGCCGACCGCGAGGTCCCCACGGCCATCAAGCGCAAGATCTCGCTGATGTGCGACGTCGACGAGGCCGCCGTCGTGGCCGCCATCGACGCCAAGTCGATCTACGACATCCCGAAGGTCCTGCACACCGAGGGCCTGGACGCCTACGTCGTGCGCAAGCTCGACCTGCCGTTCCGCGACGTGGACTGGACGACGTGGGACGACCTGCTGGACCGCGTCCACAACCCGGAGCACGAGGTCACCGTCGCGCTCGTCGGCAAGTACATCGACCTGCCCGACGCGTACCTCTCGATCACCGAGGCCATGCGCGCCGGCGGCTTCGCCAACAAGGCGCGGGTCAAGGTCAAGTGGGTCACCTCCGACGACTGCAAGACGCCGGCCGGTGCGAAGAAGCAGCTCGGCGACGTCGATGCCATCCTGATCCCCGGCGGCTTCGGCGACCGCGGTGTCAACGGCAAGATCGGCGCGATCCAGTACGCCCGTGAGAACAAGGTGCCGCTGCTCGGCATCTGCCTGGGCCTGCAGTGCATCGTGATCGAGGCCGCCCGGAACCTGGCCGACATCCCGGACGCCAACTCCACCGAGTTCGACGCGGCGACCGCCCACCCGGTCATCTCGACCATGGAGGAGCAGCTCGCGTACGTCGAGGGCGCGGGCGACCTCGGCGGAACGATGCGCCTCGGCCTCTACCCGGCGAAGCTCGCCGAGGGCTCGATCGTGCGCGAGGTCTACGACGACCAGCCGTACGTGGACGAGCGCCACCGCCACCGCTACGAGGTCAACAACGCGTACCGCGCCGAGCTGGAGAAGAAGGCCGGTCTGGTCTTCTCCGGCACCTCCCCGGACAACAAGCTCGTCGAGTACGTCGAGTACCCGCGCGAGGTGCACCCGTACCTGGTCGCGACCCAGGCCCACCCGGAGCTGCGCTCGCGTCCGACGCGTCCGCACCCGCTCTTCGCGGGCCTGGTCAAGGCCGCTGTCGAGCGCAAGACGGCCAAGTAGTACGAGGAGTTAACGTTGCCGGGGTACAGGTCCTTCACCGGGCCGGTACCCCGGCTTTCGTACGTGGTTCGTGTGGGAGGACGCAGATGGAGTTGCAGGACACCCCGGAGGAGTGGCGGGTCGTCGCGACGACGACCCCGTTCCAGGGAAACAAGACGAGTGTCCGCACGGACGACGTGGTCATGCCCGACGGGACGGTCGCGCGCCGCGACTACCAGGTCCACCCCGGTTCGGTGGCGGTCGTCGCCCTCGACGACCAGGACCGGGTGCTGCTGGTGAAGCAGTACCGGCACCCCGTACGGCAGAAGCTCTGGGAGATCCCGGCCGGCCTCCTCGACGTGCCCGGGGAGAACCCGCTGCACGCCGCGCAGCGCGAGCTGTACGAGGAGGCGCACGTCAAGGCCGAGGACTGGCGGGTCCTGACCGACGTCTACACGACGCCGGGCGGCTGCGACGAGGCGGTACGGATCTTCCTGGCGCGGGACCTTTCGGAGGCGCAGGGCGACCGCTTCGACGTCTCCGACGAGGAGGCCGACATGGAGCTGGCCCGGGTCCCGCTCGCGGACCTGGTCCGGGGCGCGCTGGCGGGCGATCTGCACAACAACTGCCTGGTCGTGGGCGTGCTCTCGCTGGCGGCGGCGCGGGCGGGTGAGGGCGTGGAGGCTCTGCGCGCGGCGGACGCGGCATGGCCGGCGAGGCCGTTCGAGGCGTAGCGGCAACGCCGCCGGTTGTTCCGCGGTGCGGCTCCCACCCGTGACCCTGCGCCCACGGGGGGCGGGGGTGGGTGAGGGAGGCCGGTGTGAACATCGGCTGATCCGATCGGGGGAACTGTCCGCCCTGCCCCGCCCGGTCCGGCCCACGCCCTGAACTACGCTCGTGATCGCCCGTGCGGAGACCCCCGCGGGATCGGCTCGTGCGCAGGTGGACGGGAGCGTGGCCCGTGACGGATCAGGCGGTGGCAGCGGGCGGAGTGCGGAACTTCTACGGTCGTCAGCGGGAGTTGAAGGCCCTGCGCGCCGACATCGAACGGACCGGACTCGACACCCTCGCCGGCCACAAGGCCCCCCGCGCGCGTGTCCTGCTGATCGCCGGACGCCCCGGCTCCGGCCGGACGAGGCTCGCCCGGGAACTGGTCGCCGGGCTCGGCACCGCCTACCCCGACGGCGTCTTCCGCGCCCGGCTCACCGAACCCGGCGGCGACCCCGTCCCCACCGCGCGTGTCGCGCAGGGCCTGCTCCAGGACCTGGGCGTCGCCGAGCCGCCCGGCGCCGGGGAGGACGAGCTGACCGAACTGGTCCGCGAGGCCCTCGCCGAGCGCCGCAGCGTCCTGGTCCTCGACGACTGCGTAGACGCCGAGCAGGTCGACCCGCTGATCCCCGACAACCCCGGCGCGCTCGTCGTCGCCGTCGCCAAGGGACCGCTCACCGGAATCCCCGACGTCCGGCCCTGCACCCTCGGCGGCCTCGACCCCAAGTCGGCGATCGAGCTGCTCACCGCCTTCACCGGTTCCGTCCGGGTGACGGTCGACCCGCAGGCCGCCGAGACCCTCGTCGAGGAGTGCGGCGGCCAGCCGTCCGCCGTCGTCCTCGCCGGCGGCTGGCTCGGGGCCCGTCCCAAGGCCTCCGTCGCCGACCTCGCCAAGCGGCTGCGCGCCCTCTCCGGCGACCCGCTCTCCCGCGCGTTCCAGCTGGTCCACGAATCCCTGGCCCCGCCGGCCGCCCGGATACTGCGATACCTCTGCCTCGCCCCGCTCGGCCGTGCCGACGCCCACACCGCGTCCGCCCTGGCCGGCTGCTCCGTCTCGGCCGCCGCGAGCACCCTGGCCGGTTTCGTCGCGCTGGGTCTCGCCGCCGAGGGCGAGGACGGTCAGTACGAGCTGCCCGGGCACCTCGTCCCCCTTCTGCGCGAACAGATGGAGGAGCGCGACCGCCCCGCCGAGGTGCAGCTCGCCCGTGCCCGGATGCTGGAGCGGACCGTACGGCTCCTCCAGTCCTGCCGCGCGGTCACCGAGCCCGAGGGGTCCGCCGCCCGTAAGAAGCTCGCCGGACTGCCCCGCGCCCTGCGCTTCACCAGCGTGTCCGCCGCCGCCGAATGGCTGGAGAGCCGCCGCCCCGTGCTGCTCGCCTCCGCCCGTCTCGCCGTCGCCGACGGAGAGCTCGACACCCTGGCCCGCCGGCTCGTCGCCGCCCTGGTCAGGGCCGAGACGGCGCACCGCGGTGCCGAGGCCGCGGCGCCGGTCCTCTACGGCCTGCACCGGCTCGTCCTGGACGTGGCCGAGCGGCGCGGCCTGCACCGGGAGCGGGCCGCGGCCCTGCTGAACATGGCCGACCTCGACGCCGGGACCGGCCGTACCAAGGACGCCCTGGCCCGCTACCGCGCCGCCCTGGACGCCGGCCGGGCCGCCGACGACCCGTACGCGATCGGTCGCGCGATGGAATCCGTAGGAGGTTCGTACCAGGAACTGGGGGACTGGCAGCGGGCCGGCGACTGGTACGGCCGGGCCCTCGCCCAGCGCCTCGCCCGCGACGAGCGGGCCGACCAGGCCCGGCTCTACGCACGGCTGGGCACCGTCCAGACCTACGCGGGCCGGTACGGCGAGGCCCTGCGGAACTGGCGCGCCGCAGCCGCGGCCTACCGGCGCCTCGCGGATCTCCCCGGTCACGCGCGGGCGTTGAGCGAGGCGGCCCGGGTCCAGGAGTACGCCGGACGGCCCGAGGAGTCCCTGCGGACCTGCGAGGAGGCGGTCGAGTGGGCGCGGAAGGCCAGGGACGTACGGCTGCAGGCGGCGCTGCAGCTCCGGCTCGCCGACACCCTCGACCGGCTCGGTGACCCCGCAGCGGCCCGATTGCACCGGTCCGCGGCCGAAAGACTCCTCGGAAGCGAGACTTCCGCCTACGAAATCCGTAGTGCTTCCAGTGAAGATTAATGCTTTGCAAGGCTAGACACGGGGAACTCCTTCATTAGACTGGGTGCGCCGCGATCGACCGCGGTCTGTCCCGGTGTGCGGTAGTGCATCCGGGTATGTATCGCAGTGCACCCCCGTTTCCCTCCCCTGATTCAAGGACCGTGATCGACGATGAAGGTCGGCATCCCCCGCGAGGTCAAGAACAACGAGTTCCGCGTGGCCATCACCCCCGCCGGTGTCCACGAGCTCGTCCGTAACGGCCACCAGGTCTTCGTCGAGCAGAACGCCGGTGTGGGCTCCTCGATCACGGACGAGGAGTACGTCTCCGCCGGTGCGCAGATCCTTCCCACCGCGGACGAGGTCTGGGCCATCGCCGACCTGCTCCTGAAGGTCAAGGAGCCCATCGCCGAGGAGTACCACCGCCTCCGCAAGGACCAGACCCTCTTCACGTACCTGCACCTCGCCGCCTCCCGCGAGTGCACGGACGCGCTGCTGGAGTCCGGCACCACCGCCATCGCCTACGAGACCGTCGAGACCGCGAACCGCGCCCTGCCGCTGCTCGCCCCGATGTCCGAGGTCGCGGGCCGCCTGGCCCCGCAGGTCGGCGCCTACCACCTGATGCGCTCGGTCGGCGGCCGTGGCGTGCTCCCCGGCGGCGTCCCCGGCACCCACGCCGGCGAGTGCGTCGTCATCGGTGGTGGCGTCTCCGGCTGGAACGCCACCCAGATCGCCGTCGGCATGGGCTTCCACGTGACCCTGCTCGACCGTGACATCAACAAGCTCCGCGAGGCCGACAAGATCTTCGGCAGCAAGGTGAAGACGATCGTCTCCAACGCCTTCGAGCTGGAGAAGGCCGTCATCGAGGCCGACCTCGTCATCGGCGCCGTCCTCATCCCGGGCGCCAAGGCCCCGAAGCTGGTCACCAACGAGCTCGTCGCCAAGATGAAGCCCGGAAGTGTCCTTGTCGACATTGCGATCGACCAGGGCGGCTGCTTCGAGGACTCGCACCCGACCACCCACGCCGAGCCGACCTTCCAGGTCCACAACTCGGTCTTCTACTGCGTCGCCAACATGCCGGGCGCGGTGCCGAACACCTCCACCTACGCCCTCACCAACGCCACGCTGCCGTACATCGTGTCGCTGGCGAACAACGGCTGGGTCGAGGCGCTGCGCCGCGACGCCGCCCTGGGTCTGGGCCTCAACACCCATGACGGCAAGGTGGTTTACAAGGAGGTCGCCGAGGCGCACGGCCTCGAGCACGTCGAGCTGGCGAGCCTCCTGGGCTGAGCTCCTTAGACGTCGCGTCAACCGGCGCCGTCAACCTCACGCATCCGGCCACGTCCGGGGCGCCGAGCAACTCGCCTCGAACGTAACCCTTTAACCGTTTCGCACACCCCCGAAACGTGTGGATGCATGGCTGCGCACCCTTGACAGAGACGTGTTCGGTTGCCGACACATCGGGCCGGGTCCGGCGGATTGTGTTGCTGCGGAGCGGTGACACGCCATAGAGTCGCCAACCGTCGGCATGGTGCCACGCTGACCTATCGATAAATGTTCCTGGTCACATCCAAGGAGGTAAGACGACTTGTGAATGAGTCGACATTTACTCCCGGGGGCGGACAGCCAGGAATCCCTGTCGGCTCCGTCGCTGTCCGCACCTTCGCGACCAACGCGACGCATCAGCCCATGACGACAGCCCACACGATGAAGATGATGGACGGCCTACACGTGAACGCCACGGCCGGCAACGAGAGTGGCCGAGAGTCCACCCACTTCGCCGCCTACGACGAGGTGCCCGAGGGGCACTTCTACGACCCTGACGCCGAGTACGAGCCCGACCCGGAGTACGCGGCCACCCTCGCACCCGACGCTGCCCGTCAGCGCCGCGAGCGGATCGGCCCGACCGGACGGCCCCTGCCGTACTTCCCGATCCCGGGTCCGCTGACCGACCACGGACCCGCGAAGATCATCGCGATGTGCAACCAGAAGGGCGGCGTCGGCAAGACGACGTCGACCATCAACCTGGGTGCGGCGCTCGCGGAGTACGGACGGCGGGTGCTGCTCGTCGACTTCGACCCGCAGGGAGCCCTGTCGGTCGGTCTCGGTGTGAACCCGATGGAGCTCGACCTCACCGTCTACAACCTGCTCATGGAGCGGGGCATGTCGGCGGACGAGGTGCTGCTCAAGACCGCCGTGCCCAACATGGACCTGCTGCCGAGCAACATCGACCTCTCGGCGGCCGAGGTGCAGTTGGTCAGCGAGGTGGCGCGCGAGTCGACGCTGCAGCGCGCCCTCAAGCCGCTGATGAACGACTACGACTACATCGTGATCGACTGTCAGCCCTCGCTCGGCCTGCTGACGGTGAACGCTCTGACGGCGGCTCACAAGGTCATCGTGCCGCTGGAATGCGAGTTCTTCGCGCTGCGCGGTGTGGCCCTGCTGACCGAGACGATCGAGAAGGTCCAGGAGCGGCTCAACCCCGAGCTGGAGCTGGACGGCATCCTCGCCACGATGTACGACTCCCGTACGGTGCACAGCCGTGAGGTCCTGGCGCGTGTGGTCGAGGCCTTCGACGACCACGTCTACCACACCGTCATCGGCCGTACCGTCCGCTTCCCGGAGACCACGGTCGCCGGTGAGCCGATCACGACGTACGCGTCGAACTCGGTGGGTGCGGCCGCCTATCGTCAGCTCGCCAGGGAGGTGCTCGCCCGGTGTCACGCCGAGTGAGTCTGCCCGGCGCCGACGAACTGTTCCGTACGACCGGGGGGATGGCGCTGCAGTCCTCCTCACCCCGGGGCCGGGTGCCGGCTCCGGCGGGAGAGAGCGACACGGAGGCGGCGGAGGGCTCGGGCACGGGCTCCGGATCCGGCGCGGTCTCCGCCGAGCACTCGGCGGCGCAGCCCGCGGACCAGGCGGAGCCGCGGACCCGCGCGACGGAGCCCGCGGCGGCGCCGTCCGCGGCCGCCCAGGGGCCGGCGGCGGCCCCCGCTCAGGCCCGGCGGCGCGGCCGGTCGCCGAACCGGCGGCCCAGCGGACGTGAGCGGCACGACGAGAAGATCACGGTCTACGTCTCCGCGGAGGAGCTGATGGACCTGGAGCACGCCCGCCTGGTGCTCCGGGGTGAGCACGGGCTGGCCGTGGACCGCGGCCGGATCGTCCGCGAGGCGGTCGCGGTGGTCCTGGCGGACCTGGAGTCCCGGGGCGACGCGAGCATCCTCGTGCGCCGCCTGCGCGGCCGCTGAGGGTAGCCTGCGGGCTGCACGCCCCCTTGCTCCTCCCTGGACCCCGATGCCGCCACCCCCTGCCGAAACGTCCCGCCCCCCGCACCGCCGCGCCCTGGGCCGTGGCCCGGGCACGGCCGCGCCCGCGGCGCCTCCCCCCGAGGACCAGGACCCCACGGCCGCCGCGGCCACGCCGGAGGGCGGGACGCCCCCGGACGGCTCCCACGGCGCGACGCCGCCCACCGGCGCCGACACGCCGCCCGCAGGCGCCTCGACGCCGCCCGCCGCCGTCGAGGCACTCCCCGCCGTCGAGGCACTCCCCGCCTCCGAGGCGCTCCCCGGCCCCGAGGCGTTTCCCGCCCCCGAGGCGTTTCCCGCCTCCGAGGCGCTCCCCGGCCCCGAGGTGCTCCCCGCCTCCGAGGTGCTCCCCGCCTCCGAGGTGCTCCCCGGCCCCGGCGCGGCCCCCGGCCCCGGCGCGGCCCCCGGCCCCGCGGCGACCGAGCGCGACGCGACCGCCGAATCCGGAGTGCCCACCGCGCCCGCCGCCACCACCGCGCCCGCCGCCGCCACTGCCGCGTCCGGCGCCACCGCCGCGTCCGGCGTAGACGTCGCCACCACCGAGCCGGGCGCCCCCGGCGGCGACGGGCGGTTCACCGTTCGGCTGGCGAACTTCGAGGGGCCCTTCGATCTCCTCCTCCAGCTCATCTCCAAGCACAAGCTCGACGTCACCGAAGTCGCCCTCTCCAAGGTCACCGACGAGTTCATGGCGCACATCCGCGCCATGGGACCCGACTGGGATCTCGACCAGACCACCGAGTTCCTCGTCGTCGCCGCCACGCTGCTCGATCTCAAGGCCGCCCGGCTGCTGCCCGCCGCCGAGGTGGAGGACGAGGCCGATCTCGCGCTCCTGGAGGCGCGGGACCTGCTCTTCGCGCGGCTCCTGCAGTACCGCGCGTACAAGCAGATCGCCGAGATCTTCAACGAGCGGTGGGAGACCGAGGGCCGCCGGCACCCCCGGACCGTCGGCCTGGAGGCCCATCACGCCGAGCTGCTCCCCGAGGTCGTCATCTCCCTCGGCGCCGAGGGCTTCGCCAAGCTCGCCGTGAAGGCCATGCAGCCCAGGGCCAAGCCGCAGGTGTACGTCGACCACATCCACGCCCCCCTCGTCAGCGTCCGCGAACAGGCCGGCATCGTCGTCGCCCTCCTGCGCGAGCGCGGGAGCGTCAGCTTCCGCGAGCTCGCCGACGGCGCCGGCGACACCCTCACCGTCGTCGCCCGCTTCCTCGCCCTCCTGGAGCTCTACCGGGAGAAGGCCGTCGCCCTCGACCAGGACGACGCCCTCGGGGAGCTGACCGTCACCTGGACGGGCGGCGACCAGGAGACCCAGGTCACCGACGAGTTCGATCAACCCGTGGAGGAGAAGGCATGAGCGACCTCAGGCCCGCCCTCGAAGCCGTTCTCATGGTCGTCGACGAGCCGGCCACCGAGGCGCATCTCGCCAAGGTCCTGGAACGCACCCCGCGCGAGGTCGCCGACGCCCTGCGCGAGCTCGCCGACGAGTACACCGTCCAGGGCCGCGGCTTCGAGCTGCGCCTCGTCGCCGGCGGCTGGCGCTTCTACTCCCGCCCCGAGCACGCCGCCGCCGTCGAGGCCTTCGTCCTCGACGGACAGCAGGCCCGCCTCACCCAGGCGGCCCTGGAGACCCTCGCCGTCGTCGCGTACCGCCAGCCCGTCAGCCGTTCCCGCGTCTCCGCGGTCCGCGGAGTGAACTGCGACGGGGTCATGCGCACCCTCCTCCAGCGCGGTCTTGTGGAGGAGGCGGGCGCGGAACCCGAAACAGGTGCGATCCTGTACAGGACGACGAACTACTTCCTGGAGCGGATGGGCCTGCGCGGCCTGGACGAGCTCCCGGAGCTCGCGCCCTTCCTCCCCGAGGCGGACGCGATCGAGGCGGAGACGCTGGAAGGGGTCCCGTCGTTCGATCCGGACCTTCCGGATCGCGAAGACGTAAGAGACAAGACGACGGACATTTGATGCGAAGCAGCAGCGGCAGGAACAGCGGAAACAACGGCGGGAGCCGTGGTGGCAACAGCGGTGGCCGCGGCAATTACCGGGGCGCCGGCAACAGCCGTGACGACCGGCAGGGCGGCGGCAGCAGCGGCGGCGGCAGCGGCCGGCCCCGCAATCCCCGCCCCGAGGAGCGCAAGTACGACGTGGGCGGCTCCGGCGGCGGCCCCTCCGACGGCCCCAAGCGGGGCCGTGGCGCCGCCGCCCGCGGTGGCGCCAAGGGCGGGCCGAAGCAGTCGCCGCAGCGCGGTGGCGGCCGTACGGCCCCGGCGCGCTCGCGTGAGTACGACGCCCGTACCGAGGAGCGCAACCGGGAGCGGTACGCGAACAAGCCGCAGGTGAAGACCCCCAAGACCTTCCCCGGCGCCGAGCAGGAGGGCGAGCGGCTGCAGAAGGTGCTCGCCCGCGCCGGCATGGGCTCGCGCCGTGCGTGCGAGGAGCTGATCGAGCAGGCGAGGGTCGAGGTCAACGGCGAGATCGTGCTCGAGCAGGGCAAGCGCGTGGACCCGGAGAAGGACGAGATCAAGGTCGACGGCCTGACCGTCGCGACCCAGTCGTACCTCTTCTTCGCGCTGAACAAGCCGGCCGGTGTCGTCTCCACGATGGAGGACCCCGACGGCCGTCAGTGCCTCGGCGACTACGTCACCAACCGCGAGACCCGGCTCTTCCACGTCGGTCGGCTCGACACGGAGACCGAGGGCATCATCCTCCTCACCAACCACGGTGAGCTGGCCCACCGCCTCACGCACCCGAAGTACGGCGTGAAGAAGACCTACCTGGCCGCCATCACCGGCCCGCTGCCCCGCGAGGTCGGCAAGATGCTCAAGGAGGGCATCCAGCTGGAGGACGGCTACGCCCGCGCGGACCACTTCCGCGTCGTCGAGCAGACGGGCAAGAACTACCTGGTCGAGGTCACGCTGCACGAGGGCCGCAAGCACATCGTGCGCCGCATGCTCGCCGAGGCGGGCTTCCCGGTCGAGAAGCTCGTCCGCACCGCCTTCGGTCCGATCGGTCTCGGCGACCAGAAGTCGGGCTGGCTGCGCCGCCTGACCAACACCGAGGTCGGCATGCTGATGAAGGAAGTCGGCATGTAGTCCGGCCCCACCGCTCCACACGACGAAGCCCGTGACCGCCCGCCCGGCGGTCACGGGCTTCGTCGCGTGCGCTCTCGCACTTGTGGATCAGTCGCCTCGCCCTTTATAGTCAACATGACTCTTAAGGAGGCGGGCGTGAGCCTCGCACATGTCCTCGAACCCCTGCAGCGGCCTCTCTTCACCCTTCTGGACACCCCGGTCAGCTGGACCGAGGTGCTCGGCTTCGGCAGCGGCGCCCTCTGCGTCTGGCTGGTCGCCCGCCAGCACCTCGCCAACTGGCCCGTCGGCATCGCCAACAACCTCTTCTTCGTCCTGCTCTTCACGCAGGCGGGGCTCTACGCCGACGCCGGCCTCCAGATCGTCTTCATCACCCTCGCCGTGTACGGCTGGTGGACCTGGACCCACGGGGGTGGCCCAGGCTCCGACACCCTCCCGGTGCGCCGCACCACGCGCACCGAGTGGACGTGGCTGTTCACGGCGGGGGTGGTGGGGACCCTCGCGCTCACGCTGCTGCTCGACCGCGCCACCGACTCGACCGTCCCCTTCTGGGACGCGGCGACGACCGCGCTCTCCCTCATGGCGACCTACGGTCAGTGCCGGAAGCGGCTGGAGTCCTGGTGGCTCTGGATCGCCGCCGACCTCGTGTACATCCCCCTGTACGCGTACAAGGAGCTGTACCTCACCTCCCTGCTGTACGTCGGCTTCCTGACGCTCTGCGTCCTCGGTCTGCGCAACTGGAACCGCGACCTCACCGCACGGCAGGCGCTCCCCGCGGAGGCGACGGCATGAAGACGTACGGACACGGCCTGGTCCTCGGCAAGTTCTACCCGCCGCACGCCGGCCACCACCACCTCGTCCGCACCGCCCGCGACCGCTGCGAGCGCCTCACCGTGCTCGTCTGCGCCTCCTCCGTCGAGAGCCTGACCCTGGAGGACCGCGTCGCCTGGATGAGAGAGATCCACCCCGACGTCCTCGTCGTGGGTGCCGTCGACGACATCCCCGTCGACCTCCTCGATCCCGATGTGTGGGCGGCCCACATGGCCGTCTTCAGGGCCGCGGTGCCCGAACCGGTCGACGCCGTCTTCACCTCGGAGTCGTACGGAGAGGAGCTGGCCCGCCGCTTCGGCGCCGAGTCCGTCTGCGTCGACCCGGACCGTACGCTCTTCCCCGTCTCCGGCACCGCCGTCCGCAAGGACCCCGTCGGCTGCTGGGACCTCCTCGAACCGCCCGTGCGTGCCGCGCTCACCCGGCGCGTGGTCGTGCTCGGCGCCGAGTCCACCGGCACCACCACCATGGCCCGCGCCCTGACCGACCACTACCGGTCCAGGGGCGGCATCTGGGCCGGGACCCGCTGCGTACCGGAGTACGGCCGCGAGTTCAGCGAGGTGAAGCTCGCCGAACTCCGGGCCCTGCGCCCCGGAGCCACCTGGGAGGACGTCACCTTCCACTCGGAGGACTTTCCGCTCATCGCCCTGCGCCAGTCCGAACTGGAGGAGGAGGCCGCGCGCACCGGGTCGCCGGTGCTCTTCTGCGACACCGACGCCTTCGCCACCACCATCTGGCACGAGCGGTACATGGGCACCGCCAGCCCCGCGGTCGGCGAGATCGCCGCGCACGGCCGGCAGCATCTGTGGCTGCTGACCGACCACGAGGGTGTGCCCTTCGAGGACGACGGGCTGCGGGACGGAGAACATCTGCGGCCCTGGATGACGGCCCGCTTCCACACCCAGCTCTCCCGCACCGGGCGGCGCACGGCCGTGCTCACCGGGCCGCACGAGGAGCGGCTCGCGGCGGCGATCACCGCCGTGGACGCCCTGCTCGCCGAGGGCTGGAACCTTGCCGATCCCCTGCCGGAGCGCCGATGACCCCGCCCCAGGCCCCCGAGGGCTACGACCCGCACGCCTTCGAGCCGTTCGCCGTCACCGTCGACCTGGCCGTCTTCACCCTCCGCGAGGAGCGGCTCCACGTGCTGCTCGTCGAACGCGGACAGCGGCCGTACGCCGGGGCGTGGGCGCTGCCCGGCGGCTTCGTCCTGCCCCGCGAGTCCGCCGAGACCGCGGCGCGCCGCGAACTGGCCGAGGAGACCGGCCTCTCCGAGGGCACCGTCGCAGGACTCCACCTCGAACAACTGCGGACGTACAGCGAGCCGGACCGCGACCCGCGGATGCGGGTCGTCTCGGTCGCCTTCGCCGCGCTCGTCCCGGATGCTCCCGAACCGCGGGGCGGCGGCGACGCGGCGCGGGCGCTCTGGAAGCCGTACGGGGCACAACGCGCGTACGGGCCCCTCGCCTTCGACCACGACCGGATCCTCGCCGACGCCCACGACCGGGTCGGCGCCAAGCTCGAATACACCTGCCTCGCCACCGCCTTCTGTCCGCCGGAGTTCACGATCGGCGAGCTGCGGCAGGTGTACGAGACGGTCTGGGGCGTCGAACTCGACCGCCCCAACTTCCGGCGCAAGGTCCTCGCCACGCCCGGCTTCGTCCAGGCCGTCGAGGGACCACCGCGCCTCACCGGCGGACGGGGGAAACCGGCCGCTCTCTACCGGGCGGGGGAGGCCACGGCCCTCCACCCGCCCCTGCTGCGACCGGAAGGACGATCCACCTCATGAGGACCACCACGAAGCAGGCCGCCACCGGTTCCCTGATCGGGCTGGCGCTCGGGGACGCGCTCGGCTACCCCACGGAGTTCGACGACGTCCCGTCGATCCTGGCGAAGTCCGGCCCCTGGCGGCAGATGGAGCTGCCGGTGAGCGGCGGCACGGCGTACATCACGGACGACACCCAGATGACCCTCGCCCTCGCCCGCGGCATCCGCGCATGCCAGCAGCGGGGGGTGGTGGGCCCCGAGCGCTTCGCCGCGCTCGTCCGCCCCGAGTTCGTCGCCTGGTACCACTCCCCGGAGAACAACCGGGCGCCGGGGAACACGTGCCTGCAGGCCTGTGACCTCCTCGACAGCGACCGCGCCTGGCAGGACGCCAGCCAGATCCACTCCAAGGGCTGCGGCGCCAACATGCGCGTCGCGCCGCTCGGTCTCGTACCCGGGCTGAGCGAGGAGCAGCGGTCGGGTGCCGCGCAGCTCCAGTCGGCGCTCACCCACGGCCACCCCACCGCGCTGGCCGCCTCCGACCTGACGGCCCGCGCCGTGTACCTGCTGACCCAGGGCGTCGATCCGACGGGCCTCGTGGGGCACCTGCGCTCGTACGCGTACGAGAACCGGTCCGTCTACCGCGAGAGCTGGCTCGGCGACCTGTGGACCCGCTCCCAGGACCCCTCCGCCCGGCACTTCATCGAGCGCGGCTGGGACGAGTGCCTGGCGGTTCTGGAGAAGCTGGACGCCGTGCAGCGCACCGCGGACCCGGAACTCGACCCCTGCACGTACACGGGCGACGGCTGGATCGCCGAAGAGGCCCTCGCCACCGGCCTCCTCTGCTTCCTGCTCTTCCCCGAGGACCCCGTCACGGCCCTCCGCCGCGCCGCCTGCACGCGCGGCGACTCGGACTCGATCGCCTGCCTGGCAGGCGCCTTCGCGGGCGCCCACCTCGGAGCGGGCGCCTGGCCGAAGGGGTGGGAGGAGCGGATCGAGCACCGCAGTGAACTCCTGACCCTGGGCGCCCTCTGGGACGTATGACGACCCTGGCACGCTGACGCCATGACCGCGCGAACCTGTCCTTCCAGCTCATCGCATCGCGCTACGAGCAGGGCTCTGTGATGGTCACCTCGAATCTCCCCTTCGGGCGGTGGGGAGAGACCTTCTCGGATGACGTCGTGGCCGCCGCGATGACCGACCGCCTGGTCCACCATGCCGAGGTTCTCACCCTGACCGGCGACTCCTACCGCACCCGCCATCGACGAGAACTGCTGAACAAGGTCAGAACGTCCGCCGCGACTTCGGCGCCGATCCGAATCTGCCGGAGTTCGTCGGTCTTCGACCACGGCTCAGCAAAGCGCACGAGGTCGTCCTGCGTCGCCGTGACGAGGGCATCGAACAGGGTGTCCGACAAGCTGACCACATCCACGGCCGGCAACCCTGACGACACGACCAGGGCACTCGGCGGCCAACAACACGGGGGGTCAGTTTTCAGAGACTCGCCGGGGCCAGATTTCAGAGAGCGTTGACAACCCCTGGCGGCCGACGGCCGATCACAGGCCGAGGGGGTCTGCTTGCCGACCACCTTCGCAGGCGCGTGAGCTCGGAGCGTATTGCTACTCCAGCAGCTTTTTCCTGGTGCAGTAACTTGCCAACGCCCGCCCCCTGGGAACGATCAGCTGCCGTGGCGTAGGACAACCGGAGGACCATCCATGCCCCGAGAGGCGCCGTACCTCGCAGTAGCCGACGTGCTGCGCGCACGGATTCTCTCGGGAGAGTGGGAGATCGGGGAGCGCCTGCCGTCCCGGGCACGACTCGCCGTGGAGTACGGGGTCGGGCGCAACGTCATGCAGAGGGCCATGGACCGTCTGATCATCGATGGTTTTCTCGAAGGACGCGCCGGCTCGGGCACCTACGTCCGCACACCGCGAGAGCGCCTGCGGCTGGTCCGTTCGCGGCACCGCGAACGTCGGGAGGGCTCCTGGTGTTGGCCCGACAGGAGAGAGCGGGGCAGGGCCGACGCCTGGGATTCACACAGTCAGGTGCGCGTCCCCGCCCCCGAGCCAATCGCTGAGCGGCTCGCCATCAGCCCTGGGGACCTCTGTGTCAAGACGCATTACGAGTTCCTCGCCGATGGGCAACCCGTCCAGCTCTCCGAATCCTGGGAGCCGATGGCCATCACGGACGGAACGCCGATTGTGCTGCCCGAAATGGGTCCCCTAGCAGGAAAAGGGGTGGTCGAACGTATGCGTTCCATTGGCGTGGTCATCTCGACAGTGGTTGAGGTGCCGCGCCCGGCTCGTGCCACCCAGGTGCAGGCGAACCTGCTGGGGATCAGCCTGGGAGACCTCGTGCTACAGATCGAGCGGACCATCTTCGACACGGACGGACGCCCGGTGGAAACGGCGGACATGGTCATTCCGGATGTGCGCCGGGAAGTGGTCTACGAGTTCGGAGTCGACCGTCCGTAGTCGTTGAATCCATGAAACAGGCAACGGAAATTCGACAGTGGGGTATGCCATGCCAAAATCTTCCCGGCTCGGCCTCTTGCGTAATCAGGACTTCGGGCGGTTGTTTGCTGCCACTGCGCTCGGTCAGTTGGGAGACCGCATCATCTTTCTGGCCTTGCCTCTGGTTGCCATCGCGGCGTTGCATGCCGACGAGTTCCAAGTGGGCTTACTGGCCGCGATGACTTCGGCGGGATCGCTCCTGGTCGGGTTGCCGGCTGGTGCATGGGTGGATCGAATGCGGAAGCGATCGGTGATGATCAGCACTGATCTCGCTCGCGCGCTGTTCCTCCTGACGGTTCCGGTGGCGTGGTGGGCGGGTCTTCTCACCATCTGGTGGCTCTATGCAGTCGCCTTGGTTCACGGAGTGCTGACTGTCTTCTTCGATGTCGCATACGTCAGCTATCTCCCGCACTTGGTGGGGCGCGGCAATCTCGTGGAAGGAAACTCGAAACTTTCGGCCATGCGCTCGGTGACCAGTATCAGCGGGCCGACGGTGGCAGGGCCGCTGGTCGGCCTGATCGGAGCTCCGGCAACGCTTTTGGCGAGTTCAGTCGGGATGGCTATGTCCGGACTGATCGCGATCACCATCCGGAAAAGTGAACGTAAGCCTGAGTCGAGTGATCACCCTCGACTGGCCCGAGAGATCAAGGAGGGGCTGAAGTTCGTCATCAAGTCCCCTGCCTTACGTGCGATCATGCTGGGGGATGCGATATTCAACCTCTTCCTGGTTATGTATCAGGCCATGTTGCTGGTCTTTTTGGAGCGGGAGATCGGCCTCCAATCCGTTGGTATCGGCCTCATTTTCTCGGGAATGGGTTGCGGCGCCTTGCTGGGCGCGCTGTCGGCAACCAGGGTCTCCAACCGGGTCGGGCAAGGTACGGTCATCTGGCTCGCGTCGCTGGTTACCTGTCCGTTGACCGCGCTCATGCCGTTGGCGCAAGCGGGTTGGAGCGTGTATGTGGCTGCGATCGGACTTGCGACTCTTTCCATGGGGGGAGTCGTCCGCGTGGTGGCTCAGTCAAGCATCCAGCAGACCCTGACACCGGATCGGCTTCTGGGCCGGATGAGCGCAACAGCTCGGTTTGTTTCCTGGGGTGGCATACCTCTCGGTGGGCTTTTGGGTGGAGCCTCGGGCTCCGTTTTCGGAGCGGCAGGCACTTTGTGGATTGGTGCAGCAGGTATGACGCTGAGTGCCCTTCCCAGCGTTCTGTCACCGCTTCGAACCATGCGCACGTTGCCCACGGAGAGGGCCCCCGAGTTCGCGCGTTGAGGTGTGGCCAATGGCTGACGAACAAGCGCGTACGACCTGTAGGGCCAAGGGGGGATGATGACGGCTGATTGTTTGGTGGCTTGCTCGCGCAGGGCTGTGTTCTCCGCGAGCGAGACTGCGATGATGAAGTTCCAGCAGCCGACGGCAGATCTCCCGGCGTCGAGCCGGGGCCGGGCCGGGTGCATCAGAACCGGGCTCGCCGGTGCCGGTGCACTGAACGCCTGGCGCATTCGGGCGCGGGCCCGGCCCTTGCCGAAGTCGATGGTCACGCTGGAGGAGCCGAACTCGATGTCGTGCTCGGTAAGCGCTGCCACGTCCTCCGGGGCCCGGCCAGTCGCTGCCGTCAGCAAGATCCGGTAAGCCTGCAGATCGGAGTTGTGCAGGACCGGTTGCCTCACCAGGCCCCTGACGACTGCGGCCTTCGCGGCGACGGGGATGTAACAGCCGGTCCAGTTGCCGCTGAGATTGATCATGGTGTGGGTTGTGAATGCCGTGTTGCCAGGCGGCTGTAACGGGGGCTCCCGCACCGATACTGGCCCGGACGATCTCGGGGCGGGGGCAGTGGTGGAGTGGTGGGTCGGGCTGGGCGGGCTGGCTGCCGGGTTGCTCATATCGGTGGTGACCGCACCGGTCGGGGTGTCGGGAGCGGTGTTCCTTCTCCCCGTCCAGTTGAGCGTGTTCGCGGTGCCCAGCCCGGCGGTCACGCCGACGAACCTTCTCTTCAACGTCGTCGCCGGGCCCGGCTCGCTGTGGCGTTACCGCACAGCCGGCGCCCTGCGCGGCCCGCTGACCCGGCGTCTGCTCCTGGGCACCCTGCCAGGTGTGGTCATCGGCGCGGCCCTGCGGGTCTTCGCCCTCCCCGGCCCGACCCTCTTCCGGCTGCTCATCGCCGCACTTCTGCTCCCGCTCGGTCTGTGGCTGTGCGCCCGCACCCTGCGTCCGCCCCACGGCCGGGCTGCAGCCGAACCCTCCAACCGGACGGTCACCACCCTCGCCGTCGCCGTGGGCGTGGTTGGCGGGATCTACGGCATCGGCGGCGGCTCCCTCCTCGGCCCGGTCCTCGTCGGCCGGGGCATGCCCGTCGCCCGTGTCGCCCCGGCCGCGCTCACCGCCACCTTCGCGACCTCCCTCGTCGGTGCCGCCGCCTTCGCGCTGCTCTCTCTGACCGGGCGGGGCAACATCTCACCCGACTGGTACCTGGGTCTGTCCTGCGGCCTCGGCGGACTCATCGGCGGGTACCTCGGCGCCCGCCTCCAGCCCCACCTCCCCGAAACCGCACTGCGTCTCCTCCTGGGCGCACTGGCCGCCGCCATCGGCACCCTCTACGCCGTCCAGACCCTCGCCTGAGCAGGACCCGGGGAAGACAACAACCGCCCACGCGCGGTCCCCGGCCGGGGACCGGGGCCCTGGAGTGGCGGGGGATGTCAGGAGCAGAAGTCCCAGCCGGGACGGCAGCCGCACGCATCCGCCGGGACGGACGGCGCCGCCGCGGCCGTGGGGGCGCAGCAGCCCTTGTCCTGCCAGGCGTCGCGGCCCTCCTTCACCACGATGGCGGCGATCACGAGGGCGGCGATCGGGTCGGCCCAGGACCAGCCGAGGGTGGCGCTGAGGATCAAGGGCCGACCAGCAGCATGGCGGCGGACAGGTAGGTGGACAGCAGCGTCTGCTTGGAGTCGGCGACCGCGGAGGCGGAGCCGAGTTCGCGTCCGGCCTTGCGCTGGGCGTAGGAGAGCAGCCGGAGGGGAGCCCATGACGCAGGGGCACACGCACACGCCGACGGACGTCGCCCTGGGCACGGTCACGCCGTGCGCCACGGGAGAGCTGCCGGGCGGGCTCCAGTGGGCGCACCTGCCCGTGCACCGGCGGCTCTGGTCCGAGGAGGGCCTGCGGGAGGGGTTCCGTGCGCGGGTCCGGCGCACGGTCGGCGCCCCCTCGGCGCCGGTCGAGGTCGTCGGTGGCTCGTAGCGCGGCCGCCGGAGTGGGCGGAGTCCGCCGGCTGGGCCAGGGGGCGTGTCCTGCCGTGGTCGGATTCGTTGCCCGGGCATGAAGAAGATCATCACGGTCGCCGCCATGGCATTCTGCGCAGCTGCCATGGCCGCCCCCGCCCACGCAGACGACGACTCGCACTTCGGCAGCGGCGTCAACGCCGCCAACAACTGGAACTTCACCGCCGCGGACGTGTGCATCCAGGAGCTGGCCGTCGTACCCGCACTGAGTGACTGGACCGGCAACCACGCCAACAACTGCTCCAACGGCAACGTGATCGACCACTCCGCCCCGTAGTCAGCCGAAGGTATGCGCGGCTCCCGGCGCCGGACCAGGCACGGGAGCAGCGCCGAGCAGCCGGGGGCGTGTGTGGCTCGGCGTGCTCCGTAGTCAGAACGGGGGGGATTCTTGGGGACGGCACGGTCGGGGCGAGGCGCATCGCTCGCTGACAGACCGAGGAACCGGGAAAGCGGAGCACCGTTCGACGGACCTTCCCTGAAGCCTGTCCGACCAAGGCGATGAGGCTCGCCCTTGCATCCTCCGTCAGCTCTCGCCGGCCTCGGCTACCTGGCGCGCGTACGGGGGACGACGTGGAGGCGCTGCACGGCGTCCTGGACCACGTGCAGGCCGCGACGGCGCTCGGCGGGGAGGCCACGGGGGCGCTCGACGCGCTGCACGACTTCGTCGTGCGGCTGCGGCTAGAGGGAGCGTAGGGCCGAGGCGCTGCGGGCGCGGATCAGGAAGTCCTGCACGCGCGCGTGGTCCGGGGCGGCCGGGAGGGGGGAGCGGCTGGCCGCAGTGTCGGCCTCCTCGGTGAGGCGGGTCATCCAGGACTCGACCTCCGTCCACGGGACCTCCCCGCGCTTCACCGCCAGCAGGCGGTCGCGGTCGGTGCCGACGTGGATGGTCAGCTCCCCGGTGCGCAGCAGGTCGCGGCAGCTCATCAGCAGCCGCAGCAGATGCATCGCGTGCTTCCAGCGCGGGTGACCGTGCTGGCGGACGTCCGCGTCGAGCTTCCTGCGCTGCCCGCCGGCGTACCGGACGAAGGTCTGGTGGGCCTGGCGGGAGAGGAACGCCTCGCGCAGTGAGACCAGTTCGCGGCCGGTCTCGTCGATGTGCTCGACCACGGGGGAGTGCAGACACTCCAGGACGTTCGGATTCGCGCGCAGCGCCAGCTCGCAGAAGCGTTCCAGCTCCCAGCTGAACTGCTCCTCCGCGGGCCCCTCCACGTGCGCCGGCGGCTTGTCGAAGCGCCAGAAGAGCGGGGTCGGGGCGAGGAAGACGCCCCGGCGGTCGGTGTCGCTGTCCTCGGTCTCCAGACCGAAGGCGCGCGACCCCATGACGCAGGAGTAGATCGTGTGGTCGCGCACCAGGTCTGCCGGAGTCATGCGGGCCAGGCTACGCGAGGGTGATCGAGTCTCCCGACACGGTGATCTCCTCGGCCGGGAGCGGGCGCGTGGCCGGTCCGTTGACCACCGAACCGTCCGTGATGCGGAACTTGGAACCGTGGCACGCGCAGTCGATCGTGCCGTTCTCGACCTTGGCGACGATGCAGCCCTGGTGGGTGCAGATCGCCGAGAACGCCTTGAAGTCGTCCGCGGTCGGCTGGGTGACGACGATCTTCTCCTCCTTGAAGATCGTGCCGCCGCCGACCGGGATGTCGGACGTCTGGGCGAGCGCGTCCTGGGTCGGCGGGGTGGCCGGGGACCCGGTCGGCTCCTCCGCGGGCGTCGTCGTCGCCGCGGGCGTGGTGTCCGTGCCCGGGGCCGTCGGACTGGCGGTCGTACCGCTGTCCGTGTCGCCGTCGGAGCCGCAGCCGGTGGCCAGGGCGGCGACGGAGCCCGCACCGGCCATCAGCACGGTACGGCGGGGCGTGGTGTCAGGAGTCATGCCGTACACCTTGGCCGCGCGCACGGGACGGGGTCCGCAACACGCCTAGACCCAGGGGGTCAGCTCCCTCGCTCGGCCGTCGGAGTCACGGCGCACCTCGTGGACCGCCGTGACGGCGGCCCGCTCGACGGGCCCGTAGACGTGCGGGAAGAGGACGTCCTCCGAGCCCTCCCAGCGGACCTCGGCGCTCAGCAGGGTCTCGTCGATGACCAGGACGAGGAGCGGACCGTGCGCGTCCCGGTAGTGGGCGTCCGCGACGGTCAGCGCCGCCGTCTCGTCCGGCGAGCAGTGGACGAAGCCCTCGGAGGCCAGCGAGGGCGGGGCGTAGGGGCGGTCGGGATCGGCGGACCATTCGTCCAGCGGTACGACGTGCAGCAGCATCCGACAGTTGTATCGCGCCCATGCGCGGCCCTTACTACCCCGAGTGGCGGCACTGCCCGGTCCGGGTGACATTGGCCGTGTTTCGTACCGGACGAAAGGCAGGACGATGGCAGGAAACGATCTCGGCAGTCTCCTCGGCGACCAGGCCCAGTCCTGGGTGGGCACCGGCCAGAACCAGCCCGTCAGCGGCGACCAGATCACCCGGGCCCTCCCGGACGAGACGCTCCGGAAGGTCGCCCAGGACGCGGGTGTCAGCCCGGAGCAGGCCGCCGACGAGATCGCCCAGGTTCTGCCGTCCGCCGTCGACAAGCTGACCCCCCAGGGCCAGGTGCCGACGGGATCGCTGGAGGACATCATCAGGCAGCAGCAGCTCTGACCCGGCTCCTCGGCGGCCCCCTCCCGTCTCGGAGGGCGGTCGCCGCGACGGCGTGTCCGCCCGGCTGACTAGGCTGATCGGAGCACTCTCGCAGGGTTTCGCAGGTCAGGTAAGGAGCACGACGTGGCGGTACGAGCGGTCCGAGGCGCCGTCCAGCTGGAACGGGACGAGGCCGGACACATGAGTGAGCAGGTCGAGGAACTGCTCACCGCCGTCCTGGAACGCAACGGGCTCACCGCCGACGACCTGATCAGCATCTGGTTCACGGCCACGCCCGATCTGCACAGCGACTTCCCGGCCGCGGCCGCCCGCCGCATCGGCATCGTCGACGTGCCGCTGATCTGCGCGCAGGAACTGGACATCGAGGGTGCCATGCCGAGGGTCGTACGCCTCCTCGCCCACGTCGAGTCGGAGCTGCCCAAGTCCGCGATCGCGCATGTGTACCTCGGTGCCGCGGCCGCCCTGCGCAAGGACATCGCCCAGTGAGAACCGCGCTCGTCATCGGAACCGGCCTGATCGGCACCTCGGCCGCGCTCGCGCTCGCCGGGCGGGGCATCGCCGTCCACCTCCGCGACCACGACCCGGCACGCGCGCGTACGGCGGCGGCGCTCGGCGCAGGTACGGACGAGGCGCCGGAGGGGCCCGTCGACCTCGCGATCGTCGCCGTACCCCCGGCGCACGTGGCCGCCACCCTGGCCGCCGCCATGCGGGAGCGGGTCGCACGCGGCTACCTGGACGTGGCGAGCGTCAAGGGCGGCCCGAAGCGGGAGCTGGAGGCGCTCGGGCTCGACCTCACCGCCTACATCGGGACGCACCCGATGTCGGGCAAGGAGCGCTCCGGCCCCCTGGCGGGGAGCGCGGACCTCTTCGAGGGACGGCCCTGGGTCCTCACACCGACCCGCGACACCGACACCGAGGTCCTGAACCTGGCCCTGGAGCTGGTCGCGCTCTGCCGCGCCGTCCCGGTCGTCATGGACGCGGACGCCCACGACCGCGCGGTCGCGCTCGTCTCGCACACCCCCCAGCTCGTCTCCTCGATGGTCGCCGCGCGGCTGGAGGAGGCGGACGAGACGGCGGTACGGCTCTGCGGGCAGGGCATTCGTGACGTCACGCGGATCGCCGCCTCCGACCCGCGCATGTGGGTCGACATCCTGTCGGCGAACCCCGGTCCGGTCGCCGACGTCCTCTCCGGGGTCGCGGCGGACCTCGACGAGACGGTCCGGGCGCTGCGCTCGCTCCAGTCCACGGACGAGGAGAAGCGCCGCGAGGGCACGAGCGGCGTCGAGGACGTCCTGCGCCGCGGCAACGCCGGGCGCGCACGGGTCCCGGGCAAGCACGGCGCGGCGCCGGCGCAGTACGAGACGGTCGCCGTCCTCATCAGCGACCAGCCCGGCGAGCTGGCCCGCATCTTCGCGGACGCCGGCCGGGCGGGCGTCAACATCGAGGACGTCCGCATCGAGCACGCGACGGGCCAGCAGGCGGGGCACGTCCAGCTCATGGTCGAGCCCGCCGCGGCCCCCACGCTCGGCGCGGCTCTGAGGGAACGGGGCTGGGCGCTCAGGCAGGGGTGACGAAGGGCCGGGGCGGCCCCGTGCCCGGGGCCGTCCGCGACCGCTCGGCCGAACGGGTTCCCGGGACTCGGTAACCTTGTGTAGGCCGCGCATGTCCGCGAGGCCGCACCCGCTCACCCCAGGAAGGTGTTCCCCACCGTGGAAACCGTGATCGTCGCCATCGACGGGCCCTCCGGCACGGGCAAGTCGAGCACCTCGAAGGCGGTTGCCGCCAAGCTGGGGCTGAGCTACCTGGACACCGGTGCGCAGTACCGGGCGATCACCTGGTGGATGATCAGCAACGGCGTCGACACCGGCGACGCCGAGGCCGTCGCCAACGCCGCCGCCAAGCCCTTCATCGTCTCCGGCACCGACCCGGCCCGGCCGACGATCACCGTCGACGGCGTCGACGCCGCCGGGCCGATCCGTACCGAAGAGGTCACCTCCAAGGTCAGCGCCGTCAGCGCCGTCCCCGAGGTCCGGGCCCGGATCACCGAGCTGCAGCGGTCCATCGCCAAGGAGGCCAAGGGCGGCATCGTCGTCGAGGGCCGGGACATCGGCACCACGGTCCTCCCCGACGCCGACCTCAAGATCTTCCTCACCGCCTCCCCCGAGGCCCGCGCCGCCCGCCGCTCCGGCGAGCTCAAGGGCGTCGACGTGGCCGCCACCCAGCAGGCCCTGATCAAGCGGGACGCGGCCGACTCCAGCCGTAAGACCTCCCCGCTCGCCAAGGCCGGCGACGCGGTCGAGGTCGACACGACCGAGCTGACGCTCGACCAGGTCATCGAGTGCGTCGTGACGCTGGTGGAGGAGAAGAGGGCGGCCGCGCAGTGACACAGCCCTCCCTGAGGGGCGCCGCGGTCGGGCGGGGTATCGGCATCGGGCTGATGTACGGCCTGTGGAGACCGCGCGTCCTCGGTGCCTGGCGTGTGCCGGCCACCGGACCCGTCATCTTCGCCGTCAACCACGCGCACAACATCGACGGCCCCATGCTCATGGGCACGGCCCCCCGGCCGGTGCACTTCCTGATCAAGAAGGAAGCGTTCGTCGGGCCGCTCGGACCCTTCCTGGAGGGCATCGGGCAGCTCAAGGTCGACCGGTCCACGGCCGACCGCGCCGCGATAGGGAACGCGCTGAGCGTCCTCGAGCAGGGCGGCGTCCTCGGGATCTTCCCCGAGGGCACCCGGGGCGAGGGCGACTTCGCCTCCCTGCGCGCAGGACTCGCCTACTTCGCCGTCCGCAGCGGGGCGCCCATCGTGCCGGTGGCCGTCCTGGGAAGTTCCGAGCGCCGCGGACGGTTGGTCAAGGCACTGCCCCCGCTGCGCAGCCGTGTCGACGTCGTCTTCGGTGACGCGTTCGAGGCCGGGGACGGCAGCGGACGGCGGACCCGCAAGGCGCTGGACGACGCCACCGTACGTATTCAGGAGCGGCTGACCGGCCACCTGAAGGACGCCAGGCGCCTCACCGGGCGCTGAGCGAGACTCTGAGTAGTGGGCCCCGGGGCCCGGGGACCCACCGACCACGAATGATCAAGGAACGGACTTCATGAACGACCAGCACGACCACGGGGCACTTGGCGACGCCGAGTACGCGGAGTTCATGGAGCTCGCCGCGGAAGAGGGCTTCGACATCGAGGAGGTCGAAGGCGCGATCGAGGAGGCCGGGCACGGCCCGCTCCCCGTCCTCGCCGTCGTCGGCCGCCCCAATGTCGGCAAGTCGACCCTGGTGAACCGGATCATCGGCCGCCGCGAGGCCGTCGTCGAGGACAAGCCCGGCGTCACCCGCGACCGCGTGACCTACGAGGCCGAGTGGGCGGGACGCCGCTTCAAGGTCGTCGACACCGGCGGCTGGGAGCAGGACGTCCTCGGCATCGACGCCTCCGTCGCCGCCCAGGCCGAGTACGCCATCGAGGCCGCCGACGCCTGTGTCTTCGTCGTGGACGCCACCGTCGGCGCCACCGACACCGACGAGGCCGTCGTCAAGCTGCTGCGCCGCGCCGGCAAGCCCGTCGTCCTCTGCGCCAACAAGGTCGACGGGCCCTCGGGCGAGGCCGATGCCACCGCCCTGTGGTCCCTGGGCCTCGGCGAGCCGTACCCGGTCTCCTCGCTGCACGGCCGCGGTACGGGCGACATGCTCGACGCCGTCCTGGAGGCCCTGCCCGAGGCCCCCGCCCAGACCTTCGGCAACGCGATCGGCGGCCCCCGCCGGATCGCCCTCATCGGCCGCCCGAACGTCGGCAAGTCCTCGCTCCTGAACAAGGTCGCCAACGAGGACCGCGTGGTCGTCAACGAGCTGGCGGGCACCACCCGCGACCCGGTCGACGAGCTGATCGAGCTCGGCGGCAAGACCTGGAAGTTCGTGGACACCGCCGGTATCCGCAAGAAGGTCCACCTCCAGGAGGGCGCCGACTACTACGCCTCCCTGCGGACCGCCGCCGCGGTCGAGAAGGCCGAGGTCGCCGTCGTCCTGATCGACACCACGGACAACATCTCGGTCCAGGACCAGCGCATCATCACGATGGCGGTCGAGTCCGGACGCGCGCTCGTCATCGCCTACAACAAGTGGGACGAGCTCGACGAGGAGCGGCGCTACTACCTGGAGCGCGAGATCGAGACGGAGATGCAGCAGGTCGCCTGGGCTCCCCGGGTCAACGTCTCCGCCAAGACCGGCCGCCACATGGACAAGCTCGTCCCGGCCATCGAGACCGCGCTCGCCGGCTGGGAGACCCGCGTCCCCACCGGCCGGCTGAACGCCTTCCTCGGCGAGCTGGTCGCCGCCCACCCGCACCCGATCCGCGGCGGCAAGCAGCCCCGCATCCTGTTCGGTACGCAGGCGGGCACCAAGCCGCCCCGGTTCGTCCTCTTCGCCTCCGGCTTCCTGGAGGCGGGCTACCGCCGCTTCGTCGAGCGCCGGCTGCGGGAGGAGTTCGGCTTCGAGGGCACGCCGATCCACATCTCGGTCCGGGTCCGCGAGAAGCGCGGCCGCAAGAAGTAGCCATGGCGTGAGTGCCGTGGGCACGGGTACGGCGGAGGGCCGGGGCGATGTGCCCCGGCCCTCCGCCGTACGTGTGCTCCTCCGGGAGACTCCCGGGATCTGCCGGCCCCTACAGGCCCCTGCGGGGGCCCGGCGGGAGGGCCGCCGGAAGGGCGGCCGGAACGTGGTGCTGCGCCGACCACGCCACCGGATGCGCTGCGGGCCGGTGTCCGTGGCTCCCGTAGAACCCCGCGCTCACCGGCGTCCCGAAGGCCCGGAAGCCGAGATCCTCCTCGCCGCTGCGGTCACCCGGCAGCGTGCGGAAGGACCGGCGGTACTCCGAGTACAGAGCGTCGTAGATCGGCGTGGCCGACTGGCCTGCGGTGACGTCCTGCGCCGGGCGCATGGACGGGATCTGACTCGGATAGGGCTGGCGGGGTGGGTCGTATGTGTGCACGTATGTGCCAACGACCCCGCCCTCCGTCGGATGCGGGCGGCTCTCCGAAAGAGAAGGCCGCCGGGACCTGGGCACGGTCGGACCCACGGGGACCCACGCCGGTCCTATGCCCGTACGCCCGTGCTCCGTCACGTGCCGGCCAGCGGCATCGCGGCGGCGACCAGGCGCCCGTTGGCCGCGGCCTTCTCCAGGGCGTCCCGCAGCAGGTCCTCGCGCGGCTGCTGGCCGATCGACCCGACCGGAGCGGCGAAGACCAGGACCGTGTGCGACTTGTTGGCCGCCGCGCGCCAGCCCTCGGTGACCTGGAGCGGCTGGTGCGCCTGCCACCAGGCGGCCTGGCCGGTGCCGCCCGTACCCGGCTGGAGCACGGAGTGCAGCTGGCCCATGGCGACGAGCACGGACCAGCCGGGGAGGGTGCCCGGCTTCTGGTTCACGTCGGAGATCGGCTGGAAGCCCTGCTCGATCAGGAGCGGCAGGAACTCGTCGCTCAGCCCGTCGGTGCCCGGGCGGGCGACCGGCGCGGTCGGTTCGACGACCAGGGCTGGGTGCAGCTCGCCCTCGATCAGGACGAGGCCGCTGGTGACCCCCAGGACCGCCTGCTCGGGGTGGGCGGCGCTGAGCTCGTCCGCCGCGTCGGTGGCCGCGATGGAGCGGACGGCGCCCTGGAGCTGCTCCTCGGCGACCTTCACCACCTGGGACGGGATGCAGCTGGCGTGGGCGAACGCCAGGACCGCGGTCTCCTCGCCGACGAACAGCACCGTGCTCGTGCGCTCCTGCTCGGAGTCGCCCGGCGTGCGGCAGGAGGTGCAGTCGTAGCTGCCCGGGGCGTTGTCGCCGGCCAGCAGCCGGTCGGCTTCTTCGTCGCCGATCTCGGCGCGTACGTCCTCGCTGACGTCGAGCATGCGCGGCACGGGGGACTCCCTGGACTCGGTGCGTGCGACGCCGGGCGGTTCCCGGCTCGTCTCATGCCGAGTTCAACGGGGAAGGCTCGGCCGGGGTCACGCGTCCGGGTGCGGCAACTTGTGTGACTCCGACCGGGTGGGTGATGCGCGTCCTCCCGCGCGGCACGGGACCTGAGGGCCTCTCCACTGCCTAGCCTGCCGCGATGTCGAAGATCAGATTGTGGGCGGCCGGTGCGTCCGCCGCGGCGCTGATGGCCCTCGTCCCCGCGCCGGCCGAGGCACATGCCCCGCACCAGTCCGCCGCCCGCGTCCCCGCCCCCGCCGGGGTCCCCGCGTACGCCTGCGCCAAGGACCAGTGGCCGTGGGGCTGCGTCGCCGAGTGCGAGAGCGGCGGTCGCTGGCACATCAACACCGGCAACGGCTACTACGGCGGGCTCCAGTTCTGGCAGCCGACCTGGGAGGGGCACGGCGGACTGCGGTACGCGAAGCGGGCCGACCTGGCGACCCGCGCGCAGCAGATCACGATCGCGGAGGAGGTCCTGCGCACCCAGGGGTGGGGAGCCTGGCCGGTCTGCTCCAAGCGGTACGGGCTGAGCGGGCGGGCGCACGTGGTCCAGCCGGGCGACACCCTCAGCTCGATCGCCCGCCGGTTCAGGATCGCGGGTGGCTGGCAGGCGCTGTACAAGGCGAACCGGAGCGTCGTCGGAGCGGACCCGGACCGGCTCCTCGTCGGGACGATGCTGCGGATCGCACCGCTCACCGTCCTGCGGTGAACTCGGCGGCCTCCCCGCTGAACGCGAGGGAGCCGCGGCGCAGTTCGTACAGCAGCGTGCCGGACGGCAGTCCGGGCGGGGGCCGCTGCTCGGCGAGCACGACGGCGGCGCCGCCCGGCCGGGCGAGGGCGGCGAGCAGCCGGTACGTACGCGCGGACACGGCGGGGGACATGCCGAGGGACGGTTCGTCGACCAGGACCACTTGGGCGGGGGTCACCAGGGCCCGGGAGAGCGCGAGCATCCGGCGCTCCCCGCCGGAGAGCGTGCCGGCGGGGCGCGCGAGCAGGGGGCGCAGCTCGGGGTAGGCCGCCAGCGCCCGCTCCGGGTCCCCGGGGGCCAGGTCCAGGTTCTCGGCGACGGTGAGTGTCGCGTACACCGCCCGCAGATCCGGTACGAGGCAGAGTCCGCGCCGCGCACGGGCGTGGGCGTGGAGGCGGGTCACGTCGGCGCCCCGCCACAGGACCCGGCCGGAGGCGAGGGGAACGGTGCCGGCGAGGGCGCGCAGGGCGGTGGTGCGGCCGGAGCCGTTGCGGCCGACGAGGACGGTGACGGTCGCGGCCGGGACGGGCAGGTCGAGGCCGTGCAGGGCTTCCAGGGGGCCGTAGCGGACGCGGGCGGCGCGCAGGGCGATCTCGACGCTCATGACACGATCCGGCCTCCCTCCATGGTGTGCACGGTGTGGGCGACGCCGGCGACGAGATCCGGGTCGTGCTCGACGAGGAGGACGGTGAGGCCGTCGGCGGCGAGGGCGGCGAGGATCCGGGCGAGGGCGTCGGTCTCCTCGGCGTCCAGGCCGGCCGAGGGCTCGTCCAGGAGCAGGGTGTGGGGGCCGCCGGCGAGGGCGCGGGCCAGCTCGACACGGCGGAGCGTGCCGGTCGGGAGGTCGGCCGCGGGGTGGTGGCGGACGGAGCCGGAGAGGCCGAGGAGGCGGAGGGCCTGTTCGGCCTGCGCGGAGGAGCGGCGACGGCCCTGTTCGGCGCCGAGGCGGACGTTGTCCTCGACCGTGAGGGACGGGAAGACGGCGAGCTGCTGGAAGGAACGGGCGACGCCGAGCCGGGTGCGGGCGTGGGCGGGGCGTGGGGTGATGTCGGCGCCGTCGAGGGTGACGCGGCCGCCGGTGGGGCGCAGGGTGCCGGCGATGCAGTCGAAGAGGGTGCTCTTGCCCGCGCCGTTGGGGCCGACCAGGGCGGTGACCTGGCCCTGGGGAAGGTCGAGGTTGACATCCCTGAGGGCGGTGAGGCCGCCGGGATAGGTGAGGGTGAGGTGGTGGGCACGGAGCCGGGGCGCCGACCGCGGGAGGGGGCCGGACCCGGGGCCCGGAGCAGGGCCGCGCACGGGGGCGGGGCCGGACGCGGGGGCAGCGCCGGGGACGCGCGCGGACCGGCGACGGCGCGGCCGGTCGCCGCCTGGCGTGCCGTTCCCGCTCGCCGGGGTGCGGGCGCCCGCCGTGCGGTTGCCGCCTGCCCCGCCGTTCCCGCCTGCCCCGCCGTTCCCGCTCGCCGGGCCGGTTGCGGCCGCGGCGGCCGTGGCCCTGCCCGGCCCGGTCCTGCCCTCCGCACCGCCCGTGCCCCCGGGCGGGGAGGCCGGGGGAGCGTCACGGGGTGCGGCCGCCGCCTTGGCCGAGGGCCGTGTCCTGCGTGCGGGCAGCCAGGACGTCAGGGGCGGGATCCGGCCCGTCAGAGCCGCCAGGACGCCGATCGCGGCCGCCGCCACGCCGCCCCTCGTGCCCGCGTCCAGGCCGACGAGGAGGGCCGCCGCGGCCAGCGGGGAGAGGAGGCTGTCCGCGCCAAGGACGATGATCGCGGCGAACCAGAGGAGTCCGCGGACCGGGTCGTACGCCTCCGGGTCGAAGGCGCGCAGGCCCATGCCGAGGAGGCCGCCGCCCAGGGCCGCCAGGGCCGCGCCCAGGACGAAGGCCAGGATCTTCAGCAGGCTCACCCGCACCCCGGCCGCCTCCGCGCCGCCCTCGTGGTCGCGCAGGGCGGCGAGCGCACGGCCCGTGCGGCCCCGGCGCAGGGCCGCGACCAGGACGAGGCAGCAGGACAGGACCACGAGCTCCAGGGCGTAGTAGCGGCGGTCGTCGGCGAAGCCCGCCGGGCGCCCGAGCTCCAGGCCGGCCGTCGCGTACGGCTGCGCGAAGACGAACCGGCTCACCGCCACCCCGACGGCCAGGGTCGCGAGCGCCAGGGCCAGGCCGTGGCGCCGGACCGCCGGCCACCCCGTCACCAGGCCCAGCGGGGCCACGATCAGCACCGCGAGCGCGAGCGCGAGCAGCTCCGGCAGACCGCCCGCCGCGAGCAGCGCCGTGAACAGCGCCCCCAGGCCCGCGTACGCCGCCTGGCCGAGCGCGATCTGCCCGCCCCGGCCCGTCACCACCACCAGTGAGAGAAGGACGATCGCGAGCGCCGGGACCTGGATCGCCGTGTGCAGATCCGTTCCCGCGAAGCCCACGGGGAGCAGGAAGAGCACCCCGACCGTGAACCAGACGCCCGGCGCGGTCCGGGGCGCGACGGCTGGCGGCGGCAGCGCGTCCTGGCCGCGCCCGGCGACCCCCGGCAGGACCAGGGCGGCCACAAGGAGTGCGAGCACGAAGAGGTTCGCCCCCACCGCCTGCACCAGCGGCCCCGCCCACCCCTCCGGGTGGAGCCGGGTCAGCTGCGCCTGCGCCACGCCCAGCGCGAGAGCCGTCACGATCGCGACCGGCAGGCTCCGCATCCGGGCCACCACCGCGACCGCGATCACCTCGAGGACGAGAAGCGGCAACCCGTACGGGTCGAGCCGTACGTACGGGGCCAGCAGCACCCCCGTCAGACCCGCCGTGAAAGCGCCGAACGCCCATCCCGCCGCCGAGACCCGGTCCGCGTCGATGCCGCCCAGCATCGCCAGCGGCCGGTTGTCCACCACCGCCCGCAGCTCGCGCCCGAACCGGGTCCACCGGGTCACCGCCCCCACGGCGACGGCCAGCAGCACCACCGCCGCGAGCTGTGTCCACGGGTCGTCGCCGAGCAGCACCGGCGCGTCAGCCCGCGCGCCGGTGCCCCACACCAGCGCCGCACCGCCCACGAGGAGGACGAAGACACCGATGGAGGCCACCAGGGTCTGCGCCGGGCTGGAACCGAGGAGCGCCAGCGGCCGGAACACCGTCCGGTCGAGGACCAGACCGATTCCGGGAGCGACCACGAAGAGCGTCACCAGCGCGCCGAGGGACAGCGGCCAGCCCCACTCGACCACCAGCTGCCGCAGCACGTACGCGCAGACCATGGCGATCGCCCCGTGCGCCAGGTTCAGCACGCCCGTCGCGCGGTACGTGACGATCAGTCCGATGCCGGTGAGCGCCGCGGCGCTGCCGACCGCGAGTCCGGCGAGCGTGAGGTCGTACGTCAGCGAGGCCACGGCTCACACACCGGACACGGGCCGAGCTCCGCGTCCCCGGCCGGCTCGGCGTCCGCCCGGCCCGCCACGAGCGGGCAGTCGGGCCGGTGGGCGAGTGTCCCGCCCGGCACCCGGACCGGCGGCTCCTCGGACGACGGCGGGGCCGTGTCCTCGAGGGCCTCGGCGGGCGGGGCGGTTCCGCGCACCGGCACCCGGCCCGCCGCCCCGACCAGCACCGCCCCGGCGACGATCAGCGCCGCCCCCGGCACCGTGCACGAGGCGAGGAAGGGCAGTTGCCGTTCGGCGAACCGCTCGCCGGAGATCCCGTACCACCCCAGGACGCAGAGCACCGCCCCGCCGGCCGCCGCCGCGAGGCCGGCCCACAGCAGTACCCGGGATGTCGGCACGGGACCTCCTCGCCTCCGCCCCCCGAGCGACTCGCCCTTGTTATCCATGTTCCTTGCACTATGCCCTTAATCGGCCCACCCTGGAATCATCAGGGCGCCCGGCCCCGACGGACACCCGGTGGTGAGCCAGATGGTTCTCAAGCGACGTGTGGGACGCACACGCTCACGCTCTCGTATCGCGGCCCTGGCGGCCGCCTCGGTCCTCGTACTCGGGCCGACCCTCGTGGCCTGCGGGGACGGCGACAGCGGTGACGCGGAGTCCACCGCGACCGCGACGGCCGCGGCCGAACCGGCCGACCCGGCCGCCGCCCGGGCGGAGATCACCCAGAACTGGACCGACTTCTTCGACCCCGACACCCCGGCGTCCGAGCGCGCGGAGCTGCTGGAGAACGGCGAGCAGATGCGGCCGGCCCTGGAGGCGCTGCTCACCAACCAGGCCGCCGCGGCGGCCACGGCGAAGGTCGAGACGATCGAGTTCACCTCGGCGAACGATGCCAAGGTGACCTACGACCTGCTGGTCTCCGGCGCCCCGGCCGTGCCCGACGCCCAGGGAACGTCCGTCTTCCAGGACGACACCTGGAAGGTCTCCGTGAAGACCCTCTGCGGCCTGGCGCAGCTCAGCGGTGCGACGGTTCCGGGTTGCTGAGACGGCAGGCACGCTGCTCCTCGCCGCGCTGCTCGGCCTGACCGCGGCGTGCGGCAGCCGGCTCCCGGAGCGCGCGTTCGAGACGCGGCCCACCGCCACTGTCCCCTCCGGCGGTGAGCCGCTCCGTATCGGCATCATCACCAGCGCCACCAGCCCCGTCGGCGGTGACGCCTTCTCAGGCCCGCGCGACGGCGCCCGGGCCTGGTTCGACGCCCTCAACGCCCGCGGCGGAATCAACGGCCGCCGGGTCGAGGTCGTCACCTGCGACGACGGCGGCAGCGGAGTCGGCAACAACGAGTGCGTGCACCGGCTGATCGACGAGCGGAAGGTCTTCGCGCTCGTCGCCACGACCGCGCTCGACTACGCGGGCGCACCGCTGGTCGCCAAGGCCGGCGTTCCCGACATCGGAGGCCAGCCGCTCACCCCGGCGTACGACACCTATCCGCACCTGTACGGGATCTACGGCAGCCTCGCCCCGCGCACCGGGAACATGCCCGGCTGGGACGGCGTCCTGTACGGCGGGACCGAGGTCTACCGCTGGTTCAAGCGCGAACACGGCGCCCGTACCGCCGCCGTCGTCTCCTACAACCAGGCCGCGTCGACCGCGTACGCCCGGCTGATCGCCGACGGGCTGCGGGCCGAGGGGTACCGGGTCGTCGAGGAGCAGGTCGACTTCGCCCTGCCCAACTTCCGCGCCGTCGCGGCCGATCTGCGGGCCCAGGGCGCCGACCTCGTCTTCGACGCCATGGACACCCACGGCAACGTCCGGCTCTGCGAGGCGATGGAGGCGCTGGGCGTCAAGGTCACCGCCAAGGTGACCAACGTGCAGAACTGGTCCTCGACCGTGCCGCGCGACTACGCCGGGACCCCCGGCTGCCGCGCCTCGCTCTTCGTCACCGGCTCCAGCCGCAACTACGAGGACACCGGGCACGCGGCGGTACGGGAGTTCCGCAAGGCGATGGGCGAACGGCCGCTCTCCCAGTGGCAGTTGGAGGGCTGGGCCGCCGCCATGTGGTTCACGGACGCGGCGCTGTCCTGCGGGGACCGGCTCACCCGCGCCTGCGTCGAGGAGTTCATGAACCGGCCGGAGCCGTACACGGCCCGCGGCCTGCTGCTGCCCGTCCGGTTCGAGAAACTCGCCGAGCCGCCGAAGACCCGTGACACCTGTCTCTCCGTGGCCCGTTGGCAGGACGGACGGGGATGGGTCGACCAGGGCGACATGAACAGGAACTGCGCCGTCGTCCCCCAACTCGGCTACCGGCCCTGAGCCCACCGGACGTGAACCGGTCGTGGCCGACGCGTAAAGTCGCCAGCGACCGCACCACTTGAGCCGGGGGAACCACCAGTCCGATGCGCATCTCGTTCCTGCTCCACAACGCCTACCACATCGGCGGAACCATCCGGACGACGTTCACGCTCGCCCACGCCCTCGCCGAGCGGCACGAGGTCGAGATCGTCTCGGTCTTCCGGCACCGGAACGAGCCGATCCTGAGCGTCCCCGCCGGCGTGACCCTGCGTCACCTCGTGGACCTGCGCAAGGACAGCGCCGACTACGACGGCGCGCACCCGGACATCTCCCGGCCCGCCCGGGTCTTTCCGCGCGGCGACGGCCGGTGGAAGCAGTACAGCGCGCTGACCGACGCCCGGATCGGCGCCCATCTGGCATCGGTCGAGGCCGACGTGGTGGTCTCGACCCGCCCCGGCCTCAACGTCCACCTCGCGCGGCAGACCCGGCGCGGCCCGGTCCTCGTCGGCCAGGAGCACCTGATCCTGGACGGCCACACCTTCCGGCTGCGCCGTGAGATCGCGCACCGGTACGCGGTCCTCGACGCCGTCACCACGGTCACCGAGGCCGACGCCCGCTCGTACCACACCCGGCTGCGGCTGCCCGGGGTACGGATCGACGCGGTGCCCAACAGCGTGCCCGCGCCGAGCGTGCCGCCCGCCGACCCCGCCTCGAAGGTCGTCGTCGCGGCGGGGCGGCTCACCCCGGTCAAGCGCTACGACGTGCTGGTCGCCGCCTTCGCCGAGGTGGCCGCCGCCCACCCCGACTGGAAGCTGCGGATCTACGGCACCGGCGACCACTTCGGCAACGTGAAGCAGGCGCTGGCCCGGCAGATCGAGAAGCTCGGTCTCGGCGAGAACGTCTTCCTCATGGGCACGGCCAACCCGATGGAGCCGGAGTGGGCCAAGGGCTCGATCGCCGCCGTCACCTCACGGCGCGAGTCCTTCGGCATGACGATCGTCGAGGCGATGCGGTGCGGTCTGCCTGTCGTCTCCACCGACTGCCCGTACGGCCCCCGCGAGATCATCGACGACGGGGTCGACGGCCGCCTCGTGCCCGTCGACGACGTCTCCGCGGTGGCCCGCGCCCTGCTCGAACTCGTCGAGGACGACGAGCTGCGCGCCAAGACCGCGCGGGCCGCCCTCACCGCCTCGGAACGCTTCGACCCGGTCCGGATCGCGGCCCGCCACGAGGAGATCTGGACCGAGCTGGTCGCCCGGGGCGCGAGCGGCCGCACCCACGGCGCGTTCCGCGAGACCCGCCATCGCGCGGTCGGCACGGTGGTCGACGCCGGGTACGAGCTCAAGCGCCGGGTCGGAGTCCTCGTCCGCCGGTTCCGCTGAGCCGTCGAGGACAGTGGCTGTCCGCGACGGCTGGCAGACTCGGAGCCATGTTGGAGACCTCCGCACGCCTGCTCCGCCTGCTCTCGCTGCTGCAGGCCCATCGTGAGTGGTCCGGCACCGACCTCGCGGAACGGCTCGGCGTCACCACCCGGACCGTACGGCGGGACGTCGACCGGCTGCGCGAGCTCGGCTACCCGGTCAACGCCAGCCCCGGCACGGGCGGCGGCTACCAGCTCGGCGCCGGCGCCGAGCTGCCGCCGCTGCTCCTCGACGACGACGAGGCCGTCGCCGTCGCCGTCGGACTGCGCACCGCCGCCGGGCAGGGCGTCGAGGGCATCGGCGAGACCTCCGTACGCGCCCTGGCCAAACTGGAGCAGGTGCTGCCCGGACGGCTGCGGCGCCGGGTCAGTACCCTCAACGCCTTCACCGTGCCGATGCTGCGCACCCCGGCCACCCAGGTCGACCCGGCGGTCCTGACCGAGCTCGCGAACGCCTGCCGGGACAGCGAGCGGCTCCGCTTCGAGTACCGCGACCACGGCGGCTCCACGACGCGGCGCACCGTCGAACCGCACCGGCTGGTGTGCACCGAACGCCGCTGGTACCTGGTCGCCTGGGACGTGGACCGTACCGACTGGCGTACGTTCCGGGTCGACCGGATCGAACCGAAGCCGCCCCACGGACCCCGCTTCCCGCCCCGCGAGCCGCCCGCCGAGGACCTGGCCGCCTATGTGTCCAAGGGCGTCTCCGGGGCCGCGTACGCGGCCGAGGCGACGATCCGGCTGCACGTCCCGCTCGCCGAGGCCGCCACGGTCGTCGGCCCGATGGACGGCGTCCTTGAGCCGGAGGGCGAGGGCACCTGTCTGCTGCGCGCCGGGGCCGGCAGTCTGCAGGGCATGGTCGTCCACGTCCTGATGCTGGGGCTCGAGTTCGAGGTCGTCGCCCCGAGGGAGCTCGACGACCGGGTCAGGGTTCTGAGGGACCGGCTCTCTCGCGCCGTGGAGCGCTCGGGGCGGTGAGCCGCATCCGCTCGTAGGTCACGAACTCCGGATGGTGCAGATCGAAGGCCGGGGCCTCGGAGCGGATCCGCGGAACGGCGTCGAAGTTGTGGCGGGGCGGCGGACAGGAGGTCGCCCACTCCAGGGAGCGGCCGAACCCCCACGGGTCGTCCACCTCGATTTTCGGCGCGTATCTGGCGGTGCGCCAGACGTTGTACAGGAAGGGCAGCGTGGAGGCGCCGAGCAGGAACGCGCCGATGGACGAGACCGTGTTGAGCGCGGTGAACCCGTCGGCCTCCAGATAGTCCGCGTACCGCCGCGGCATGCCCTCCGCGCCGAGCCAGTGCTGCACGAGGAACGTCAGGTGGAAGCCGACGAAGAGCGTCCAGAAATGGATCTTGCCCAGGCGCTCGTCGAGCATTCTCCCGGTGAACTTGGGCCACCAGAAGGTGAAACCGGCGAACGTCGCGAAGACGACCGTGCCGAACACCGTGTAGTGGAAATGGGCGACGACGAAGTACGAGTCGGTGACCGCGAAGTCCATCGGAGGCGAGGCGAGGATGACGCCGGTCAGCCCGCCGAAGAGGAAGGACACCAGAAAGCCGATCGCCCAGAGCATCGGCGTCTCGAACGAGAGCGAGCCCTTGAGCATCGTGCCGGTCCAGTTGAAGAACTTCACCCCGGTCGGCACGGCGATCAGGAACGACAGCAGGGAGAAGAAGGGCAGCAGGACCGCCCCGGTGGCGAACATGTGGTGCGCCCACACCACCACCGAGAGCCCGGTGATGGCCATGGTGGCGGCGATCAGGGTCGTGTAGCCGAAGATCGGCTTGCGGGCGAAGACCGGGATGATCTCGCTGATGATGCCGAAGAACGGCAGCGCGATGATGTAGACCTCGGGATGGCCGAAGAACCAGAAGAGGTGCTGCCACAGCAGCGCCCCGCCGTTCTCCGGCTGGAAGACCAGCGAGCCGAACCGCCGGTCCGACTCCAGGACGAGCAGCGCCGCGGCCAGGACCGGGAAGGCCATCAGGACCAGGATCGTGGTGAAGAGGATGTTCCAGGTGAAGATCGGCATCCGGAACATCGTCATGCCGGGCGCCCGCATCCCGACGATCGTCGCCAGGAAGTTCACCGAGGTGAGGATCGTGCCGAAGCCGGAGAGCGCGAGTCCCATGATCCACAGGTCGGGCCCGATGCCGGGGGAGCGTTCCAGGCTGTTGAGCGGGGCGTAGGCGGTCCAGCCGAAGGCGGCGGGCCCGCTCGGCACGAGCAGCGAGCCGACCACCATCAGGCCGCCGAAGAGGAACAGCCAGTACGAGAACATGTTCAGCCGCGGGAAGGCGACGTCGGGGGCGCCGATCTGGAGCGGCACCAGCTCGTTGGCGAAGCCGGCGAAGGTCGGCGTCGCGAAGAGCAGCAGCATGATCGTGCCGTGCAGCGTGAACGCCTGGTTGAACTGCTGGTTGTCGAGAAGCTGGGTGCCGGGGCGGGCCAGCTCGGCCCGCATCAGCATCGCCATCACCCCGGCGGCCAGGAAGAAGAGGAACGACGTGGCCAGGTAGAGGTGGCCGATCTTCTTGTGGTCGGTCGTGGTGAGCCAGTCGATCAGGACCCGACCATGCCGTTCCCGAGGTGATTCGACGGCCGCGTCCGCGGTGTCGATGCCCATCGATGCCTCCGGTTCCGAATCGTCCGGACATGATGCGCGCACCGGGGGCGGGGACACGGGAGGCGGCCGTACGCACTGCTCCGGTCGGCCGAGCGTGTGCGCGTCATGCGGGGAAATCGTGAATACCGTGAGGGCGTCGTTCGCCTCCGAATTTCCCTGACCAGGGCGTGGAACGGAATTCCGTGACCCCTCGGAGGGGCTGTTTCAACGGGCCTTGAATTACCGGGGAATCGGCTGGAAACTGCCCTTTCGGGTGACGGCGCTCGTGTCAAACATATGTCGAGAAGCTGTGACACAAGCGTGACCGGTAAGGGACTAACGTGAGGCACATGACATCGAAGCCGACGTTCCCCGTACCGCCCGAAGACTATGTGGGGCTCGACCAGGAGCACGCCGAACTGCTCGCCCGCGACCACGGCTGGGACGTGGTCCGCTCGCTGCCTCCGGGCTCGATCATCACGATGGAGTACCTGGAGGGCCGGATCAACTTCGAGGTGACGGACGGCTCCGTCACCCGCTGCTGGCTCGGTTAGCCGCGGACTCGCGCACCGCATGAGGAAGGGCCCCGGCCACGGCCGGGGCCCTTCCTCATGCGGTCGTGCGCTCAGCCGCCGGTGAGCGGCCGTGAGTGCGGCGGGCGGCGGCTGCCGGCCGGGGTGACCGGCGACCGCTCCGAGCGTGGGGCGTGCGCGGTGTGTCCACCGTGCCCGGCGTGCGCCGTGTGCGGACGAGGGGCGGTGAGCGGCGGGGTGAGCCGGCCGTCGCCGCGCGTGCCGGCGGACCGCCCGCTGCGGGCGCCGATGACCTCCCGGACCGGCTCCTCGGTCGCCGCGGGACGCGGCGAGTACATCGCCGGACGCGGCCCACCGGTCGCGACGGGCAGCGACGGGACCAGCCTGCGGCGGGCCCTGAGCTGCTCGCGCAGACGGTCGCGGGCGCTGAGGACCATGGCCTCCACGCGGCTGATCAGCGGCTCGCACCAGGGCAGTGCCAGCAGGATGAGCAGCCCCGCCGCCCAGCCGAGCAGCACATCGCTCAGCCAGTGCGTACCGATGTAGACGGTGGTCAGGCCGACGCCCAGCGCGACCACGGCCGAGAGGGCCGACAGATAGCGCCGGGCCCGCGGGGTGGTCGCCAGATACGCCAGGATTCCCCAGGTCACGACCGCGTTGGCGGTGTGGCCGGACGGAAATATATCGCCGCCGGCGAAGAGCTCGGCAGAGCCGATCTGCGTCGCGTAGTGGGGACCGAGGCGGCCGAGGCCGAGCTTGACCGCGCCGACCGTGACGTTGAGCAGGAGGAGCGCGGCGCCGAGGGTGAGCAGCGGTCGCAGGGTGTGCTGGCGCCAGGAGCGCCAGCCCAGCCAGGCCGCCACCATCACGGCGGTGGGACCGCGCTGGCCGAGGACGACGTAGTAGTCGAGGAAGGCGTGCAGGTCCGGCCACTGCTGATAGGGCCGGAAGAGCATGATCTTCCAGTCGAGGGTCACCAGCCACGTCGAGAGCAGCACGGCCACGACGATGGCGAGATAGAACGCCAGCGTCCCGCCGAAGAGGGCGAGACGCGTGCGGGTCATCCGCGGGACCTCTATCTTCGGCGGTTCCGGCTCCCGGTCCAGCCGGGCAAAGATGTCGGTACGCACCCAATCGACGTTACAGGGAGTGAGTGTCGACCTTGGTCGATCCGGTGTCTTCGTGATGACGATGTGATGTGGAGTAGGTCTCAGACCGGGGTTTATTCCTGGCGTCTGTCGGAGAATCCGATGACCTTCCGCCCTATTGCCGGAGGGTGACTTTCCGGAAGCCTGTTTGTACGTCGGGGAAATCCGTCAAACGGTTGTGCGGCCGGAATTCGAGGAGGCGCGCTGGGTAGGCGGAGTGGCGTACGCCACACCCGGCGGTCCGCCGGGTGAGAGCTGCACCACGCGCTCGGGCCTTGAACTCGCGTACGCTGACGGCTCACTCGCCCGTCGATGCCGGGCCGCCCCGGGAACCCGAACCCCGGCCGGTGCCCGCCGAGCGCGAGAGCTTCACTGGGAGGTACGTACATGCAGCGGACGATCACGGCCGGAGCACGACTCCGCGCCGCCGGCGGCGGCGCCAACCGCTGGGTCGTCCTCGTCGTCCTCTGCGTCAGCCTGCTGCTGGTCGCGCTGGACGCCACCGTTCTCCACGTCGCCGTCCCCTCCCTCACGGAGGACCTGCGCCCCAGCTCCACCGAGCTGCTCTGGATCGTCGACGCCTACCCGCTGATCTGCGCCTCGCTGCTGATCCTCTTCGGCACGCTGGGCGACCGGATCGGCCGGCGCAGAGTGCTCCTCCTCGGTTACGCGCTGTTCGGCGTCGCCTCCGCGGTCGCCGCACTCGCCACCGCGCCAGGTGTCCTGATCGGCGCCCGCGCCCTCCTCGGCGTCGGCGGCGCGATGATCATGCCCGCCACCCTCTCGATCCTCCGGGCGGTCTTCCCCGACCGGCGTGAGCGGGCCACCGCGATCGGCATCTGGACGGCGGTCGCCGCGATCGGCGCCGCCACCGGACCGGTGCTCGGCGGCTTCCTGGTCGAGCACTACTGGTGGGGCTCGGTCTTCCTCATCAACATCCCGCTGATGGCGTTCATCCTGCCGCTCGGCCGCTGGCTGCTGCCCGAGTCCAAGGGGCGTGGCGACGGCCCCTGGGACGTCCTCGGCGCGCTGATGGCCGCTGCCGGAGTGCTTGGCGTGGTCCTCGGGGTGAAGCGGATCGGCGCCGGCGAGAACATCCTCGAGCCGGCGACCGCCGCACCGCTGCTCCTCGGCGCGGCGCTGCTGATCCTCTTCGTACGCCGCCAGCGGCGCCGGGCGCATCCGCTGATCGACATGCGGCTCTTCTCCCGCGCCGCCTTCACCACCTCCGTCGGCTGCATCGTGCTCGCCATGCTGGCCCTGGTCGGCCTGGAGCTGATCGCCGTCCAGTACCTCCAGCTCGTCCTCGGGCTCAGCCCGCTGGAGACCGGGCTGCGACTCCTGCCGCTCACCTTCGCCGCCATGGCGGCCGGTGCCACCGGCTCGTACACCCTGCGCCGGATCGGCCCGCGCCGGATGGTCGGCTGGGGCTTCGTCCTCACCGCCGCGGCCGTGCTGCTGCTCGTCCTGATGGGCCAGAACGACCGGCCGCTGCTGCTCACCTGCGGCTTCGTCCTGCTCGGTTTCGGGCTCCAGACCACCCTCTTCTCGGCGTACGAGTCGATGCTCAGCGAGGCCCCGCCGGAGAGCGCGGGCGGCGCGGCGGCCATCGGCGAGACCTCGTACCAGCTCGGTGCCGGCATGGGCATCGCGCTCCTCGGCAGCGTGATGAACGCGGCGTACGCGCCCGGCCTGGCCGCCGTCCCCGGTGTCCCGGCCGCCGCGAGCGAGGCCGCCGCGAACTCGCTCGGCGAGGCCTACAAGGTCGCCGACCAGCTCGGCGGCACGGCGGGCCCGGCGCTGTACCACGCGGCGCGGCACGCCTTCGTGGGCGGGCTCCACGTCACGCTCTTCGTCAGCGCGGCGCTGCTGCTGCTCGGCGCGCTGATGGCCCTGCGGCTGCCGCGCGTGATGGAGTGCATGGTCGATCCGGAGGACCTGGTGGCCGAGGCCCCCGCGGAGGTACGGGTGCCGGCCACCCGCGAGCCCGTCGAACCGGCCGCCCGTGAGTCCGCCGAACGGGCCACCCGCGAGTCCGCCGAACCGGTCTGCTCGACCCCGGGACATGCCCGGCGGTCGTGAGTCCGTTCGGTGGGACGGGCCGGTCGGAACAACGGGCCGGTGAGCTCCCCGGCGCTGCCGCCGGGAGGCGCTCCCGGCTCAGCTCTGGTTGAAGAAACCGTCCTGCGCACGCCCCGCGGGGTCTCCGCTGATGATCTGCGTGTCGGCGGGGGTCAGCAGGAAGACCCGCGTCGCCACCCGCTCGATGGAGCCGCGAAGACCGAAGGCGAGACCGGCGGCGAAGTCGACCACGCGCTTGGCGTCGGAGGGCTCCATGGCCGTGAGGTTCACGATGACCGGGACGCCGTCCCGGAAGAGTTCGCCGATGCCCCGGGCGTCCCGGAACCCGTCCGGGGAGACGGTCGCGATCCGGCGGCCCTGCTCCTGCGCCGAGTCGGACGCCACCCGGACCCGGGGGTCCGTCACCCAGGCGTCGCCGCTCTCGGCAGTCTCGGCGTACTCGTCGTCGTAGTAGCGCTCGTCGTTGTCCTCGACGAGGCCCAGCCATGCACTCGCCTTGCGCACCGATCCCATGGTCGCCTCCTTTCAGCGCGGTCACTTGTGGTTCCGCATATCCCTATCGTCGTCCATGATGCGGATCGCGCGCCAAGTGGATAGTCGGCGCGCGCGGGTTTCGTGACGGTACTGGTGCAGAACGTGAGGGCCGTTTTCTGGCGAATCGTCAGGAATCTTGCGGTATACGGGGCCTGACGGAGGTTCCGCAGGGGTCGTGGAACTTAAAATATGAATGTCGGTCCAGAAGGGTGACGCCCGGAGCGTCCGGGTGAACGGACCAGGTCGATACGATGCCGCCACACCGCCGCAGACCGCTGCGGCAGCACCTGCGCGCGACTCACGGGGGAGTCTTTTGTTCGGCATAGTCAGGCCCTGCACCCATCGGCTCACCGAGGGCCTCAGGACGGAATGGATGGCCCATCTCTGCGGCCTCTGTCTGGCACTTCGGGCCGACCACGGGCAGTTCGCCCGGGTGGTCACCAACTACGACGGCCTCATCGTCTCGGTTCTGACGGAGGCTCAGACGGGTCTGGTCGACGGAGGGCGCCGGACCGCCGGTCCCTGCCCGCTGCGCCAGATGAGGACCGCACCGGTCGCGAGGGGCGAGGGCGCACGTCTCGCGGCGGCCGTGTCGCTGGTCCTCGCCTCGGCGAAGGTGCGCGACCACGTCGCCGACCGGGACGGGCTGTTGGCGCGCCGCCCGGTCGCCGCCGCGGCCCGCCGGGTCGCCAGGTCCTGGGACCGGGCGGGCGCGCGGACCGGGCGGGCGGTCGGCTTCGACACGGCCGTCCTGGTGGACGCCGTGGACCGGCAGGCCGGGGTCGAGAGCCTCGCCGGGCCCGGTACACCGCTGCTCGTGGTCACCGAGCCGACCGAGACGGCGACGGCCGCGGCCTTCGCGCACACCGCCGTGCTCGCCGGCCGGCCCGGGAACGTCGAGCCACTCGCCGAGGCGGGCCGGCTCTTCGGGCGGCTCGCCCACCTGCTCGACGCCGTGGAGGACCGGGAGGCGGACGCCGCGTCAGGTGCGTGGAACCCGCTCACCGCGACCGGCACCCCGCTCACCGAGGCCCGCCGGCTCGCCGACGACGCGCTCCACGGCATCCGCCTCGCTCTGCGGGACGCGGAGTTCGTGAACGGCCGGCTGGTGCACGTGCTGCTCGCCCACGAGCTGCGCGTCTCGGTCGACCGCGCCTTCGGCACGACGACCTGCGCGCACGGGACCGGTGCTCCGGGGGGAACGCAGCACCAGGCAGGAGCGCACCAGCCGGGGCCGTACCAGCCGGGGCCGTACGGCCCCGGTCCCGTGCCGGGCAACCCGTATGCCCCGGGGCCGGGCGGTCCCGGCGGCCCGCTGCCGCCCGAGCCGCCGAACCGGCGCCGCGGCCTGGTGGCCGGTTGCGCGGTCTGGATGGGCCTGGCGTGTACGTGCCAGCTGTGCTGCGGCACGTACGAGGACCCGTGGAGCCGGGAGCGTCGCGAAGGGTCGTGCAGCAACTGCGACTGCAGCGGCTGCGGCGACTGCTGCTCCTGCTGCAACTGCGGGGACGGGGAAGGGGACGGCAGCTGCTGCGACGGCTGCGACTGCGGGTGTGACTGCGGCTGCTGAGCGACGCTCCCTCGTCATCGTCGGCGCCGGGCCGCGCGGCACCGGGGTGCTGGAGCGCATCGCAGCCAACGCACCCGAGCTGTACGGCGGTCCGGTCCTCGACATCCATCTCGTCGACCCGTACCCGCCGGGCGGCGGGCGGCTCTGGCGCCACGGCCGGTCGCCGCTGCTCTGGATGAACTCGCAGGCCCGGCACGTCACGATGTTCACCGACGACACCGTGGAGATGGCGGGCCCGGTCCTCCCCGGGCCCACCGTGCACGCGTGGGCCGGAGGCGACGGGGACGCCTTCGTCGGCCGCAGCGCCCACGTCGGGTATCTGCGCCGGGTGTACGAGAAGGCCGTGGCCGCCCTGCCGCCCGGCGTCGTCGTCCACCACCACCCGTGCAGGGCGCTGCGCGTCGCCGGAACGCGCACCGGACGCCAGTCGGTCCGGCTGGAAGGCGTCGCCGCGCCGCTCAGCGCCGATGTCGTCGTCCTGTCCCAGGGGCATCTGGACGCCGAACCGGACGCCGAACGACGGCCGCGTCCTCGACCGGTCCGGCGCGCCGCACCCCCGCCGCTTCGCGCTCGGGCCGCACGCCGACGCCCGGGGTGCGGGAGGCTTCGCCCGGCCCGGCGCCGACAGCCTCTCCCTCCGGCAGAACGACGCCACCGCGCGGGCCGCGCCGGCGCTCCTGCGCGACCTGTGAACGCCCGGCGCCCTGCCCCCGCGTGGCCCCGTGCGGCCCGCGTGGCCCCTGCGGGCGTCGCGTCCGGGCTTCCCGACCCCGTATGGAAGGGTTGAACACCATGAGCACGGATCCCCAGCAGGACTGGCAGCACTGGCACGAGCAGCGCACCGCGGCGGTCTCCTCGTCGTACGGGCCGCTCTCCCTCACCGGCACGTACTGGCTCTCCGACTACCCGGAGGGTCGAATTCCGGCCGTTCCCGGGCGGTGGCTGGACGACGGCGACGAGGTGGTCCTCACGGCCGGCGCCGAGGACGCGGTCACCGTCGACGGAAAGCCGCTGATCGGCAGCGTCCGGCTGACCGCCGACCACGCCCCGATCCACGAGTCCCGGGCGGAGTCCGCCGGCCGGCGGCTCGTCGTCCTGCGTCGCGAAGGGCTCTGGGCGGTACGGGACTTCGATCCCGAGTCGGCGGGGCGCCGCGCCTTCCGGGGTATCGAGGCCACGCCGTACGACGAGCGCTGGGCGGTGCCCGGCACCTTCCGCGCGTACGAGGAGTCCCGCAACGTCCGGGTCGAGAACGCCGACGGGAAGGAGCGGGGACTCGGCCTCGCCGGCGAGCTCTCCTTCGAGCTCCGTGGCGTCGAGCACACCCTCCAGGTCGCCGTGGAGGACGACGGCACGCTGTGGGCGGTCTTCGCCGATGCCACCAGCGGCCGCGACAGCTACCGGTTCCGCTTCCTGCGTCCCACCGCTCCCGCCGCGGACGGCTCGGTGACGGTCGACTTCAACCGCGCGCTGCTGCCGCCGTGCGCCTTCGCGGACCATTTCATCTGCCCCTTCCCGCCCCCGGGGAACACCCTCGACACCGGCGTGCCGGCCGGGGAGCGGCGGCTCGTCGAGGCCTGACCCGGTCTTTCCTCCGCTCGGCGGCCGCGGGACGCGCCCCGCGGCCGCACCGGAGGCGGGCACGCTTCGGTCCGTGGTCTTGTGCGCGCGGGCGCCGTGGGACACCATCTCAGCCGTGCGTGTCAGGGACACATCATCCCGCTCATCACGCATGGGCCGTACCCCCAGGCCCCTCCGCTTTTCCCACAAGGAGAGTTCGTGAGGAGACCCGTGAGAATCAAGCCCACCCGAGTGCTCGCCGTCGCGGCCGGACTGGCGGCCGCCACCGCACTCGCCCTGCCCGGCGCCCACGCGGCGCCCGCTCCCGGCCCCGCGGGAGCCGCCCAGCTCGCCCGTGCGGACGCGGCCGTACTCAAGGCCGATGTCGGCGGTACGGCGTGGTACGTCGACCGGGCCGCCGGCCGGGTCGTCGTCACCGCCGACTCCACCGTCTCCGACGCCGAGATCGCCACCATCCGTCGGACCGCAGGCGCCGACGCCGGAGCCCTCGCGGTGCAGCGCACGCCCGGCGTCTTCAAGCCGCTGCTCGGACCGGGCGACGCCATCTACGGCAGCGGTTACCGTTGCTCGCTCGGCTTCAACGTGCGCAGTGGCAGCACGTACTACTTCCTCACCGCCGGGCGCTGCGGCAACGTCGTCAAGACCTGGTACGCCAACTCGGCCCAGTCCACCCTGATCGGCCCCACCACCGGGTCCAGCTTCCCCGGCAACGACTACGCCCTGGTCCGCTACGACAACACATCGCTCGCCCACCCCGGCGGTTACACCGCCGCCGACGCCTATGTCGGCGAGTCCGTCAGGCGCTCCGGCTCCACGACCGGCACGCGGAGCGGCACCGTCACCGGCCTCGACGCCACCGTCCACTACTCCGGCGGCGGCACGGTGCGCGGCATGATCCAGACCAACGTCTGCGCCGAGCCGGGGGACTCCGGCGGCGCGCTCTACGACGGCACCAAGGCCCTCGGAATCACCTCCGGCGGCAGCGGCAACTGCTCGAGCGGCGGCACGACCTTCTACCAGCCGGTGCCCGAAGCCCTCGCCAAGTACCGCGTCAGTCTCTACTGAGCTGCCGTCACATCAACGTCACAGCGGGATAGTTGAGCGTCGTACGGCCGAAAGGCGCCCTTGCGGCGTCCGGTCGGGCGGCCGAGACTCGCCCACAGCGCCGGCCCCTGGCCGCGCCTCACGGGTCCGACCCCCCACGGCGGACCCCCGATTCCCCTCTGGAGGAACGAGAAGTGAGGACCAAGCGCACCACCCCCACGAGATCCGTCCGTCTGCTCGCCGTCGCCACCGGACTCGCCGCCGCGGCCGCCGTCGCGATCCCCACCGCGAGCGCCGACACCGCCCGGACCTTCAGCGCGTCGCAGCTCTCCGCCGCGGGCGACGCCGTACTGGCCGCCGACGTGGCGGGCACCGCCTGGCACGTCGACCAGGCCACGAACACCCTCGTCGTCACCGCCGACTCCACCGTGTCGAAGGCGGAGATAGCCGAGATCAAGCGCCAGGCCGGCGCCAACGCCGGGGCGCTCCGCATCGAGCGGACCCCCGGGAAGTTCAACAAGCTGATCTCCGGCGGCGACGCGATCTATGCGTCCAGCTGGCGCTGCTCCCTGGGCTTCAACGTCCGTGACAGCGCGGGCAACTACTACTTCCTGACCGCCGGGCACTGCACCGACGGCGCGGGCTCCTGGTACTCCAACTCCGGCCGCACGACCGTCCTCGGCTCCACCTCGGGATCCAGCTTCCCGACGAACGACTACGGCATCGTCCGGTACACCAACAGCAGCGTCACCAAGTCCGGCACGGTCGGCAGCGTGGACATCACCAGCGCCGCGAACGCCACGGTCGGCATGTCCGTGACCCGTCGGGGTTCCACCACCGGCACCCACAGCGGCTCCGTCACCGGCCTCAACGCCACCGTCAACTACGGCGGCGGAGACATCGTCTACGGCATGATCCGCACCAACGTCTGCGCCGAACCCGGCGACTCGGGCGGCCCGCTCTACTCCGGCAGCCGCGCCATCGGCCTCACCTCGGGCGGCAGCGGCAACTGCTCCTCGGGCGGCACGACCTTCTTCCAGCCGGTCACCGAGGCGCTGAACGCGTACGGGGTCAACGTGTTCTAGGCCGAAACGACCTAGGCGGAGACCCGCCTTCCGTAGCACCATGATCCCATCGGGCGCCGGGCCCCGGCCGTGACACGGCCGGGGCCCGGCGCGGGGACTCGTGGTGGGGGAGAGCGCGTGACCGTCCAGCCCGGTGGGCCGATACCCGGCGACGCCCAGCGCAGGGTCCGGCGCAGCCGCCTGCTCTACACGGCCCCGATCGTGCTGCTCTGCCTGCTCACCGCCGTCCTGGGCTGGGAGATCGTCCGCGCCAACATGACGGAGGAGGCCAGGACCGACTGGCCGTGGCGGCTGCAGCTCCTCGACATGGAGCCGCTCGGCAGCCTCCTCGCGGTCGCGGCGGCCGCCGTCCTCGCGCGGGCCCAGTACGCCCGTACCGTACGGCCCTACCTGGGCTGGCGGAGCGACTGGACGACGGGCACGCTGCGCGGGAACGCCGCCGAGTGGCGGACCGGCGTCTACAACGGCGGCCAGTACACGGCGGTGGTCGAGAGGTACGACTGCAGAGTCGTGCTCGCGGGGGAGACCGACCCTTCCTCGACCCCGTGGACGGACGTTCCCGGGGCGGTGGCGACCCTGACGGCGGCCGGTCTCGTCGCGGGCGAGGACTTCCAGATCCCCACCTTCGGGACGTTCCCGCTGGTGGGCACCGGGACCTACGAGACCGTTCTGATGGGCGCGTTCTCCCGCCGCTTCGTCGACGAGGTCGACGCCCTCCACATGCGCATGCGGGTCGTGGACACGGTCGGCGACAGCCATGAGCGGGTCATGAACTGCCTCAAGGGCGCCCGTTCCGCCGGCTATCTGCCGCCGCCCTCCTGAGTCCGGATCCACTCGAGCACGGCCGGCAGCGCGTACTGGGCGGCGAAGTGACCGGCGTCCGGCTCCAGGGCGAGCGTGGCTCCGGGGATCCGTCCGGCCAGCCAGCGGGTGTGGGCGGGCGGGGAGAAGGCGTCGTCGAGTCCGTGCCAGAGCAGCGCGGGGACGGCGACGGCGGAGACGTCGAAACCCCAGGGGCGGGTGAAGGCGAGGCAGTCGTCGGTCCAGCCGTGGTGCGAGGCGCCGAGGGCCTCGCGGTAGGTGCGCAGCAGCACGGCGCGTACGGCGGGATCGGAGACGATCGGCAGGTCGTGGTCGGAGAGCTCGGCCCGCAGGTCCTCGACGAGACGCTCGGGGTCACGCCGGATGTCCGCCGCCCGGGCGGCGAGGTCCGCGTCGAGCAGCTCGGGCGACTCGGTCGCAAGGCCGTACTCGCGGACGTTGAACGGGGTCATGCCGGCGAACCAGTCGAGCCCCGCCGCGTCCGGCGGGGCGATGCCCACCAGCGCCGCGACGGCCCGGACCCGGTCGGGCAGCAGGGCCGCGCAGGCGAGCGCGTGCGGCCCGCCGCCGGACCGTCCGACCACGGCGAACCGCCCCACCTCCAGCGCGTCGGCGACGGCCGCCGCGTCCCTGGCCGCGTCGGCGACCCACCGCCCGGGGAGCCGGTCCGAACCCCCGTACCCGGGACGGTCGTAGGCGAAGAACCGGAAGCCGGGGCAGCGGTCGGCGAGATCGGGCAGCGCGGTGCCGAGCCGGCTGCCGGGTGTGCCGTGCAGAAGCAGTACGGGAGTCCCCGAGGGGTTTCCCCATTCCTCGGCCAGCAGCAGGCGGCCGTCGTCGGTGCGCACATGCTTTCCCATGGCCGGACAGCCTAGGGCGCGTCGGGGGCGCAGTCGTAGGGCGTGCCGTACGCGCCGACTTAGGGATCAGAGGGCGCGGGCGAACTCCAGCCGGTCGGCGAAGTTCACGTATCCGGCCCGCTCGAAGGCCTTGGCCATGGCCACGTTCGCGGCGTCGCAGTCCCCTCGGATCTCCGTGGCGCCGGCGGCGACCAGCACCCGCGTGCCCCGGATCACGACGGAGGTGGCGTACCCCTTGCCGCGGTGTGCGGGGGCGACGCCCACGAAGCCGATCACCGGAACGCCGGGGTTCTCGGCCGGCAGGCTGATCACGGCGACGGTGCCGTCGGCGTCGTAACCGAGCTCCCACCACTCGGGCTCGTGCTTCAGCTCGGCCGTCTCCTCGAAGAGCAGCTCGGCCGCGCGCCGTGCGCCGTGCTGCCGTACGTCGTCGGCGAGCCGGGCGTCCGCGGTGTCCGCGAGCAGCTCGGCGAGGACGGCGACGAAGGGCTCGGGGCCGAGCTCGGCGAGCGAGCGGAAGGTCAGGCGGGGGTCGTCGGCGGGCAGCCCACCGGTCTCGCCGGAGGCGGCAGGGGTCCGGAAGCCGAACCGCCGGCCGTCGCGGATCACTGCGAAGCCGGAGCCGCGCAGCAGCTGACCCCGGCGCTCCGGGTTCCGCTGGAACTGCGGTGCCTGGGCGGGGGAGTCGACGACGTGCTCCAGCTTCTTCGCGCCCAGCTCCCCGGCCTTCGCGGCCGCCGCGCCGAGCAGCGCGGACGCGGTCTCCGGGGAGTGCTCCGGCGCCTCGAACAGGACGACGGCGAGCGGGACGTCGTGGCCCGGTATGGTCCACAGCACCACGCTGCCGGTGAGCCGTCCGTCGTCCTCCACGGCGACCAGGCACCACTCGGGCCGGGTGCACGCGCTGTCGAGGAGCTGCGTGAGGTAGGTGCGGGTGGCGGCGTTGCGCTCGGGGTCGCCGGGGTGTTCGACCAGGGCGGGAAGTTCATCGGGACGGGCCGGGCGCACGAAGGTCACGGAGAGCCTTGTCGGTTCGGGGACGGTCGAAGGTGCCCCGCGAACGTAGCGGTCCGCCGGCCGGTGGGCCAGGGATTTCCGGTGCGGGCCGGGCGGGTCGGGCGGGTCGGGTGAGCCGGACGGGCCCGGCGGATCGGGCGGGTCGGGTGAGCCGGGCTCAGGCGGCGGCGCCGCCCGCGGCGCCGAGTTCCTCTGGGGTCGGCTCGGTCCCGGGCCTGCGCTTCAGCGAGGACATCACCAGCGTGATCGCGCTGCCGACGACGGCCCAGGCGGAGAGCACCAGGAGCGAGACGGTGACGTCGTTGCCCTTGAAGTACGCGATCGAGCGCGCCACCCAGGTGCCGGCGCCCGGCGGCAGGGCGGGGCCGATGGCCTTCCAGAACGGTGGCAGCATCGGCAGCGGGAAGGCGCCTCCGGCGCTCGGGTTGCCCGCGACCACGATCAGCAGGATCGCCAGCCCGACGCCGACGATGCCGAAGAGCGACTGCAGGGCGAGCGTGGCGGCGCCGACCGCGAAGACGACGAGGGCGCCCAGGCCCCACAGGGCCGCGACGCTGCCCGGCAGGGCGCCCAGGATCGGGCCGACGATGACCGCGCCGCCCAGGCCGCCGAGGATCGCGTAGAGCGCGAGGGTCCCGAGCCGGATGAAGGCGCGCTGGAGGTTCGCGGGCCGTGCGCCCGCGCTGATGGCGAGGACCGCGGCGCAGATGTAGCCGCCGACGCACCAGCCGACGACGAGGTAGAAGGCGGAGAGGCCGTCGAAGTCCTCCGGGGAGGCGGGGGCGACGTCGACGGTTCGTACGGTGCGCTGGTTGAGCCCCTCGATCCGGGTGAAGAGCGACTCCAGGGCGGAGGCGAGCACGGTGCCGCCGCCGGAGGCGACGAGCAGGGTGTCGGTGTTCCTGGCCGGGTTCACCAGGAGGGCGCCGTCGATCTCCCGGTTCAAGATCTGGTCCCGGGCCTCGGCCTCGTCCGTGACGGTCCGGGGATCGAGCGGTTCGCCGGGGAGCTTCTCCAGCTGCCCCACGAGCTGGGCGGAGACCTGTGGGGGTGCGACCACGCCGAAGGGGACGTCCTTCGGCTTCGGGTCGTGGAGCGCCCCGACGTACGAGGCGATGAACAGCAGCTGGAGGGCGAAGACGCCGACGACGAGCAGGGCGGTTCGGGGGGTGACGGCACTCTTCAGTTCATCGACGAAGCTCATGCCCCCACGCTCAGGGGAGAGGGGTGTCTGTGCAGGTGGGACGGGGCTGAACGGATGAGGTGCGCGGCGTATCGTACGGACGTTCGAAATGGTCTATGGTGAGGAAGTGGGGGGTGGGAACGTACGTGCGAATTGATGTGGGAGGTGTGCATGCCGGGGTTCACGCATCTGCACACCGCATCGGGCTTCTCCCTGCGGTACGGCGCGTCGCACCCTGAGCGGCTGGCGGAGCGGGCGGCGGAGCGGGGTATGGACGCGCTCGCCCTCACGGACCGCGACACGGTCGCGGGCGTGATCCGTTTCGCGAAGGCCTGCGAGGCGGCGGGCGTGCGTCCGCTCTTCGGCGTGGACCTGTCGATCGCCCCGCCCGCCTTGCCCGAGACGGGCGACAGCGGCGCGAGCCGGCGTGTGTACGCCGTGAACGGCTTCGGGCGGGGGGTGTCGGGGCGCGGCGGTGCGGGTGCGGGTGCGTCCGGTACGGGGCCGGGCGGGTCCGGCACCGCCCATCCGGCCGGGCCGCCCCTGCCGGGGGCCGGCCCGGGCTCCGCCCAGGCCGCCGCCACCGATACGGGCCTCCCGGGCGCCGTGCCGTCCGGCGTGGGTGCCGAGGCCCTTGACGCTTCCGCCCCGGCAGGGGCGTCCCGCCCCACCGACGGTTCCCACCCGGCCGGCGCCGCGTCCGGACCGGTGTCCGGCTCCGGTGCGGCGGCCGGTGCCGCGGCCGACCGGCCGGTCTACGGCCCTGTGGCCGGCTCCGGTGCCGTGCCGGGACCGGCGGTCGGTTCCGGGACTGGATCCGGACCTGCGGTCGGACCGCTGTCCGGACCTGCGGTCGGATCCGCGCGTGGCCTCGGTGCCGCGCCTGGGCCGACGGCCGGTTCCGGCGCTGCGGCCGGGCAGGTGTCTGGGCAGGTCTCCGGGTCTGCGTCCGGTTCCGGTTCCGGTGCTGCGCCTGGGCCGGCGGCCGCTTTCGGGCCTGAGTCCGGCTCCCGGGGCGTGTCCGGGCCTGTGGTCGGTTCCGGTGTCGCGTCCCGACCCGTGGCCGGCTCCGGTGTCGCGTCTGGACCTGCGGTCGGTTCCGGTGCCGTGGCCGGACCGGGGTTCGGTGCCGCGTCCGGCTCCCGGGGCGTGTCCGGACCTGCGGTCGGTTCCGGTGCCGCGTCCCGACCCGTGGTCGGTCCCGGTGTCGCGTCTGGACCGGCGGTCGGTTCCGGTGCCGCGGCCGGGCCTGCGGTCGGTTCCGGTGCCGCGGCCGGACCTGCCGTCGGACCGGGGTCCGGTGCCGCGTCCGGCTCCCGAGGCGTGTCCGGGCCTGTGGTCGGTTCCGGTGCTGCGGCCGGACCCGCGCTCGCGGCCGGGGCCGTGGTCGGTTCCGGTGTCGCGGCCGGGACTGCGTCCGGTTCCCGTGTCGCGTCCGGGCGTTCCGGTGTCGGTGATCCGGCCCGTGGGGGCGGTACCCGTGGGGGTGGTGGGTGGCCCGGGCGGGGGGAGGTTTCTGCGCGGCGCGTGCCCGTGCGGGGCGGGGCCTTCGTCGAGGAGTCCGCCTCGCGGGCTGTTTTCCTCGCCCGGTCCCGCGCCGGTTGGGCCGCGATCTGCCGCATGGTCAGCGCCGCGCACGCCCGCGAGACCGGTGGCCCCCTGCTGGCCTGGGACGACAACCACGGCGACGGCCTCGTCGTCCTGCTCGGGCCCGCCTCCGACGTCGGGCAGGCGCTCGCCGCCGGGCGTCCCGACCGGGCCGCCCGGCTCCTCGTGCCCTGGCGTGAGCGATACGGCGACGCCCTCCGTCTGGAGGCCGTCCACCACGGCCGTGCCGGCACCGGGCCCGGCTCGCTGCGGCTCGCCGCCCGTACCGTCGGCTTCGCCGCCGAGCACGGCGTCCGCCCCGTCCTCGGCAACGCCGTCCGCTACGCCGACCCCGGCCAGGGCCCCGTCGCCGACGTCCTCGACTCGGCCCGCCGCCTCGTCCCCGTCGACCCCCGCAAGGAACTCGACAGCGGCGAGGCCTGGCTCAAGGGCGGCGACGGCATGCTGGCCGCCGCCGAGCGGATCGTCGAGGCCGCGGGCTTCCGCCGGGACACCGCGTACCGGCTGCTCGACCAGACCCAGGCGGTCGCCGCCGACTGCCTGGTCGACCCCCAGGACGACCTCGGCATGGGCTCCGCCCACTTCCCCGAGCCGTCCCTCGTCGGCGCCGAACGCCGCACCGCCCAGCGCGTGCTGGCCTCCCGGGCCGCCGCGGGCATGGTGCTGCGCGGGTACGAACGGCGCCGCGACTACTGGGACCGGATGCACCGCGAGCTCGACATCATCGCCCATCACCACTTCGCCACGTACTTCCTGACGGTCGCTCAGGTAGTTGACGACGTGAAGAGGATGGGGATCCGGGTCGCCGCCCGCGGCTCCGGCGCCGGCTCCCTCGTCAACCACCTCCTCGGCATCGCCCACGCCGACCCCGTCGAGCACGGCCTGCTCATGGAGCGCTTCCTCTCCAAGAACCGCACCGCGCTGCCCGACATCGACATCGACGTGGAGTCCGCCCGCCGCCTGGAGGTCTACCGCGCGATCATCGACCGCTTCGGCACCGAGCGGGTCGCCACCGTCTCCATGCCCGAGACCTACCGCGTCCGCCACGCCGTACGGGACGTCGGCGCCGCCCTGTCCATGGACCCGGCCGAGATCGACCGGATCGCCAAGGCGTTCCCGCACATCCGAGCCCGGGACGCCCGCGCCGCCCTCGACGAACTGCCCGAGCTGCGCGAACTGGCCCAGGAGAAGGAGAGGTTCGGAAAGCTCTGGGAGCTGGTCGAGGCCCTCGACGGCCTGCCCCGCGGGATCGCCATGCACCCGTGCGGGGTCCTGCTCTCGGACGCCTCGCTGCTCACCCGTACCCCCGTCGTGCCCACCAGCGGCGAGGGATTCCCCATGTCCCAGTTCGACAAGGAGGACGTGGAGGACCTCGGACTGCTCAAGCTCGACGTCCTCGGGGTGCGGATGCAGTCCGCCATGGCGCACGCCGTCGCCGAGGTGGAGCGGGCCACCGGCACCCGGCCGGACATCGACGCGATCCCGCCCGCCGACCCCGCGACGTACCGGCTCATCCAGTCCACCGAGACCCTCGGCTGCTTCCAGATCGAGTCGCCCGGCCAGCGCGATCTGGTCGGCCGGCTCCAGCCCAGCACCTTCCACGACCTCGTCGTCGACATCTCGCTCTTCCGGCCGGGTCCGGTCGCCGCCGACATGGTCCGCCCGTTCATCGAGGCCCGCCACGGCCGGGCGCCCGTCCGCTACCCGCACCCGGATCTGGAGGACGCGCTGAAGGAGACGTACGGCGTCGTCGTCTTCCACGAGCAGATCATCGAGATCGTACGGATCATGACCGGCTGCGGGCGGGGCGAGGCGGACCAGGCGCGGCGCGGGCTCTCGCACCCCGAGTCGCAGGGCCGGATCAAGGTCTGGTTCGCGCAGCGGGCGGAGGAGCGCGGGTACGGCCCCGAGGTCGTCGCCCGCACCTGGGAGATCGTGGAGGCCTTCGGCTCGTACGGCTTCTGCAAGGCGCACGCCGTCGCCTTCGCCGTACCCACGTACCAGTCGGCCTGGCTCAAGGCGCACCACCCGGCGGCCTTCTACGCCGGGCTGCTCACGCACGACCCGGGGATGTACCCGAAGCGGCTGCTGCTCGCGGACGCCCGGCGGCGCGGGGTGCCGGTGCTGCCGCTGGACGTGAACCGGTCCGCGGCCGCTCATCGAATCGAACTGGTGTCCGGTAATGCGCCGGAGCGGTGGGGGCTGCGGCTCGCCCTCGCGGACGTGCACGGCATCAGCGAGGCCGAGAGCGCGCGGATCGAGGCCGGACAGCCCTACGCCTCGCTGCTCGACTTCTGGGAGCGGGCCCGTCCCCGTAAACCGGTGGCCGAACGGCTCGCCCAGGTCGGCGCGTTGGACGCCTTCGGCGCCAACCGCCGCGATCTGCTGCTGCATGTGACCGAGCTCCACCGCACCCAGCGCGGAGCCGCCTCCTACGGCGGTCAACTCCCCCTCGCCCAGGGCCGGAAGACCGCACCCATCGGCCTGCCCGACCTCGACGAGTCGGAGCGGCTCAGTGCCGAACTCGGGGTCCTCGGCATGGACGCCTCGCGCCACCTCATGGCCGACCACCACGCCTTCCTGCGCGAACTCGGCGTGGTCTCCGCCAAGCGGCTGCGTGAGGCCCGGCACGGAGAGACGGTCCTGGTCGCGGGTGCCAAGGCGGCCACCCAGACCCCGCCGATCCGTTCCGGCAAGCGGGTCATCTTCTCCACGCTCGACGACGGCACCGGCCTGGTCGACCTCGCCTTCTTCGACGACTCCCACGAGGCCTGTGCCCACACCGTCTTCCACTCCTGGCTGCTGCTCGTCCGGGGCGTGGTGCAGCGGCGCGGCCCCCGCAGCCTCAGCGTGGTCGGTTCCGCGGCCTGGAACCTCGCCGAACTGGTGGAGGTGCGTGCCTCCGGCGGCCTGGAGGCGGTGGCGGGACGGCTCGCCGAACAGCCCGAACGCACGGGCGGAACCGACGACGGACGCCGGATCACGATGGAGACCGGATACGAGATGAACCCCTGGGCGGACCTGAAACCGGCCGGCGAAGGGGTTCCCAGTGGAAGGAAGCTGTGGCACCGGAGTCCGGGGAGCGCGGGATGATCCTCTGTGTACGGTTCGGGCTCGATGCCCAGGGGGAGGCGATGCTTCCCCGGCTGGTCGGGCTGGTCGGCGAGTTCACCCCGGTCGTCGAGGCCTGCCCGCCCGACACCCTGCTCGCCGACGTCCGCGGCGCGTTGCGCTACTTCGGCTGGACCCCGACGGAACTCGCCTCGGTGGTGCGGGTCAGAGCGCTCGCCCTGTACGGCGTGGACTGCGTCATCGGGGTCGGGCCGAACCCGATGCTGGCCCGGATGGCGGCCCGCGAGGCGCGCCCCGGTGTCACCCGGGTCGTCGAGGATCCGTCCGTCTTCCTCCGGGACCGCCCGGTCGCCGCGCTCGACGGGGTCGGCCGCACCACCGCCCGTACCCTCTGCTCGTACGGACTCGACTCCGTCGGCCGGGTCGCGGACGCGCCGCTCGCCGTGCTCCAGCGGCTCGTCGGCGCGAAGGCCGGACGTGCACTCGCCGAGCGGGCCCGGGGGATCGACATGTCCGTGGTCGTACCGAACGCGGCCTCCCGGTCACTCGCGGCCGAACGCACCTTTCCATACGACGAGTTGGACCCGACGGCCCAGCGCAGGGCACTGCTCTCGCTCACCGAGGAGCTGGGTGCCCGGATGCGCTCGGAGCGGCAGGTGTGCCGCTCCCTGGCGGTGACCGTGCGGTACGCGGACCGGTCCACCACCACCCGTACGCGCACGCTGGCCGAACCGACCGCGCACTCGGCGGCGCTGGCCGCCCTCGTGTACACGATCCACGGCTCCTTCGGTCTCCAGCGAGCCCGGGTGCGGGGGATCGCGCTGCGCGCGGAGGGGCTCGCGCCCGCGGAGGGGGCCGCGCGGCAGCTGACCTTCGACCCGGCGGACGAGAAGGCGCGACGGCTGGAGGCGGTGGCGGACAGGGCGCGGGCGAAGTTCGGACCCCGTGCGATCGTGCCGGGCTCGCTCGCGGCCTGACGCCGGGTCCGTACGCCCGGTGTGTCCTTCCGTCCTTCGCGTACTCCGTACTGACGAGAAGTCACTTTTTACCGACGCGTAACTTCCCAGCCGAGGCTACCCGTGCGTAGCTTGGCTGGAAGCAGAGCATCCCCACTTGTGGTCCGGGCCGCAGGGCTTACTGCCATCGTTCGTCACAGATTTCCCTTGAGCCGCAAGGAGATCGCACGATGCTGCCCTGGAAACACGCGCTCAGAGCCCTCTCGGTCCTGCTGCTGACCGCCGCCGCGACCCTCGCCCCCACCGCCGCCTCGGCCCAGGCCTCCACCACCTCCAGCAGGGGCTGGAACGACTTCTCCTGCAAGCCCTCGGCCGCCCACCCGCGCCCGGTCGTGCTGGTCCACGGCACGTTCGGGAACTCCATCGACAACTGGCTCGCCCTCGCGCCGTACCTCGTCAACCGAGGCTACTGCGTCTACTCGCTCGACTACGGCCAGCTGCCGAACGTCCCCTTCTTCCACGGCCTCGGCCCCATCGACAAGTCCGCCGAACAGCTCGACGCCTACGTCGACAGGGTTCTCGCGGCGACCGGCGCCGCCGAGGCCGACCTCGTCGGACACTCGCAGGGCGGGATGATGCCGCGGTACTACCTGAAGTTCCTCGGCGGGGCCGGGAAGGTCAACGCGCTCGTCGGGATCGCCCCCGACAACCACGGCACGACCCTCCTCGGCCTCACCAAGCTCCTGCCGTACTTCCCCGGTGTCGAGGACTTCGTCACCGAGAAGACCCCGGGCCTCGCCGACCAGATCGCCGGCTCCCCGTTCATCACCAAGCTGAACGCGGGCGGGGACACGGTCCCGGGCGTCACCTACACCGTCATCGCGACCAAGTACGACGAGGTCGTCACCCCGTACCGCTCGGGATTCCTCGACGGTCCGAACGTCACCAACGTCGTCATCCAGGACAAGTGCGCGCTCGATCTCTCGGAGCACGTGGCGATCGGGACGCTGGACCGGGTCACGTTCCACGAGGTCGAGAACGCCCTCGACCCGGCCCACGCGACCCCGACCACCTGCCTGTCCGTGGTCGGCTAGCGGCGACCGGCGCGGCGGCGCGTCGCACCGAAGAGCACGGCCGCGCCGATCGCCAGGACGGCGGCGCCACCCATCGCCAGGTACGGCGTGGTGGCGTCGCCCCCGGTCTCGGCGAGGCGCTCGCCCGAGTCGGAACCCGCGGCGGCGGGCTGGTTGGGCGCGGCCGGCTCCGTGGCGGCCGGCTCGGCGGTCGCGGACTCGGTGGCCTCGGCCGGCGCGGAGCTCGCGGGCGCGGCGGCCGTCTCCTTCGCCCCGGTCTCGGCATGCTCGTCGCCGTGGCCGCCGTGCTCGACGGAGGACTCGTCCTTCCCGGCCTCGAACTCCTCGTCGGTCGGCGCGGTCGCCGCCGGCGCGGTCGTACCGCCGTCGTCCTTCCCGAACACGACGTCCGAGCAGGTGTAGAACGCCTCGGGGGAGTCGGAGCGCTGCCAGATCGAGTAGATCAGGTGGCGGCCGGACCTGTTCGGGATCGTGCCGTCGAAGACGTAGTCTCCGCTCTCCATCCGCGGGTCGGTGACCGTCGCGAACGGCTTCGCCTCCAGGTCCGACCACTTCAGCGGCTTCGAGGGGTCGTAGCCGTCCTTCGTCACGTACAGCTCGAAGGAACCCCGGTGCGGGGCGGTCCCCTTGTAGCGGAAGGTGTGCTTCCCGGAGGCGAGGGTGCTGGCCGGCCAGTCGGCACGGGCCAGGTCGAGACCGCGGTACTTGTCGTTGCCGGCACTGCACAGCTTGCCGTCCGGGATCAGCTCGCGGTGCTTCCCGGCGGCGTTGGCGATGTTCACTGCGTTCCAGTCGTAGAACGCCTGCGCCCCGCTCGCCGCGACGGCCGCCTTGCAGGCGGCCGACTTCGGGCTCTCCGGCCCCTCCGCGTAACAGGCGGACACCCGGCTCACGGGGTCCGTCATGGACCCGTGCGCGAAGACCGGGCCGGCGGCGAGCCCCGACAGGGCCAGCGCGGCGGTGACGGTCACGGCCGAGGCGGCGGTACGGCGAGAGGTCATGGGGGGACAGCTCCTTCACGAGGGTGGGGCGTGGGGGGACGCTCAGAAAGCTAGCCGCCGGAAACCCCGGAAAAGGCCGTGGAGAGCGGGAGACGCCGATCCTTAGGACGCCTTTAAGGCGGGGGTAAGAGCGGGCTCAGGAAGCACCCGGTGCCCGGCTTCGGGGCGCTGGTCGGAGCAGCCCTTCCGTCCGTGAGCGTCCGTCCGCATCTGAAGGAGCGGGCGTTGTCAGTGCGTCGATCTACGGTGTCGCCATGGCTCCTTCCTCCGTGAGGAGGACTACGAAGCCGCAGAGTGGGAGGGACGCTGTGGGAGACGCGGGCGGGTTCGTGTCCAACGCGAGTGTGCACGCCGAGCTGGACTACGCCGTGCCCGAGGGCCCAGCCGGCTATCGGCGCCTGGTGGAGGACTGGTTCGCCGACGCCGCCCGGACCTTGGGCGGGGATGCGCTGGACCCCTTCGCGAACGGCCTCGATCTCTCGGGCCGTGGAGCGGTGCTCCGGAAGACGGGCGCACGGTACGGCGAGCCCGGGGAGCTGTGGGGCAGTCTGTGGACGGCGAAGATGGCGCGGGGTAATCGCACGCGTTCCGGCCGGGTCTGGTCGCCGAAGGAGTGGGGGGCGTTCCTCGACGGTCTCGAGAAGGAGCCGCTGGAGGTGACGCTCGAACTGGCGCGGCTCGGTAGGGACGGCTATCCCGCGGGCCCGTGGCTGACGGTCACCGCCGAGCGGGACTTCGAGGCTCCCGAGTGGGTGCAGCTCATGGCCAACCGATCGGCCGAGGAGTTCTTCGCCCCGGACCGCTCCGCCGAACTCCAGGGGCGGTGGACGGACTTCCTGCACCGCCGACTGGAATCCGCCGGGCAGACGTGTCTGTTCGGATGCGTCACGGACGACGTCGGCATGACGACGCACCGCACGGCGCTCGAAGAGTGCTTGGGGCTGTTCCAGAACGAGACGATCCCGGAACTCGACACGACCCTGCGCGGCTACGCGTGGACCACGGTGTGCTCTCCCGGTGTCGCGGAGCGTCTCGGCGGCGCGGAGGCGCTGCGTGCCTCAGGGGCGTTCGCGCGGGTCACGGTGCTTGCCGACGGCGGATTGGTGCTGCAGGCGACCGAGGACATGAGGGCGTACACGCCCGACCGGATCGCCCGGGTCTTCCGGCAGCTCCGCCCGGTGTTGCCGCCCGGAAGACCGGTGGGCGGAATCTTCGACACGACTCCCCGGATCGTCTTCGAGGCGCCCTGACCGGACATCATGTCCGGTCAGCAGGAACCGGATGCACGCCCTGCTTCAGTCGGCCGATCCGCACACGATGCCGGTGAGCTCACTCCTCCGGCTCGGCCGCCACGATGCCCAGCAGTCCGGGAAAACACTGCTCGATATCGGCCCGCCGCAGGCTGGCCATCCGGCTGTTGCCCCGGTCGACCTGCCGGATCAATCCGGCCTCGCGCAGTGCGCGGAAGTGGTGCGTGACGGTCGCCTTGGAGACCGGCAGCCCGAAGGAGCTGCACGTCCGCGCCGTGCCGTCGGGTTCGGCTGCCAGCTCACGCACCACGCGGCGGCGCAGCGGATCGGCCAGCGCGGAGAGTACCGGGCCGAGCTCGATCTCCTCGACGCTCGGGTGACCTTCACCGTCGGGCATTCGAAGCATCTCCCTTGAGGTATGAGTTGCATCGTACCTGCCGGATCGGTAGCGTCCGGCAGGTACGAGATTGATTGTACCTATCAGGGAGAGAGCCCCTCATGACCCAGCCGTTCGCACTCGTCGGCACCGCTCGCCCGAAACCCGAACGCGTCGAGGAGCTGAAGCAGCTCCTGCTCTCGTTCGTCGAACCGACCCGGCAGGAGTCCGGCTGCCTGGAGTACCACTTCCACGAAGATCGCGACGACCCCGGTGTGTTCCTCTTCTACGAGGCCTGGCGCTCCCAGGCGGATCTCGACGCCCACCTCGCCCTCCCGCACATGCAGGCCTTCTGGGAGCGGCGCATGGACTACCTGGAGACCGACTTCGACATCCGCTTCCTCGACATGCGCAGCCCCTACCAGGGGGCCGGCGGGGCCGGAGCACACTGAGGCGTTCCCCCCTTCCGGGGTGCGTCACGCCGGTTCGACGGGCAACCACAGCTCGCAGGTCGCGGTCGTGAAGTCGTCCGAGCGCTCGAGGGTGGCGACGATCGAGGGACCCGGGCGCAGCCGCCACGGGTTGGAGGGGAACCAGTCGGTCGCGGTCGCCGCCCACGTCGTCTGCAGGGCCTGCGGGTGCGGTCCGCTGGTACGGAAGACCGCCCACATCCCGTCCGGCACCTCGATGGTGTCGAGGCCGTCCGGGGTCCGGGTGTCCCGCTCCACCGCGACCCCGTGCAGGTACGTCAGTTCGCTGCCCTCCCTCGCGTCGGGGTCGAGCCCGTCGCTGACCTGCAGCAGACCTGCCGGTTCGGTGTCGCCGAGGGCCTTCAGCCGCAGGTGTTCCTCCTGGGGCAGAGCGGCGATGTGCTCCTGGATGTGCGGGTTGACTCCCTCGTGGATGAGCGGGACCCGGGTGGCGTGTCCGACGAGGCGGAACGCGGGTCGGTTGACGAGGCGGGTGTCCATGGGGACGCTCCCTTCGACGGTCAGGCGGAACCTGAGCTGCGGTTGTGTGCGCAAGGGGCCTCCGTCGCGGCGTACATCACCGGGGCCGGCGCCGTGGACCGCCCGGAACGCCCGTCCGAACGCCTCACTCGAGCCGTATCCGTGCCGGACCGCGATGCTCAGCAGATCCCCCTCGCCGCGGACGACGTCGGCGGCGGCGACGGTCATGCGCCGCCGCCGCACGTACTCCGACAGCGGCATGCCGGCCAACGACGAGAACATCCGGCGCAGGTGGTACTCGGTCGTACCGAGTGCCCCCGCCAGCGCCTGGATGTCAGGCTCCTCCGCGAGGTGCTCCTCGACGAGGTCGACGAGCTGGTTGAGTGCCGAGATCACAAGGCCTCCTTTCGACTCCAACCCTGGCAAGGCCCACCCCGGCCCCGCCCGACAGATCCGGACCGATCCGATCATGCGGCCCGGCCCCGTGCGCGCCCCACCGACCCGCGGCTCCCGAGGAGGAGCGCCACGCGATACTCGTTGCATGTGGTTCGAGGAGGCCCGGGAGGCGGAACAGGCCGGGGACTGGGAAAAGGCCGTCGCACTGGTCCGCGCCCGTGCCGAGTGCTACTCCGCCGACCACACCGCGCACGACGCCCATCTGTGGCACATGAGCCTGCTCGTCCGCGCGGAGCGTTTCGCCGAACTGACGGCGCTGGCCTCCACGGACGTTCACGCGCGCCGCGCGCTCAACAGGTCGCTCCACGAGCGGGAGATGGACGGGGCGCTGCGCGACCGTGCCGAATGCGGCGACCGCGACGCCCTGTACCGGCTTGTCGGGATGCTATGCGAGACAGGCCGGGGTGAGGAGGCCTGCCGGGTGGTCGACGTGCTCGGCCCGGAGGACGCGTACGCACTCCGGCTCGTGGCCGGCTCGCGAGGCCCGTCCAGGTGAAGCCCGCCGCGCGTGACCGTGCTCAGCCGCCCAGGCGGCGGTAGCGGCGTTCCGGCCGGCCCGTGCCGCCGTAGCGGAGGGTGACCTCCGCGCGGCCCGTCTCCGCGAAGTACTCCAGGTAGCGGCGCGCGCTGACCCGGGACAGGGAGCCCGCCTCCGCGCACTCGGTCGCCGACAGGCCCTCCGGGTGGGCCCGCAGGATGCCGTCCACCAGCTCCGCGGTGTGGGCGGCGAGGCCCTTCGGGAGTTCGCGCGAGCCCGGCGGGCGGGTGCCGAAGATCTGGTCCACGTCCTCCTGCCGCGCCTCGTCCAGCTCGTCCAGCCGGCTCCGCAGCGAGGCCACGTGCCGCAGCTGCTCCTGGAGCGCCGACTGGTTGAACGGCTTGATCAGATAGTGCAGCGCCCCCGCCCGCAGCGCCGAACGGATCATGCCCGCGTCCCGCGCCGCCGTGATGAACAGGGCGTCGACCGCGAGACCCGCCCCGCGCAGCTCGCGCAGGACCGAGATTCCGTCCATGTCGGGCAGGTAGATGTCGAGCAGGACGAGGTCCGGGCGCAGCCGGTCGGCGAGGCGCAGCGCCTCACCGCCGCTGTGCGCGACCCCGACGACGGAGAAGCCGTCCACGGCCGACACATAACGGCCGTGCAGCTTCGCGACCATGAAGTCGTCGTCCACCACCAGCACCTTCGTCACGCCGACACGCTAGGTCGCGACCACAAGGACCACAACGTCCGTTGATTGCGGAAGAGAGACAGGTTCTTAACGCGCGGGCAACATGTGGGCCACTTCACAAACCTATCGAGAGGCGGCACACGTGCGTCTGCGCACCCCCCTCGCCCTGCTCGGGGCCGCGCTGCTGGTGTTGGTGGGGCCGCCCCTGCTCGCCACCGGCAGCGGCTCCGACACGGGCACCCGGATCCCGGGCCTGCGCTTCATGGTCCCCAACACGCCCGGCGGCGGATACGACATCACCGCCCGCACGGCGGCGAAGAACGCCGAGGACGCCGGTCTCACCACCGGCATCGAGGTCTTCAACCTGCCCGGCGCCGGCGGCACCGTCGGCCTCACCCGGCTCGTCGGCGAGCACGGCAACGGCAGGCTCGCCATGTCCATGGGCCTCGGCGTCGTCGGCGCCGTCCACACCAACAAGACCCCGAAGACCCTCGCCGACACGACCCCGATCGCCCGGCTCACCATGGAGCAGGACATAGTCGTGGTGGGCAAGAACTCCCCGTACAGGACCATCCAGGACCTGCTCACCGCCTGGAGGAAGGACCCCGGCAAGCTGCCCGTGGGCGGTGGCTCCGCGCCCGGCGGGCCCGACCACCTCGCGCCGATGCTGATGGCCAGGGCCGCCGGCATCGCCCCGAAGAGCGTCAACTACATCCCCTTCGACGGCGGCGGCGAGCTCCTCGCCTCCATCCTCGGCGACAAGGTCGCCTTCGGCGTCTCGGGCGTCGGCGAGTACCTCGACCAGATCGAGTCCGGCGAGCTGCGGCTCCTCGCCGTCACCGGCGCGGAGCGGGTCCCCGGCCTGGACGCCCCCACCCTGCGCGAGGCGGGGCTCGACACCGAGTTCATCAACTGGCGCGGCATCGTCGCCCCGCCCGGCCTCTCCGACGCCGAGCGCGACAAGCTCGTCGGCCTGGCGACCGAGCTGCGCGACTCCCCGCAGTGGCGCGAGTCGCTGAGGAAGAACGGGTGGAACGACGCCTTCCTGCCCGGGGAGGAGTTCGGCACCTTCCTCACCGAGGAGAACGCGCAGGTCGCGTCGGTGCTGAAGGAGCTGGGACTGTGACGACGACGACCACCGGCAGACGAGCCTCCTCCTGGCTGCGCGAGCACTCCGAACTCGGCGTCAGCGCCCTCCTCTTCCTCATCGGCGTCCTGGTCCTCACCGACGCCCTCACCATGACCGTCGACATCGCCCAGCGCGGGCCCGTCGGCCCGAAGACCGTCCCCGTCGTCGTCGGCGCCGGTCTGCTCGTCGTCGCCGTCCTCCTCGCGATCGACGTCCTGCGCGGCGGCCGCGGCGAGTCCGAGGGCGGCGAGGACGTCGACCTGTCCGAGCCCGCCGACTGGCGCACGGTCCTGCTCCTCGCCGGGGTCTTCCTCGCCTTCGCCGTCCTCATCGGCCCCGTCGGCTTCCCCGTCTCCGGAGCCCTGCTCTTCTGGGGCGCCGCCTACGCGCTCGGCAGCCGCCACCTCCGGCGCGACCCGCTGATCGCCGCCGGGCTCTCCCTCCTCACCTACGTCGTCTTCGACAGCCTGCTCGGAGTTCCGCTGCCCGGCGGCCCGCTGATGGGAGTGCTCTGACCATGGACTCACTGAACTCCCTGATCGACGGATTCGGTACCGCCCTCACCCCGATGAACCTGCTGTGGGCCGCCATCGGCGTGCTCCTCGGCACCGCCATCGGCGTCCTGCCCGGCATCGGCCCCGCCATGGCCGTCGCCCTGCTGCTCCCGGTGACGTACGGACTGGAACCGACCGGCGCCTTCATCATGTTCGCCGGCATCTACTACGGAGCCATGTTCGGCGGCTCCACCACCTCGATCCTGCTCAACACCCCCGGCGAGAGCGCGGCCGTCGTCGCCGCCCTGGAGGGCAACCCCATGGCCAAGGCGGGACGTGGCGCACAGGCGCTCGCGGCTGCCGCCATAGGCCACTTCACCGGCGGCATGATCGGCACGCTCCTGCTCGTCGCCCTCGCCCCGACCGTCGCCGCGCTCGCCGTCGACATCGGAGCGCCCGACTACTTCGCCATCATGGTCCTCGCGTTCATCGCCGTGACCTCCGTCCTCGGCTCCTCCCGGATCCGCGGCCTCGCCTCGCTCCTCATCGGCCTCACCCTCGGCCTGGTCGGTCTCGACCAGATGACGGGGCAGCAGCGCCTCACCTTCGGATCGCTCCAGCTCGCCGACGGCATCGACGTCGTGATCGTCGCGGTCGGCCTCTTCGCCATCGGCGAGGCACTCTGGGTCGCCGCGCATCTGCGCCGGACGGCGGGGGAGGCCATCCCGGTCGGCCGGCCGTGGCTCGGCAGGGACGACGTGCGGCGCACCTGGAAGTCGTGGCTGCGCGGCCCGGTCATCGGCTTCCCCTTCGGCGCGATCCCGGCCGGCGGCGCCGAGATCCCGACCTTCCTCTCGTACGTCACCGAGAAGCGGTTCTCGAAGCACAAGGACCAGTTCGGCAGGGGCGCCATCGAGGGCGTGGCGGGACCCGAGTCCGCCGCCTCCGCCTCGGCGGCCGGGACGCTCGTCTCGATGCTGACGCTGGGACTGCCGACGACCGCCGTCGCCGCCGTCATGCTCGCCGCTTTCCAGCAGTACGGCATCCAGCCGGGACCGCTGCTCTTCGAGCGCGAACCCGACCTGGTCTGGGGGCTGATCGCCTCGCTCTTCGTCGGCATGGTCCTGCTGCTCGCGCTCAACCTGCCCCTCGCGCCCGTCTGGGCCAAGCTGCTCCGCATCCCGCGCCCCTACCTCTACGCCGGCATCCTCTTCTTCGCCGCCGTCGGCGCGTACGCGGTCGGCGGTGAGGCGCTCGATCTCGTCATCCTGCTGATCGTCGGCCTGATCGGCTTCGGCATGCGGCGCTACGGACTTCCCGTCCTGCCCGCCGTCATCGGCGTCATCCTCGGCCCGGCGGCCGAACAGCAGCTCCGCCGTGCCCTCCAGATCAGCGACGGCTCGCTCACCGGCCTGGTGAACACGCCCTTCTCGGTGGCGGTGTACGCCGTCATCGCCGTCCTCCTGGCCTGGCCGCTGCTGAGGAAGGTGGTCGTCCGCCGTCGTAACGTGTCGGCATGACAGAGATCCGCCGTGCGACGAGCACCGACGTCCCCCGGGTGAAGGCCGTGACCGACACGGCCTATCACCACTACATCGAGCGGATCGGCCTCGTGCCGGGCCCCATGGAGGCGGATCACGCGGCGGACGTCGCCGCCGGGCGGGTGTTCGTGGCGGGCGACCCGGTGGTCGGCCTCGTGGTCCTCAGCGCCGAGGCCGACCACCTGTATCTCGACAACATCGCCGTCCACCCGGACGCCCAGGGCACCGGTCTCGGCCGACGGCTCCTGGCGTTCGTGGAGGACCGCGCCCGCGCACTCGGGCTTCCCGAGGTCCGGCTCCGCACGAACGCGATGATGTGGGAGAACCAGAAGCTTTACGAGCGGTACGGCTACGAGGTCGTCGAGCGGCGACTGGACGGACCGTACGACCGTATTCATTACCGCAAGCGTCTCAACTCGCCCCCGATAGGGTGAGTTTCGGCCACTTCGGGGCTTGATCCGATATCCCTGGCGGGCGATACACCCCCCACCCCGAAGGGATCACCCCCATGCGCATCCGTCTCGCCCTCTCGCTGGGCTCGCTGCTGGTCGCCGCCGCGGCCGGTGCCGCCCACGCGGCCGCCGACGACCTCTCCGTCGACGCGTACGGCACCGTGACCGCCGACGGAACGGTCACCGTCTCCGGCACGTACCGCTGCCTCGACGACAGCGCGGGACCGGTCTTCGTCAGCAGCACGCTGGTCCAGGCGGACCGTTCCGCCGGAATCGGCGGCACCCGCGCCGTCTGCGACGGCCAGGTACGCGACTGGTCCAACACGGCCGTCCTCAAGGAGCCCGGCTACCGGACCGGCGCGGCCCGAGTGAAGGCGACCCTGATGCAGCTCACGCCCTCGGGACCGCTGGGCGTACCCCTGCCCGGCTTCCTGGCCGTGCAGGAGTCGGACGTCATCCTCGGCTGACGCCGAGCAGCCGGACGAGCCCTTCGCGGCCGAGCAGTTCGAGCTCGTCGAGGGCGTCGACGGCGCGGGCCGCCGCCTCCGGGTCGGAGGCGGCGAGGCCGCTCGCCCGGAACTCGTCCTCGTCGAGCCGCAGCACCTCGCTGCCGTCCGCCGACACCCACAGATCCAGGTCCAGGTCCTCGACCACCACCTCCGCCCCCACGACCTCGGCGGGCCGGGTGACGTCGCAGTACCAGCCCTTGAGCGTCCCCTCCGAGGAGCGGACCTCCTTGACCGCGTACCAGCGGTCGCGCCAGTAGTGCTCCACGAACACGTCACCCGGCTCGAACCGTACGAAGCCGAAGTCCCGCACCCCCTCGGCCGCCCACGGGGCGCGGACCGACAGCCGGGTGCCGTCGTCCGAGAGGACCTCGGCGGGGTAGCGGATCTTCGTGCGGCCCGCCTTCACGAGCACGACCTCAACCGAGCGTGCGGGCATGACGTACCTCCGTCGCGCAGATCTCGTACCCGAACCACGTGTTGATCGCCAGCATCGGCCCGTTGCCCGCGTCGTTCCCGGTGAACGCCTCCGTACAACCGGCGGCCCGGGCCCGGTGCAGGGAGTGGTTCTTGGCGAGCTTGGCGAGGCCGCGCCCGCGGAAGGCCGGGTGGGTGCCGGTCATCCCGGAGTGGTACCGTCCCCGGCCGTCGGTCTGGGCGGCGCTGAACGCGGCGGGGCGGCCGTCGACGACCGCGACGGTGGTCAGCTCGGCGTCGAACAGCGGATGGTTCCAGGTGGTCGCCAGCCAGTGCTCGTAGTCCGTCAGCTCGGCGCCGACGTCACCCGGCTCGTCGGCCGTGGTCAGCGCGTCGAGGGTGAACAGCGGACGGGGATCGGCGGCGAACGAGGCGGCACTGCGCAGCTCGACACCGGCCGGCGGCTCGGCGAGCGGCGGCAGCTCGGCGGAGCCGAGGTCGAGGCGGAGGAAGTGCGCGGAACGGCGGGCGGCGTAGCCACGCCGCTCGGCGAAGCCGCGGAACTCCGGTCCGTCCAGCACCCAGCTGAAGGCCGAGGTCGCCCCGCACCGCGCGAGGTGCTCCTCGGCGGCGCGCACGAGCAGCGTGCCGGCGCCGAGCCCCCGCTTCTCCGGGTGGACGTAGATGTTGACCGAGCCGACGCCGGGCTCCGGCGCGTCGTGAACGAGGCCGAGCTGGGCGGTGCCGACGATCTCGCCGCCGATCTCGGCGACGAGCGGCCGGCTGTGCGCGTCGGGATGGGCGTGGGCCCAGTCGAAGGCCACCTGGGCGGCGTTCGTCAGCATGAAGGGGAGAGCGGCGCGCCGGACGCGCGCGAAGTGCTCGGCGTCCTCCGGTCGTACGTCACGGACGATCACAGTCATGGTGCCGCACGGTACGGGCCGATGTGGCGCGGCCGCCTCCCATTTTCCCCCGGGGCGGGGGGAGAATCGGGCCGTGACATTGCGAATCACCGTGGACACGGACTCGTCGACCGCCCCGTACGAACAACTGCGCGCCCAGATCGCGGAGCGCGCCCGCTCCGGCGCGGTGCCGGTCGGCTACAAGCTGCCGACGGTACGCGGCCTGGCGGAGGAGCTGGGCCTCGCGGCGAACACGGTCGCCAAGGCGTACAAGTCGCTGGAGGCGGACGGCGTCATCGAGACCCGGGGCCGGCACGGCACGTTCGTCGCGGCGGCGGGCGACGCGGCGGCCCGCCTGGCGGCGGGCGCGGCGGCGACGTACGCGGGGGAGGCGAGGCGCCTCGGCCTCACCCACGAAGCCGCGTCGGCGGCGGTGGCGGACGCGCTGAGGGCGGCGTACGGAGACTGAGCCGTCCCGGGCGGGGCGTCCGGCAGCGATCGGTCCCGCAGCTCGTCCCGCACGGCGGAGGGCGTACGCACGGCGTGGCGGGCCCTTGCACCGCCCCCGGCGCTCCGGGGCCAGGGCCCGCAGGGGCCCGTCCTACAGGTACAGCCCCGCGTCCGGGATGCGCGGCTCCGGGAGGCCGGGGGCCGAGGTGCCGCGCCGCAGGGCGTACAGCTCCGCCAGAGTCGCGCCGTCGCGGCCCACGCCCTCCTCGCCGCCCAGCCACCCCACCGCCTCGCTCCGGGTCAGCCCGCCGACCTCGATCCGCGCCAGGCAGCGGCCGGGGCGGACCACCGCCGGGTGCAGCCGCTCCAGGTCCTCGTTGGTCGTGACGCCGACGAGGACGTTCCGGCCCTGGCCGAGCAGCCCGTCCGTCAGGTTCAGCAGCCGGGACAGGGCCTGCCCCGCAGTGTGCTTCGCCTCGCCGCGGATCAGCTCGTCGCAGTCCTCCAGGAGCAGCAGCCGCCACCGCCCCTTCGCCGTGCCCTCGTCCTCGCCGATCGCGATGTCCATCAGATAGCCGACGTCGTTGAAGAGGCGCTCCGGGTCCAGGACGCAGTCCACCTGGCACCAGTCCCGCCAGGAGCGGGCGAGGGTGCGCAGCGCCGAGGTCTTCCCGGTGCCGGGCGGCCCGTGGAGCAGCAGCAGCCGGCCCGCGATGTCGTCCGGGGTGACCTTCATCAGCCGGTCCATCGCGTCGGCGACGGGCGCCGTGTAGTTCGGCCGGATCTCCTCCCAGGTCCCGGCGCTGATCTGCCGGGTCGTGCGGTGCGGGCCGCGCCGCGGCGACACGTACCAGAAGCCCATCGTCACGTTCTCGGGCTGCGGTTCGGGCTCGTCCTTCGCCCCGTCCGTCGCCTCCTTGAGGATCCTCTCCGCCAGCTCCGGCGCGGTCGCGGTGACGGTGACGTCCGCGCCGCGGTTCCAGCGGGAGACGAGCAGCGTCCAGCCCTCGCCCTCGGCGAGCAAGGCGGCGCGGTCGTCGTCCTTGGCCGCGCGCACCACCGTCGCCCCGGCGGGAAGGAGCGTCGCGGCGGGCTTCACCCGGTCCAGGGACGTGCTGTGCGAGTGCGGCTGCTCGCCCGTGGCGAAGCGGCCGAGGAAGAGCGCGTCGATGACGTCGGACGGCGAGTCGCTGTCGTCGACGTTGAGTCGGATGGGCAGCGCCCGATGCGGCTCGGACGGCGCGGAACCGTCGGGCGGTAGGGACCCGGGCGGCGTGGAACCCTCGGCTGGCGTGGCAGACATGGCGACCATGATCCGGCAACCGGGCATTCCGTGCACGGTGTTTTGAACGGGACGATCCGGGGCCCGCCACGGCCCCGGATCCTCAGAGCCCGTACCGCCCCGCCGAGCGGAGCGCGGCACGGGTACGGCGTACCAGCGCGTAGCCCTTGGTCAGCGCCCGGTCGGCGGCGAAGGTGCGGGTGATCGCCCGGCCCTCCACGAGGCGTTCGAACTCCTCGATCCCGGTGGACCGCCGGACGGTCAGCCGCTCCAGCGCGTACGGCCCCTGCCGGCGCCGCGCCGCCGCGTTGCCGACCGCGAGCGCCTGGGCGTACCCGGCCGCGCGGACGGTGCGCCGTACACGACGGTCGGAGTAGCCGTACGGGTACGCGAACGACATCGGCGCGCGGCCGAGTTCTTCCCGGACGAGCTCCCTGCAGCGCAGGGTCTCGTACCAGAGACGCCGCTCGTCGACCTGGTCGAGCTGCGGATGGGTGTGGGTGTGGCCCCCGATCTCCGTGCCGGCTGCCGCCAGTTCGCGCACCTGGTCCCAGTCGAGCATGGTGTCCAGGGCCCCGCCCTCCTCGTGCCGGCCCCGGAGCCAGCCCGTCGAGACGAAGAGCGTCGACGCGAAGCCGTGCTTGGCGAGCACGGGCAGCGCGTGCCGGTGCACCCCCTCGTAGCCGTCGTCGAAGGTGATGAGGACCGGACGCGCGGGCAGGCTCCGGCCCGTGCGCCAGGCGTCGGCCAGCTCGGCCGTGGTGAGTGCGGTGGACCCGCGGTCGGCGAGGACCGTCATCTGTGCGGCGAACGCCTCGGGGGAGACGGACAGCCGACGGGTCGCCGGAGCGGGCTCGTGGTCCACCGCGTGGTACATCAGAATCGGTACGGGTTCGTTCACGCGGCCACCTCCGGGGCTTCCCGGCGGTCCGGGATCGGCCCGGACGAGAACGTGGCCCCGTCCCCGCGCGCCCTCAGCGCCCCCCGTACGTAGCCGACGGCCGCCGTCGTCACGCCCGCCACGATGGCGCCCGCCCGGCCCGCGCCGCCCGGGCGGCCGAGCAGCGCGTCGCGCAGTCCGCGGACGACGCCGGCCGGCAGCACCCGGGTGGTGTACCGCCGTTCCGCCTCAAGCCCCCTGCCCGCGCCCACACTCCGGGACACGAGCGCCTTGGAGAGCCCCTCGGCATACGTCCGGGTACGGAAGTAGCCGAAGCGCTCGCGCGCGGACGGGACCTTGTGGTGGATGACGGACCGGTCGTCGATCAGCAGGACGGCGTCGGGGAGGGCCTGCGAGAGCCGGATGCACAGTTCGGTCTCCTCGCAGCCGAGCGGCCGGCGGTCACCGTCCCGCCCGATGCCCGTGGCGAAGCCGCCCGCCGCGTCGAAGGCCGTACGCCGGAACGAGGCGTTGCCGCCCAGCACGTTGCGCACCCGGGCCCGCCCCGGAGGCAGGCCGCGGTACGTGCAGCCGACGACCCAGTCGAACTCCTCGGGGAACCAGTCGGGCCGCCGGCCCGACGCCCAGGCCGGCACGGTCCGCCCGCCGACCGCCATGACCCGGGGGTCGTCGTACGCCTCGGCGAAGAACCGCAGCCAGTCCCGCTCGGCCACGGCGTCGTCGTCGAGGAAGGCCACGAACTCGCCCAGGGCGGCGGCGATTCCGGTGTTGCGTCCGGAGGAGAGGCCGCGGGGGCCCGCGTTGGCGAGCACCCGCACCTCCTCCGTCCGATGCGCCCCGTCCGTGAACCGCGCGGAAAGCCGGGCCCGCAGCCGCTCGTTGTGGTCGACCACGAGCAGGATCTCCCGGGGCGGATGCGACTGGTCCCGCACGGAGTCGACCGCCGCGAGGATGTCCTCCCAGCGGTCCTCCGTGTAGACGCAGATCACGACGGAGAACCGATGGTCGGTCAAGATGTCTCCCCCCGGGGAACGTTGACCGAGAAGGCGTTCGGCTTGCGGCGCGCCGCGCGTCTGACGCCCTTCTCCTTCAGGATGACCTTGAGGACCCGGATGCCGTCGCGTACGGCGTTGAGGTTGCTGACGCCGTGGATGCGCAGGTACTCGTGGCTGGGGACCTCCTGGACCTTGAGGCCGGCCTTGACGACCCGGATGTTGATCAGGGTCTCGATCTCGAAGCCGGTGCAGTCGAGGGTGACCTTGTCGAGGCAGTGGCGCCAGAAGGCGTTGTAGCCGTAGCAGAGGTCGGTGTACCGGGCGCCGAACTTGCGGTTGACCAGGGCGCAGAGGGCCCAGTTGCCCAGCCGGCGGACGGGCGTCATGTCGTCCGTGCCGCCGCCGTTGGCGAAGCGGGAGCCCTTGGCGAAGTCGGCGCCGCCGACCAGCGCGGAGACGTAGGAGACGATCTCCTGTCCGTCGGCGGAGCCGTCCGCGTCGACCATGACGATGATGTCGCCGGTGCAGGCGGCGAACCCGCTGATGAGCGCGTCGCCCTTGCCTTTGCCGACCTGCTTGACGACCTTGACGTCGGGCCGGAGTTCACGCGCCACACGGACGGTGTCGTCGGTGGAGTTTCCGTCGACGAGAACCACTTCGTGGATCCAGTCGGGCAGCGACTTGAAGACGTACGGAAGGTTCTCCGCTTCGTTCATCGCGGGGATGACGACACTCACCGGCGGGGTGATCGCCAAATGCGAGGTGATCGCCTTGTATTGGGCTGCTATTCGGCTCTGGTCCACCGCTTCGTGGTCGACGGCCGGGTGCAGGAATGAACTCATGAGTGGTGTTTCCCTCTCGTCCGGTGGACCGCCCGCCCCCGGGCTGTCCCGTGGTCTGTCCGGTTACGAAAGGGGGGTACTCACCCTGTCCGCACAGCGGACAACCGCAGGACGGCATGGGTGAGTCGGCATCTCAGAACGCGCGGCAACGCGACCCGGCGCACGTATGCGTACACCGGGCACTGCCCCCCCTACCGCGCCCCGTTCCGGACCCTCGCGACGCTGAAGCCCTCCCCTGAGCCGTTGAGCGCGTCGGTCCGATGCGGGTGAGATGTACGACGGTATTGATGAATAGGACTGTATGGCAAGCCCTGGATCTGCGACTCCATATTCTATTGATTGATGCCCTTCGGCGGTCGGATACGGAACCGTCCCGATCGGTTTTTCGCAATCCGCTTGTCTGGTGGTGTTATTGGGACCGAATGAAACTCGTGCGCATTGTCGTGCGAATTCATTTCGGCACAAGATCCATCAGATGGCTTGATCTCGACGCTCCCTGACGGGGCGTCGGCGGCTACTCGCCAAATCTTCTTGGCATGGACACTTCCAGCGGGCCCGGTGCGCTGCTACTACCTAGTAGCGCAGAGATCCTGCTACAGGGAGGTTCCATGAAAAGGTCCCGATTCGTGGCATTCTCGTCCTCGCTCCTGCTCGGTGCCGTCCTCGCCCTCACCGGGGCGGGTACCGCGCAGGCAGCCGAAACCGCAGCTCTCGACTACGTGGCGCTCGGTGACTCCTACTCATCCGGCGTCGGTGCCGGGAGCTACGACAGCGCCAGCGGCGACTGCAAGCGCTCCACCAAGGCCTTCCCCGTCCTCTGGAAGAACGCGAACTCACCCTCGTCCTTCGCGTTCACCGCTTGCTCGGGCGCCCGAACGGGTGATGTCACGAGCGGACAGCTCGGACCCCTCTCCACCGCCACCGACCTGGTCTCCATCACGATCGGAGGAAACGACGCCGGCTTCGCCGACGTCATGACCACCTGTGTCCTCCAGTCGGAAGCCACCTGCATCAACCGCGTGAATCAAGCCAAGGCCTACGTCGACAGCACCCTCCCGGGGAAGCTCGACGCCGTGTATTCGGCCATCAGATCCAAGGCTCCGAACGCCCGGGTCGTCGTCCTCGGCTATCCGCGCTTCTACAAGATCGGCGGCAGCTGCGTCGCCGGTCTGAGCGAGAACGAGCGTCGCGCCATCAACGAAGGGTCCGACATCCTCAACGCGGCCACCGCCAAGCGCGCGGCCGACCACGGCTACACCTTCGCGAGCGTCGTCCCCGCCTTCACCGGACACGAGATCTGCTCCGGCTCGGCCTGGCTGCACAGCGTCAACTGGCTCAACATCGGGGACTCGTACCACCCCACCGCCTCCGGTCAGTCCGGCGGCTACCTGCCCAGCTTCAGGGCTGTGGCCTAGGGCTGTCCCCGGGGTAGGTGACCCCGCCCGTCGGGGTCGCCTGCTCGCAGGTCACCGAGAACGCCACCCAGTCCGAGCTCTTCCCGGCCGGGGAGCGCACCTCCATCCGGATCCGGTCCCGGCGGGTGTCGTCCTCCCGGTGCGTCAGCTCCGTGTGCTCGACGCTCCGCTCCTCCGGTCCGCCGGCCGGGAACTCCAGCCGCCGCCAGCCCTCCTCCGCCGAACTCTCGCCGCTCTCCGTGACCCAGCGGTACTCCACCGACGCGGGTGTGCGGCTCACCGTGAGCGTCGCGGCGAAGGCGGGAGCCCGCTCCGCCGGCGGCGGGCAGGGGCCGCTGTAGCTGTCGCGTACGGCCCGCACGTGGACCAGGACCGTCGGCGCCGGCGGCGCGGTGGTCGGCGTGGCCGTCGTGCGGGTCGGGGTGGGCGTGGTGCTGGGGGGACCGGTCGAGGGAGTCTTCGTCGGCGGTGGACTCGTCGCCGGGGAGCTGCTCGTCGGTCCTCCGCCGGGCCCCGGGTCGCGGTCCCCCTCGTTCCGCAGCAGCGCGTACGTCAGCCCGCCCACGGCCAGCAGCAGAAGGACGATCCCCGCCGTGAGGACGGCGACGGCCCGTCCGGAGCGGTCCGGGGTTCCCGGGTCCGAGGCGGGCGGCGGAACGGGCAGGGGCAGCGGTGGGGTGCGGTCGCCGCTCGCGCCCCGCCGGTCCTGCTCGTACGGCTCCGAGGCTGCCGGCCGCGCAGACCCCGGCCCGCCCGGCGCCGCGAGCCCCGCGCCCGACGCCGCGCTGCCGCCCGCTCCCACGATCCGCAACTGCCGCTCCGCGGCGGCGGCTTGAAGGCGCTCGCGCGGATCCTTGCGCAACAGGCCTTCGATCACCGGCGCGAGCTCCCCGGCCCGGCGCGGCGGCGGCAGTTCCTCGTCCACCACGGCGCGCAGCGTGCTCAGCGGGGTGTCCTGACGGAACGGCGAGTGGCCCTCCACGGCCGCGTAGAGCAGCACGCCGAGCGACCACAGGTCCGAGGCGGGGCCGGGGGTCCGCCCCAACGCCCGCTCGGGCGCCAGGAACTCGGGTGACCCGATGAGCTCTCCCGTCATCGTGAGGGGAGACGTCCCCTGCACCGAAGCGATGCCGAAGTCGGTCAGCACCACCCGGCCGTCGTTGCCCAGCAGGACGTTGCCCGGCTTCACGTCCCGGTGCAGCACCCCCGCCTCGTGCGCCGCCCCCAGGGCCGCCAGCACCTCGGCGCCGACGAGCGCGGCGCGCCGCGGCGGCATCGGGCCCTCCGCGTCCAGGACGTCGGACAGGGTGAGCCCGGGGATCAGCTCCATCACGATCCAGGGGCGGCCGTCCTCGGTGGCCACGTCGTAGACCGTCACCACGTTGCGGTGCGAGATCCGGGCGGCCGCCCAGGCCTCCCGCTCCAGCCGGGCGTACAGCCGGCGCTCGTCGTCCCCGGTCAGGCCCGCCGGGGCCCGGACCTCCTTCACCGCCACGTCACGGCCGAGGACCTCGTCCCTGGCGCGCCAGACGGTGCCCATGCCGCCCTGCCCCAGAACGTCCAGGAGCCGGTACCGCCCCGCGATCACGGTCATGGCGTGTCCCCATCCTTCGACGGCCCCGGTGGAGCATTCCTGCCCCTCGGCCGTGTACTTCGAACACCACGGGGAAAGTGTGGGGTGATCTTGGTGGTGGAGATCACACACCGTCAGATCACCCCGGTGAGGGCCGTGCGTGCAGGATGGTTCGTGGCGGTTCGGCAGGTGTTCGAGCGCTGTCCAACTCGCCCTGGAATCAGATGGATTCGGACAGTAATCGTCAACACCCGTACGAGTGCGGTGAATCCTGCCGTCGGGATACACGGGTGTCACAGCGGGGCGATAGGGTTAACCTGCCCGGGCCGGGTGCCCTCGTCAGGGTGGGGAGTGACATGGAACAGATAGCAATGCGCAGCAGGCCGCGAGTGCCTGCCATCACGTGCGGGAGCAGCGCGACCAGTTCGCGGCTCGACCGTCATCTCGCGGTGCTCGGCGGCCCCGTCGTGCCCCAGCGTGAGGCGGCCGAGGCGACGCTGCTGATGCGAGAGCTGACGTCCCGTGACGTCGCGCACAGCCACCGCAGCAAGAGCGCGCGCGTCTCGCTCTTCGCCCCCCTGCGCCGCCTGCGCCGCAGCCTCTTCGGCAGCCGCGGCTAGACGGCGCCCCTTCGGGGTCGTGGGCATCTGATCCGCAGAGCTTGGGGTCACCCGGGAGAAGCTCTGCGGGAGGATGGACACACCCATGCGACGGCGTCCGCCCACCCCGCGACCCTCAGGCCACGACGCCGTCCTCCCGCAGTGCCTCCCGCTCCGCCGGACCCACGCCCAGCTCACCGAGTACCGCATCCGTGTCCTCCCCCAAAGCCGGGATGCGGCCCATCCGGGCTTCCGGGCCGTCCGGGAAGGTGACGGGAGGCAGCAGGGCCCGCAAGGGCCCGACCGCCGATCCGACGGTCCGCCAGCGGTCCCGCGCCGCCAGCTGCGGATGCTCCGCCAGATCCGCGACCGTGTTCAGCCGTGCGCACGCGATCCCGGCCGCCTCCAGGCGCGCCAGGGCCTCCGCAGCCGTCAGCGGCGCCAGCGCCTCCGCCACCGCCGCGTCCGTACGCGTACGCCCGGCCACCCGCGCGGTGTTGGTCGCGAACTCCGGATCGTCCGCCAGATCCGGCCGCTCCAGCACCTGTTCGGCCAGCCGGCGCCACTCGCGGTCGTTCTGGACCGACAGCAGCACCAGGCTCCCGTCGACCGTCGGGTAGGCGTCGTAGGGCGCGATGACGGCGTGCGCCAGACCGGTGCGCGCCGGTGCCGTGCCCCCGTGCATCCCGTGGTGCAGCGGATGCCCCATCCACTCGGCCAGCGAGTCGAGCAGCGACACCTCCACCGGCCCGCCCCGGCCGGTCGTCCCGCGACGCACCAGCGCGGCGAGGACGCCCGCGTACGCGTACATCCCCGCCGCGATGTCCGCCGCGGGGATACCCGACTTGACCGGCTGTTCCTCCGTCCCGGTCACCGACACCAGGCCCGCCTCGCACTGCACGAGCATGTCGTAGGCCCGCTTGTGCGCGTACGGTCCGCCCGGGCCGTACCCCGAGACGTCGACCGCGATCAGCCGCGGGTGCGCGGCGCAGAGGGTGGCCGCGTCCAGGCCGAGCCGGGCCGCCGCCCCCTGCGCCAGGTTCTGTACGAAGACGTCGGCACCGGCGACCAGCCGGCGGACCAGGTCGAGACCCCGCCCGTCCTTGAGGTCGACCGCCACCGACTCCTTGCCGCGGTTGCACCACACGAAGTGCGAGGCGAGCCCGCGCGCCGCCGTGTCGTACCCGCGTGCGAAGTCACCGCCGTCCGGGCGCTCGATCTTGATGACACGGGCGCCCAGATCGGCGAGCTGACGGGTGGCGAAGGGGGCGGCGACGGCCTGCTCGACCGCGACGACCGTGATCCCGTCCAGGGGGAGTGGCTGCATGCTCATCAGCCCTCCCTACCCTCTGGCCACCGCCGTTGTCACCGTCACCCTCGTCACCCGTCGGCCGCCCGTGTCACCCCCGGGCGTAGCGGCGCACGGCCGCCGGGGCGAAGGCGGCGATCAGCGCGAGCGACCAGAGCAGCGAGCCGGCCACCGGATGCGTCACCGGCCAGGCCGCGTCGGCCGGGACGGACGCGTTGCCGAAGAGGTCCCGTACCGCGGTCGTGACGGCGGAGATCGGGTTCCACTCGGCGATCGTCCGCAGCCAGCCCGCCATGTTCTCGGTCGGGATGTACGCGTTCGAGAGCAGCGGCAGCATGAACGTGGCGCTGCCCAGCTGACCGGCGGCCTCCTCGCTCCGCGAGGCGAGGCCCAGCAGGATCCCCACCCAGGTCGCGGCGAACCGGAAGAGCAGCAGCAGGCCGAACGCGCCGAGCGCCTCCGCGGCGGAGCCCTCGATCCGCCAGCCCATGGCGAGCCCGACGAGGATCATCGGGACCATGCCGACCGCGCTGACCGCGAGATCGGCGAGCGCCTGCCCGAGCGGGACGGCGGCGCGGCTGACCGGCATCGTCCGGAAGCGGTCCATGACGCCCCGGTGCGAGTCCTGGGCGGCCTGGAACATCCCCGTCATGACGCCGCCCGCCGCCGTCGCCACGAGCAGGCCGGGCACCAGGTAGGCGCGGTACTCGGTGCCAGGCATGGCGAGCGCGCTGCCGAAGACGTACCCGAAGAAGAGCAGGAAGACGATCGGCATCGTCTGCGTCATGACGACGATCGCCGGGGCCCGCCGCACCTTCGTCAGATGGCGGCCCAGCACCGCGGTTCCGTCGTGGACGAGCGCGCTCATGCCGCGAGCTCCTTCCGGTCGGTGAGGCGCAGGAACACCTCGTCGAGGGTGGGCGGACGCAGGGACGCGTCGACGATCAGGACCCCGGCCGCGTCGATCTCGCGGACGATCCGGGGGAGCGTGAGCGTGGTGTCCGTGGTGACCGCGCCGACCGTGCGGCGCTCGGCGTCGAGGACCGGCGCGGAGCCGGTCAGCCGGTCGAGCACGGCCGCCGCCGCCTCCAGCAGGGCGGGGTCGGCGACCACGACCTCCGCCCGGCTGCCGATCGTCGCCTTGAGTTCGGCCGGGGTGCCGCGGTGCGCGGCCCGGCCCCGGTCGATCAGCACGATGTCGTCGGCGAGCCGGTCGGCCTCCTCCAGGTACTGCGTGGTGAGCAGCACGGTCGTGCCCTGGGACGCCAACCCCCGTACGGCGTCCCAGATCTCGTTCCGGCTGTGCGGGTCGAGCCCGGTCGTCGGCTCGTCGAGGAAGAGCACCCGCGGCGGCACGAGCAGGCTCGCCGCCAGGTCGAGCCGGCGCCGCATCCCGCCCGAGTAGGTACGGGCGGGACGGTCGGCGGCCTCCGTGAGGCCGAACCGCTCCAGGAGCTCGTCGGCCCGGGCGCGCGGGGCGCGCAGCAGCCTCGCGAACAGTCGCAGGTTCTCGGCGCCGGAGAGGTCGCCGTCCACCGAGGCGTACTGGCCGGTGACCGCGATGTGCCTGCGCACCCCGGCCGGGTCGCGCACCACGTCGCACCCCGCGACCCTTGCGCTGCCCGCGTCGGGTGCGACCAGTGTGGTCAGCACGCGGACGGCGGTCGTCTTGCCCGCTCCGTTGGGGCCGAGGACACCGCAGACCGTGCCTTCGGGGACGGCCAGATCGAGTCCGCGCAGTGCGCGGACCTCACCGTAACGCTTCGCCAGTCCCTCACTAAGTACAGCGTACGTAGTAGTCATGGTCCGACCGTACCTCACTACGTACGCCGTACGTAACTACGATGGTGGCGAGGTGATGATCGATGGCGGGCCGAGCGGCCGAACCGGAAGTGATCTGGGCGCGCCCCGAGCGCACGGGCCGTGGCCCGAAACCGGCGTACACCAGGGCCGACATCGTGGCCGCGGCGGTCCGCATCGCCGACGCGGACGGCATCGACGGGCTCTCCATGCGACGGATCGCGGCCGACATCGGCTGCGGCACGATGTCGCTCTACAACTACGTGCCGCGCAAGGAGGACCTGTACGAGCTGATGGTCGACGCCGTCAGCGGTGAGTACGACCTTCCGGAGCCCCCGAGCGGCGACTGGCGCGCGGACATGTTCCGGGTGGCCCGCGAGGCCCGGGGCATCCTGCGCCGCCACCCCTGGGTGATCCGGCTGATGACGACCGGGTACGCCTTCGGGCCCAACGCGCTGCGCTTCCTCGAAGGGAGCCTGGCCTGCCTGGACGGCCTCGACCTGCCCGGCGGCACCAAGATGGAGCTGATCGCGACGGTCAACGGCACCGTGATGACGATCGTCGCCAACGAACTCGCGCTCGCCGAGCGCGCCCGCGGACTGCCCTGGTCCGAGGAGCAGGAGCAGGCGGTGCGCGGGGCCTACCTCATGGAGCGGCTCGCGGGCGGCGCCTATCCCCGGCTCGCCGCCGTGTTCGGTGCCGCCGGCGCCGAACGCCCCGATCCCGAGGAGATCTTCGACCGGACGCTGGCGCGGGTCCTCGACTCCTTCGCCCCGGGGTGACCCGGGAAGCGCGCTAGAGCAGCGCGAACTGGCCCTCCGGGCCCTCCTCCTGATGGTCCAGTACGGAGGCGGGGCGGCGGGCCGTGTCCGGTACGGGCAGGACGCCCGCGTCCCGGAGCGCGGCCGCGGAAAGCCACGGCCCCTCCGCGAGGAGCGCGGCGCGCGCCCGGTCCCGCTCGGCGAGCAGCGCGAGGACGGTGACGAGCTCCAGCAGCTCCGAGGTCCACTCCTGCGGCCAGGCCGCCGGACCGATGGCCTCCAGGCTGCCGGGTTCGGCGGGTGCGGTCCGGTGCGCGAACCACTGCTCCAGCATCCGTACGCCTCCGACCTGGAACTCCCACGCCTCGGCGGGTACGGGCGAGATCCGGCCGTCGTCGAGGCTCAGGGTCTCCTCCCCGGGCTCGTACGCAAGCGTGCCCGGCCGTGCCGGGATCGGCGCGCGCACATAAGGGCGCCGGCCCCCGGGCAGACGGGGCCGTTCGCCGCCTCGGACGCCCCTCAGCTGGATGTCCGTGAGCCCCCTGCCCAGTTCCACACCCGTGGACCAGACGTCCGGGCGGGCCGGGAGCGGGACACGGCAGCCGGCGGGCGACGGACGGGCGGCCGCTACGGCCCAGGCCAGGACTTCATGGGCGGTGACCCGGCAGCGGTACCGCTCGCCCAGCAGAGGCAGCAGCCCGGGCGCGACGTTCGGCTCCTCGGCCCCGGGGCGACGGAACAGCGGGCGGATCCGGCCCGGGCGCCCGGCCGGGGAGCGTCCCGCGGGGAGCGCCGCCGTCACCAGCAGCGCGGGACCGGCCGCGCCCGGCACGTACCCCTGCTCGACGGCGAAGAGCTGCCGCTCGTCGGCGACCCGCCAGAGCTCGGGACGGGCGGTGTCGATGAGGCGGTGGTCGGGGAGCAGCCACTGTTCGTCGAACGGGCCGTGGGCGAGCCGTACCGGTTCGGGGCAGGTCCCGGACTCGCGGGCGAACCGGACGGTGCCGGTCCGCTGCCCCGGCAGCGCCGCCACGGAGCTCGACGGCGTCCGCGCCCGGCTGGGCCGGAACAGTTCCTCGCGTTCGGCGCCCTCCGCCCCGACCAGCCGGTCCCAGCGAGCCCGCAGCGTGCGGGCGTCGGGTGCCACGATCCAGGACCGCCCGAGTCGCAGCGGCGCGACGGACCAGGGCATCAGCTCGTCCAGGAGGGGCGCGTCGTCCAGCGGTACGTCTTCGGTCACGCCCCGGATGCTAGCGAGCGGGCTCAGTGCGCCTCCACCGTCACCGTGAAGGAGAACCGGTCGCCCCGGTACCGGATCCGGGCCACGTCCACCACCCGGCCGTCCCCGTCGTAGGTGACGCCCGTGTAGTGCAGGATCGGCGAGAGCAGCGGCACCTGGAGCAGCGCCGCCGTCTCCGGGTCGGCGAGCCGTGCCTCGACCGTGTCCGTGATCCGGCTGATCCGGACCCCCATCACGTCCCGCAGCACCTTCGTCATCGGCCAGCGCTCCAGGTCGGCCGGGTCGAGACCGGCCGCGACCTCCGGCCGTACCGCGTTCTCCGCCCAGTTGGTGGGCTCGCCGCTCTCCCCGTCCCGCCGCAGCCGCTTGTAGGCGACCACCTCCGTGACGTCGGGGAAGAACTCGGCGAGGTCGCCCGGCACCGGCTCGGTGCCGTGGCCGAGGACGGTGGTCCGCTCGCCGGACTGCTGGGCCACGATCGCGTCGATCGAGCCGAGCAGCCGGCGCGGGGTGGAGCGCCGCGCGCCGGGCTCGATGAACGTGCCCCGCCGCCGGTGTCTGCTGATCAGGCCCTCCTCCTCCAGCTCCTTGAGGGCCTGGCGCATCGTCAGCACGCTCACGCCGTAGTGCGCGGCGAGCTGCTCCTCGGTGGGCAGCCGCAGCGAGGCGTCGGGCGTGCGGCCCAGTATGGAGGCGCGCAGCGACTGCGAGACCTGATACCAGAGCGGCAGCTTGCGGTTCAGGACCAGCGAGTCGGGGGCGAAGGCGGTCACGGCGTTCTCCGTACGACGACAACGAGGCTCGGGGACGGCGAGGCTCGGGGACGACGAGACTCTACGGCCGGAAGTGGCGCTCAAGACCCTGCCATACGTCGTCGTAGCCCTTCTGCAGGTGGTCGGCCGAGGCCGCCTGCTCGGTGGCGGTGACCGGCCAGCGGGTCTCGAACATGAACGCCAGGCCGTCGTCGATCTTCTGCGGCTTCAGTTCGGCGGCGCTGGCCTTGTCGAACGTCTCCCGGTCCGGGCCGTGCGCGGACATCATGTTGTGCAGCGAGCCGCCTCCCGGGACGAAGCCCTCGGCCTTGGCGTCGTACGCGCCCTCGATCAGGCCCATGTACTCGCTCATCACGTTCCGGTGGAAGTACGGCGGACGGAAGGTGTCCTCGCCGACCAGCCAGCGCGGCGCGAAGACCACGAAGTCGACGCCCGCGAGCCCGGGGGTGTCGGTCGGGGAGGTGAGGACCGTGAAGATCGACGGGTCCGGGTGGTCGTACGAGATCGTCCCGATGACGTTGAAGCGGTGCAGGTCGTAGACGTACGGGGTGTGGTTGCCGTGCCAGGCGACGACGTCGAGCGGGGAGTGGCCGTAGGTCGCGGACCAGAGGTTGCCGCAGTACTTGTTGACGACCTCGACCGGACCCTCGACGTCCTCGTAGGCGGCGACGGGGGCGCGGAAGTCGCGGGCGTTGGCGAGGCCGTTGGCGCCGATCGGGCCGAGGTCGGGGAGCTGGAACGGCGCCCCGTAGTTCTCGCAGACGTAGCCGCGGGCGCTGTCGTCCAGGAGCTCGACGCGGAAGCGGACACCACGCGGGATCAGCGCGATCTCGCCGGGGTGGACGGCGAGCAGGCCGAGTTCGGTACGGAGGAGCAGGCCGCCGCGCTCGGGAACGATCAGCAGCTCGCCGTCCGCGTCGCTGAAGACCCGCTCCATCGGGGCGTTCGCGTGGTACAGGTGCACGGCCATGCCGATGCGCTGGGCCGCGTCGCCGTTGCCGCCGAGCGTCCAGAGACCGGCGAGCCAGTCCGTGCCCGGCGCCGGCTCGGGCAGCGGGTTCCAGCGCAGCCGGTTGGGGTCGGCCACGGTCTCGGTGAACGGCGCGGAACGGACGGCGCCGTTGTCGATCCGGGTGAACGGGGGGTGCGCGGCCGAGGGGCGGACGCGGTAGAGCCACGAGCGGCGGTTGTGGGCGCGCGGCTCGGTGAAGGCGCTGCCGCTCAGCTGCTCCGCGTAGAGGCCGAGGGGTGCGCGCTGCGGCGAGTTGCGTCCGTGCGGCAGTGCTCCCGGTACGGCCTCCGAACCGTGCTCGTTCCCGAAGCCGGTGGAGTACTGGAGTCCGTCGGCCGTCTTTCTCGCCCGCTCGGTGTTCTCCGTGGTCATCGCACGCTCCTGTCCTGACGCCCGAAACAATCCTATGCATGACCGTAGGATTCCGCGCCCGCTCGCGTCAACGGGGTCCGGCGAGGTCTCGGTTCGACGTGATGCGTGCACGAGGGGTTCCAAAAGATGAACATTGCTCTACTCTCACGCCCATGTCGTGGACCCACAGGCTCCTTGTCGCGCTCTCGGCCGTTCTCGCGGCGCTCGCCGCCGCCCTGGTCACCGCCCCCGGGGCCCAGGCCCACGAAGAGCGGCCCGTCACCTTCCCCGACGGCTCCGGCAGCGTGCCGGTGCTCCGCACCGGGGAGCCCGATCTGCTGGTCTGCAAGACCGACCGGGCCGACTTCACCCGCCGTGTCTCCGGTTTCCCGGCGGAGCTGAAGGACCGGAACCTGGCCCTGTTCGACCGGTGCACGCGGAGCGGCTTCCGCCATCTCCAGCAGGCCGTCGACGCCGTCGACCGGCCCGGCATGACCATCGCCGTCCTGCCCGGTCTCTACGAGGAGGAGCCCTCGCAGCCCGCCCCCACCGGCGCGTGCGCCGCGCTGAAGGCTCCCGAATCGGCACTCGGCTACCAGATCCTGTCGTACGAGCAGCAGAAGCAGTGCCCGCACAACCAGAACCTGGTCGCCATCCTCGGCAAGAAGGACCTCCAGATCGAGGGCACCGGAGCCTCCCGCCTGGACGTGGTCATCGACGCGAAGTACACGAAGCTCAACGCCCTGCGGGCCGACGGCTCCGACGGCGTCTACTTCCGCAACTTCACCGCCCAGCGGACCACCTTCAACTCGCTGTACGTGCTGGCGGCCGACGGCTTCGTCATCGACGACGTGCTCACCCGGTGGAACGACGAGTACGGCTTCCTCACCTTCGCCTCCGACCACGGCCTCTACAAGAACTGCGAGTCGTACGGCAACGGGGACTCCGGCATCTACCCCGGCTCGGCCTCCGACATCAACGACGGCCGCGGCTACGACGTCCCGCGCTACTCCATCGAGATCACCGGCTGCCGCAGCCACCACAACATGGTCGGCTACAGCGGCACGGCCGGTGACTCCGTCTACGTCCACGACAACGAGTTCGACCACAACATGGGCGGCGCGTCCATGGACTCCGCCTTCCCCGGCCACCCCGGGCTCCCGCAGAACCACGCGCGGTTCGAACGGAACCTGATCCACGACAACAACCAGAACTACTACCGGTACGTCGCCGACGGCACCTGCGCCAAGCCGCCCGTCGAGCGCGGCTACGAGCAGGGTGTCGTCTGCCCGCAGATCTCCATGCCGCCGGGCACGGGCATCATCACGGCGGGCGGCAACTGGAACCTGTACGAGGACAACTGGGTGTACGGCCACCAGCGCGCCGCCTTCTTCCTCAGCGCCGTCCCCGCCTTCATCCGGGGCGAGTCCGCCTGGGGCAAGCAGAGCGACACCTCGCACCACAACCGGTACGCGGGCAACCACCTGGGCGTGGACAAGGCGGGCGCCTCCCGGCCCAACCGCACGGACGTGTGGTGGGACGGCCAGGGCGGCGGCAACTGCTGGCAGTCCGAGGGCGGGGCGTCCGGGGCGTCGACCCCCGGCGCCCTGCCCGAGTGCGGGAAGCGCCGGGGCGAGGTCTCCGGGAACACGGACCGGCTCGTCGGCGAACCGGCCAAGCTGGCCCACCTCCTGGTGTGCGCCGACTACAACGTGCAGGCGCGCCGGCTGCCCGCGGGGTGCGACTGGTACGGCGCGCGGGGCATCCAGCGCGTCGAGACCCAGCTCGCTCTGGGGACCGCCGTCGTGCTCGCCCTCGTCGGGGGCGGCCTGTGGTGGCGCAGGCTCCGCGGCAGCCGTGCGGCGGGCGTGGCGACCGCCCTGGGCCTCGCGGGCCTGGTCCTGGACGTGGCCGGCTCGACGCTGGGTCTCGCCCCCGGCCCCCTCCCGGCCGTGGCGCTCCTGCTGATCGGCGTCTGGTGGACGGTGGTGGGCCTCACCCTTCGCCCCACCCGCCCCGCCTTCGCCTGGACCACCCTCGCCCTGGGTGCCCTCACCCTTCTCGACGCCTTCGACAAGGCCGTCCTGATGATCCCCTGGATCCCCCTCAGCCCCGCCTGGCTGCGCGGCCTCCTCGCCGTGGTGTGGGTGCTGTGGGCGGTGGTGGTCGCGGGCCGGCGCGCTCCCGGGGAAGCGGGCGACCAGGAACCCACCCCTGACCCCGGACCTCCGCCGGTCACCGCGACCGCGCGCGGGGGCCGTGAGAGCCGTGAGAGCCATGACGGGTCCGAGGGCCGCGAGGGCCGCGACGGCCGTGACGGGTACGGCGCCCGCGACGGGGGTGCGTCGTGAGGCGGCGCCGGCCTGCCACGGCGACCACCCCGCGCCGGCCGTCCACCCCGCGCCGCCGGTCCACCCCGCGCCGCCGGTCCACCCCGCGCCGCCGGGCCGCCGCCCTCGCGGGCGTCGTCCTGGCCGTTGCTCTGGCCGCCACCGGGTGCGGAGGGCGGGCCACCACCCACCACAAGCCCGGCACCAGCCATCAGGAGGCCACCGCGGGCAGCGGCACGCTGCTCACGGCGAAGGACGAGGGCGGGCACCGGCTCCGGGAGGTGCCGGCCGAGGGCGCGCCCTCCGTCCGGGTCGAGTCGCGGTCCGACACCGAGGGCGGCTGGAACATCCACCTCGCCGTGGAGAGGTTCCGATTCACCCCGGAGAGCGTCGGCGGCGCGGCCATCCCCGGTCGCGGCTACGCCCGTCTCCTCGTCGACGGCAAGGAGACCGACCGGGTCTACGGCCCCTGGCACCACGTCCCTCCCGGCGCCCGCACCCTGACCGTCCGCCTGCACGCGGACGACCACACCGCCTGGGCGGTCGCGGGCAGACCGGTCGAGACCACCGTCGCCCTCTCCGCCGCCCCCGCCTCGACCGCCCCTGCCCCGACCGCCCCCGCGACCGGCCGGACCGTCGAGATCACCGTCGACGGATCGTCCGTACAGCCACCCCCCTCCCGCATCGAGCTGAAGAAGGGCGAGCGGCTCACCCTCCGTGTCACCGGCGACCGCGCCGACACCCTCCATGTCCACGGCTACGACCGTGAACTGCCCCTCGCCCCCGGCACTCCCGGCTCGCTCACGCTCACCCTCGACCGCACCGGCCTCTTCGAGGTCGAGACCCACGACTCGGGGCTCCTCCTGACCCAACTCGTCGTCCGATGACCACTCCCGTCCGCCTTCTCGCCCACGGCATCGGCTCCCAGCACGACCTCCCGCTCGCGCCCTTCTACGCCTACGCGGGCGCCTTCGCCGCGCTCTTCGTCTCCTTCCTCGCCCTGGGCCTGCTCTGGCCCACGTCCCGCTTCCGCGGAGACCGGGCGGGCCGACCGCTGCCCGCCGCCGTCCAGCGCCTCGCCGACGCCCCGGCCACCCGCACCGCCCTTCGCGCGGCCGGAGCGGCCGCGGCCCTCACCGTCGTGCTCCACCTCCTCCTCAGTCCCGACGACCCCGACCGCAACCCCGCGCCCGGTGCCGTCTACGTCCTCCTCTGGGTGGGGCTCGTCCCCGCCTCCCTCCTCCTCGGCCCCGTCTGGCGCCTCCTCAACCCCCTGCGCGCCCTCCACGCCGTGCTCCCGGCCGCACGCGACCCCCGCCCCCTGCCTCCGGGCCTCGGCATCCGGCCCGCCGCCGCCGGACTCCTCCTGTTCGCCTGGCTCGAACTCGTCGCCCCCGACCCCGCGTCCTCCACCACCCTTCTGGCCTTCCTCGCCATCCTCACGGCGCTCGGGCTCCTCGGCGCGGCCCGCCACGGCCCCGACTGGTTCGCCCACGCCGACCCCTTCGAGGTCTACTCCTCCCTCCTCGCCCGGCTCTCCCCGCTCGGCCGCCGCGCCGACGGCCGGCTCGTCGTGCGCTCGCCCTTCGACAGCCTCGACTCCACGCCGCAGACCCCCGGACTCGTCGCCACCGTCTGCGTCCTGCTCGGCTCCACCGCCTACGACGGCTTCTCGGACAACCCCCGCTGGATCACCACCCTCCAGACCTCACCCCTCGGTCCGACCGTCACCGCCACCCTCGGCCTCCTCGCCGCCGTCGCCCTCGTCGCCGCCCTCTACGCCCTCTGCGCCGGCACCCTGCGCCTGATGTCCCGTGAACTCGCCACACCTCTCACCTCCTTCGCCCACTCCCTCCTCCCCATCGCCCTCGGCTATCTCGTCGCCCACTACTTCACACTCTTCGTGACGGAGGGGCCACTTACCGTCATGATGGCAGCGGGCACTGACAACGCCCCCGCGCCCGCCCCGCCCCTGGGCCCGGGCGCCCTCGCCACCCTCCAGGTCGCCGCGATCGTCACCGGGCACGTCCTCGGCGTCGTCGCCGCGCACGACCGCTCCGTGCGGCTCTTCCCGCCCGCCCGCGCCGTGGCCGGGCAACTGCCCCTGTTCGCGCTGATGATCGCGTACACCCTCGGAGGCATCGGACTGCTCATCGCCTGACCCGACCAGGAGCGGAGCGGCATCATGGACCCCGTGCCCCAGCCTTCCCTCCGCCGCACCCCCGTCCAGCAGCGCAGCGCCGAGCGCCTCGCCCGGATCCTCGACGCCTGTGCCGAACTCCTCGACGAGACCGGCTACGAGCAGCTGAGTACGCGTGCCGTCGCCGCCCGCGCGGGCGTCCCGATCGGATCCGTCTACCGCTTCTTCGGCAACAAGCGCGCGATGGCCGACGCTCTGGCCCACCGCAACCTCGACCGCTACGCCGAGCGGATCGGCGCGCGCCTCGCCGGGGCGGGCAAGGCCGACGCGTACAGCGCGATCGACAGCGTCCTGGACGAGTACATCGCGATGAAGCGCACCGTTCCCGGCTTCGCGCTCGTCGACTTCGGAGTCCCCGCCCCGACCACCACCGCCACTGCCGCCGCCTCAGCCACGGACACGGGCGGTGGGCTCCCGGGCGGAGAGGGTGACGCGGGCCAGACCGAGGACGCCAACCACCTCGTCGCCGACCGTCTCTGCGGCCTCCTCGCCACCCACCTCGACCGCACCGCCGACGACGCCCTGCGCCGCAAGGTCCTGGTCGGCGTCGAGGCCGCCGACGCGCTGCTCCAGCTCGCCTTCCGTACCGCCCCGTCCGGCGACCCCGCGCTCATCGCCGAAACCCGCGAGCTCCTCTACGCCTACCTCGCACCCTCGCTGAGCTGACCCCTCCCCACCGTGCGTACCGGTCGGTATGCTCGCGGGTGCCCGCGCGTCACCGCCGTCGCCCCAGGGAGCCGTCATGTCCACCGCCCTGCGTATCTGCCCGCTCTGCGAAGCCACCTGTGGGCTGACCCTCACCCTCGACGGCACCCGGATCACCGGCGCCCGCGGAGACCGCGACGACGTCTTCAGCCAGGGGTTCATCTGCCCCAAGGGCGCCTCCTTCGGCGAGGTCGACGCCGACCCCGACCGGCTCACCGGGCCCCTCGTCCGCAAGGACGGCACCCTCCAGGAGGCCACCTGGGAGGAGGCGTTCGACACGATCGCCGCCCGGATCCGACCGCTGATCGAGACGTACGGACCGAACGCGGTGGGCCTCGTGCTCGGCAACCCGAACGTCCACACCATGGCCGGCGGCCTCTACCCGCCCCTGCTGATCGGCGCCCTGCGGACCCGGAACCTCTTCACCGCCTCCACCCTCGACCAGATGCCCAAGCACGTCTCCAGCGGGCTGCTCTTCGGCGACCCCTTCGCCATCCCCGTCCCGGACCTGGACCGCACCGACCATCTCCTGATGCTCGGCGCCAACCCCCTGGACTCCAACGGCAGCCTCTGCACCGCCCCCGACTTCCCCGGCAGGCTCAAGGCGCTGCGCAGGCGCGGCGGCACCCTCACCGTCGTCGACCCGCGCCGCACCCGTACCGCCCGGCTCGCCGACCGTCATGTCGCCATCCACCCCGGCACCGACGCCCTCTTCCTCGCCGCGCTGGTCCACACCCTCTTCGCGGAGGGCCTCGCCGACCCCGGCGTCCCGCTCGCCGACCTGGTCGAGGGCGTGGAGGACGTACGAGAGGCGGTAAGGGAGTTCACGCCGGAGGCCGTCGCCGCCGCCTGCGACCTGGAGGCCGCCACCATCCGTACCGTCGCCCGGGAACTCGCGGCCGCGCCCACCGCCGCCGTCTACGGCCGGATGGGCAGCTCCACGGTCACCCACGGCACGCTCGGCAACTGGCTCGTCGACGTCCTGAACGTCCTCACAGGCAACCTCGACCGCCCCGGCGGTGCGCTCTTCCCGCTCGCCGCGACCGCTCCCGCGCCCCGGCCGGCGGGCCCCGGCAAGGGCTTCGCGCTCGGCCGCTGGAGCAGCAGGGTCTCCGGCCACCCCGAGGCCAAGGGCGAACTCCCCATGGCCGCGCTCGCCGAGGAGATCGAGACGGCGGGGGAGGAACGTATCCGCGCGGTGATCACCATCGCCGCCAACCCCGTCCTCTCGGCGCCCGACGGGCTGCGCCTCGACCGGGCGCTCGGCTCCCTCGACCTGATGGTGGCCGTCGATCCGTACCTCAACGAGACCACCCGCCACGCCGATGTCGTCCTGCCTCCGCCGCCGCCCTCGCGGAGCGCCCACTTCGACTTCTCCTTCAACGGTCTCGCCGTCCGCAACCAGGTCCGTTTCACCCCGGCCGTGGTTCCGCTGGAGGACGGGCGGATGGACGAGTGCGAGATCCACGCACGGCTGATCCTCGCCGTGAGCGGGATGCACGGCGCCCCGCCGTCGGCCGTCGACGACCTCGCCGTCGACACGACCCTGGCCAAGGCGGTCACCCAGGAGCACTCACCCGTCCACGGCGCCGACCCCAAGACCGTCGCCGCCGGGCTGAGGGGCGCCACCGGGGCCGAGCGGCGCCTCGACCTGATGCTCCGCCTCGGACCGTACGACCTCACTCTCGACGACCTCCTCCGGGCACCGCACGGCATCGACCTCGGTCCCCTCGAACCCCGCCTTCCCGGTCTCCTCAAGACCCGCAGCGGACGCGTCGAGCTGCTCCCGGAGCCGATCGCCGCCGACCTGCCCCGGCTGCGCGCCGCCCTCGCCGCGCCGCCCGGAGGTCTCGTCCTCGTCGGCCGCCGCCATCTGCGGTCCAACAACAGCTGGCTGCACAACGCGCCCTCTCTCAACAGCGGTTCGAACCGCTGCACCCTCCACGTCCACCCCGCCGACGCCGACCGCCTCGGCCTCGCCGACGGCAAACCCGCCCGGATCGCGGCCGAGGGCGGCGCCCTGGAGGTCGAGGTGGAGATCACCGACGCCGTACGGAGGGGAGTGGTGAGCCTGCCGCACGGCTGGGGACACGACCGGCCCGGCACTCGCCTCGCGGTCGCCGGGGCCCGGCCCGGGGTCAACGTGAACCAGCTCCTCGACGGCTCGCGCCTCGACCCGCTCTCGGGCACGGCGGTGCTCAACGGATTCCCCGTGGAGCTGGCGCCCCTGCCGTGACCCTCCTGTCGCCCCCGCTGTGACCCTCCTGCCACCCCTGCCGTGACCTGGGGTTTTGCTCGTATTGCTCACGCGTCAACGTCTTGTTAACGCCGGAAGGGGGCACCTAACGTCATCCGAACGCCGCACCGGTGGGAGCCGCCCCGGTGGGAGTTCGAAGGTGAACGTGAGGTGTCCTCCATGCTGACCGTCCTCGGCTTCGCCATGATCGCGACCTTCCTGGTCCTGATCATGATGAAGAAGATGTCGCCGATCGCGGCGCTCGTGCTGATCCCCGCCCTGTTCTGCGTCGCCGTCGGACAGGGCGCGCAACTCGGCGACTACGTCATCGGGGGAGTGGAGAAGCTCGCCCCCACCGCCGCGATGCTGATGTTCGCCATCGTCTACTTCGGCGTGATGATCGACGTCGGTCTGTTCGACCCGATCGTGCGGGGCATCCTGCGCTTCTGCAAGGCCGACCCCGTGCGGGTGGTGGTCGGTACCGCGGTGCTGGCGGCGATCGTCTCGCTCGACGGCGACGGCTCGACCACCTTCATGATCACCGTCTCGGCGATGTACCCGCTCTACAAGCGGCTCGGGATGAGCCTGGTCGTGATGACGGGCGTCGCCGCGACCGCCAACGGCGTCATGAACACCCTGCCCTGGGGCGGCCCCACGGCCCGAGCGGCGACCGCGCTCAAGGTGGACGCGGCGGACATCTTCGTCCCGATGATCCCCGCGCTCGCCATGGGCCTGCTCTTCGTCTTCGCCCTCGCGTACGTCCTCGGCCGCCGTGAGCGCAGGCGGATCGGCTACCTCACCCTCGACGAGGTCCTGGAGCCGCAGACCGGGACCGTCCTGGTCGCCGCCGGCGCAGGTGCGAAGGGTTCGGCCGGCGGCCCGGACGCCACCGGCTCCCCGGCGGGCTCCGACGCCACCGGAGCCGGTGTCCCCGGCTCGGGCGACGTGGGTACCGTGACGGGGGCCGGTGCCGGTGCCGGTGCCGGTGCCGGGGCGGGAGCCGCTGAGGGCTTCCAGGGGCTCGACCCGAACCGCCCGACCCTGCGGCCGAGGCTGTACTGGTTCAACGCGGGCCTCACCGTCGCGCTGCTCACCGCGATGATCCTCGAACTGCTGCCGATCCCGGTCCTCTTCCTCCTGGGCGCGGCGCTCGCGCTCACGGTCAACTATCCGAAGATGGCCGACCAGAAGGCCAGGCTCGCCGCGCACGCCGACAACGTCCTCAACGTCGCCGGCATGGTCTTCGCCGCCGCCGTCTTCACCGGTGTCCTCACCGGCACGGGCATGGTCAAGCACATGGCCGACTGGCTCGTGGGTGCGATCCCCGACGGCATGGGACCGCACATGGCGCTGGTCACCGGTCTGCTCAGCCTGCCCCTCACGTACTTCATGTCCAACGACGGTTTCTACTTCGGCGTCCTGCCGGTCCTCGCGGAGGCGGGCGCGGCCCACGGCGTCTCGCCGCTGGAGATCGCCCGTGCCTCCATCGCCGGCCAGGCGCTGCACATGTCGAGCCCGCTCGTCCCGGCCGTGTACGTCCTGGTCGGCATGGCGAAGGTCGAGTTCGGCGACCACACCCGCTTCACCGTGAAGTGGGCGGCGCTCACCTCGCTGGTGGTCCTCGCGGCGGGGATCCTCTTCGGAATCATCTAGCGCCGGCCCGTCGGCCGGGGGAGTGAATACGGAGGGTGTCACGGCGTCGGTGGCACCCTCCGTACGGGCGCGATGACAGATAGTCACATGATCGGCCAATTGTCCGACGTCTTCATGTGACTGGAGGAACCCCGTATGACCGCTCCCGCAGTCCGTCCCCTGCTGTCCATCGCCGCCGCGTCGCTCGCCCTTGGCAGTCTCGGCCTGGCCGGTGCACCTACCGCCTTCGCCGCGCCCGGCGACAACGGCGACATCAAGATCCACCACGCCGGAGGCCGGGATGAGCCCCGCCGCACCGCCGTGAACAGCGAGACCACCGAGCCGCGGGTCTGCACGTTCTATCTCGCCGCCTTCGACTTCGAGGGGTTGGAGCAACTCAGCTGGACGATCTCCCCCCAGCGACCCGTGGACAGCGTGACCACGAACGGCACGATCACCATCGACTCCACGGGCCGCGGGATCACCCCGGACCTGACGCTCGTCGACGGCGCGTACAGAGTCGAGTGGACCTGGGAGAGCCAGACCGGCACCAGGAAGAGCAGGGACTTCCGCGTCGACTGCGACGAGATCACCAACACCTCGGCGAACGGCGGCAGCGGCAGCAACGGCAGCAGCGCCGACGGAGGCAGCTCCGACCGCGCCAACGCCACCAACGGCAATGCGAACGGCGGCAGCGGCAGCGGCAACTCGGGCAACAGCGGCTCCGGCAGCAGCGACTCGGGCAGCGACTCGGGCAACAACTCCGGCAGTAGCGGCTCGGGCAACAGCTGGAGCGGCAGCGGCAGCGGAGGCAATGACGGCAGCGGCGGAAGCGGAGGCAGCGGCGGGGGCGGAGGCGGTGGTGGCAGAGAGAACGGCAGCGAGGGCGGCTGGAGCGGTGGCGACGGCGGAAAGCCCCCGCAGGGCCCGGTCGGCGCGGGTGGCGGCGGCAGTGCCACCACGACCACGACCGAGTCCTCCGACGACGGCTCCATGTTCGGCGTCGCCGCCGCCCTCGCCGCCGGCCTCGCGGGTACGGCGGGTCTGATCCTCGTCCGCCGGGCGCGTCGCCGCACGCATGGCGCTTCGTAGGTTCCGCTCCACGCGCAGGCAGCGGCGCCTCCTCCGGCTCACCCGGACCGTGGTGGTGGCCCTGTCCCTGGTCGGCGGCGGCATCTGGTGGGCCCAGGGCGACGAACCGTCCGGCCCGCCGGCCGCCGCCGCGGCCCGGACGGCCTCGGAACAGGCTGCCGCGCACGGGGCGCCCGCACAGTCCGCCGCCCGGCCCGCGCCCGGGAGGCATCCCGACGAGAAGCCGAAGGCGCAGTCCCGTTCCAGGACCGCGCCCAAGCCCGCACGTCCGCGCGCGCCGTCGCCCGCGCCCTTGACCCGGTCACGCGCCACCAGCATCGCCGTCCCGTCGATCACGATCGAGGCGCCGGTGATCGACCTCGGGCTCGACCGCACGGGGAAGCTCGCCACGCCGCCGATCGAGAACCCGCGGATCGTCGGCTGGTACGCGGGCGGCCCCGCCCCCGGCGAGCGCGGCACGGCGATCGTCGTCGGACACCGAGACACCCGCACCGGGCCGGCCATCTTCCTCAACCTGGACTCGCTCGACCGCGGCAACACCGTCCGCGTCGCGCGGGCCGACGGCAAGGTCGCCGTGTTCACGGTCGACAAGGTCCGCACGTACACCAAGAAGGAGTTCCCCGACCGCGAGGTGTACGGCTCCACCGACCGCGCCGAACTGCGGCTGCTCACCTGCGGTGGTTCCTTCGACCCCAAGAAGGGCTACGAGTCGAACGTCGTCGTCTTCGCCCATCTCACGGACGTCGCCCGGGAGTCCTGAGGCGCGCGCCGCCCGTCGTCCCACGGGCCGCCCACGCCTCCTCGGTGCGCCCCGCTGCTTCCGGTCAATCCGTGAGGGAACGCGCGGCGGTGGCGGGACGGGTCCGGTCCGGACGCTAGAACTGGTCCGTCACCGGGGGTGCGGAGCCTCGCAGGTCAGGCTCGGCGTCCGCCCGTACCGCCCCGAACCGCAAGGACGAGCCCATGACGATCCGCCCGCTGCCCCGTCCTCTGTTCCGTACCCTGTCCCGCTCGTCGGCCACGCCGGCCCGTGCGCTCGCCACGCGTACGCGTACGCGTGGCGCCGTCGCCACCGCCGGGCTGCTGCTCGCGGTCGGCGCCCCCGCCGCGTACGCCACTCTCGGCGAGAGCGCGCCCGCGCCGGCCGCCCTCACGGCGCAGGCCCGGGGCAAGGCGTATGTGGAGACTCGCCTCTTCTTCGGGACCGAGCGCCCCGGCGGCGGCCCCGCCGTCACCGACGGGCAGTTCATGGCCTTCGTCGACCGGAAGGTGACGCCGGGGTTCCCGGCGGGCCTGACCGTCCAGAACGGGCGTGGACAGTGGCGCGACGCCGACGGCACCATCGAGCGGGAGCGTTCGTACGAGCTGATCCTGCTCTACCCGGCGTCGGAGGCGAGGCTCCTCGACCCGCGGATCGAGGCGGTCAGGGAGGCGTACCGGAAGGCCTACGGGCAGGAGTCCGTGGCCCGGCTCGACGAGCCGACCCGGGCCGACTTCTGAAACCGGCCACGGTGGCGACGGGAGCGGCCCGCTGGAGCGCGACGGCTCTGGCGCCAGAAAACTATCAGCGCTAGTTTGGGTGACCTCGGCAGGACCGCAGGCACGCAGGCACGCAGGCACGCAGGACAGAGGGAGTAGCGGATGAAGAGCCACGACGCGATGTACATCGGCGGGGAGTGGCGTCCCGCCGCCTCCACGGAGACGATCCCGGTGGTCGATCCGGCGGACGAGCAGATCATCGGCCATGTCCCGGCCGGGACCGCCGAGGACGTCGACGCGGCCGTACGCGCCGCGCGCAGCGCCTTCCCGGGCTGGGCCGCCACCCCGCCCGCGGAGCGCGCCAAGCTGATCGGTGCGCTCCGCGACGGTCTCGCCGCCCGCGCCGAGGAGATCGCCGCCACGGTCACGGCCGAACTCGGCGCGCCGCCGCAGTTCGCCGCCGCCGTCCACGCCGGTCTGCCCATCGCCGTCGCCGGTACGTACGCCGATCTCGCCGCCGAGTACTCGTTCGAGGAGAAGGTCGGCAACTCCACGGTCTACTCCGAGCCGGTCGGCGTGGTCGGCGCGATCACCCCGTGGAACTACCCGCTCCACCAGATCGTCGCCAAGGTCGCTCCCGCGCTCGCCGCCGGCTGCACGGTCGTCCTCAAGCCGGCCGAGGACACCCCGCTGACCGCCCAGCTCTTCGCCGAGACCGTCCACGCGGCCGGCATCCCGGCCGGCGTCTTCAACCTCGTCACCGGCCTCGGCCCGGTCGCCGGCCAGGCGCTCGCCGAGCACGAGGACGTCGACCTCGTCTCCTTCACCGGCTCCACGGCCGTCGGCAGGCGGATCGGCGCCCTCGCGGGCGGAGCGGTCAAGCGGGTCGCGCTGGAACTCGGCGGCAAGTCCGCCAACGTCATCCTGCCGAGCGCCGACCTCGGCAAGGCCGTCGCCGTCGGCATCGCCAACGTCATGGCCAACTCCGGCCAGACGTGCAGCGCGTGGACCCGGATGCTCGTCCCCGCCGACCGGTACGAAGAGGCGGTGGCGCTGGCCGCCGAGGCCGTCGCCAAGTACGTCCCCGGCGAGCGCGTCGGCCCGCTCGTCAACGCGAAGCAGCAGCAGCGGGTGCGCGGCTACATCGAGAAGGGGATCGAGGAGGGCGCCCGGCTCGTCGCGGGCGGCCCGGAGGCCCCGCGCGAGACCGGCTACTACGTCTCCCCGACCGTCTTCGCCGACGTCACCCCGGACATGACCATCGCGCAGGAGGAGATCTTCGGACCGGTCGTCTCCCTCCTGCGCTACGAGGACGAGGACGAGGCACTCGCCATCGCCAACGGGACCGTGTACGGGCTCGCGGGCGCCGTCTGGGGCGAACCGGAGGCGGCCGTCGCCTTCGCGCGCCGGATGGAGACGGGTCAGGTCGACATCAACGGAGGCCGCTTCAACCCGCTGGCGCCGTTCGGCGGCTACAAGCAGTCAGGCGTGGGGCGCGAGCTCGGCGCGCACGGCCTCTCCGAGTACCTCCAGACCAAGTCCCTCCAGTTCTGAGCCCTTCCGAGCCGTTCCGGCCCTCCGGGGTTCCGGCCCTTCGGGGTTCCGGCCCTCCGGGGTTCCCGGCCCTTCGGGGCCGTTCCGAGCCTGTTCCGAGCCTTGAGGAGCAAGACGCGTCATGAGCGTGGTCCGCGCCGCCTTCCTGCCCGCCGTCGGCTCTCCGCTGGAGATAGCCGGCATCCGACTGCCCGAACCAGGTCCCGGCCAGGTACGGGTCCGCCTCGCCGCCGCGGGGGTCTGCCACTCCGACCTGTCCCTCACCAACGGCACCATGAAGGTGCCCGTCCCGGCCGTCCTCGGGCACGAGGGCGCCGGCACGGTCGTCTCCGTCGGCGAGGGCGTCACCCATGTCGCCCCCGGCGACGGTGTCGTCCTCAACTGGGCTCCGTCCTGCGGCGCCTGCCACGCCTGCTCGCTCGGCGAGGTCTGGCTCTGCGCCGACGCGCTGACCGGCGCGGGGAGCGTGTACGCCGAGACCGAGGACGGGACCGGTCTCCACCCCGGTCTCAACGTGGCCGCCTTCGCCGAGGAGACCGTGGTCGCGGCGAACTGCGTCCTGCCCGTCCCCGACGGCGTCCCGCTGACCGACGCGGCCCTCCTCGGCTGCGCCGTCCTCACCGGCTGGGGCGCGGTGCACCACTCGGCGCGGGTACGCCAGGGCGAGTCCGTCGTGGTGTACGGCGTCGGAGGCGTGGGCCTCGCCACCCTCCAGGCCGCCCGGATCGCGGGCGCCTCGCCGATCGTCGCGGTCGACGTCTCGCCCGAGAAGGAGGCCCTGGCGCGGGCCGCGGGAGCGACCGAGTACGTCGTCGCGTCCGCGACCACCGCCAGGGACATCCGGAAGCTGACGGGCGGCCACGGCGCCGACGTGGCCGTCGAGTGCGTGGGCCGTGCCACCACGATCCGGACCGCCTGGGACTCCACCCGGCGCGGCGGCCGCACCACGGTCGTCGGCATCGGCGGCAAGGACCAGCAGGTCACCTTCAACGCCCTGGAGCTCTTCCACTGGGGCCGGACCTTGTCCGGCTGCGTGTACGGGAACTCCGACCCGGCGGCGGACCTGCCCGTCCTCGCCGAACACATCCGGGCCGGGCGCCTCGACCTGAGTGCGCTGGTCACCGAACGGATCACCCTCGACGGCATCCCGGGCGCCTTCGAGAACATGATCGCGGGCAAGGGGGGCCGGGCGCTCGTCGTCTTCGGATCGGACGACTCGGACGACTCGGACGACCTCGCGCCGGACGTCCGCTAACCGGACGCCTTGCCGCGGGACGTCCTTCCGCCGGGCGTCCCCCCGCCGGGCGTCCTCTCACCGGGCGTCCTCTCACCGGGCGTCCTCACACCGTGCGTCGTCGTGGTCCCCACGCCGCCGGCCGGAGTCCCGGACGGGGGCTTCGGCCGGGAGCGCGAGACCGCGACGCCCGCGAGGCAGAGCGCGCCGCCCGCGAGCGTGAGCAGGCCCGGCAGCTCGCCGAGGAACACCCACGCCATGAGGACGACCAGCGCGGGCACGGCGTACGTGGTCGCACCCATCCGGCCGGCGGTCGTACGAGCGAGGGCGTAGGCCCAGGTCGTGAAGGCAAGGGCGGTCGGGAACACGCCGAGGTAGACCATGTTCAGGGTCGCCGAGACCGGGGCTCTCGCCACCTCGTCGACCAGCTGCCCGGCGAACGGCAGACACGCCACCGCGCCCACCAGGCACCCGAAGGTGGTGACCTGGAGGGCGCTCCCGTGCGCCAGGGCCGGCTTCTGCGCGACGACACCACCCGCGTACGCGACCGCCGCGAGGAGGCAGAGCCCGACGCCGAGCACCGAGGCGTGGCCCTCGCCCGACATCGACAGCCCCACGGCGACCGCGCCGGCGAAGGACACCGCCATGCCCGCGAGCAGCCGGGGCGGCAGCCTCTCGCCGAGGAACCGGGCGCCGAGCAGGGCGATGAGGAGGGGCCCGATGTTCACGACCATCGCGGCCGTGCCCGCGTCGACCTCCTGCTCGCCCCAGTTGAGGGCCACCATGTAGGCGCCGAACCAGAGGACCCCGGACACCGCGATCCCCCGCCAGGCCGCCCGGGGCGGCAGGCCTTCGCGCCGGACCAGCAGGACGGCCCCGAGGACGAGCGCACCGGACAGCAGCCGGCCGAGGGCCAGCGCTCCGGGGGAGTAGGCCTCCCCGGCGCTGCGGATCGAGACGAAGGCGGAGGCCCACAGGGCGACGGTGACACCGGCGGCGGCGAGCGCCAGACGCGAGGTGGCGGGGGAGTCGGTCATGGGGCGACCGTAGGGCCTGGACACTTCGGCGTTCACCGCAATATCGCGGGCTCGATGCCGAGCACCCGCTGGAGGGCCCGCTCGCCCTCGGAGGTCACCTTGACGGCGCGTTCCGACCCGATCCGTACGCACCAGCCGGAGTCGAGCGCGTGCCGGCAGAGCGCGGCGCCCGCGACCCCCGCCAGATGCGGCCTGCGCTCGGTCCGGTCGAGACAGCCGCGGGCGACCGGCCGCCGCCCCGCGGCCACGAGCGCGATGCCCTGCTCCCCGAACCACGCCACGCCCGCGTCGGTGAGCGCGAACCCGGTGTCCTGGCGCAGCAGTCCGCGCACCGTCATGGCCTCGGTGATCGCGATCCCGAGCCTCCCCGCGAGATGGTCGTAGCAGGTGCGCCCCCGCGCCATCGCGTGCCCGGCGCTCGCCGCCCGCAGCGAGTGCGGCGGCTTCTTCCGTGTGGGCTCGGAGCGGGCGGCGAGGTCCTCGACGAGATGCGCGATCCCGGCGTCGGCGAGCCGCACGTACCGGTGCCGCCCCTGCCGCTCCTCGGCGAGCACCCCGCCCGCGACCAGCTTCCCCAGGTGCTCGCTGGCGGTGGACGGTGCCACGCGCGCGTGCCGGGCGAGTTCGCCCGCGGTCCAGGCCCGCCCGTCGAGCAGGGCGAGGACGAACGCGGCTCGGGTCTCGTCGGCGAGGAGCGCCGCGAGGGCGGCGAGGTCTTCGGCTGCCATGCCCCCAGGGTCCCGCACTCACGTTTCGGCGGCCGCCGAACGGTCCTCCAGGCGCCACCGGTGGTGGAGCAGTTCCGTGGGCCGGTGATCGTGCTCGAACTCCGGGCCCGCCGCCGGCCCCGCCCGCCGGTACGCCTCCTCGGTCCGCGGGTCGTCGCGGCGGGCCAGGCCGAAGGCGCCCTCCAGGCGCAGCGACGGATCGTCGTCGTCGAGCAGCGCCCACAGGGCCGCGGCGGCCGTGGGCGACCGGTCCCTGCTGGTGGCGAGCGCTGCCGCGCCCTTCCGGCGCACGGCGGCGTCCCGGTCCGCGACGAGGGCGAGCAGGGCCCCGGTGACCTCGTCGGAGAGGTCGTGCCTGCCGGCCAGCATCTCGCCCGCCGTGGAGCGCACCAGGGCGTCGGGGTCGCCCGCGAGGCCGAGCAGTGCCGCCCGGGCCTTCGGCGTGAGGGGCGCGTTCTCGTCCGCCAGGGCGCACGCCGCCTCCACCCGGACGGGCGGGTGCGCGTGGCCGGCGAACCGCAGACCGAGCTCCTCGTGGGCCGGGTGCTCCAGGAGGTTGAAGGTGCGGAGGATCTGCGTGAGGACGCCGTCGTCCCGCTCCTCCGTGGCCCAGGCGGCGAGGAGTTCGGCGGTCTCCGTCTCGTAGGAGTCGGGGCCGTTCCAGCGGAAGGCGGAGAGGCTCCACAGGGCGTCGACCGTGAACAGGCGGCGGGCCGCGTCCGGGTGACGGCGGTGGGTCGCCAGCGCCGACCAGGTCTCGCGGCTGCGCCGCTCGCTCAGCACCCCGCGCGCCGCCGACCAGGCGACGTGCTCCGGGCCCGCGTCGCGGGGCGCCACCGCCCGCGCGATCAGCTCGTCCACGGGCGTCAGGACGCGGAACGCCCACTCCAGCGACGTCAGGATCGCGCCGTGCCCCTCCCGTACGGTCCGCCCGCCGAGCGTCACCTGCCGCACGAGCGAGTCCTCGGAGTCCTCGACCAGGACACTCCGCGCGGGGGCCGACGAGCCCGTCATCCGCCGGAGTTCGGCCTCCGCCCCGGCCTCGTGCCAACGGCGCACCCGGGCCAGGAGCCGCTCCCGCACCGGCTCCGGGAGTCGCAGCCGGGGCTCGGCCCCCAGGACCGCGTCGACGACGGCCGGAGAGCCGCCCATGACAGCGCGGAACAGCGGCGTCGTCCCGTCCGGCAGCTCCCGGTCCGGGTCGGCGCCGCCCTCCACGAGCGCGCGGGCGGTCCCGGCGTCGAAGGCCGCCACCGCCGCGCACAGCACCGGCAGTCCGTCCTCGGTCCGGGCGTCGGGGTCCGCACCCGCCTCCACGAGGGCGCGGACCGCGTCCGCGTCCCCGTTCCGTGTCGCCGCTACGAGCCGCTCGGCGTCTCCTGTCTGCCCCATGCTCCCCGTACCCCCGTCTCGTACTGCATCGCCAACCCGTCGAGCAGCGCCCTCAGGCCCGTCCCGAAGGCGCCCTCGTCGACCTTCTGGCGGTGTTCCGCGAGGAGGTGGGCCTGGCCGAGGTGAGGGTAGTCCGCGGGGTCGTAGGCCGTCTCGTCGTCGACGAAGCCACGGGCGAAGGAGCCGAGGGCCGAGCCCGTGACGAAGTACCGCATCAGCGCCCCGATGTACGTCGCCTGGGCAGGCGGCCAGCCCGCTCGGACCATCGCGCCGAAAACCGCGTCGGCGACCTTCAGGCCCGCCGGGCGACGGCCGGGGCCCTGGGCCAGGACCGGGACGACATGGGGGTGGTCGGCGAGGGCCGCCCGGTAGGAGACCGCCCAGTCGTGCAGCGCCGTACGCCAGTCGCGGCCGTCGTCCTCCGCGAACATCGACAGATCGACCTTGGCGCTGACGGCGTCGGCGACCGCGTCGAGGATCTCGTCCTTGGTGCGGAAGTGGTTGTAGAGGGACGGCCCGCTCACCCCGAGCTCGGCCGCGAGCCGTCGCGTCGAGACGGCCGCGAGGCCCTCCGCGTCCACGAGCGCGCTCGCCGCCTCGACGATGCGTTCTCTGCTCAGCAGGGGCTTGCGCGGTCGGGCCATGGCGCACATAGTAGGCCTGCGCAGCAGAAACTAGCAGTGCTAATTAAAGTCTTCCCGAAGGTCGGTGGCGCAGTGAACCTGGAGCTCAGCGAGGAGCAGGAAGCCGTACGGCGGCTCGCCGGGGAGTTCGTCGCGCGCGAGGTCGCCCCGCACGTCGTCGCCTGGGACCGGAGCGAGAGCGTCGACCGGTCGATCGTGAAGAAGCTCGGGGCCGTCGGTTTCCTCGGCCTGACCGTCCCGGAGGAGTACGGCGGATCGGGCGGCGACCATCTCTCGTACTGCCTGGTCACCGAGGAGCTCGGCCGCGGCGACTCCTCCGTGCGCGGCATCGTCTCCGTCTCGCTGGGTCTCGTCACCAAGACCATCGCCTCCTGGGGTACCGAGGAGCAGAAGCGCGCCTGGCTGCCCCGGCTCACCTCCGGCGACGCGCTCGGCTGCTTCGGGCTGACCGAGCCGGGCACCGGTTCGGACGCGGGCAGCCTCTCCACCAGGGCCGTACGCGACGGCGACACCTTCGTCGTCAACGGCTCGAAGATGTTCATCACCAACGGCACCTGGGCCGACGTCGTCCTGCTCTTCGCCCGTACCGGCGACGCCCCCGGCCACAAGGGTGTCTCCGCCTTCCTCGTCCCCACCGACACCCCCGGCCTCACCCGCCGCACCGTCCACGGCAAGCTCGGCCTGCGCGGCCAGGCCACCGCCGAGCTGGTCCTGGAGGACGTCCGCGTTCCCGCCTCCGCCATGCTGGGCCCCGAGGGCAAGGGCTTCTCCGTCGCCATGTCCGCCCTCGCCAAGGGGCGGATGTCGGTCGCGGCCGGCTGCGTGGGCATCGCGCAGGCGGCCCTCGACGCGGCCGTGCGCTACGCGGGGGAGCGGGAACAGTTCGGCAAGCCGATCGCCTCGTACCAGCTGGTGCAGGAGCTGATCAGCGACATCGCCGTCGACGTCGACGCCGCCCGCCTGCTCACCTGGCGCGTCGCCGACCTCGTGGACCGGGGCCTGGACTTCGCCACGGCCGCCTCCCAGGCCAAGCTGTTCGCCTCCGAAGCGGCCGTCCGCGCCGCGAACAACGCCCTGCAGGTCTTCGGCGGATACGGCTACATCGACGAGTACCCGGTCGGGAAGCTGCTCCGCGACGCGCGCGTGATGACGTTGTACGAGGGCACGAGCCAGATCCAGAAGCTGATCATCGGGCGGGCGCTCACGGGCGTGTCCGCGTTCTGAGTATCCCGCCGGACGCGGCTGAGTATCCGGACGGATGTGGCGGACACCACATCCGCCCGATCCTGCTCCCATGAGCGACACACCGGTCAAGCAGCAGAACACGGCCGCCTACCACCTGCAGGCCGTCATCTCCTTCGGCCTCGCCCTCGCCGCCGTGGCGATCGGCGTCTACCAGCTGGACGCCGACGCCTGGGTCCGCGCCTTCCTCGCCATCGCCGTCCTCTACCTCACGACCTCCGCCTTCACTCTCGCCAAGGTCGTCCGCGACCGGCAGGAGGCGGGGCAGATCGTCAGCCGGGTCGACCAGGCCCGGCTGGAGAAGCTCCTCGCCGAGCACGACCCCTTCCAGAAGCTCTGAGCCTAAGCGCTTGCTCAGCTTCGTTGTATGGTGTTCGTCCTGACGGTTGGAGAGGGGGCGAACGATGAGCGTCGCTGAGGAGACGCCCGGCGGCGCGGACGCGTCGTGGGGCGAGGTCACGCCCGAGGCTGCCCGGCGGCTGCTCGTCGCGGCCGTCGAGGCGTTCGCCGAGCGCGGTTACCACGCCACCACGACACGGGACATCGCCGGCCGCGCCGGCATGAGCCCTGCCGCGCTCTACATCCACTACAAGACCAAGGAAGAGCTGCTCCACCGGATCAGCCGCATCGGTCACGACAAGGCCCTGGAGATCCTCCGGGCCGCCGCCGACGGCGAGGGGACCGCGGGCGAGCGGCTGGCCGACGCCGTACGGTCCTTCGTGCGCTGGCACGCCGAGCGCCACACCACCGCGCGGGTCGTCCAGTACGAGCTCGACGCCCTCGGGCCCGAGCATCGCACCGAGATCGTCGCGCTGCGCCGCGAGTCCGACGCGACCGTGCGCGGGATCATCGACGAGGGCGTGGCGGCGGGCGAGTTCGACGTGCCGGACGTGCCGGGCACGACGGTGGCCGTGCTCTCCCTCTGCATCGACGTGTCGCGCTGGTTCAACGTCCAGGGCCGCCGGACGCCGGACGAGGTCGGCGCGCTCTACGCCGACCTCGTGCTGCGGATGGTCGGCGCTCAGAAGTAGTAGCGGGAGACCGACTCGGCGACGCAGACCGGCTTGTCGCCGCCCTCACGCTCCACCGTCACGGTCGCCGTCACCTGCACCCCGCCGCCCGCCTCCGTCACCTCGGTCAGCACGGCGCCCGCGCGCAGCCGCGAGCCGACCGGTACGGGGGAGGGGAAGCGGACCTTGTTGGTGCCGTAGTTGAGGCCCATCTTCATGCCCTCGACACGCATGATCTGCGGCACCAGCGTCGGCAGCAGCGACAGCGTCAGATAGCCGTGCGCGATGGTCTTCCCGAACGGCCCGGAGGCCGCCCGCTCCGGGTCCACGTGGATCCACTGGTGGTCACCGGTGGCGTCGGCGAACAGATCGATCCGCTTCTGCTCGACCTCCAGCCAGTCGCTGTGTCCCAGCGGTTCGCCGACCGCGGCGCGCAGCTCCTCGGGCGAGGTGAAGATCCTCGGCTCAGCCATGTTTCGATCGTCCCTTCGTGAACCTGTGACTCCTGTTTCTAAGCGCTTGCTCAGCATGTGGGGTGGTGGGCCCGCTGTCAACGGACAGTAGGGTTCGAGGGGTGCCGCAGATTCCAGAGAAGATCCATGAACTCACCGTCGGCCAGGTGTCCGCGCGAAGCGGCGCCGCGGTGTCGGCCCTGCACTTCTACGAGTCCAAGGGCCTGATCAACAGCCGCCGTACCAGTGGCAACCAGCGCCGCTACGGCCGTGACACCCTCCGGCGGGTCGCCTTCATCCGGGCCGCGCAGCGCGTGGGCATCCCGCTGGCGACCATCCGGGTCGCCCTCTCCGAACTCCCCGAGGAGCGCACGCCCACCAACGAGGACTGGGCGCGGCTCTCGGCGGCGTGGCGCACTGAGCTGGACGAGCGGATCGAGCAGCTCGGACGGCTGAGGGACCATCTGACCGACTGCATCGGCTGCGGTTGTCTGTCGCTGCAGAACTGCGTCCTGTCCAACCCGGACGACGCGATCGGCGAGCGCCTCACCGGTTCCCGGCTGATGGGGGAGCGCCGGGAGGGCTAGGGCGTGTTGCGAACGCAGCGCCGCAGCCCGCCGGGCAGGCGGGACTCTCCGAACACGCCCCGGGAACGAAGAGGGGCCCGCCACCCCCGTGGACGGGCCCCTCGGTCCTCCGTGGCGGTCACTCGTACTCGGTGCCGCCCTTGCGGGTCAGATAGGCCGGGCTGACCGCCTTGGCGATGGCGCGGCCGCCCACGACCGGGCTGTACCGCTCCGTGACCGGGCGGATCACGACACCCTCCCGCAGATGGAGCTCACCCCCGGACACGGTCTCCCGGCCGCTCGCCAGTCCGACGACGACGTCCAGGTCGTACGGCCCCGTGTACAGCCGCGGTACGAGCGGCAGCTCGCCGGCCTCCAGGACCTCCGCCGGGTCCAGCCACCGGACCTGGCCGTCGATCTCGGCGGACACGTCGAAGACCGCGTAACCGACCTGCTCGCCACGGGCGTTCGCGCCGTAGCCGAGGTCCTGCACACCGGCCCCGTACACCTCACCGAACAGACCGACCCGGCGCGCCCCGAGGCGGGCGGCAAGCCGCGCCGCGACGGCCGGTACGCCGTGGCCGTGGACGGCCCGCCAGTACAGGTTCCGCGGGTCCTCCTGGAGCGCGAGGCCCTTGGCCCCGAAGCCCTTGGAGGAGACCTGGACGCGGCCGTCCTCGGCGGAGTACGTGGTGAGGCAGGCGGTGCCGTGCAGCTTCTCGGTCAGGACCACCGGCTCGCCCGGCTCGAAGATGTCCGGATACCGCTGGAGGTTCTCGATGTCGACCCAGGGCAGCAGGTCGGGCGCCACCTCCACGTCCCCGCTCATGGTCGGCGGGATCGGCGGCACCCACTTCGTGATGCCGAGCAGCTCGGCGAAGTCGGTCCCCTCGGCTGCCGCCGCTGCCAGGTCGACGTCGGCCAGCGCCTTCGGCCGGCACACGATGCCCTGCGACAACTCGCCCCGCAGACGTACCGCCTTGACCCGGTCGGACGCCTTCCCGGCGAGCCGTCCGGTCAGCCCCAGCTCGTCGACGAGGGGGGTGGGCAGCACGGCCTGCTCCGGAATGTAGACGGCGACATCACCGCTGCGGTACGCGCCCTTCGCGACGACGGCCCGGTAGAGGCCCACCTGGGCCAGTTCGAGGGCGTCGGCGTTGGGATGGGCGTGGACGGCCAGGGTTTCGGCGGTGACGCGCAGCGTCGACATGTCAGTTCTCCGGTGACTCGGGTGTCGTTCTCACGCCGGACACTGTGCGGGAGGGGAATTCGGGTGGGCCACTGATTTCCGCTCTGGTAGCGTCGCGCCCTTCGACTACGCGGAGCCGGCCTCGGAGCCGGCCGCGACATCGTTCATCGCCAGTGCGGCCGCGACCAGTTGGGCGTTGGAGTCCGCGCGGGAGCCGTCCGGAAGGACGAGCGTGTCCTCCAGACCGACGCGGGTGGCCAGACCGAGGCGGCGGGCCAGCCGCAGGACCGGCCAGGCCCCGCCGTCCTCCCCGTGGAGGAGGACCGGCAGGCCGTGGGCCGTCCCCAGCTCCGCGAGGAGCGAACGGGCCGTGGACTCCGCGGTCGCGGGGTCGTGGTCGGTGACCTCCGCGAGGACCCGCAGCACCCGCGGTGCCAGCGGCGAACGGAGGAAGCGCTCCGGTCCGTCCGTGCCCGACCAGAGCCCCGCCTCCACAGCCACCCCGCGCTCCAGGAGGACGGCCGCCAGCTCCTCCGCGCCCGGCTCGTGCCAGTTCACCGACGCGTGGTCGGGCAGGTCCGTCCAGGTCAGGACGCGCTCCACCCGGCGTACGGGATCGGGCTCGGCCCACGCGCCGGTCGTCACACCCACCGGGACGCCGACCGCCTCCCGCAGCGCCGCCAGCGTCACCGAGAGGACCCGGGGCGACAGCGTGTCGCCGCCGCACGGCGTCCTGGGGTGCACATGGACGTCACGCGCCCCCGCCGCGACGGCCCGCGCCGCCGACTCCGCCATCGCGCCCGGTGACATCGGCACCGCCGCGGAGTCCTCCGGCCCCCGGGTCCCGTTCAGACATACCTGCAGCAACGCGGGCCCCCGTTGTCCCCGTCGCCCGCGCGTCCCCCGTGGCCCCGTTGCCCCCGCGTCTCGTCTTCCACCGTGACTAGGCCACCGACGCCAGAGCGAGCAGAGACTCTCCCCGAGCTCGCGCCAGCGCACCCGCCGTCAGCACCGCCCGCGGCACGACCACGCCGCAGTCCGCGCACACCGGGCCGAACCAGGGCTCGTCCGCCAGGTCCGGCCGCCATTCGATCCGGTCTCCCGCGCACACCGGGCAGTGCTCCCCGGGCGCGGATTCCAGCGCGGCGATCAACCGCCGCAACACCTCGGCCAGCGGCTCCGTCGGGTGCACGCCCGGATCGTCACACCGCGCCACTCCGTTGCCGCCCCACGTCCGCCGGTGCCAGTCGTCCAGCGCGCCCGGCCGGCGCAGGCCCTCGTGCTTCTCGCGCCGCCGACGCGCCGCGAACTCCTTCTCGTACGCGAGCCAGACCGCCCGCGCCTCCTCCAGCTCCTCCAGCGCGGCCACCAGCCGCCCCGGATCGAGCTCCCTGTCCTCGGGCCCGAACCCGTGCCTGCGGCACAGGTGGTCCCAGGTCGCGCGGTGCCCGTAAGGGGCGAACCGCTCCAGGCACTTGCGCAGCGAATACCTCCGCAGCGCCATGTCACTCCCGGGATCGCGCACCTGTCTCGCAAGACTCCGGAAACCCGCCATCGCTCCGCACCTCCGTCGCTGGTACTTCGGCGTCAAGGACGTTATGGAATGGACGAACGAGTACCCGTTCGTGTTCCATCGAAAATTCGATGGGGGCCATCAGAGGCGCGCGGGGGAGATCTGTTGCAGGACGTTCTGGCGGGTCTCGCGGACAATCCGGCGCTGCCGGAGAGGCTCTTCCAGCCGCTGGCGGACGCCGGTGACGAGGACGTCCGCCTACTCCTGGCGCGCCGAGACGACCTCACCGAGGCCCGGGCCCGCGCCCTGCGCGCCCACGACGACGTGGACCTCTGGACGCTCGTCGCCGGCGGCAGGATTCCCTGGGCCGAGGTGCCCCGCGACGACCCCGACCTCCTGGTGGCCGCCGCGCAGGCGGGGATCGCCCCCGAGGCGGCGGTACGTGCGCTCGCCGCGCACCCCGACCCGCAGGTCCGCGGCGAGCTGGCCCTGTACGTCACAGGGCTGCCGCCCGACGTCCTCGCCGCCCTCGCACGCGACCCGGAGCCGTACGTCGCCGAGTGCGCCGCCCAGTCCGCCGAGCTCTCCGCCGACCTCTCCGAGGAACTCGCCCGCCATCCCCACGTCGTCGTACGGGTGGAGTTCGCCCGGAACGCGGACGCACCGCCCGCCCTGCTCGCCGCCCTCCTCGCCGACGGCGGTCACCCGGCACCCAGTCGCTGTGACGCATGTCACCGTCGCGCCGAGCCCTGCACCGACCACGCGCCCGGCGTCCGGCGGGTACGGCACGCGGCCGCGGCCAATCCCGCGACGCCCCCGGCCGGCCTGGAGGAGTTCCTGGACGCCGAGGAGCCCTGGGCCGCGGGTGAGTTCGCGGAACGGACCGATCTGCCGGACCACTTCCAGCCGCGCCTGGCCGCCCATCCCGCCGCGTACGTCCGCAGGACCGTCGCGCGCAACCCCCGCGTGCGGGAGCCCCTGCTCCGGGTGCTCGCGGACGACCCGGATCCCGACGTCCGCCGGGCCGTCGCGGAGAACCCGGCCGTACCCCTCACCCTGCTCACCGCGCTCGTGGAGCGCGAGAGGCTCCCGCGCGAGCCGCTGCCGCGCATCCTCGCCGCCACGGACGCGGAGCTGTCCGAGCTGGCCGCGAGCCGGGTGGCCCAGGTGCGCGCGCTCGTCGCCGCCCGGCCCGGCCTCCCCGCCTCGCAGGCCGCCCGGCTCGCCGCCGACCCGGACATCGGGGTGGCCCGGCGGATCGCGCCCCACCCGGGTCTCGGCGAGGCGCGGCTCGCCGACCTCGTCGAGCGGCACGGGCCGCCGGTCTACGGCGCCGTCGCGCGCAACCCCGGCTGCCCCGCCGCGCTGCTGCGCCGGATGGCGCGGGACGCGGACTCCGTCCGCAAGGCGCTCCGGGTGATCGCCGTGCACCCGGCCCTGCCGCCGGACGTCGTCGAGGAGCTGCTCGCGGATCCGGACCGGAGGGTGGCCGGCGCGGCCGCCGCCCACCCCTCGCTGCCGGTCGAGACGATGGAACGTCTCATCGCCCGGGCCGCCGCCCGGCGGGCGGCCTGACCTACCGCCCCCCGAACCGTCCCGCCGACGCCACCAGCCGGGCCAGCTCCGCGTGGCAGATGTCGCTGTGCTCGCCGACCACGGCGGCCGCGTCGACGCTCACGCAGCCGGACGCCGGGATGCCGTCGCGCAGCGCCGCCGCCAGGGTCGCCGAGCGCGTGCCCGGGACCGCCTGGACGCCGTCGTGGCCGATCGCCCCCCAGCGCCGGTCGCTCGCGAGTAGCGAGTCGGCGTCCCTGGCCAGCCGGGAGGCCAGCGGATAGAAGACCCGCAGGGCCGTGTCATGGCGCGAATAGCAGGCGACCACCGGCCCGTCGACCCGCCGCTGCAGATCGCGCAGGGCGCCGCCCCGGCCCGGTTCGTGCGGGAGGGCGGCCGCGAACGCGTAGTGCGAGAAGGCCCCCTGGAACAGCGTCACCGAAGCCACGTTCCGCGCCTGCGCGGGCAGCCCGCGCAGGGCGTACGAGACGAGCCGGGCGCCCATGCTGTGGCCGACCAGGTGGATCCGCAGCCGGGGGGAGCTGTGGGCGAGTTCGCCGAGCAGCGGGCCGAGGCCCCGCTCGCCGACGGTCCCGGAGCGGCGCTTCATCGTGTAGTACGTGGCCTGGCGCAGGGCCTCCTTGGCACCCTTCCAGAACCGCGTCAGCCTGCCCCCGAACGCCTCGCGCGGGGTCGGCACGCTCCCTGGCCCCTCGGCCTCCTCCAGCGCGTCGGCGAACATCGCGCACACGGCGACCGGGTCCGCGAGCAGGAAGTCCGGGACGTCCGGTCCGGCCTCAGCGAGGCCGCGCGATCCGTCGGTGTCCGTCAACTCCCGCAGCAGAGCACCGAATTCGACGAACGCCGCCTCGTCGTCGGGCTGTTCGGCGAGCAGAGTGGCGAGCCGCTCCACCACCGCCTCCTTGCCCGGGTGCACGGCCGCCACGGACTCGAAGTCGGGGATCGGCTCGTCCGAGAACATCATCGACGGCCAGACCACCCCCACGTATCCCAGGTGCACGTCCCGCTCCACGGTCTGCGGGAACGGGGCGAAGAACGCCGCGTACAGGCGGGTGGCCACGGACCGGGTGTTGTTCCACCCGTGGGCGAACATCACCAGATCCGTGACCCCTTGGGCGGCCAGCGCCGCGAGCGCCTCGTGCTGCCGGGCCGCCCCGTCGCCGTCCTTGTCGAAGGTGATCTCCCGGTACGGCTCCACACTCATTCCGGCCATGCCCTGCCCGTCCCTCCGCGTCGAGGAAGTGCTGAGGAAGTTCCTGAGGAAGCTGCTGAGGATGTTCTTCCCGCGCCAGCATCCTGCGCGCACGGAGGGACGGCCAGGTTTTCAGCGCAGACGCGCCGCGGAGACCTCGGGGAAGTGGACGAGCAGGTCGTACGACGTGGTCAGCCTGACCGGTGCCTGGTTGCCTTCCCACGGGAACGCCGTGCCGATCAGCCACGCAGGGCGGTGCACGCCCAGCCAGCTCCGCGCGGCGGGCGTCGTCGCGCGCAGGTCCAGGTAGAAGGGGCGCGGCGACACCCGGTCCAGGGTCTCGGCGCCGCTGTCCGTCCCCGGCCGGCCGACCGTGAACGCCCGGATCGGCTCGCCCGGCGCCTCGGTGTCATGGGCGTTGAACGAGCCCCGCCCGAAGGACGCCCCCATGCTCACGTAGTCCCGGCCGAGCGCGTCGCGCAGGAACGCCCCCTGGAGGCGCGGGTACTGGGCCGGCTTCGTCGTCTCGTAGCCGACGTGGTTGTTGTGCGCGGACAGCACGATCCGGTCGCCGGTCGCCCGCTGCCACCACACGGTGTTCTCGGCCATGATCCGGTCGCGGTAGAGCATCGCGTCGGCGACGCTGGTGGCGCTCTCCGTGTCGTGCGCCATCTCGGTGCCGACCTGGGCGATCGCCCGGGCGTGCTGGACCGTCCAGGCGTGCGCCTCACGGTCGCGGCCGGGCTTCTGCCCCTCCAGGAGCGCGAGGGCGCGGTTCACGTCCGCGGCCATCCGCCGACGCTCCTCCAACGGCTTGGCGAGGTACCCGTTCATCCAGCTGTCGACGTCACCGACCGGCCGCGAGTCCCGGTACAGCTCCTGGAAGCGCTGCAGCAGCCGTGGGTGGGTGCGGGCGACATGGTCCGTGACCTCGTCGAAGAGGTTCGGCCCCGCGTAGCCGAGGTCGTTGCCCATGAACCGCACCTGGTGGCCGGGGTGGCGCAGATTGTGCTGCCGCATCCAGGTGATCAGATCGAGGTACTCCTCGGTGTTCCAGAAGCGGTAGGCGTTCTGGAACTCGTCCTTCAGGATCTGGCGCGGGTCGCCCTTGCCGAAGCGTACGTAGTCGTCGATCAGCAGCCCGGTGGACCAGTTGGCCTCCAGGGCGAAGGTGGTGAAGCCCTTCCTCTCCACCAGGTGCTCGAAGATCCGGTGCTTGGTCTCGAAGAACTCGGCCGAGCTGTGCGTCGCCTCGCCGATCCCCAGGACCTTGGCCGATCCGATCATCCGGTCCAGCGGCCGCAGGTCGTCCAGAGGCACTGCGGTGCGGGCGAGTTCACGGGCGGGGTCCGGGGCGGCATGGGCGTCCGCGCCCGCGGCGGGAGCGAGGGCGGCGAGGCAGAGCGCCACGACCGCCCCCACCAGCGGTAACCGATGTCGTGTCAACGTCTTCATGGATCAAGCCTGTCGGCGGCGGGGCCCGGCGGCCAACCCGCCCGCACCAGTGATCATCCGGGGGTTTCCCCCACCGCCGCCGGCCGTCCCACCGCCGTCACCGGTACAGCAGGTACTCCTTTCGCACCGCACGGAACGCGGCCAGGTCGGCGCCCCACGCACCCACGACCTCGTCCGTGTCCGCGCCCGCGTCGACGAGGGTCCGCACGCGCGTCGAGCCCGTCAGCTTGTCGATCCAGTTGTCCGACCGCCAGGCGAAGCCGCTCCATGAGCGCCGGGCGGTGACGAGCAGCCCGATCCCGGTCCGTACGGGGTCGAAGGCGTCCCGGTCGTGGACCTGCACCTGGACCCCGCCGACGGTCTTCCCCTGGAACTTGGAGAAGGTCGGGGCGAAGTACGCCTCCCGGAACCGCACCCCGGGCAGCTCCAGCGCGTTCGCGGCCTCGGCCCACCGCCGGTCCACGCCCTCCGCGCCCAGGAGTTCGAACGGGCGCGTGGTGCCGCGCCCCTCCGAGAGGTTGGTGCCCTCGAAGAGGCAGGTGCCGGAGTAGGCGAGCGCGGTGTCGGGCGTCGGCATGTTGGGGCTCGGCGGCACCCACGGAAGCCCGGTCGCGTCGAAGAAGTCGCGCCGCCTCCAGCCCGACATCTGGACGGTCGCCAGCTCCACCGGCTTCGCCAGGAACTCCCCGTTGAAGAGCCGCGCCAGCTCCGACACCGTCATCCCGTGGGCCTGCGCGATCGGTTCGCGTCCCACGAAGGTGGCGAAGGCGCGGTCGAGGACCGGGCCGAGCGCCGCCCGCCCGGTGACCGGATTGGGCCGGTCGAGGACGACGAACCGTTTCCCCGCCAGCGCGGCCGCCACCATGCAGTCGTAGAGCGTCCAGATGTACGTGTAGAAGCGGGCACCCGCGTCCTGGATGTCGAAGACCACGGTGTCCACGCCCGAGGCGGTGAAGACGTCCGCCAGCGGCTGCCCGCTCTTCAGGTACGTGTCGTAGACGGGGAGCCCGGTCGCGGGGTCGTCGTAGCGGCCCTCGGAACCGCCGGCCTGCGCCGTGCCCCGGAAGCCGTGCTCGGGCCCGAAGACCGCCACCAGGTCCACCCGGTCGTCGGCGTGCATCACGTCGACGATGTGGCGCACGTCGGAGGTGATCCCGGTCGGGTTGGTGACGACGCCGACCCGCTGCCCGGCGAGCGGCGCGTAGCCGTCGGCAGCCAGCCGCTCGAATCCGGTGCGCACCCGTCCGCCGCCCCCGTGCGCCACCGCCGTGGGGGCGGTCACCGCGCCCACCCCCAGTGCGCCGCCGGCGGCCAGCAGGCGGCGCCTGGAAGGGTTCGACCGGCTCGACAGGTTCATGCGGAAACCTCCTTGATCGCCTTCCCTGGCATGGCCACGCACGCTAGCGCTCCTGACGGCCCCAGGGAACGAGGCGTGCGCACGGGACTTTCGCCACGACATACCGACTGGTTAGTCTGCCGGTACTGTGGCAACGGAGAGGCGGGTCTCGATGAGTACGGTGCAGGGTTCCGGAGTGGTCGTCACGGGCGCGGGCGGGGGGATCGGCGCCGCTCTGGCCCGCCGGTTCGCCGCCGAGGGCGCCCGGGTCGTCGTCAACGACCTCGACCCCGGCCGTACCAAGGCCGTGGCCGAGGAGATCGGCGGCACCGCCGTCCCGGGTGACGCCTCGGAGATCGTCGAGGAGGCCCGCGAGGCCCTCGGCGGAACCGTCGACGTGTGGTGCGCCAACGCCGGACTCGCCTCGCCGGGCGACGCCTTCGCCGACGAGGCCGTCTGGGCCGCCGCCTGGGACGTCAACGTGATGGCCCACGTCCGCGCGGCCCGCGCCCTCCTCCCCGACTGGCTGGAACGCGGCAGCGGCCGCTTCGTCTCCACCGTCTCCGCCGCCGGCCTGCTGACCATGGTGGGCGCGGCCCCGTACAGCGTCTCCAAGCACGGGGCGTACGCCTTCGCCGAGTGGCTCTCCCTCACCTACCGCCACCGCGGCCTCAAGGTCCACGCGATCTGCCCGCAGGGCGTCCGTACGGACATGCTCACCGCCGCCGGATCGGCGGGCGAACTCGTCCTCGCCCCCACCGCCATCGAGCCCGAGGACGTCGCCGACTCCCTCTTCGACGCCATCGAGGCGGACCGCTTCCTCGTCCTCCCGCACTCCGAGGTCGCCGACTACTACCGCGCCCGGGCGAACGATCCCGAGCGGTGGCTCGGCAACATGAACCACATCCAGCGGAAGTGGGAGGGAGAGGCCCGATGACGGAGTCGCTCTACGCCGCCAGGCCCTGGCTCGCCCAGCTCACCGAGGTCCAGAGCGCTCCCATAGCCCCGCCGCCCACCGTGCTGCACGCCTTCCGCGCCGCAGCCGCCCGCACCCCCGAGCACCCGGCCCTCGCCTACTTCGACGGCCGTCTGACGTACCGCGAGACCGACACGCTCTCCGACTCGGTCGCCGGACACCTCGCCGCCCGCGGCCTGGCGCGCGGAGACCGGGTCGCGATCATGCTCCAGAACAGCCCCCACTTCGTCCTCGCCCTCCTCGGCGCCTGGAAGGCGGGCGCGACCGTCGTCCCGCTCAACCCGATGTACAAGTCGGCCGAGGTGGGACACGCCCTCCGGGACTCCGGGGCCGTCGCGCTGATCTGCTCCGACCGCGCCTGGGACGGGTACCTGCGGAAGACCGCCGCGGACTCTCCCGTACGGATCGCGCTCACCGCCTGCGAACGCGACCTCCAGACCCGCGACGACCCGCGCGTTCTCGCCTTCGACCGGGTCCCCGCCGAGGTGGACGACCTCCTCGCCGTCGCCCGCGCCGGACACCCCGCCCCGGCGGGCCGCGAGCTCAGCGGCGAGGACGTGGCCCTCATCAGCTACACGTCCGGCACCAGCGGCACCCCCAAGGGGGCCCTCAACCTCCACAAGGGCATCGCCTACAACGCCGAACGCCAGCGCACCGGACATCCGATCCCCGAAGGCGCCGGCTACTTCGCGCTCGCCCCGCTCTTCCACATCACCGGCCTGGTCTGCGAACTCGCCGCCTGCTTCGGCAACGCCGGCACCCTCGTCCTCGCCTACCGCTTCGACGCCGGCGTCGTCCTCGACGCGTTCGTGGAGCACCGCCCCGCCTACACGGTCGGCCCCTCGACGGCCTTCATGGCCCTCGCCGCGCACCCCGGGGCCACCCCGGACCACTTCTCCTCCTTCCAGGTCGTCTCCTCGGGCGGTGCCCCGGTCCCGCCCGCCCTCGTGGAGAAGTTCCGCGCCGGCTTCGGCCCGTACATCCGCAACGGCTACGGGCTCACCGAGTGCACCGCTCCGTGCGCCGCCGTACCGCCGGAGAAGGAGGCCCCGGTCGACCCCGCCTCCGGCACCCTGTCCGTCGGTGTCCCCGGGCCGGAGACGGTCGTCCGGATCCTCGACGAGAACGGCGCGGAGGTGCCGTTCGGCGAACAGGGCGAGATCGCCGTACGCGGCCCACAGGTCGTCCCGGGCTACTGGCGGCTCCCCGAGGCCACCGCCGCCACCTTCCCCGACGGGGAGCTGCGGACGGGGGACATCGGCTTCATGGACGCGGACGGCTGGCTCTACGTCGTCGACCGCAAGAAGGACATGATCAACGCCTCCGGGTTCAAGGTCTGGCCGCGTGAGGTGGAGGACGTCCTCTACACCCACCCCGCCGTCCGCGAGGCCGCCGTCGTCGGCGTCCCCGACGCCTACCGGGGTGAGACGGTCAAGGCGTACGTCAGTCTGCGCCCGGGCGGCGCCGTCGAGCCGGCCGAGCTGTCCGCCTACTGCGAGCAGCGGCTCGCCGCGTACAAGTATCCGCGCGAGGTCGAGATCCTGGCGGAGCTGCCCAAGACGACAAGTGGGAAGATCCTCAGAAGGGAACTGCGTTCCCACCCGTAGGACGACCCACACCGATGATCACCAGAGAGAGGCGGCGGCGCATGGCCAGGACGACGGACGGGAGCGGTACCCCCGTCCCCCAGAGGCTGCTGGCCGCCGCCACCCGGCTCTTCGCGGAGCAGGGCTACGACCGCACCTCCGTCCAGGAGATCGTGGAGGCGGCGGGCGTCACCAAGGGCGCGCTCTACCACTACTTCGGCTCCAAGGAGGACCTCCTCCAGGAGGTCTACTCCCGGGTCCTGCGGCTCCAGCAGGAGCGGCTCGACGCCTTCGCGGACGCCGACGCCCCGGTCGAGCAGCGCCTGCGCGACGCCGCTGCCGACGTCGTCGTGACCACGATCGACAACCTCGACGACGCCTCGATCTTCTTCCGCTCGATGCACCACCTCAGCCCGGAGAAGAACAAGCAGGTACGGGCCGAGCGGCGGCGCTACCACGAGCGGTTCCGCGCACTGATCGAGGAGGGCCAGCAGGCCGGGGTCTTCTCGTCCGCCACCCCGGCGGACCTGGTGGTGGACTACCACTTCGGCTCCGTCCATCACCTGTCCACCTGGTACCGCCCGGACGGTCCGCTGACGCCGCAGCAGGTCGCCGACCAACTCGCCGACCTGCTGCTGCGCGCGCTCCGCCCCTGAGAACTGCTGCGTACGGGTACTTACAGGTACTTCTTCAGCTCCCGCCGTGCCAGCGACCGCTGGTGCACCTCGTCCGGGCCGTCCGCCAGCTTCAGCGTCCGCGCGGCCGCCCAGAGTTCCGCCAGCGGGAAGTCCTGCGAGACCCCGCCCGCGCCGTGCACCTGGACGGCCTTGTCGAGGATGTCGACCACCGCGCGCGGAGTCGCGATCTTGATGGCCTGGATCTCCGTGTGGGCGCCCCGGTTGCCGACGGTGTCCATCAGCCAGGCCGTCTTCAGGACGAGCAGCCGCAGCTGCTCGACCGTCACCCGGGCGTCCGCGATCCAGTTCTGGACCACGCCCTGCTGGGCGATCGGCTTGCCGAAGGCGGTACGGGAGACGGCGCGCCGGCACATCAGCTCGATGGCCCGCTCGGCCATGCCGATCAGCCGCATGCAGTGGTGGATCCGGCCGGGGCCGAGCCGGGCCTGGGCGATGGCGAAGCCGCCGCCCTCCTCGCCGACGAGGTTCGAGGCCGGGACGCGGACGTCGTGGAAGACGACCTCGGCGTGACCGCCGTGGGAGTGGTCCTCGTAGCCGTACACCTGCATCGCCCGGCGCACCTCCAGGCCCGGGGTGTCGCGGGGCACGAGGATCATCGACTGCTGGCGGCGGATGTCCGCGCCCTCGGGGTCGGTCTTGCCCATCACGATGAAGACCGCGCAGTCGGGGTTCATCGCCCCGGAGATGTACCACTTGCGGCCGTTGATCACGTACTGGTCGCCGTCGCGGATGATGCGCGTCTCGATGTTCGTGGCGTCCGAGGAGGCGACCTCCGGCTCCGTCATCGCGAAGGCCGAGCGGATCTCCCCGGCGAGCAGCGGCTGCAGCCACTGCTTCTTCTGCGCCTCGTCGCCGAACTGGGCGAGCACCTCCATGTTCCCGGTGTCCGGCGCCGCGCAGTTGAGGGCGGTGGGGGCCAGGTGCGGGCTCCGGCCGGTGATCTCGGCGAGCGGCGCGTACTGGAGGTTGGTCAGCCCCGCCCCGTGCTCGGCATCGGGCAGGAAGAGGTTCCACAGACCCTGGCGGCGGGCCTCGGCCTTGAGGTCCTCCACCACCTGCGGGGTGTCCCACGGCGAGGCGAGCTGTGCGCGCTGCTCCTCGGCGACCGGCTCGGCGGGGTGGACGTGCTCGTCCATGAAGGCGAGCAGCTTCGCCCGCAGCTCCTCGGTGCGCGCGTCGAATGCGAAGTCCATGGCGGATCAGCCTTCCTGGAGGGTGGTGAGGCCGTGCTCGATGAAGACGGGGACGAGCTCGCCGATGCGGTCGAAGCCGGCGCCGACGGTCTGGCCGAGGGTGTAGCGGTAGTGGATGCCCTCAAGGATCACGGCGAGCTTGAACCAGGCGAAGGCCGTGTACCAGGAGATGGCGGAGGTGTCGCGGCCCGAGCGGGCGGCGTACCGCTCGATCAGCTCGGCGGGCGTGGGGTGCCCGGCGGCGGTGGCGGTCGTGCTGACGGGGGAGTGCGGGACGTCGAGCGGCGCGCTGTACATGGCGAGCAGGCCGAGGTCGGTCAGCGGGTCGCCGAGCGTGGACATCTCCCAGTCGAGGACCGCCTTGATCCGGTCGTCCTCGCCGATCAGGACGTTGTCCAGGCGGTAGTCGCCGTGGACGACGGCCGGCGCGGGGGAGGCCGGAAGGGCGCGGCCGAGTGCGGCGTGCAGCTCGTCGATGCCCGCGAGATCGCGGTTGCGTGAGGCGTCGAGCTGCTTGCCCCAGCGGCGCAGCTGCCGGTCGAGGAAGCCGTCGGGGCGCCCGAAGTCGCCGAGACCCACCGCCGCGGGGTCCACGGCATGCAGGTCGACGAGCGTGTCGACCAGGCCGAGGACGGCCTCGCGGGTGCGGTCGGGGCCGAGCGGGGCGAGCTGCTCCGCCGAGCGGTACGGAGTGCCCGCGACGAACTCCATGACGTAGAACGGCGCTCCGAGGACGGTGTCGTCCTCGCAGAGGAGGACGGTCTCGGGGACGGGCACGGCCGTCGCGTGCAGGGCGCTGATCACCCGGTGCTCGCGCTTCATGTCGTGCGCGGTGGCGAGGACATGGCCGAGCGGAGGCCGGCGGACCACCCATCGGCCGGTGCCGTCGGTGACCACGTACGTGAGGTTGGACCGGCCGCCCTCGATCAGCCGGGCGTCGAGGGGGCCGCGCACGAGTCCCGGCCGTTCCCGGTCGAGGAATCCGCGCAACTGCTCGGGATCGAGACCTGGCGGCGGGGCTGAGCTCATCGTGCGTACCTCCGGGACGGGGGGCGGGTCGGCGTTCATGATGACCGACCAGTCGGTATGTCGTCCAGAGCTCGGTCCGGAAAGTGGCGTGGGCGGTCTGGTGGTGAATCGGAGCCATGAATAGGGTTCACATATGAATCCAGACCTGCTCGTCGAGGAAGTCCGGCTGACCCCGATCCTGATCGCCGACCCGCCCCTGCTCAACACGCAGGGCGTCCATCAGCCCTTCACCCCCCGCCTGGTGGTGGAGGTCGTCACGCGGGGCGGGGTCACCGGCCTGGGGGAGACGTACGGCGACGGGAGGTATCTGGATCTCGCACGGCCGCTGGCCGAGGCGCTGCCCGGCCAAACGGTCACGGACGTGAACGGCCTGTTCGTGCTGGCCGCGCGGGTGTGCGGCGACTCACGAGCCGTCGACGCGCGCGTCGACGCGGGTGGGCTGCGCGGGGTCCAGACCGCCGCCAAGCTCCGCCTCTCCGTCGTCTCGGCCTTCGAGGTCGCGTACCTCGACGCGCTCGGCAAGAGCCTCGGCCTCCCCGTCCACGCCCTCCTCGGCGGCAAGGTCCGCGACTCCGTCGAGTACAGCGCGTACCTCTTCTACAAGACCGCCGGAACCGACGACTGGGGCCCGGCCCTCGACCCGGCGGGCATCGTGGAACAGGCCCGCCGCTTCGACCGGACGTACGGCTTCCGTTCCTTCAAGCTCAAGGGTGGTGTCTTCCCGCCCGAGCAGGAGATCGCCGCGATCCGGGCCCTGGCCGAGGAGTTCCCCGGCCGGCCGCTCCGCCTCGACCCGAACGGCGCGTGGTCCGTGGAGACCGCGCTGGAGGTGGCGCGCGAACTGAAGGGCGTCCTGGAGTACCTGGAGGACCCGACGACCGGCACGGACACCATGGCCGAGGTCGCGTCCCGTACGGACGTGCCGCTCGCGACCAACATGTGCGTGACGACCTTCGAGGAGATCCCCAGGGCCTTCGCCCGGGACGCGGTACGGATCGTGCTCTGCGACCACCACTACTGGGGCGGCCTGCACCGCACGCGCGAACTGGCCGCGCTCTGCCGCACGTACGGCGTCGGGCTCTCCATGCACTCCAACACCCACCTGGGGATCAGCCTCGCGGCCATGACCCAGGTCGCCGCCACCCTGCCCGACCTGGACCACGCCTGCGACACCCACCATCCCTGGCAGACCGAGGACGTCGTCACCACCCGCCCCGAATTCCGGGACGGGCGCCTCCCCGTCTCCGACGCCCCCGGCCTCGGCGTCGAACTGGACCGGGAGGCCCTCGCCGCCCTGCACCGCCGCTGGCTGGAGGACGACGGCACCCACCGCGACCGTGACGACGCGGCGGCCCTGCGAAGGCTGCGCGCCGCCGGGGAAAAGGGCCTGGACGGCGTACTCGCGGACGGGCTCAGGGGAGTGTGATCGGCTGGGTCTTGTCGCCGGGCGCGGGCGCCGGCCGGTCGGGGTGGATCGCCACCAGCCGGGCGCCCTGCGCGTACGTGCTCTCCCGGCCGAAGAACTGGTAGCCGGACTCGAGGAGCTGCAGGATCTCGTGGCCCAGCATGGCCTGGGGACCACCCTCGTCGGCCGCCTTGTTGCTGTCCCAGAGCGCGCCGTCGCCCAGGGCCTCGACCTCGTTCCAGAAGTTGCCCGTGTGCAACTGACCGGCGATCAGCATGCCTTCGATCTGGGCGCCGAGGTTGGTGAGGATCTTGAACACGGCGCGCTCGGCGATGCCGCCGTCCATGAAGGCGTAGTTGACCGGGACGGACCACTTGGTGGTGTTGAGCCGCCGGCCCATCCGGGCGTCCTCCGGCAGCCGGTCCCCGACCTGGGGCTTCCCCTGCTGGTACTGGGCCCACGGCCCGGTGTCGCCCGTCCGGCCGAGGACGAGCTTGCGCTTGGCCTTGAGCGCCGCCGCCTGGGAACTCGCCATCGTCTCCGACGAGGTGGTGGTCAGGTCGGCCCGGAGGCTCGCCTCCACGGCGGCCACCACCTCGGCCTTGCCTCGCCCCTGGAGCGGACCCACCAGGCCGTGGATGTACTCGACGTTGTCGTTGAGATCCGGGTTGCTGAGGACCCATTTCGGCTTGGCGCGGTTCGCGGCCCAGGTGTCGTACTCGGCGACGTAGTCGTTGATGCTCTCGTCCGCCTGGTCGAGCAGCCTGCGCACCTCGTCGTCGATCTTGCCCGGGTGGTGCATGCGCTGGACGTCGCCGGTTCCCCCCGCGACCGGCGCGGCGTCGGCCGTCGCCTCCCCGGCGGCCTGGGTCGCCGACGAGCGCAGCACGCGGTGGGCCGTCGCCTCGGCCTCACGCTCGAACCGGTCCGACGGATCGCTGACACGCAGCCCGTCCCCCCGGTCGGTGCCGGCCACCGGCCCCTTGCGCTGCTGGAGGACATGGGTCAGCTCGTGCGCGAGGGTGTGCCGGTCCATACCGCCGGGCCCGGCGACGATGTGGCTGCCGGAGGTGTAGGCGGAGGCGCCGAGCTCGGTCGCGGACGCCTGGGCGGCGGAGTCCGTGTGGACGCGGACGTCGGAGAAGTCGGCGCCGAACCGCGCCTCCATGTCGGACCGGCTCTCGGCGTCGAGCGGCCGGCCGCCACCGCGCAGGACGCTGTGGACGGAGGAGCGCTGCACCGACGGCCCCGGCTCCTCCTCGTGCCCGCACCCCGCGCCGTGCCGGTGCTCGTCCTGCGCGGCGCCGGCACGGCGCAGCATCTGGACGACGGCGGCGTTCCCGGCCGAGCGCTGGAGGCCGAGCAGTGACTCGGCGGGCGCCACCGCCCGGGCCGAGGAGGTGCGGTCCGCCGAGGCGTCCCGTTTCTTCGCTGCCCGGCTGCTCGCTCGGTCGTACATGAAGGTCCTTTCGGGCGCCGGTCGTCTGCCTTCCCGGTATAGCCGGGCGGGCTGACGTCCCGCCAGGTACGGCAGGGCAGACTTCCCGGCCCCCGGGGCCCTGCCTCTCGGCCCGAACGCCCCCTCGCGACGATCGCCCGGCCGTCGCGAGGGCGTGCCGCTCACGCGTGGCAGGCCACCGGAACGCCGCCGTTCATCGCGGCCATGTCGCCGAAGACCGTCACCGGATCCAGCGGCGAGCCTTCGGGCAGGCCGTTCAGCTCCGCGTACGCACGGTGCAGGTTGGCCACCAGACGCTCGCTCTCCCGCCACTCCGCGAACTCGCCGAGGTCCGCCGATCGCGCCGTCTCCAGCGGTGTCGCCCCCTTGGCGTGCCCCTCGCGGGCCAGTTCGGCCACCCAGCGCAGGTACCGCTCCGTCGCGTCGTACGCCGAGGGGTCCGTCACCCGCCCGTGCCCCGGCACCACCGTCGGGGCGTCCAGCGAGCGCAGCAGTTCGAGCGCGCGCAGCGAACCCGCGAGCGACCCCATCGGAAGGAACGGCGTTCCGCCGTGGAAGACCAGGTCCCCCGTGAACACCACGCCTTCTTCCGGGAGATGGACGATCGAGTCGCCGGTCGTGTGCGCGGGGCCGGGGTGCAGCACGCGCACCTCCAGCTCACCCACGTACAGCGTCAGCCGCTCGCTGTACGTGAGCGAGGGCGGCGCCACCTCGATCTCGCCGAAGTCGGTCTGCGGCCAGAGCAGATGGAGCTGCCGCCCGGCCGCGAGCTGCTCGGCCCGGCAGGACTCGTGCCCGACGATCCGAGCCTCCGGCAGGAACACCCCGTTGCCGTAGGTGTGGTCGCCGTGGTGGTGCGTGGAGACGATCGTGCGGGGGAGCGGCAGTCCCTCGGCCAGGACCGCCTCGCGGAGCAGTCGCGCCCGGCGCTCGGTCGCGGCGGTGTCCACGAGCAGCGTCTCGCCGCGATCCCCGACGAACCCGGCGTTGTTCAGACACCAGCCGCCGTCGGGCTGGACGAACGCGTGCACGCCCGGTGCGAGTGCGACGACGTACGGATCGGTGACGGACAAGGAATCCCCCTGGATGTGAAGAACGGCCCGACCGGCGAGTACTTCCCCTCGGGGGAGCCTGTCAGTCGGGCCCGTTCCGCAGAAGGCTCAGTGGTCGTCCCAGTGGTTGCCGTGCGCCGCGTGCCGGTGCCCGTCGTGCACGTAGTCGACGTGGTCCCCGTGTGCGACGGCCGTGTGCCCGCAGTCCGGCCCGTGCGTGTGGTCGGGGTGGGTGTGCGGGACGTGGGAGGAGGGCTCGCACTCGTCCCAGTGCCCGGAGTGCTCACGGTGCAGATGCCCGTCGTGGGCGTAGTCCACGTGGTCGTGGTGGGTCACGGCGGTGTGCCCGCACGAGGGCCCGTGCGTGTGCGCGTGGGTGGGGTGCTCGTGGTGGAGAAGGGTCATGGCCTCAGGCTAGTCCGAAATGCCGCTTTCGTCCCTGTATCGGCCTGGGGTCCGGGCGTGCGCGTCGCCGCACTCCGCCGGGGGTATCCGGCTTGCGGCACCTCCGGCCCGCCGTGATCGTTCGGGGTATGAAGGCCATCAGCTACAGCCGGTACGGCGGACCCGAGGTGCTCGAGTACGGGGAGCGGCCCGACCCCAAGGTCGGCCCCGACGACGTGCTCGTGAAGGTGCGCGCGGCGGCCGTGAACCCGGTCGACTGGAAGGCCCAGGCGGGCTACCTCGACGGGATGATCGACGCCGTCTTCCCGGTCGTACCCGGCTGGGACGTCTCGGGGGTGGTCGTCCAGCCCGGTGTCTCCGTCACCGAGTTCAGCGTCGGCGACGAGGTCATGGGCTACGTCCGCGAGGACTTCCTCTGCCGCGGCACCTTCGCGGAGTACGTCGCCGCCCCGGTCCGCACCCTCGCCCGCAAGCCGCGCACCCTCGGCTTCGAGGAGTCCGCCGCGCTTCCGCTGGTCGGACTCACGGCCTACCAGGTGCTCCACCAGGCGCTCACCGTCCGTTCCGGCGAGACGGTCCTGGTGCACGCGGCGGCAGGCGGGGTCGGCTCCATGGCGGTCCAGATCGCCCTCCACCTCGGCTGCCGGGTCATCGGTGCCGCCCGCGAGGCCGGCCAGGAGCAGATCAGGGAGCTGGGCGCCGAGCCGGTGGTCTACGACGAGGCCACTTTCGTCGAGCAGGTCCGCGCGCTGGCGCCGGACGGGGTGGACGCGGCCTTCGACACGATCGGCGGACCGTACCTCAAGCTCACGCCGAGGGTCCTCGCCCCCGAGGGCCGCCTCGCCTCCATCGCGGACGGCGAGGTGATCGGCCTGGGCGGCCGCTACTTCTGGGTACGGCCCGACGCCCAGGACCTCGCCGCGCTGGCCGCCCTGGCCGACGAGGGCGCCCTGTCCGTACGGGTGGCGCGGTCCTTCCCGCTGGAACAGGCCGCCGACGCCCAGCGCGCCAACCAGGAGGGCGGCCTCCACGGCAAGGTCGTGGTCACCGTGGAGTGGGCCGACTGACGGCGAGCGGCGCACGGCCGCGGACTCCGGGCGGCGGCGAGCGGCGGACTGCGGCGGACGGCGCCGGACGGAACGACTCCGGGGCGGCTCAGAGCACCACGGCCACCGCGAACGCCGCCAGCGCGACCGTGCACGCCGTCGCGAGCAGCGCGCCCCGAGGGGAGAGCGGCCCCGGGCGCGCCGCGTCCAGGGCGCGGATCCGGCGGTGGGCGACGGCCAGGAAGCCGATCCAGACCAGCGCGGTGAGCGCGGCCCCCGCCACCGAAGCCGGTGTGATCGCGTCACTGATCGCCGACTTCGTCGCGAGCACCGCCACGACGGTGCAGGTCAGCGTCGTACGCCGCCACGCGAGCCGGGTCCGCTCCGGCTGCAGCCCCGGATCCCGGACGGGCTTCGCCGCCTCGGTCACCGTCCGGCCCAGCCGAAGAGGATGACCACCACCATCGCCAGCGCGACCACGGCCACCGCGAGGCTCAGCACCGTCGGGAAGCGGGACACCGGCAGGTCGTCCCCGCGCCGCATCGCCCGCTCGCACCGCACCCAGTGGTTCACCGCCCGCAGCGCGCACAGCACACCCGCGGCCAGCAGCGCGAGCGCGAGCCCGACCCGTACGCCCCACCGCAGGTCCGGCAGGAACTGGTCGACGGCGAAACCGCCGCCGACGAGCGCGAGCGCGGTCCGGATCCAGGCGAGGAAGGTGCGCTCGTTGGCGAGCGAGAACCGGTAGTCCGGGGTCTCGCCCTCGTCACGGATCCGCTGCGGCGCGAACCACAGCCGCAGACTCTGTACGAAGTCACTCACCTGGGCACCTTAACCGCGGCGCGCACGCAGGCGTTCGTAGGCCGCCAGCCCGTCCGGGACCCACTCCCACTCGCCGAGCCGCGCGACGACCTCCGTCTCCGGAAGGAACGCGTGCCAGGCGACCTCCTCCACCTGAGGGTTCACCGGCAGCTCGCACCGCACCTGGTAGACCGCGGACCACCACTTCCCGGCGACGCCCCCGGAGTCGTGCAGGAACCGGAACAGCGGCTCGGGGCGCGGCAGCCCGGAGACGCCCAGCTCCTCCTCCGCCTCGCGCAGCGCCGCGTCGTCGTACGACTCGCCGGCGCCGACGACACCGCCGACGAACATGTCGTACATCGACGGGTAGACCAGTTTCACCGGCGTGCGCCGGTGCACGAAGATCCGGTCCTCGGCGTCCCGCACCAGGATGAAGGTGCAGCGATGGATCAGACCCCGGGCGTACACCTCGGCGCGCGGGGCCCGGCCGACCACCTCGTCGTTCTCGTCGACGACGTCCAGGATCTCTTCGGCGGGGTTCGTCATACCGCCATGAAATCACCGGGGGCGCAAGCCGCGTCGCCACTGCCCGGTGTCAGGGCGTCACCGCCCACGAGGTCGTCGCGTCACGACGTCACCGCCCCCTCACGTACGTCACCGCCCCATCACGTACTTCACCGTCGGACCGGTCGTCCAGCCGCCGTCCACGGCCAGCTCCGCACCCGTCACGTACGAGGCCGCGTCCGAGAGCAGGAACACCACCGCGCCCGCGATCTCGGGCGCCTCGCCGACCCGGCCCATCGGGGTGTTGGGGTACCTGCCCTCGCCGCGCTCGATGCCGACGACCGCCGTCATCGGCGTGTACGTCATGCCCGGGTGGACCGAGTTGACGCGGATCCCCGCCGTGCCCAGCTCCACCGCGCCGATCTTCGTCAGCCCCCGCACGCCCCACTTCGAGGCGCCGTAGCCGGCCGTCAGCGCCAGGCCCATCAGCCCCGCGGCCGAGGAGATGTTGACGATCGAGCCGCCGCCCGCCTCCTTCATCGCCGGTATCGCGGCCTTCATGCCGATGAAGACACCGGTCAGGTTGATGTCGAGCACCTTGCGGAAGTTCTCGACGGACTCCGACTCCAGGAACGCGCCGCTGGAGATCCCGGCGTTGTTCACCAGACCGTGCAGCCCGCCGAACTCGGCGACCGCGTAAGCGACGGCCGAGGCCCATGCCTCCTCGGACGTGACGTCGTGGTGGAGGAAGCGCGCCCGGTCGCCCAGCCCGGCCGCGGTCGCCTCGCCGTCCTCGTCGAGCACGTCCGTGATCACGACGTTCGCACCGGCGGCCACGGACTGCCGTGCGGCCTCGGCGCCCAGACCGCGGGCGCCCCCGGTGATGAGGACGGTCCGGCCGGTGAGGTCGTGGAGGCGGGTGGTCTCGGTCATGAGAGGTCCTTGTCGATCGAGGGCGGCGGAGCCTGAAGCAGGGCCGTCGTGGTCTGGACGAGGTCGGCGAGGAAGAGCGGCTGCCCGGTGAGCGGCTCGGTGCCGTCGAGGTACTGCCGGGCCCGGTCGGCCATGGCCGCGCCGACGACCGTGAGCGCCAGATCGAGCCGCTCCAGCCGCAGCGGCTCGGGCAGACCGGTCAGGCAGGCCTCGACGCGCTCGATCAGCCGCCAGTACACGGTGCCGTCGAGCGTGGGATGCGGGGTGCGGGTGCGCACCCCGCTCTCATGGCTGAGCTGGGCGGAGATCCGCAGACAGCGGCGGCCGCGCTCGGTGCCCAGCTCGCTCGCCTCGGCCGTGACAAGGGCCCGGATCAGCGCGTGCGGCTCGTCCGTGGCCTCGGCGAGGAGCGGTTCCAGGACCTGCTCCGTACGTCTCTGGCGGCCCGCCATCACCGCGTCGAGGAGTCCGGTGCGCGAGCCGAAGTGGTACTGCACGGCCGAGGGGTTGCTCTGGCCCGCGAGGGCCACGACGTCGCGCAGCTGGGCGCCGTCGACACCCTGCGCCGCGAAGACCTCCTCCGCCGCACGGATCAGCTTCTCCCGGGTCTCGGGCCCCGATGTCCTCGCCATGCCGAGCATGTTAATGCTCGACATTAGAAAACGGGAGGGGCGGGAAAGGGTCCGGACTGTTGACTCGATACATCGGTGTATCCAAGATTCGGTCCATGTCGTACGACGCTGATGTGATCGTGATCGGAGCCGGCCTCGCCGGCCTGGTGGCCACCGCCGAACTCGTGGACGCCGGGCGGAGCGTGATCCTGCTCGACCAGGAGCCCGAACAGTCCATGGGCGGACAGGCCCACTGGTCCTTCGGCGGGCTGTTCCTCGTGGACTCGCCCGAGCAGCGCCGGATGCGGATCAAGGACAGCCGCGACCTCGCCCTGCAGGACTGGCTCGGCACGGCGGGCTTCGACCGCGCCGAGGACCACTGGCCGCGGAAGTGGGCGGAGGCGTACGTCGACTTCGCGGCGGGCGAGAAGCGCTCCTGGCTGCACGCGCGCGGCGTGCGCTTCTTCCCGGTGGTCGGCTGGGCCGAGCGCGGCGGCTACGACGCGAACGGGCACGGCAACTCGGTGCCCCGCTTCCACATCACCTGGGGCACCGGCCCCGGCCTCGTCGCCCCCTTCGAGCGCCGGGTCCGCGAGGGCGTCGCCTCCGGCCGGGTCCAGCTCCGCTTCCGCCACCGGGTGACCGGCCTCGGCCGCACCGCCGGAGCCGTGGACACCGTCAGCGGCGAGATCCTGGAGCCCTCCACCGCCGAGCGCGGCACCGCGAGCAGCCGGGAGGTCACCGGCCCCTTCGAACTCCGCGCGCAGGCGGTGATCGTCACCTCGGGCGGCATCGGCGGCAACCACGACCTCGTACGCAAGCAGTGGCCCGACCGGCTCGGCACCCCGCCCGCGAAGCTGCTCTCCGGCGTCCCCGCCCATGTCGACGGGCTGATGCTCGGCATCACCGAGGAGGCCGGCGCCCACCACATCAACCGCGACCGGATGTGGCACTACACCGAGGGCATCGAGAACTGGAACCCGATCTGGGCCAGGCACGGCATCCGCATCCTGCCCGGCCCGTCCTCGCTCTGGCTCGACGCGACCGGCCGCCGGCTGCCCGTCCCGCTCTTTCCGGGCTTCGACACCCTCGGCACGCTGGAACACATCATGCGGACCGGGCACGACCACACCTGGTTCGTCCTCGACCAGCGCATCATCGGCAAGGAGTTCGCCCTCTCCGGCTCCGAGCAGAACCCCGACCTCACCGGCAAGTCGGTCCGCGACGTCATCGGCCGGGCCCGCGCGGACGTGCCGGGCCCGGTGAAGGCGTTCATGGACAACGGCGTCGACTTCGTCGTCGAGAAGGACCTGTCCGCGCTCGTCCGGGGGATGAACGCCCTCACGGACGAGCCGCTGATCGACGAGGCGGAACTGCGCCGGGAGATCACGGCGCGGGACCGCGAGATCGCCAACCCCTTCACCAAAGACCTCCAGGTCACGGCGATCCGAGGGGCCCGCAGATATCTCGGCGACAAGCTGATCCGTACGGCGCCCCCGCACCGGATCCTGGACCCCAAGGCCGGTCCGCTGATCGCCGTACGCCTGAACATCCTGACCCGCAAGTCGCTCGGCGGTCTGGAGACCGACCTCTCGTCGAGGGTGCTCACCGAGAGCGGAGAGGCACTGGAAGGGGTCTACGCGGCGGGCGAGGCGGCCGGGTTCGGCGGCGGAGGCGTCCACGGCTACCGCTCCCTGGAGGGCACCTTCCTCGGCGGCTGCATCTTCTCGGGCCGGGCGGCGGGCCGGGCGGCCGCGCAGGCGGTGGGGTAGAAGGCCTACGGGCGGCGGGCCGAAGGCCGTACGGGGGGCGGTGGCGCGCGATGCGCCCGCCACCGCCCCCAGACCTCAGCCCAGTCGCCGTACGACCGTGAACCGCTCCGCGACCGCCACCGTCGCGTCGGTCACGGTGAACTCCGGATCGCCGAGGAACTCCCGCATCTCGGCGCCGTGCCAGAACCTCTCGTGGGAGGCCCGCCACTCGGCGACCGTCGTGTACCCCTCCCCCTCCTCGATCGCGAACGGGAGGTCGACCTCGCCGACCGGCAGCACCCGTACCTCCGTGGTCTCCACCACGGCGACGGGCAGCCCCCGCGAGTCGATCAGCGCCCAGCGCTCGCCGACGCGCGGCAGTTCGTCGCCCTCCACCTCGTACTCCACCAGGAGACCCGTCGTCGAGGTCTTCTCGCCGGAGAGCACGGCCGCCACGAGCTGGTCGCGCAGGGGGCCGGGAAAGGCCAGCTCGAACGGCTTGAGGGACGCGGGATCCTCGGGAATCCCGGAGTCCTCGGGAGTCCCGGAGTGCTCGGGGCTCTCCGTCCGTGCGGTGATCTCACTCTCTTCCATGCGCCGCAGTGTGGCACGCGGCACGTTGCCCGAACCGAACCGAACCGAACCGGACCGGGTCCGGGCGCCAGGAGGCGCCCGGACCCGGTCCGTCTGCAAGGGCTGCGGAGTGCGTTCGGCCGCTACAACACGAGCGAAAGCAGCAGGACGAAGACGATGCCGACGACCGAGATGATCGTCTCCATCACCGACCAGGTCTTGATCGTCTGGCCGACGTTCATCCCGAAGTACTCCTTGACGAGCCAGAAGCCTGCGTCGTTCACATGGCTGAAGAAGAGCGAACCGGCACCGATCGCGAGGACGAGCAGCGCCGTCTCGCTCGTGCCCATGCCCTCGGCGAGCGGGGCCACGAGTCCGGCCGCGGAGATCGTCGCCACCGTCGCCGAACCGGTCGCGAGCCGGATGGCCACCGCGATCAGCCAGGCCAGGAACAGCGCCGGGATCGACCAGTTCTCGGAGAAGTCCAGGATCATCTGGCCCACGCCGACGTCGATCAGCGTCTGCTTGAAGCCGCCGCCCGCGCCGACGATCATCAGCACGCCCGCGATCGGGGCGAGGGACTTCTCGACGGTCGAGGAGAGCCGCTCCTTGGTGAAGCCGGCCGCGCGGCCCAGCGTGAAGAGGCCCACGATGACGGCCGCGAGCAGAGCGATCAGCGGCGAGCCGATGACGTCGGTGACCTTCTGCACGGCGTTGTCGGGGTCGTCGACGACGATGTCGACCAGCGCCTTGACCAGCATCAGGACGACGGGCAGCAGGACGGTCGCGACGGTGGCGGCGAAGCCGGGGCGCTTCTCCAGGTCCTCCGACGGACGCGCGGGGATCATGTTCTCGGGGGCCGGGATGTCGACCCAGCGGGCCGCGTACCGGGAGAAGAGGGGACCGGCGATGATCACGGTCGGGATGGCGACCAGCACACCGAGGGCGAGCGTGACGCCGAGGTTGGCGCCGAGCGCGTCGATGGCGACCAGCGGGCCGGGGTGCGGTGGGATCAGACCGTGCATGACCGACAGACCGGCGAGGGCCGGCACGCCGATCCGCATCAGCGAGTAGTTGCCGCGCTTGGCGACGAGCAGGACCACCGGGATCAGCAGGACGATGCCGACCTCGAAGAAGAGCGGCAGACCGATGACGGAGGCGATCAGCACCATCGCCCAGGGCATCGACCTGCCGCTCGCCCTGGCGAGGATCGTGTCGACGATCTGGTCCGCGCCGCCGGAGTCGGCGAGCAGCTTGCCGAGGATCGCGCCGAGCGCGATCAGCACACCCACACCCGCGACGGTCTTGCCCAGACCGGCGGTGAAGGAGTCGATGGTCGCCGCGAGCGGCGCCCCGGCGAAGGCGCCGAGGGCCAGCGACCCGATGGTCAGGGCGAGGAAGGCGTGCAGCTTGAACTTGGTGATGAGCAGGACGATGACGGCTATGCCCGCGAGCACGGCTATGCCGAGCTGGGCGTTGCCCGCCGAGGTGATCGGCTCGACGGCGTCCGCTGCCAGCACCTCGACGCTGAGACTGGTCACGGTGGTTCCTTTGGGACGGGTGGGGGCAGGAAGGGGGCCCGTCCGACACCCGGAACGGGCGAGGGACGACGGTGCGGCGGGTACCGCGTGCCGCGGGGGCACGGCAGGAGTTCCGGCGCGCGGCAGGGCTGCCGCAGGGCCACGGCAGCCTGCCGCGGGCTACGGCGGATCTGCCGCAGGGCTTGTGGAGATCAGCCGGCGTGCTCGCGCAGCGCGGCCACCGCCCGTGCGGCGATCTCCTCGGGCGAACCGGAGACGTCGACGGCCACACCGGCCTCGTCGTCGCCGAGCGGCTGCAGCGTGGCGAACTGCGAATCGAGCAGCGCCGTCGGCATGAAGTGCCCCTTGCGCTCCCTCATCCGCCGCTCGATCAGCTCGCGGTCGCCGGTCAGATGGAGGAAGACCACGCCCGGGGCGGCCGCCCGCAGCCGGTCCCGGTAGATCCGCTTCAGCGCGGAACTGCTCACCACCCCGCCGATCCCTTCACGGCCGTGCGCCCACCGCCCGATCGCGTCGAGCCAGGGGCCGCGGTCCGCGTCGTCCAGCGGGGTGCCGGCCGACATCTTCGCGACGTTCGCCGCAGGATGGAAATCGTCGCCCTCGGCATAGGGGACTCCGAGCGCGTCCGCGACCAGCGGACCGATGGTCGTCTTGCCGGTGCCGGCGACGCCCATCACGACGACGACCGGGGAGACCGTCGGGGAGGTGGAGCTCATGGGGTGGTGCCTCGCTGTCTTCTTCGACATCGATTCCGTCGCGCTCATGAAACCCATTGGGTACGACGTATTCAAGAGACTGTGACTTTAAAGTCATACTTTTTATTGGCGATCTTGGTCCACGCGTAGGCTGACCCCCATGACGACACCGGCCCAGGGGCTCCATCCGCACGTCCTCGCCATCCTGGGTCTCGCGATCACCGCGGGGGAGTACCAGCCCGGCAGCGTCCTGCGCACCCACGAACTCGCCCAGCGTTTCGACGTCTCCCGCACCGTCGTCCGCGAGGTCGTCCGCGTCCTGGAGTCCATGCACCTGGTCGAGTCCCGCCGCCGCGTGGGTGTGATCGTCCTGCCGACCGCGCAGTGGAACGTCTACGACCCCCAGGTCATCCGCTGGCGCCTGGCCGGCACCGACCGGCCCCGCCAGCTGCGCTCCCTGACCGTGCTCCGCTCCGCCGTCGAACCCGTCGCCGCCGGACTCGCCGCCGTGCACGCCACCCCCGAGCAGTGCCGTGAGCTGACCGAGCAGGCGCTCGGCATGGTCGCCACCTCGCGCGGCCGGCAGCTGGAGGCGTACCTCGTCCACGACATCGCCTTCCACCGGGTCGTCCTGAACGCCTCCGGCAACGAGATGTTCGCCCGGCTCGGCGACGTCGTCGCCGAGGTGCTCACCGGCCGCACCCGGCACCAGGTGATGTTCGAGGACCCCGACCCGGCGGCCGTGACCCTCCACGTCCAGGTCGCCGAGGCGGTACGGGAGCGTGACGCGGTACGCGCCGAGGAGCTCACCCGCCAGATCGCGGTCGGCGCGCTCAAGGAACTGGACGTTCTCGCGCCGTAAAACCTTTCGATCCCAGGCGTTCGCGTCGTAGGAACCTCAGAAGTAGCTCAAATAAGGGCGATCAGTGACATTGGCCACTGCTGAATTCCCGCCGTGCCGTGACGATGTGCGCTGGCCGTGAGAGCCGTGGACGACCTCCACGCGCTCGGCCGGGTACCGCACAGACCCTCCCCTCACGAAGGCGAACAACTCCATGAGTGACCGCACCCTCCCTGCGGCCGACACGCTGTCCGCCACGCCACCGGCGACGGCATCCGGGGCGTCCCCCCACGTAGACGCCGGCGACGCCGGGTACCGCAAGGACCTCAAGTCCCGCCACATCAACATGATCGCCATCGGCGGCGCGATCGGCACCGGCCTCTTCCTCGGCGCCGGTGGCCGCATGGCCAACGCCGGCCCGTCCCTCTTCATCGCGTACGCGGTCTGCGGCGTCTTCGCCTTCTTCGTGGTGCGGGCTCTCGGCGAGCTGGTCCTCTACCGCCCCTCCTCCGGCGCGTTCGTCTCCTACGCGCGTGAGTTCATGGGCGAGAAGGGCGCCTACACGGCCGGCTGGCTCTACTTCCTCAACTGGTCGACCACCGCCATCGCGGACATCACCGCCGCCGCGACCTACGCCCACTTCTGGGCCATGTTCAGCGACGTCCCGCAGTGGATCCTCGCGCTGATCGCCCTCGCGGTCGTCCTCGCCGCCAACCTCATCTCCGTGAAGTACTTCGGCGAGATGGAGTTCTGGTTCGCGATCATCAAGGTCGGCGCGCTCGTCGCCTTCATGCTCATCGGCATCTTCCTGATCGTGACCTCGCACGACGTCGGCGGCCACACGCCGGGCCTGTCCACCATCACGGACAACGGCGGCATCTTCCCGACCGGTGTCATGCCGATGCTGCTCCTGATCCAGGGTGTCGTCTTCGCGTACGCCTCCGTCGAGCTGTGCGGCGTCGCCGCCGGCGAGACCGAGAACCCCGAGAAGATCATGCCGCGGGCGATCAACTCGATCATGTGGCGCGTGGGCCTCTTCTACGTCGGCTCCGTGATCCTCCTCGCCCTGCTCCTGCCGTACACCGCGTACTCCGGCGACCAGAGCCCGTTCGTCACCGTCTTCGACAAGCTGGGCATCCCCGGCGCCGCCGGCGTGATGAACCTGGTCGTCCTCACCGCCGCGCTCTCCAGCCTGAACTCGGGTCTCTACTCGACCGGCCGGATCCTGCGCTCCATGTCGCTCGCCGGCTCCGCGCCCAAGTTCACCGGCGTCATGAACAAGGGTGGCGTGCCCTACGGCGGCATCCTGCTCACCGCCGCCTTCGGTGTCCTCGGCGTCGGCCTGAACTACCTCATGCCGGGCGAGGCCTTCGAGCTCGTGCTGAACTTCGCCTCCATCGGCATCATCGGCACGTGGGCCATGATCATGGTCTGCTCGCTGCTCTTCGTGAACCGCTCCAAGGAAGGCCGGGTCACCCGCCCCGGCTACCGGCTGCCCTGGGCCCCGTACACCCAGATCGTCACGCTGGTCTTCCTCGGCTCCGTCCTCGTCCTGATGTGGATGGACGGCGGCATCAGCCGCACCACCGTGAACTGCCTCCCGCTGATCGCCCTCGCGCTCGTCGGCGGCTGGTTCCTGGTCCGCAAGCGCGTCCGCGCGACCGCGTCGGTGACCCAGGACTGACGACCCCCCACGGGGTGCCGAGACCCCCGCAGGCGACCGCCTGCGGGGGTCTCGCGCTGTGTGCGGGGGCGGCTGTCGGAACCGCCTCAGCCGAGCCCGTCGAGCCCATGGAGCCGCAGCCCGCTCTCGAACCGCATCGGGACGCCGGTGAGCGGGTCGGTGAACTCCAGCGTCCGCGCGAGCAGCTGGAGCGGACGCGCATGGTCCTCCGGCCCGTCCTCGCGGACCACGGGATAGACCGGGTCGTGCAGGATCGGCAGTCCCAGGCTGTTCATGTGCACCCGCAGCTGATGGGTCCGCCCGGTCGCCGGCAGCAGCCGGTACCGCCCGAGCCCGCCGCGCCGCTCCACCAGCTCGATCCGGCTCTCGCTGTTCGGCTCACCCGGCACCTCGCGGGCGGCGATCACCCCGCGCTCCTTCTCGATCCGGCTCCGCACGGTCACCGGCAGCGCGATCCCGGGCTCGTACGCCGCCACCGCCTCGTACTCCTTGCCGACCAGCCGGTCCCGGAACAGCGTCTGGTACGCGCCCCGGTCGCCGGGCCGCACGATGAAGAGCACCAGGCCGGCCGTCAGCCGGTCGAGCCGGTGCGCGGGCTGGAGCTCCGGCATCCCCAGCTCCCGCCGGAGCCGGGCGAGCGCCGTCTCGGTCACATGGCGCCCGCGCGGCATGGTCGCCAGGAAGTGCGGCTTGTCGACGACGACGATCCGCTCGTCGCGGTGCACGATCCCCAGCTCGAAGGGGACCCGCTCCTCCGCGGGGAAGTCCCGGTGGAACCAGAGCCGCAGCCCGGCGACGTACGGCTCGTCCCCGGCGACCGCCCCGTCCACCCCGACGAACCGCCCGTCCCGCAGCATCTCCGCGACCCGCGCGTCCCCGATGGCGCCCCCGTACCGCGCCCGCAGGTAGTCCCCGACGGTCGCCCAGCCGGCATCGGGCTCCTCGGGCAGCCGCACCCGCACCGGATCGATCCCGTCCCGCTGCGGAAGCGGCGCGGCAGGCGTCCTCGTTCTCCGTCTCACCGGCCTCGCCCTCCGTCGTTCCGTCCCGCACCGCGCCCTTCGCGCCGTCGCCCCACAAGCCGTCGTCCGAGAAGCCGTCGTCCGAGAAGCCGTCGTCCGAAAGCAAGAAGGACCCCACATGACGTGGGGTCCTTCGCTGGTGTCCGAGGGGGGACTTGAACCCCCACGCCCGATAAAGGGCACTAGCACCTCAAGCTAGCGCGTCTGCCATTCCGCCACCCGGACAAGGTGTCTGTCTTTCCGGCCGCTCGGCCGTTCCGACGTGGAAAACCATAGCAAACATCAGGGGTGGTCGATCACCACCCCTGCTCCGGGCGGAACCGTGTGACAGACGTGTGTCGGCCGACGGGCGCCCTTGGGTCCCGGAGCCGGGCGCGCGAGGATGGGGGCGACCACCAGCAAGCACGTGGGGCACGTAGTGGGAGGAAGCAGCGTGAGCGAGTCGAACACGGCCCGGAGGGACAACGGCGAGACCGCCGAGAACGAGGTCGTCGACCTCTGTCGTGACCTCATCCGCATCGACACCAGCAACTACGGCGACCACTCCGGCCCGGGCGAGCGGGCGGCGGCGGAGTACGTCGCCGAGAAGCTCGCCGAGGTCGGTCTCGAGCCGAAGATCATCGAGTCGCACAAGGGGCGGGCCTCCACCGTCGCCCGTATCGAGGGCGAGGACCCCTCCCGGCCGGCCCTGCTGATCCACGGCCACACCGACGTCGTGCCGGCCAACGCCGAGGACTGGACCCACCACCCCTTCTCCGGCGAGATCGCCGACGGCTGTGTCTGGGGCCGGGGCGCGGTCGACATGAAGGACATGGACGCGATGACCCTCGCGGTCGTACGGGACCGGATGCGCAGCGGCCGCAAGCCCCCGCGCGACATCGTCCTGGCGTTCCTCGCCGACGAGGAGGCGGGCGGCACGTACGGCGCCCGGCACCTCGTCGACCACCACCGCGACCTCTTCGACGGGGTGACCGAGGCGATCGGCGAGGTCGGCGGCTTCTCCTTCACCGTCAACGAGAACCTGCGGCTCTACCTGGTCGAGACGGCACAGAAGGGCATGCACTGGATGCGGCTCACCGTCGAGGGCACGGCGGGGCACGGGTCGATGACCAACAACGACAACGCCATCACCGAGCTCTGCGAGGCCGTCGGCCGTCTCGGGCGCCACCAGTGGCCGGTCAGGGTCACCAAGACCGTACGGTCCTTCCTGGACGAGCTCTCGGACGCGCTGGGCACCCCGCTCGACCCCGAGGACATGGAGGCGACGCTCGCCAAGCTGGGCGGCATCGCCAAGATGGTCGGCGCGACCCTGCGCAACTCCGCCGCCCCGACCATGCTCGGCGCCGGGTACAAGGTCAACGTCATCCCCGGACAGGCCACGGCGCACGTCGACGGACGCTTCCTGCCGGGTTACGAGGAGGAGTTCCTGGCCGACCTCGACCGGATCCTCGGCCCGCGGGTCAAGCGCGAGGACGTGCACGGGGACAAGGCCCTGGAGACCAGCTTCGACGGAGCCCTCGTCGACGCCATGCAGCTCGCCCTGCGCGCCGAGGACCCGATCGCCCGTGCCGTCCCGTACATGCTCTCCGGCGGTACCGACGCCAAGTCCTTCGACGACCTCGGTATCCGCTGCTTCGGTTTCGCGCCGCTCAAGCTGCCGCCGGAGCTGGACTTCGCCGGGATGTTCCACGGCGTGGACGAGCGGGTTCCGGTCGACGGCCTGAAGTTCGGTGCACGCGTCCTCGACCGGTTCATCGACGCCTCCTGAGAGCCTCGGCCGGTATTCGGGCGCACGTGCGCATGTGCCCGGAACGAGTGAATGCACTCATACGCTCGTAGCCCCATTACTTTCCCCTCGTTACAGGTGGTGCGGTCCGCGGCTGGGATCGCATTGCCAACAAGGAGGAATAATGATCAAGAAGGTCGTCGCTGCTGCGGCTGCCACGGGCGGTCTCGTTCTCGCGGGTGCGGGCATGGCCGTTGCCGACTCGGGTGCCCAGGGTGCCGCCATCGGTTCCCCCGGCGTGCTCTCGGGCAACGTCGTCCAGGTGCCGGTTCACGTCCCGGTGAACGTGTGCGGCAACACGGTCTCCGTGATCGGGCTGCTGAACCCCGCCTTCGGCAACACCTGCATCAACGCCTGACGTTGTGCCTCGACCCGTGAGGGTCTGAGCCAGTCCGGCCCCGGAGTGCGTGCCATGCACTCCGGGGCCGGTGGCCATTTCCGCCCCGGGCGTGGTGCCCGGTGGCCCCTCTTCTGAAGCCAGAAGGCAGAAGCCGAGAAGGCAGGGAACAGCTATGCGACAGGTCACGCGCAAGGGCCTGATCACCGTTGCGGCCGCGGGCGGGGTACTCGCCCTCGGTGGTGGTTACGCGAATGCCGATGCGGGAGCGAACGGCACCGCCTCGAATTCTCCGGGCGTCGCGTCCGGCAATTCCGTCCAGGTTCCGGTGCACGCGCCGGTGAACGTCTGCGGAAACACCGTCAATGTGGTCGGGCTGCTCAATCCGACGTTCGGCAACAAGTGCGCCAACGTCTCCAAGCCGGGCAAGCACCGCCGCGGCTCGTCGGCCCAGGGCAGCACCAGCAACTCCCCGGGCGTCGCGTCCGGCAACAACGTCCAGGTGCCGGTCCACGTCCCCGTGAACGCCTGCGGGAACAGCATCTCGGTCATCGGCGCGATCAACCCGGCGTTCGGGAACGAGTGCGGCAACGGCGTCGAGCCGACGCACCCCGGCAACCCCGGCAACCCCGGTAACCCGGGCAACCCCGGCAACCCTGGGAATCCGGGCAACCCCGGCAACCCTGGGAATCCGGGTAACCCTGGTAACCCCGGCAACCCTGGCAACCCCGGAAACCCGGGTACGCCCGGCAACCCGGGCAACCCCGGGGACTCCGGCGAGCCCGGCGGACCCGGAACGCCCGGCGGGCCGAACACGCCTGGTACGCACACGATCACACAGCCCGACGAGACCGAGGAGCTGGCGCAGACCGGCTCCGGCCCGCTCGGGGCGATCGTCCCGGCCGGCGCGGGTCTGCTGCTCGCCGGTGCGGTGCTCTACCGCCGCAACCGCCGGTCCGCCTAGCGCCGGCGGGCGACCGGACCGGTCGCGCAACGCGCAGGGGCCCCGCATCGCGGGGCCCCATGTCATGTCACCAGGTGGCGCGGACCTGACGGATGATGCGCCGGCGCAGCCGCACCCTGCGGCTGCCGTCCCGGTGCAGGGTCAGACGGTCCAACTCCCAGTGCCCGTACTCCGCGTGGTCGGTCAGGAGCCGCGTGGCCTCCTTGCGGGAGACGCCGCGCGGCACGTACACGTCGACAAATTCGTATTCCGGCATCGCATCTATTGTGCGGGCACCGGCCCGCTACGGATAGCGTGCGTCCCATGTCTGATGCTGCGCAGCCCACCGCTGCCGAGGTACGTGCCGCCGCCGAGGCGGTCAAAGCCGCACTGGACCGTCACCTGGAGGCGGTCGAACGTCGTTCGGGGGACGACGACCCGGCCGTCTACGAAGCCTTCAACGCCCTCGCCGCGGCGGCCGAGGCGTACGACGAGCGGCTCTACGACCGGTACGACGAGGTCACCCCCTTCGAGATCCCGGGCGCCGACGACTCGCTGCCGCCCTACGCGGGACCGGAGGAGCCACATGCCCTCAGCGTGCTGATCCGCCGCGACTACGCCGTGGCGGAGCCCAAGCGGCTCCTCGCCCAGGCTCAGCGCATCGCCGATCTGGAGGGCGACGAGGAGGGTGCGGACGGGACTCCGGCCGTCGGTGTCAGTACGCACGCGGCGCTCGGAGTGCTGTTCGGCGAGTTCGAACCGGATGAAATCGCCTCACGGCACAAGGAGTTCGGCCTGGAGGAGGGCGACTCCACCCTCTGGGTCTCGGCCGCGGAGGAGCTGCCGGAGCCGGGGGAGTGGCTGAACGCCCCCTTCGAGCAGGCCGATCCGGAGCGGATCGTCTGCCGCTTCGACGTCAGCGCGGTCTTCGACGACGAGTTGGACGACGACCTGGAGGAGCAGGACGCCTGAACGGTACGGCGTCCGGCCGGGTACGGCGGAGGGCGGGGCAACACCCCCAGTCCCCCCCCCCCCCCGAACCCGCGCCCCACCCCCACCCGAAAACGCCACCCCCCCCCCCCCGAGGGGTTCCCGCACCGCCCCC
>NZ_JBICBL010000007.1:163908-481471 GCF_043089925.1 Streptomyces sp. NPDC013457
GTACGGGTCCGGCGGCCGGCCGGGTACGGGGGCGGCCGGGACACCCCGCGTGGGCCCCCCCTCCGCCGTACCCGGCTCCCCTCGCAGTCCTGATCAGTCCTCCGCGACCGCCAGGAGGGTTTCCAGCAGCGGCCCCAGCCGGGTCGTACGCTCCTGGGGCAGCCCCTCGGCCACCGCGCGGGGCAGCGCCTGGTCCACCCCGTGGACGACCGACAGATGGCGCTCGCCGCGGCCGAAGGCCGTGTAGACCCAGGCCCGGCTCAGCCCCTGCGCCGCGTCGCCCGGCAGCACCACGACCGCCGCTGGCCAGCACATCCCGGCCGCCTGGTGCGCCGTGAGCGCCCAGCCGTGCCGCAGCGCGGACTCCACCCGCTCCTTCGGTACGACGAGCTTCTCGCCCTCGCACTCCAGGCGAAGACCCTCGGCGTCGGCCGCGACGACCGTCCCGGTCACCGTGCGCCCCGGGGCCGGAACGTACGCCACGCGGTCGCCCGGGTCGAAGCCGCCGAAGCGGCCGGGGCCGGGGTTGAGCCGCTGCTTGATCGCCGCATTCAGCGCGCGGGTGCCCGCCGAACCGCCATGGCCGACGGTGATCACCTGGGTCTGCTCGGTGGGCACGCCGATCGCGCGGGGAATCGAGTCGGCGACGAGCTGGACCGTGCGGTGGACGGCCTCGCCCGCGTCGCGGACGGGGACGATCACGACCTCCTTGCCCGGGGCCTCCACCTGGTTCAGCTCACCGACGCCGATGCCGGAGACCAGCTCGCCGATCGGTCCGGGGTCGGGGATCCGGGAGGCGATCTGCGGACACACCCGGGCCGCGAGGACGTCGCCGAACACCCGGCCCGCTCCTGCGGAGCCGAGGACGCCGGGGTCGCCTCCGAGCACCAGACGGCAGCCGTCGGCCAGCGACTCCACGAGCATCGCGGCGCTCTCGACGTCCAGCTGCGGCGCGTCCAGGACGACCAGCAGGTCGAGGGCGAAGGCGCCCTCCGCGTCCCGGCCGGGTCCGGCCGTGCCGGACAGCAGCGCCGAGACCGTCAGCGCCTCCGCGCCGAGCCGGCGGACTCCGTTCTCGCTGTGCACGGCCACGGCGGCCCGCAGGCCCCGCTCACGGGCGGCCTCGGCGAGCGCGACCGGCTCGCTGCGGGCCGCCTCGCCGCCGGTGTGCAGGACCAGGCCGTGCGCGCCGACCGCGCGCACCAGCTCGGGTCCCTCCCAGACCTCGCCGGACACGGTCTTCACCAGCCGGGCCAGGCCGTCGGCCAGGCTCTCCTCGGCGAGGGCGTACCGGTCGAGCCCGAGCAGGACCGGCACGTCGGCTTCGGCGGCCTCGCCGGTCGCGTCGGCGGTCTCGTCGTCCTCGTCGTCGACGTCCCCGGGCGCCGGCTCCTCGTCCTGGAACACCAGCACCGCGCCCTCGGAGACCGCCTGGCGCAGGGCCTCGTCCGGGTCCGGCACGGACAGCTTGCCGAGGCCCGCCCGCACGGCACCGTCCTCCAGGGCCGTGTGCCCCTTCACCGCGGCCCGTTCGAGCAGCCAGGCCACCAGGGCGACCGCCCGACGGGGATCGTCGGGACCGCACTCCGCGCCCAGCAGGGCACGCGCGAAGCCGTCGGCGTGCTCGGGCTGGACTCCGGGCACCGAGAGGAGGAGCCAGGGGTCCTCGCGCAGCGCCTCGGCGGCGCCCTCGCCCAGGGCTGCCGCGACCTGCCCGGTCAGCGACTCCGGCGCCCCGCCACGCACGAGGACGGCCCGCACGGCCTCGAGCGTCTCGGGGGCCGCCGCCTGCTCGGGGGCCGGGGGGCGCGCCGCCACGACCGGCGCGGGCGCGGGCGCCGCCGTGGGCGCGGGGCGTCGTGGCGCGGGCTCGGTCGGCTCGAAGAACGCGGTGTCCGGCTTCGTACCGCTCTCCACCGCCCGTACCGCCGCGAGCAGATCGGCCGCCGTGCCGCTGAGCTTCCCGCCCGCGTCGACCGGCGCCGCCTTCTCGGCCTTGCGCTGCTCGATCCTGGCCCGCAGCTCGCGCTGTGCGGCCAGCTCGGCCTGCGCCTCGGACACCTCCGCGGCCTTCGTCTCCCCGTCCGCGGAAGCGCTCGCGTCACCGGCCTCCGGGGTGCGCTCGGTCGCGGCCTCGTCGGCCTCGCCCGGCACGGGCTCGGTGGCCTCGGGAGGGGTCTCCCGCGAAGGCTCGGTCACAAGGTGCTCCAGTCCTGGTCCGGATAGCGGTGCACGGGCGCCGACACATCGTCGAGAGCCCGGCAGATCTCGTCAGGAAGACTAAGGCTCTCCACTGACAACGCGGCCGTGAGCTGCCGCGCGTTGCGCGCGCCGACGATCGGGGCGGTCACCCCCGGACGGTCGCGGACCCAGGCGAGCGCCACCTGGAGCGGCGTCGTCGCCAGGCCGTCCGCGGCGGTGGCGACCGCGTCGACGATCCGGCTCGCCGCATCGTCCAGATACGGCTCCACGAAGGGCGCCATGGTCTCGGAACCGCCCCGGGAGTCGGTGGGCGTGCCGTCCCGGTACTTGCCCGTCAGCACCCCGCGCCCCAGCGGTGAGGACGGCAGCAGACCTATCCCCAGGTCCAGGGCCGCGGGCAGCACCTCCCGCTCGACGCCCCGCTGGAGCAGGGAGTACTCCATCTGCGTCGCGGCGAGGCGCGTCCGCCCCGTGCCCGCGGCCCCGAGCTGCCAGGTCCCCGCCTTCGCCAGCTGCCACCCGCAGAAGTTCGACACCCCCACGTACCGTGCCCGGCCGCTGCTCACGGCGATGTCCAGCGCCTGGAGGGACTCCTCGAGCGGGGTGTACGGATCGAAGGCGTGCAGCTGCCACAGGTCCACGTGGTCCGTGCCGAGCCGGGCCAGGGAGGCGTCGAGCGCGCCCAGCAGATGGCCCCGGGATCCGTCCATCCGCCGGTCCGGGTCGGGCACGCTGCCCGCCTTGGTGGAGACGACCAGATCCCGCCGTGGCACCAGCCGCTCCATGAGCTGCCCGAGCATGTACTCGGCCTCGCCCCCGCCGTACACGTCCGCGGTGTCGACCAGCGTGCCGCCCGCGTCCCAGAACGCCTTCAACTGGTCGGCGGCGTCGTGCTCGTCGGTGTCGCGACCCCAGGTGAGGGTGCCGAGCCCGAGCCGGGACACGCGCAGGCCGGTACGTCCGAGATGCCTCTGCTCCATGGGACGCGAGATTACTGGCCAAGACCCCACGCGGAGAGAGCCTGTGGACAACCTCCCCCTGACGGATCCCGTCGCCTCGCGCTAGAGTCCGGCGCAAGGGACGTTACTGATCGGTAAAGAGGGTGTGTGGTCATGAGGCTCGGCATCAACCTCGGTTACTGGGGCGCCGGTATGGACGGCGACAACCTCGCCGTCGCCCAGGAGGCGGACCGCCTCGGATACGACGTCTGCTGGGCCGCCGAGGCCTACGGCTCCGACGCGCCCACCGTCCTCTCCTGGGTGGCCGCCAAGACCGAGCGGATCGACATCGGCTCCGCGATCATGCAGATCCCGGCCCGTCAGCCCGCGATGACGGCCATGACCGCCGCCACCCTCGACTCGCTCTCCGGGGGACGATTCCGCCTCGGCCTCGGCGTCTCGGGCCCGCAGGTCTCCGAGGGCTGGTACGGCGTCAAGTTCGACAAGCCCCTGGCCCGCACCCGCGAGTACGTCGAGATCGTCCGCAAGGCCATGTCCCGCGAGCGGCTCACCTACGAGGGCGAGCACTGGACGCTCCCGCTGCCGGACGGCCCGGGCAAGCCGATCAAGCTCACCGTCCACCCGGAGCGCGAGCACATCCCGCTCTACATCGCGGCGATCGGCCCGAAGAACCTGGAGCAGACCGGCGAGATCGCCGACGGCGCCCTGCTGATCTTCCCCTCCGCCGAGCACCTGGAGGAGACCGCCCTCCGCCCGCTCCGCGCGGGCCGCGAGAAGGCCGGGCTCACCATGGAGGGCTTCGACGTCCACCCCACCCTGCCCCTCGCCCTCGGCGACGACATCGACGCCCTGGCCGACATCTTCCGCCCGTACACCGCCCTGTACGTCGGCGGCATGGGCAGCCGCAAGCAGAACTTCTACAACCAGCTCGCCCAGCGCATGGGCTACGAGAAGCAGGCCGCCGAGATCCAGGACAAGTACCTGTCCGGGGACAAGACCGGCGCTGCCGCCGCCGTACCGCGTCAGCTGATCGACCAGACCACCCTGCTCGGCTCCGTCGAGCGGATCGCCGACCGGATGAAGGCCTACGCCGAGGCCGGAGTCACGACCCTGACCCTCGCCCCGGCCGGCTTCACCCTCGACGAGCGGGTGGCGGCGCTGCGGGCGGGCACCGAGGCCCTGGAGCACGCGGGCCTCGCCTGAGGCACGTCCTTCGCGCCCTGAGAGGTTCTGCGGCCGTGGTGGGGGCTCGGGGGTCTTCCCCGCCACGGCCGTCATGCTGCTCAACGCGCCACACGGCGCACGGTTACGAGCGGAACGCTCCATCTTTCAGCCGAACGGCCCCCCGCTCGTGTTGCCGGGAGGCCGGTACCGCACTTGACTCGTTCTCTGCGGACGTGCGGTGTGCGGACGCCCGCAGGGAGGTGGAGCCATGCTCACGGCCAAGGGCCTGTTCCAGGAGATCATCGACGACGACGAGTCCTTCCAGCTCTTCTGTTCCATCGCCGCGAGCGGCGAGGCCCAGGGCGGCTGGGAGAACGCGCGGATCGCGGCCCTCGTCCCGCCCGCCATGCGGGATCTCGCGCCCAAGATCACGCGGCACGGGGCCGACGAGGACAAGCACGGCCGGATCTTCAACGCGCTCCTGAAGAAGCGCGGACTCGACCCCGTGCCGGTGCCGCCCGACACCGACTACACGATGCTCCTGGAGAAGCGCGGGATCGGCCTCGCCCACGACACGCTCCGCCGTGACGAGCCGCTGAGCGAGGAGGACATCATCGTCTACCTCTCGCACAGCCGGGTCACCGAGCAGCGCGCCGCGGACCAGATGAACATGCTGGTCACCCACTTCGGGGAACACCCCGAACTGGGCAAGGCCATCCACATGATCGACAACGACGAGGCGAACCACCTGGCGTACTGCCACGAGGAGCTGCTGGCCCTCGCGTACGCCGGTCACGGCCGGCTCATCCAGCGCACCCTGCGCGAGTCCGCGCTCGCCGAGATCCAGGTCTACCGTGACGTCAGCCTCGCCGTGATGAGCCACATGGGACGCATCCTCGGCTGGCCCAAGGCCAGGTCGGCCGTCCTGGCCGCCGGGATCCACGGTGTGTACGCGTGGGAACGGGCCGCCGGCTGGCACAAGATGGTCGGCCTGAAGATGCCCGAGCGGCGCAACGCGCTGGGCGGTCCGATGACGCCGGCCCCCGCCTTCTGAACCGCCGGGGCCTCCACCACGGGCGGCCCGTGGCGCGGCCGCCTCGGTTACATCCAGCCGCGGCGCTTGAACAGCCGGTAAAGACCGAGGACGGCCCCGGCCATCAGCAGGATCACCGCCGGGTACGACCAGGGCCAGGTCAGCTCCGGCATGTGCTCGAAGTTCATGCCGTAGATCCCCGCCACCATCGTGGGGACCGCGGCCATGGCCGCCCATGCCGAGATCTTCCGCATGTCGTCGTTCTGCCGGACGCCCATCTGCGCGAGATGGGCCGACAGGACGTCCGACAGCAGCCGGTCCAGCCCCTCCACCTGCTCGTTGGCGCGGGTCAGGTGGTCGGCGACGTCCCGGAAGAAGGGCTTGGCGTGCTGACTCACGAACGGCACGGCTCCGGTCGCCAGCTTCTCCACCGGCGCCGCCAGCGGACTCGCGGCCCTGCGGAACTCCAGCACCTGGCGCTTCGCGGTGTAGATCCGCTCCGCCGTGGTCCCCGGATTCCCGCCCGTCGGCGCGAACACATCGGCCTCCAGCGCCTCCAGGTCGACCTGGAGCTCGCCGACCACCTCCAGGTAGTGGTCCACGACCGCGTCGCTGATCGCGTACAGGACGGCCGTCGGGCCGTGGCGCAGCACCTCGGGCTCGGCCTCCAGACGGCGGCGTACCGACGCGAGCGGAGCGCCCTCGCCGTGCCGGACCGTCACCACGAACGAGTCGCCGATGAAGACCATCAGTTCGCCCGACGTGACCCGGTCGCTCTTCGGCTCGTAGACCACCGGCTTGAGGACCACGAACAGCGAGTCGTCGTAGACCTCGAGCTTGGGCCGCTGATGGGCCTTCAGCGCGTCCTCCACGGCGAGCCGGTGCAGCGCGAACTCGGACGACACGTGATCGAACTCGGCCTCCGTCGGCTCGTGCAGACCCACCCACAGGAAGGCGTCGCCGGTGGCTCTGGCCTGCGCCAGGGCGTCGGAGAGGTCGGTGGGGCCGTCCGTACGGCGCCCGTCCCGGTAGATGGCGGAGTCGACGATCACGGGCGGTATTCTTCCCCGCTTTCCCCGTCCTGCACGTGAGCCCGGCCCGTGATCGTCGACGGGTCCGCCCCACGCGCGCGGGCGGCCGCCTACTCTTGCCGCCATGGCCACGCTGATTCTCGTCCGCCACGGACGCTCCACCGCCAACACCTCGGGTGTCCTCGCCGGGCGGACGCCCGGGGTCGCCCTCGACGAGCGGGGGGTGGCGCAGGCCGCCGCCCTGCCCGGCCGACTGACCGGGGTGCCGCTCGCCGCCGTCGTCACCAGCCCGCTGCAGCGCTGCCGCGAGACCCTGCGTCCGCTCCTCGACGCCCGGCCCGGCCTCGCGCTCCACACCGAGGAGCGGATCAGCGAGTGCGACTACGGCGACTGGTCCGGCCGGAAGCTCGCCGAACTGGCCGACGAGCCCCTCATGGAGGTCGTCCAGGCCCACGCGTCCGCCGCGGCCTTCCCCGGCGGCGAGTCGATGCGCGCCATGCAGGCGCGGGCCGTCGACGCCGTACGGGACTGGAACGCGCGCGTGGAGGCCGAGCACGGCGAGGACGCCGTCTACGCGATGTGCTCGCACGGCGACATCATCAAGTCGATCGTGGCCGACGCGCTCGGCATGCACCTCGACCTCTTCCAGCGCATCCACGTGGACCCGTGCTCGGTCACCGTCATCCGCTACACGCGGCTGCGCCCCTTCCTCGTACGGCTCGGCGACACCGGCGACTTCGCCGGCCTCGCGCCCCGGGAGACCGGCGATCGGGGTGGGGCCGCCGAGGTCGGGGGCGGTGCGGGCGCACCGTGATCCATCCGCGCAGTAGGGTGGACGGGCCGCCGTAGCGCGGGCCTCCATCACCGCCGAGACGCAAGGGAGTCCGGGACGTGTCCCGTCAGGTGTTCCTCTACGACCCACCGGAGCGTTTCGTGGCCGGTACGGTCGGGCTGCCTGGCCGCCGTACGTTCTTCCTGCAGGCGTCCGCGGCCGGCCGGGTCACCAGCGTGGCCCTGGAGAAGACCCAGGTCGCCGCGCTCGCCGAACGCATCGACGAACTCCTCGACGAGGTCGTGCGCCGCACCGGCGGCAACGCCCCCGTCCCGGCCATGGCCCCGGCCGACAACGCCGACACCGCCCCCCTCGACGTCCCCGTCGAGGAGGAGTTCCGGGTCGGCACCATGGCGCTCGCCTGGGACGGCGAGGAGCAGCGCATGATCGTCGAGGCGCAGGCCCTCGTCGAACTCGACGCCGAGTCCGAGGAGGATCTCGCCGCCGCCGAGGAACGGCTGCTCCAGGACGAGGAGAACGGGCCGCCGATGCTGCGCGTCCGGCTCACCGGCACGCAGGCCAGGGCCTTCGCCAAGCGCGCGCTGGAGGTGGTCAACGCGGGTCGCCCGCCGTGCCCGCTGTGCAGCCTGCCGCTCGACCCCGAGGGACATGTGTGCCCGCGCCAGAACGGATACCGACGCGGCGCATGAGCGGCCTTGGCAACCAGGCGGTCGTGGACCTGCTCACCAAGGGCGAGCTGACCGTGCGCGGCCAGGTCCGCGAGGCATCCAACGCCGTGCTCGTCTGTTCCGTCAGCCACGACGGCGCCGAGGCCGACTGCGTCTACAAGCCGGTCGCCGGTGAGCGGCCGCTCTGGGACTTCCCCGACGGCACCCTCGCCCAGCGGGAGGTCGCCGCGTACGAGATCTCCGAGGCCACCGGCTGGGGACTCGTACCGCCCACGGTGCTCCGGGACGGCCCGTACGGCGAGGGCATGGTCCAGCTGTGGATCGAGGCCGACCCGGCGGCGAGCCTCCTCGCCCTCACCGAGGACGAGGAGCCGGGGGCGGGGTGGAAGGCCGTCGGGCCGGCCCAGGTCGACGAGGGTCGCACCGCGCTGCTCGTCCACGCCGACAGCCCCGGGATGCGCCGGCTCGCCGTCCTGGACGCGGTCATCAACAACGGCGACCGCAAGGGCGGACACCTGCTGCCCGCGCCGGACGGCCGCCTATACGGCATCGACCACGGGGTGACCTTCCACGTGGACGACAAGCTGCGCACCCTGCTCTGGGGCTGGGCGGGCGAGGAGCTGCCCGCCGAGGCCGCCGACGTCCTCGCCCGGCTCGACGGCTCCCTGGCGCCGGGGACACCGCTCGCCACCCGACTGGCCGAACTGCTCACGGCCGCCGAGGTCGACGCGCTGCGCGGCCGGGTCACCGCCCTGCGCACCACCGGCCGCCACCCGGAGCCCTCCGGGCAGTGGCCGGCGATCCCCTGGCCCCCGGTCTGACCGATCGGATCCGGCCACCCTCGATCCTGGGGCCCGGACCCCCAGGGGGTATGCATGAACGGCTGCGAGCTGCAAGAGCGCCTTGTCGGCCAAGATCCCGGATCCGGTTCGTATCCGGAACACGTGTCCGGTTACGCTCAGGTCATGCATGCCTGGCCCGCTTCTGAGGTCCCCGCCCTTCCCGGCAAGGGCCGCGACCTCCGGATCCACGACACCGCGACCGGCGGACGAGTGACCCTCGCCCCCGGCCCCGTCGCCCGTATCTACGTCTGCGGCATCACGCCGTACGACGCGACCCACATGGGTCACGCGGCGACCTACAACGCGTTCGACCTCGTTCAGCGCGTGTGGCTCGACACCAAGCGGCAGGTCCACTACGTCCAGAACGTGACCGACGTCGACGATCCGCTCCTGGAGCGGGCGATCCGGGACGGCGTCGACTGGGTCGGGCTCGCCGAGCGCGAGACCGCCCTCTTCCGTGAGGACATGACCGCCCTGCGGATGCTGCCGCCGCAGCACTACATCGGCGCGGTCGAGGCCATACCGGGCATCGTGCCGCTGGTCGAGCGGCTGCGTGACTCCGGCGCCGCCTACGAACTCGAAGGCGACATCTACTTCTCCGTCGAGGCGGACCCGCACTTCGGTCAGGTGTCGAACTACGACACCGAGCTGATGCGCCACCTCTCCGCCGAGCGCGGCGGGGACCCGGACCGCCCGGGCAAGAAGAACCCGCTGGACCCGATGCTCTGGATGGCCGTCCGTGAGGGCGAGCCGAGCTGGGACGGCGCCAGCCTCGGTCCCGGCCGCCCCGGCTGGCACATCGAGTGCGTCGCCATCGCCCTCGACCACCTCGGGATGGGCTTCGACGTCCAGGGCGGCGGCTCCGACCTGATCTTCCCGCACCACGAGATGGGCGCCTCGCACGCCCAGGCGCTGACGGGCGAGTTCCCCATGGCCACGGCGTACGTGCACGCCGGCATGGTCGCCCTCGACGGCGAGAAGATGTCCAAGTCCAAGGGCAACCTGGTCTTCGTCTCCGCGCTCCGCCGCCAGGGCGTCGACCCGGCCGCCATCCGCCTCTCGCTCCTCTCGCACCACTACCGCGCGAACTGGGAGTGGACCGACCAGGTCCTCCAGGACGCCCTGGCGCGCCTGGACCGCTGGCGCGCGGCCGTGTCCCGTCCCGACGGGCCGTCCGCCGACGCCCTGGTCGAGGAGATCCGCGAGGCACTCGCGGACGACCTCGACACGCCGGCCGCGCTCGCCGCGGTCGACCGGTGGGCCGAGCGGCAGAACGCCGGGGGCGGTACGGACGAGTCCGCGCCCGGCCTCGCCTCCCGTGCCGTCGACGCGCTGCTCGGTGTGGCTCTCTAGGCCAGCCTCCATACGACCCGCATTCGGGCAACCGCCCTCGGACTTCTCGCGAAGTCCGAGGGCGGTTCCGTTTTGTCCTGGCCTTCATGCTCGTTTCTGCGCTAAATACCGTCCATGCAATCAACATTGCGCATGAAGGCTGCATTCGCAGGCGCTGTGCTCGGGCTCCTCGCGGTGTTCGCGGGACCGGGGAGCGCCCAGTCCGCCGAGCCCTCGCCCACCACCGTCGGCGACCTCACCGGCTTCGAGGCCGACGGCGCCGTCTACCGGCTGGCCGCCGGCGCCGCCCAGGCCCGCGTCAGCTTCGTCACCGACGAGACCTTCCGCATCGAACTGGCCCCCGACGGGCGGTTCACCGACCCCACCGGGCAGGACATCGTCCGGCCCCAGGGCCCGCCGCCGAGCACCCGCTGGCACGACCGCGGCGACCGCTACGAACTCACCACCGCGAAGGTGACCCTGCGCGCCTACAAGGCGCCGCTGCGCTTCGCCGCCGTCCGCGCCGACGGCACCCCGCTCTGGTCCGAGGCCCAGGGCCTCACCTGGAGCCAGGACCGCACCACCCAGACCCTGGCCCGGGGCGCCGGCGAGCAGTTCTACGGCGCCGGCATGCAGAACGGCCGCGGCAACACCTCGCACCGCGGCAAGACCGTCGAGGTCGGCGTCGACTACAACTGGAACGACGGGGGCCACCCCAACTCCGTGCCGTTCTACCTCTCCTCGGCCGGCTACGGCGTCTACCGCAACACCTACGCGCCGAACACCTACGTCTTCGGCGAGCCCGTCACCACCAGCGCCCGCGAACAGCGCTTCGACGCCTACTACTTCGCCGGCTCGGGGTCCGACGCGCTCAAGGACGTCATCGGGCAGTACACCAGCCTCACCGGGAAGCCGTTCCTGCCGCCCGTCTACGGACTGGAGATCGGCGACGCCGACTGCTACCTCCACAACGCCAACCGCGGCGAGCGCCACACCCTCGACGCGCTGAAGGTCGCCGACGGCTACGTCGAGCACGACATGCCCAACGGCTGGATGCTCGTCAACGACGGCTACGGCTGCGGCTACGAGAACCTCGCCGAGACCGCGACCGGCCTGAAGCAGCGCGGCATGGAGCTCGGTCTGTGGACCGAGGACGGCATCGACAAGCTCGAGGAGCAGGTGAAGGCGGGCCAGCGGGTCGCCAAGCTCGACGTCGCCTGGGTCGGCGAGGGGTACAAGTTCGCCCTCGACGGCTGCAAGGACGCCTACGCCGGCATCGAGGCCCACAGCGACGCCCGCGGCTTCACCTGGGCGCCCGAGAGCTGGGCCGGCGCCCAGCGCTGCGGAGTCCAGTGGTCCGGCGACCAGTCCGGCACCTGGGAGTACATCCGCTGGCAGATCCCCACGTACGCGGGCGCCTCCATGTCGGGCCTCGCCTACACCACCGGCGACGTCGACGGCATCTTCGGCGGCAGCGCCAAGACGTACACCCGTGACCTCCAGTGGAAGATGTTCCTCCCCGTCACCATGACCATGGACGGCTGGGCCGCCAGCGACAAGCAGCCCTTCCGCTACGGCGAGCCGTACACCTCGGTCAACCGCGACTACCTGAAGCTCCACGAGTCGCTGCTGCCCTACATCTACTCGCACGCCCACCGCGCCACCAAGACCGGTGTCGGCCTCGCCCGGCCGCTCGTCCTGGAGTACCCGGACGACCCGAAGGCCGCGTCGGACGCGGCGAAGTACGAGTTCCTGAGCGGTGAGGACTTCCTCGTCGCCCCCGTCTACCAGGACGCCGCCGAGCGCGACGGCATCTACCTCCCCGAGGGCACCTGGATCGACTACTGGAGCGGCCGCACCTACCAGGGCCCCGTCACCGTCGACGACTACAGCGCCCCGCTCGACACGCTGCCCCTGTTCGTGCGGGCCGGAGCCACCGTCCCGATGTGGCCCGGCGGCATCCGCTCGTACACCGACCGCACCCCGGACTCCCCGCTGGCGTGGGACATCTACCCCCAGGGCGACTCCTCCTTCGAGCTGTACGAGGACGACGGCGTCACCCGCGCGCACCGCACCGGCCAGTACGCCACCCAGACCGCCGAGGTCCGCGCGCCGCGGCGCGGCGCGGGTGACGTGACGGTACGGATCGGCGCGAGCAAGGGCTCCTACGCGGGCAAGTCCCCGTCCCGGCCCTACCGGTTCACCGTCCACACCGGTGACGCGCCGAGCGCCGTCACGCTCGGCGAACGCAGGCTGCCCCGCCTCACCTCCCGGGCCGCCTACGAGGCCGCGGACCAGGGCTGGTGGTACGACCGCGACGACCGCGGGGGAGTGGTGCAGGTCAAGACCGCCGCCCAGCGCACCGACCGGTCGTTCACCCTCGCACTGGAGGACACGAGCGCCGTCGGCGGCGCCGTGCCCGGAGCGTCCGCCACCGCCGCCGTCCCGGCCGGGCAGGAGCTCGGCGCGGGCGCGCCCGGCACCGTCGCCGTCGACGTCACCGCGGGGACGAAGGACGCCACCGGCGTCGAGGTGTCCCTCACCGCCCCGGCGGGCTGGCAGGTCACCCCGGCCGCGCCCGTCGCCCGCATCCCCGCCGGCACCACGCGACGGGTCGAGGTGTCCGTCACCCCGGCGAAGGACGCGAAGCCCGGTGAGGCCACGCTCACCGCGACCGTCCGCCACCGTGCGGCGGGGCAGGACCGCACCGCCGTCCAGCGGTTCGCCGTCGGAGTGATGCCCGAGCCGCCGGGCACCGGCGTCTGGGCGAGCGATCTGACCTGGCTGAAGGCCACCAACGGCTGGGGCCCGCCCGAACGCGACCGCTCCAACGGCGAGTCGGGCGCGAGCGACGGCCGCACGCTGACCCTGGCCGGAACGGCCTACGAGAAGGGCATCGGCGCGCACGCCGACTCCGACATCGAGGTCTACCTCGGCGGCCGCTGCACCGCCTTCACCGCCCAGGTCGGCATCGACGACGAGATCAACGGCTACGGCGAGGTCGCGTTCTCGGTCGAGGCCGACGGCGAGGTGCTCTGGACCTCGCCCAAGGTGACCGGCGCGTCGGCGACCGTACCGGTCGACGTCGACGTCACCGGCGCACGCCATGTCCGCCTGCGGATCACCGACACCAACGGCTCCAAGAGCGGCGACCACGGAGACTGGGCGGCCGCCCGCTTCGACTGCGCCTGAGCGACGGAGGAGGGGCCGCACCGACCCCGGTGCGGCCCCTCCTCCGTACGGCTCGACCCTCGTACGGCTTACGGCATATGGCTTCGGTCTCGGCTCACTGCTCGCCGTCGCCGTCGGCCGGGCCCTCGTCGTCCTGGGGCTGCTCCGGCTCGGGCTCCGGCGCGGGACGCTCCGGCTTCGGCGGCCGGGTCCGGCCGCTGCCGGGGTCCCGCAGATACGAGGTGTCGCCACCCTCGGTCGCGAGGCCGGGGCCCGGTCCGGGGCCCTGCCCCGGACCGCCGTCGCGCCGCCGCAGATAGCGCTCGAACTCCCGGGCGATGGCCTCGCCGGAGGCCTCCGGCAGCTCCGCCGTGTCCCGCGCCTCCTCCAGCGTCTGGACGTACTCCGCCACCTCGCTGTCCTCGGAGGCGAGTTGGTCCACGCCGAGCTGCCAGGCCCGCGCGTCCTCGGGGAGTTCACCCAGCGGGATGCGCATGTCGATCAGGTCCTCAAGGCGGTTGAGCAGCGCCAGGGTCGCCTTGGGGTTGGGCGGCTGCGACACGTAGTGCGGTACGGCGGCCCAGAGGCTGACCGCGGGCACGCCCGCGTGCGTGCAGGCCTCCTGGAGGATCCCGACGATGCCGGTGGGCCCTTCGTAGCGGGTCTCCTCCAGATCCATCGTCCGCGCCAGATCCGGGTCCGAGGTGACCCCGCTGACCGGGACGGGCCGGGTGTGCGGCGTGTCGCCGAGCAGCGCGCCCAGGATCACCACCATCTCCACGCCCAGCTCATGGGCGAAGCCCAGGATCTCGTTGCAGAACGAGCGCCAGCGCATCGACGGCTCGATCCCGCGCACGAGCACCAGATCGCGCGGCTTGTCGCCGCCGACCCGGACCACGGAGAGCCTCGTCGTCGGCCAGGTGATCTTCCGGACACCGTTGTCCAGCCATACCGTGGGCCGGTTGACCTGGAAGTCGTAGTAGTCCTCGGCGTCGAGCGCCGCGAACACCTCGCCCTTCCACTCCCGGTCCAGATGGGCGACCGCGGTGGAGGCGGCGTCGCCGGCGTCGTTCCAGCCCTCGAACGCGGCCACCATGACCGGGTCGATCAGCTCGGGTACCCCCTCGAGCTCGATCACCCAGTGCCTCCTTTTCGAAGTTCCTGTCGTACGGACCAACCTTACGGCTTTCCGACGGCCCGTCCGCAGCCCTCGTGCACCACCGGGAGCCTTCGCGGCCTTGATCGACTACCCAGGAACGGGCCTCGGCACACGAACGCGTAAGGGGCGGCCTCCCATGGAGACCGCCCCTTACACGGCGCTACTCGCCGAGCATGTCCTCGACCTTGCCGCGGATCTCGTCCGTCGCCAGACCGCGGATCGTGAGCGTCGTACGGCGACGCAGCACGTCGTCCGCCGTCTCGGCCCACTCGTGGTCACGGGCGTAGGCGACCTGCGCCCAGATCTCCGGCGCGTCCGGGTGGATGCGCCGGGCAAGCTCGGGGTTCTCGTTCGCCATCCGCGCGATGTCGAAGGAGAGCGAACCGTAGTGCGTCGCCAGGTGCTTGGCGGTGTCGGCGGCCATCCGCGGACCGGGGGCCGGACCGTCGACGAGCAGCCGGTGCGCCACCGCGTTCGGGTTGGCGATACCGGGCAGCGGGAGCCGCTTCGGCAGCGTGGAGACCGACTCGTAGTCCTCGCCCAGCGGGTGGCCCGGCAGGGACTCCAGCTTCTTCATCACCGTACGGCCGATGTGGCGGAAGGTCGTCCACTTGCCGCCGGCCACCGACAGCATCCCGCCGCGGCCCTCGGTGACGACCGTCTCGCGCTTGGCCTTCGACGTGTCGCCGGGGCCGCCCGGCAGCACCCGCAGACCGGCGAAGGCGTAGGTGATCAGATCGCGCGACAGCTGCTGGTCGCGTATGGAGAACGCCGCCTCGTCCAGGATCTGCGCGGTGTCCTTCTCGGTCACCTCGACCTTGCCGGGGTCGCCCTCGTACTCCTCGTCGGTGGTGCCGAGCAGCAGCATGTCCTCCCAGGGGAGGGCGAAGGTGATGCGGTACTTGTCGATGGGGGTCGCCAGGGCGGCCTTCCACGGCGAGGTCCGCTTCAGGACCAGGTGCGCGCCCTTGGAGAGGCGGATGGAGGGCGCCGCGTTCGGGTCCTCCATCCGGCGGAGGTGGTCGACCCAGGGGCCGGTCGCGTTGAGCACCAGGCGGGCGGTGACCCCGAACTCGTCTCCGCTCGTACGGTCCTTCAGCTCCGCGCCCGTGACCCGGCCGCGGGTGAACCGAAGCCCGGTGACCTCGGCGTGGTTGAGGACGACAGCGCCGGCGTCGACGGCGGCGCGGACCGTCATCAGCGCCATGCGGGCGTCGTTCATCTGGTCGTCGCCGTACACGGCCACGGCCTTCAGGTTGTCCGTGCGCAGCTCCGGCACGTCCTGCGCGGCCTTCGCCGGGCTGAGCAGGTGGCCGACGCCGTCACCGAAGGCGGAGAGGGCGGAGTACGCGAAGACACCGGCGCCGAGCTTGGCGGCGCCGTGCGGGCCGCCCTTGTAGACGGGCAGGTAGAAGGTGAGGGGGTTGGCGAGGTGCGGTGCCACCTGACGGGAGACCGCACGCCGCTCGAAGTGGTTCTCCGCGACCAGCTTCACCGCGCCGGTCTGCAGGTAGCGCAGACCGCCGTGGAGAAGCTTGGAGGAGGCGGAGGAGGTGGCGCCGGCGAAGTCGCCGGCGTCCACCAGGGCCACCCGCAGGCCCGACTGCGCGGCGTGCCAGGCGGTGGAGATGCCCAGGATGCCGCCGCCGATGACCAGGAGGTCGTACGTCGCCTTGGAAAGCTGCTCCCGGGTCTCGGCGCGGCTCGGAAGGGAACCGGCGGCCGGTCGCGTCCCCAGGGCGGGGACGCTCTGCAGGGTGGTCATGTCGAATTACTCCTCGTCAGATCCGTCTTCGAGCCAGCCCATGGAGCGCTCAACGGCCTTCAGCCAGCTCTTGTACTCGCGGTCACGCTTGTCGGCGTCCATGCGAGGGGTCCATTCCGCCGCGCGGCGCCAGTTGGCGCGCAGGGCGTCGGTGTCGGGCCAGAAGCCGACGGCCAGGCCGGCGGCGTAGGCGGCACCGAGGCAGGTGGTCTCGGCGACCATCGGGCGCACGACCGGCGCGTCGAGGAAGTCCGAGAGGGTCTGCATCAGCAGGTTGTTGGAGGTCATGCCGCCGTCGACCTTGAGCGCGGTCAGCTCGACGCCGGAGTCCTTCGTCATGGCGTCGGTGATCTCGCGGGTCTGCCAGGCGGTGGCCTCGAGGACGGCGCGCGCGATGTGCGCCTTGGTGACGTACCGGGTGAGGCCGGCGATCACACCGCGGGCGTCGGAGCGCCAGTACGGGGCGAACAGGCCGGAGAAGGCGGGCACGAAGTAGGCGCCGCCGTTGTCCTCGACCGAGGACGCGAGGGTCTCGATCTCGGCGGCGGACTTGATGAGGCCCATCTGGTCGCGCATCCACTGCACCAGCGAACCGGTGACGGCGATCGAGCCCTCCAGCGAGTAGACCGGCTTCTCGTCGCCGATCTGGTAGCCGACGGTGGTCAGCAGGCCGCTGTAGGAGTTGATGATCTTGTCGCCGGTGTTCATCAGCATGAAGGTGCCGGTGCCGTACGTGGACTTGGCCTCGCCCTCGGCGAAACACGTCTGGCCGAACAGCGCGGCCTGCTGGTCGCCGAGCGCGGAGGCGACCGGGACGCCGTCCAGGACGCCGCCCTTGACGGTGCCGTACACCTCGGCGGAGGAGCGGATCTCCGGCAGCACGGCGGCCGGGACCTCCATGGACTGCAGGATCTTCTCGTCCCAGGCCATGGTGTGCAGGTTCATCAGCATGGTGCGCGAGGCGTTGGTGACGTCGGTGACGTGGTGACCGCCGTCGACACCGCCCGTGAGGTTCCAGATGACCCAGGAGTCCATGGTCCCGAAGAGGATGTCGCCGCGCTCGGCGCGCTCGCGCAGGCCCTCGACGTTGTCGAGCAGCCAGCGGACCTTGGGGCCGGAGAAGTACGAGGCGAGGGGGAGGCCGGTCTCGCGGCGGAAGCGGTCCTGGCCGACGTTGCGGCCGAGCTCCTTGCAGAGGGTGTCGGTGCGGGTGTCCTGCCAGACGAGGGCGTTGTGGACGGGCTCACCGGTGTTCCTGTCCCAGAGCAGGGTGGTCTCGCGCTGGTTGGTGATGCCGATGGCCTTGACGTCGGCGGAGGTGATGCCCGCCTTCTCGATGGCGCCCGCCACGACCTCCTGGACGTTGGTCCAGATCTCGGCGGCGTCGTGCTCGACCCAGCCCGGCTTCGGGAAGATCTGCTCGTGCTCCTTCTGGTCGACCGAGACGATCCGGCCGTCCTTGTCGAAGACGATGCAGCGGGAGGAGGTGGTGCCCTGGTCGATGGCGGCGATGAACGGGCCGGCGGTGTGTGCGTCGGTCACGGTGTGCTCCAAGGAGGTCTGGGTGGAAGGACGGCTCAGGCGAACGCGATGTTGTAGATACCCGCGGCGATGGCGCCGCCCACCAGGGGGCCGACGACCGGGATCCAGGCGTACCCCCAGTCGGAGCCACCCTTGTTCGGCAGCGGGAGCAGGGCGTGCACGATGCGCGGGCCGAGGTCACGTGCCGGGTTGATCGCGTAACCGGTCGGGCCGCCGAGCGAGAGGCCGATGCCGACCACGACGAAGGCGGTGATCAGGGCGCCGATGACGCCGAGGCCCTTGCCGCTGTCGTTGAGTCCCTGCGTGAGCACCGCGAGGACCAGCACGACAGTGCCGATGATCTCGGTGGCCAGGTTCTGCCAGACGTTCCGGATCTCGGGGCCGGTGGAGAAGACGCCGAGCACGGGGCCCGCGTCGGGGGCGGACTTCTGGTCGACCATGCCCTCCTCGTGCGGCGAGGAGATGATCTCCGTGTCCGTGAGGTGGGCCTGGAACTGTCCGTAGTAGGCGACCCAGACCAGGAAGGCGCCGAGCATGGCGCCGACCATCTGACCCGCGAAGTAGACCGGAACGTTGCTCCAGTCGCCGTCCTTGAGGGCGATGCCCACGGTGACGGCGGGGTTCAGGTGGGCGCCCGAGAGGGTACCCGTCATGTACACGGCAGTCATGACCGCGAAGCCCCACCCGAAGGTGATGGCGAGCCACCCGGCGTTCTGGGCCTTCGAGCGCTTGAGCACCACGGCGGCGACGACACCGCCGCCGAGCAGAATGAGTACGGCGGTACCAATGATCTCGCCGATGAAGATGTCGGAGCTGGACACCCGCGACTCCTTTGTCCTTCGTCCAGGGGAAGGCGAACCCCGGGTCCCTCCGGTGGTCCGCGCCCTCTGATGAGGGCGTTGCCGGCCCTTGGCACTGCCACACTCTAGCGCGTATTGCCGGTAGGTGTTCGGCAATGCCGACCGATGAACGGAAGTTTTGCCCTCCGGTTAACAGCGCGTCAAGGGTTCCGGTAACGAAAAACCCGCCGATAACGGGATCGTTACCGACGGGTTCAGCGTGCCCTTTCGCGCGCTCGCGCGCCCCTGATCAGCGGCTCCGTTTCAGAAGCGGCCGGCGCCCAGGTCGCGGGAAACGGCGCGGGCGCAGTCCCGTACCGCGGCGACGAGCTCGGAGCGCAGCTCGCCCCCGTCGCAGACCCGCTCCACCGCGCCCGTGATCGCCACCGCGCCCACCGGCATCCTGCGCCGGTCGTGGATCGGGGCGGCCACCGAGGCCACGCCCTCCCAGGTCTCCTCCACGTCCGCGGCCCAGCCCCGGGCCCGCGTCATGTCGAGCAGCGTCTCGAACTCCGTGAGCTCGGTGACCGTACGGGGCGTGAAGCCCTCGCGCGGCACCTCCAGGACCTCGCTGTGCGCCACCGGGTCGTACGCCGACAGGACCTTGCCCAGGGCGGTGGAGTGCAGCGGCTGCATGGCCCCCACCTCCAGGACCTGCCTGCTGTCGTCCGGCCGGAAGACGTGGTGCACGATCAGCACGCCCTGCTGGTGCAGGACGCCGAGGTGGACGCTCTCGCCGCTGGACCGCGCGAGGTCGTCCGTCCAGACCAGTGCCCGCGCCCGCAGTTCGTGCACGTCCAGATAGCTGTTGCCCAGGCGCAGCAGCTCGGCGCCGAGCTGGTAGCGGCCCGAGGCCGCCTCCTGTTCCACGAAGCCCTCGGCCTGCAGGGTGCGCAGGATGCCGTGCGCCGTGCCCTTGGCCAGGCCCAGGGACGAGGCGATGTCCGACAGGCCGAGCCGGCGCTCGCCGCCCGCGAGCAGTCGCAGCATCGCCGCCGCCCGTTCAAGCGACTGGATGTTCTTCGCCATCGCCCGGCCCTTCTCCCTGTCCATTGATGTCCCGATCCCGGGTCGTCCCGTGGATCCTCGGGGAACAGGATCGCTTGGATCATGCTGTTCGACAATGCTGAACACTATCGGTCGATGCCGACCGATCTTTACCCACACAGTGTCGGGCATGAACGGCCGCGACCGGGAGCCCCGCGACACAGGATGCCGTCCGCCCAGTGGAACGCGATGTCCACCCCGGCATCAGCGCGGTTAGTCTGACTCCGTGCACCCTCCGCCGAGCGTGCAAAGCCGACAGCCGTCGCATCCCAGGGAGCTCATCCATGGCCTCGTCGCCGACCCCTTCCGCTGACAGCCGGACCCGCGCCACAGCCCTCCGCGAGGCACTCGCGACCCGCGTGGTCGTGGCCGACGGAGCCATGGGCACCATGCTCCAGGCACAGGACCCCAGCCTCGAGGACTTCCAGAACCTCGAAGGCTGCAACGAGATCCTCAACGTCACCCGGCCCGACATCGTCCGCTCCGTGCACGAGGAGTACTTCGCCGCGGGTGTCGACTGCGTGGAGACCAACACGTTCGGCGCCAACTTCGCCGCCCTGGGGGAGTACGACATCCCCGAAAGGGTGTACGAGCTGTCGGAATCCGGCGCCCGCATCGCCCGCGAGGTCGCGGACGAGTTCACCGCCTCGACCGGACGGCAGCGCTGGGTCCTCGGCTCCATGGGCCCCGGTACGAAGCTGCCGACGCTGGGCCACGCCCCGTACACCACCCTGCGCGACGCCTACCAGCAGAACGCCGAGGGCATGCTCGCCGGCGGCGCCGACGCGCTGCTCGTGGAGACCACCCAGGACCTGCTGCAGACCAAGGCGTCCGTCATCGGCGCCCGCCGCGCCCTGGACGCCCTCGGCGCCGACGTGCCGCTGATCGTGTCGGTCACGGTCGAGACCACCGGCACCATGCTGCTCGGCTCGGAGATCGGCGCCGCGCTCACCGCGCTCGAACCGCTCGGCATCGACATGATCGGCCTGAACTGCGCCACCGGTCCGGCCGAGATGAGCGAGCACCTGCGCTACCTTGCCCGGCACTCCCGTATCCCGCTCTCGTGCATGCCCAACGCCGGCCTGCCCGTCCTCGGCAAGAACGGCGCGCACTACCCGCTGACCCCGGTCGAGCTCGCCGACGCCCAGGAGACCTTCGTCCGCGAGTACGGACTGTCCCTGATCGGCGGCTGCTGCGGTACCACCCCGGAGCATCTGCGCCAGGTCGTCGAGCGGGTCCACGGACTCGCCCCCGGCGTCCGCGAACCGCGTCCCGAGCCCGGCGCCGCCTCGCTCTACCAGACGGTCCCGTTCCGCCAGGACACCTCCTACATGGCGATCGGCGAGCGCACCAACGCCAACGGCTCCAAGAAGTTCCGCGAGGCCATGCTGGAGGGCCGCTGGGACGACTGCGTCGAGATGGCGCGCGACCAGATCCGCGAGGGCGCGCACATGCTCGACCTCTGCGTCGACTACGTCGGCCGCGACGGCGTCGCCGACATGGAGGAGCTCGCAGGCCGCTTCGCCACCGCCTCGACCCTGCCGATCGTCCTCGACTCCACCGAGGTCGGCGTCATCAGGGCCGGTCTGGAGAAGCTCGGCGGCCGCGCCGTCATCAACTCCGTCAACTACGAGGACGGCGACGGGCCCGACTCCCGCTTCGCCAAGGTCACCCGTCTGGCCCAGGAGCACGGCGCCGCGCTGATCGCCCTCACCATCGACGAGGAGGGCCAGGCCCGCACCGTCGAGCACAAGGTCGCGATCGCCGAGCGGCTCATCGAGGACCTGACCGGCAACTGGGGCATCCATGAGTCGGACATCCTCATCGACACCCTCACCTTCACCATCTGCACCGGGCAGGAGGAGTCCCGCAAGGACGGCATCGCCACCATCGAGGCCATCCGGGAGCTCAAGCGGCGCCACCCGGACGTCCAGACCACGCTGGGCCTGTCCAACATCTCCTTCGGTCTCAACCCGGCCGCCCGCATCCTGCTCAACTCCGTCTTCCTCGACGAGTGCGTCAAGGCCGGCCTCGACTCGGCGATCGTGCACGCCTCGAAGATCCTGCCGATCGCCCGCTTCGACGAGGAGCAGGTCAGCACCGCGCTCGACCTGATCTACGACCGGCGCGCCGAGGGCTACGACCCGCTGCAGAAGCTGATGGCCCTCTTCGAGGGCGCCACCACCAAGTCGATGAAGGCCGGCAAGACCGAGGAGCTCCTCGCCCTGCCGCTGGAGGAGCGCCTCAAGCGCCGCATCATCGACGGCGAGAAGAACGGCCTGGAGGCGGACCTCGCCGAGGCCCTGCAGGAGCGCCCGGCCCTCGACATCGTCAACGAGACGCTGCTCGACGGCATGAAGGTCGTCGGCGAGCTCTTCGGCTCGGGCCAGATGCAGCTGCCGTTCGTGCTCCAGTCCGCCGAGGTCATGAAGACGGCCGTGGCCTACCTCGAACCGCACATGGAGAAGTCGGACGCGGACGGCAAGGGCACGATCGTGCTGGCGACCGTCCGGGGCGACGTCCACGACATCGGCAAGAACCTCGTCGACATCATCCTGTCCAACAACGGCTACAACGTCGTCAACCTCGGCATCAAGCAGCCGGTCTCGGCGATCCTGGAGGCCGCGGAGGAGCACCGCGCCGACGTCATCGGCATGTCCGGTCTCCTGGTGAAGTCGACCGTGATCATGAAGGAGAACCTGGAGGAGCTCAACCAGCGCGAGCTGGCCGCCAAGTACCCCGTGATCCTCGGTGGCGCCGCCCTGACCCGCGCCTATGTCGAGCAGGACCTCCACGAGATCTACCAGGGCGAGGTGCGCTACGCCCGCGACGCCTTCGAGGGCCTGCGGCTGATGGACGCGCTCATCGCCGTCAAGCGCGGTGTCCCCGGAGCCGTACTGCCGGAGCTCAAGCAGCGCCGGGTCGCCAAGCGGGACACCCCGGCCCTGCAGGCGGAGGAGTCGGAGCCGGGCGGCCGTTCCGACGTGGCCACGGACAACCCGGTGCCCACCCCGCCGTTCTGGGGCACCCGCGTCAGCAAGGGCATCCCGCTGAAGGACTACGCCTCCTGGCTGGACGAAGGCGCCCTGTTCAAGGGGCAGTGGGGACTCAAGCAGGCCCGCGCGGGCGGTGCGACGTACGAGGAGCTGGTCGAGACCGAGGGCCGGCCCCGGCTGCGCGGCCTGCTGGACAAGCTGCACACCGAGAACCTCCTGGAGGCGGCCGTCGTCCACGGCTACTTCCCGTGTGTCTCCAAGGGTGACGACCTGATCATCCTCGACGAGGCAGGGAACGAGCGGACCCGCTTCACCTTCCCGCGCCAGCGCCGCGGCCGCCGCCTCTGCCTCGCGGACTTCTTCCGCCCCGAGGAGTCCGGCGAGACCGACGTCGTCGGCCTCCAGGTCGTCACCGTCGGCTCCAGGATCGGCGAGGCCACCGCCAAGCTGTTCGAGTCCGACTCCTACCGTGACTACCTGGAGCTGCACGGTCTCTCCGTGCAGCTGGCCGAGGCCCTCGCCGAGTACTGGCACGCGCGCGTCCGCGCCGAGCTCGGCTTCGCGGGCGAGGACCCGGCCGACGTCGAGGACATGTTCGCGCTCAAGTACCGCGGTGCCCGCTTCTCGCTCGGTTACGGGGCCTGCCCCGACCTGGAGGACCGGGCCAAGATCGCGGATCTCCTCCAGCCCGAGCGGATCGGCGTCCAGCTGTCGGAGGAGTTCCAGCTCCACCCTGAGCAGTCCACCGACGCCATCGTGATCCACCACCCCGAGGCGAAGTACTTCAACGCGCGGTAACACCCGCCCCGCGGGTAAATCAGCGCACCTCAGGTGATCCGGACGTACACTGGTCGGTCCAGTGCAGGCCGGTCGCCCTACCCCCGTGCCGGGGAGGGTGACCGGCCTTCTCGTCCCTCCATGGAGGTGTGCCGGATGACCAGTACGGTCCCCGCGTCCTTGTTCCGCGCCAACGGAAGCTCCGCGCTGCAGGCGGTCTTTCTCGACATGGACGGCACCCTGGTCGACACCGAGGGGTTCTGGTGGGACGCGGAGGTCGAGGTCTTCGCCGACCTCGGACACCGGCTGGACGAGGCCTGGCGCGACATCGTGGTGGGCGGTCCCATGACCCGCAGCGCGGGCTATCTCGTGGAGGCCACCGGCGCCGACATCACGCTTCCCGAGCTCACGGTCCTGCTCAACGAGAAGTTCGAGCAGCGCATCACCCGGGGCGTGCCGCTGATGCCGGGCGCCGAGCGGCTCCTCGCCGAGCTGGCGCAGCACGGCATCCCGACCGCGCTGGTCTCCGCCTCGCACCGCCGGATCATCGACCGGGTACTCGCCTCGCTCGGCCGTGACCGCTTCACCCTCACAGTGGCCGGTGACGAGGTGCTGCGCACCAAGCCCGACCCCGAGCCGTATCTGACGGCGGCGAGCGGGGTCGGCGCGGACCCTTCGCTGTGCGCCGTCATCGAGGACACCGCGACCGGCGTGGCGGCCGCCGAGGCCGCCGGCTGCCGCGTGGTCGCCGTCCCCTCGGTCGCCCCGATCGCGCCCTCCGCCGGACGGGTCGTGGTCCGCTCCCTGGAGGACGTGGACGTGCCCTTCCTGCGGACGCTGATCGCCGGGCCGTGACCCGGTCGGCGATCGCCGGCCCGTGACACGGGCGGTGCTCCTCCCCGTACCCCTGTGACCGGCCATCCATGGAACGGGACCGGCCATCCGCGGAACGGCCGCACGCGTGACCTTCGTCACCCAGCGTGCTGGACCGCCGGTGGCCGTCCCGCACCCCATGTCCGTAACGCCGGGGTTTGACCATCGAAGTCTGTCCTGATTCGCGCGTTCCGGGCTGAATCATTCCCGCGCATGACTATCGGGCTCTCCGTATTCATGATCACTATCCGCATCCGGGCCCGCTCTTGCGCGGTCCGTCGTATCGGCGTCTCCCACTAATCTTTCGCGAGTACTCGCCGCACCCTCCGCGTGCGCCGGCGCCGCATCCAGGTCGCCGCGAACGCAGGTCCGATCGCTCACCATCCCGGCCCGATCGCCCGCCCGGAACGGGCGGAAGCGGCGGAGTGTCCGTACGCCGCTGTATCCCCGTGCGGGATGAGGAGAACGCCCCGGATGAACCGCAAGACCTTGGCCCTGCCGGCCGTCGTCGGCCTGCTCGCCCCGCTGCTCGTCGCCTGCGGCGACTCGGACGAGTCCAGAGCCATCGTCGTCGGCACCACGGACCAGTTCGTCGCCACCAGCGAGGCCCCCGCGCCCTTCGACCCGGCCTTCGCCTACGACACCGGTGCCTGGAACATCCTCCGGCAGACCGTCCAGACCCTGATGCACGTGCCCCGCGGCGGTGGCGAGCCCGTCCCCGAGGCCGCCGAGAGCTGCGGCTTCAGCGACCGCGCCAGCGAGAGCTACCGCTGCAAGCTCCGCGAGGGACTCACCTTCGCCGACGGCTCGCCCCTCACCGCCGCGGACGTCAAGTTCTCCGTCGAGCGCGTCCTCGCCATCAAGTCGGACAACGGCACCGCCGCGCTCCTCGCCAACGTCGACACCGTCGAGACCAACGGCGAGCGCGAGGTCGTGTTCCACCTCACGACCCCCGACGCGACCTTCCCGTACAAGCTCTCCACCCCGGTCGCCGGCATCCTCAGCAAGGACAAGTACAGCGCCAAGAAGCTCCGCGAGGGCTTCGACGTCGACGGCTCCGGCCCCTACGTCATGAAGACCGAGCGCGACGGCCAGCGCATCCGCAAGGCCGTCTTCACCAAGAACCCGAACTACAAGGGCGACATCGCCCTGAACAACGACAAGGTCGAGCTGCGCTCCTTCCCCGACGCCGACGTCATGGGCAAGGCCCTGGAGAGCCGCGAGATCGACATGATGACCCGCTCCATGTCGCTCGACCAGGTCAAGTCGCTCACCGAGAAGCCCAAGGACGGCATCGAGCTCACCGAGGTCCCCGGCCTGGAGATCCGCTACCTCGCCTTCGACACCGACGCCCCGTCCGTCAAGGACAAGGCCGTCCGGCAGGCCATGGCCACCGTCATCGACCGCGGCGCGATCGTCAACTCGGTCTACGGAGCGACCGCCCAGCCGCTCTACTCGCTGATCCCCTCCAGCGTCACCGGCCACTCCACCGCCTTCTTCGACGCCTACGGCGAGCCCAGCAAGAGCCGGGCGGCCGGCATCCTCCGCAAGGCCGACATCACCGCCCCCGTCGCGCTCACGCTGCACTACACCACCGACCACTACGGCGCCGGCACCAAGGCGGAGTTCGAGGCGCTGCGCGACCAGCTCAACGCCACCGGGCTCTTCGACGTGACCGTCAAGGGCAGCGAGTGGTCGACCTTCCGGCCGGCGCAGAAGCGCGGCGACTTCCCCGTCTACGGCCTCGGCTGGTTCCCGGACTTCCCGGACCCGGACAACTACGTCGCCCCCTTCCTCGACGCCGACAACTTCCTGAACACCCCCTACGTCAACGCGTCCGTACGCGACCAGCTGATCCCGCGCTCCCGCCGCTCGGCCGACCGCAGCGCCGCGAGCCCCGTCTTCGGACAGATCCAGAAGATCGTCGCCCAGGACGTACCGGTCCTGCCGCTCTGGCAGGGCAAGCAGTACGTCGCCGCGCACGACGACCTGACCGGTGTCGAATGGGCGCTGAACACCTCCTCGGACCTGCTCCTGTGGGAGCTCGGCCGCGGCAGCGCCTGACCCTCCTCCACCCGTTCGGCTACACCGGCCGCGCACCCGCGCGCGGCCGGCCTGGCAAGAGATCAAGAGGCACGTTCTGTGAAGCACAACAAGTGGCTGACGGCCCCCCTCGCCGCGGGCCTGTCCGCCGCCCTGCTCAGCGGCTGCGGCACGGAGCAGGGCGGAGGCGCCGCGAACTCCGGTGACAACGTCCGCGTCGGCATGTCCGACGAGGTACTGGCCACCGACCCGGCCGCCGGCTACGACCCGGGTTCCTGGCTGCTGTTCAACAACGTCTTCCAGTCCCTGCTCAGCTTCCCCAAGGGCACCACCGAGCCCCAGCCGGAAGCGGCCGAGAAGTGCTCCTTCGCAGGCGGCAGCAAGGTCTACACCTGCACCCTGCGCGAGGGGCTGAAGTTCTCGAACGGCAACCCGCTGACCTCGAAGGACGTCAAGTTCTCCTTCGACCGCGCGCTGAAGATCGACGACCCGGCCGGCCCGGCGCCGCTGCTCTCCTCGATCGCCTCCATCGAGACCCCTGACGACCTGACGGTCGTCTTCCGCCTCAAGACCGCCGACGCCACCTTCCCGAGCAAGATCGCCTCGGGCGCCGGCTCGATCGTGGACCACCGCGAGTACGACGAGAACGCGCTGCGCACCGACGGCAAGGCGGTCGGCTCCGGCCCGTACAAGCTGGACTCCATCAGCGACACCGAGGCCGTCTTCTCGGTCAACGCCGACTACCGGGGCAGCGCCAAGCCGCAGAACGGCGGTGTCACCCTCAAGCTCTACGGCGGTGACCGCGCCGCCCTCTCCAAGGCCTTCGCCGAGAACGAGGTCGACGTCGCCTACCGAGGCCTCAACGCCGACGAGATCGCCACCCTCGAAGCCTCCGCGGACGACCAGGGCGTCGAGGTCGTCCAGGGCACCAGCGCCGAGGTCCAGCACCTCGTCTTCAACGTCAAGGACCCCGTCGTCGGCAAGCTCGGCGTCCGCCAGGCGATCGCCCACCTCGTCGACCGCGAGGCGCTCGTCCAGAACATCTACAAGTCGACCGCCACGCCGCTCTACTCGATCGTCCCCGCGGGCATCGCCGGCCACAACACCGCCTTCTTCGACACCTACGGCGGCCCCGACGCGGCCAAGGCCAAGAAGGCGCTGCGCAAGGCCGGCATCACCGACAAGGTGAAGCTCACCCTCTGGTCCACGCCGAGCCGGTACGGCCCCTCCACCGACCAGGAGCTCAAGGCGATAGCCGAACAGCTCAACCGCAGCGGCCTGTTCCAGGCCGACGTGAAGTCCGTCGAGTACGAGCAGTACGAGAAGGACATCGCGGCCGGCAAGTACGGCGTGTACGTGAAGGGCTGGGTGCCCGACTACCCGGACGCCGACAACTTCACCGCCCCGTTCTTCGGCGAGGGCAACGTCCTCGGCAACAACTACGCCAACGACACGATCACCAACACCCTGCTCCCGAAGACCGCCGCGTCCACCGACCGCGCCGGCACCGACCAGGACTTCGGCAAGCTCCAGGACCTGGTCGCCGAGGAGCTGCCCCTCCTGCCGCTGTGGCAGGGCAAGCAGTACGCCGTCGCCCGGGACGGCATCACGGGTCTCGACTGGACGCTCGACGCCTCGACCGTCTTCCGCTTCTGGGAGATCAAGAAGGGCTGACGGGGTCACCCGGAGGCGCCCGGAGCCACGGTGCACCGTCCCGTGGCGCCGAGCGAAAGGGCCCGGCACGCATCACGCGTGCCGGGCCCCTTTCCGTTCCCGTACCGGCTGTGCCGGTCCGCCGCCTACTGCGCGCCGGGGCGCACCAGTCCGCTCTCGTACGCGTACACCGCGGCCTGGACCCGGTCGCGCAGGCCCAGCTTCGTCAGCACATGGCCCACGTGCGTCTTCACGGTCGTCTCGCTGACGAACAGGTCCGCCGCGATCTCCGCGTTCGACAGACCGCGCGCCACCAGCTTCAGGACCTCGACCTCGCGGTCGGTCAGGGTGTTCAGCGTGTCCGGCACCTGCTCGTCGCCCGACGGCAGATGGGCCGAGTACTTGTCGAGCAGCCGGCGCGTGATCGACGGGGCCAGCATCGCCTCGCCGGCCGCCACCACCCGGATCGCCTGCACCAGCTCGTTGGCCGGCGCGTCCTTCAGGAGGAAGCCGCTGGCTCCCGCCCGCAGCGCCTCCACCACGTACTCGTCCAGGTCGAAGGTGGTCAGCACCAGCACCTTCGCCGGGCCGTCCCGTCCCGGACCCGTGATCTGGCGCGTCGCCTCGACCCCGTCCATCCGCGGCATCCGGATGTCCATCAGCACCACGTCGGGCTGGAGCGCCCGGACCTGGTCGAGGGCCTGCAGACCGTCCCCGGCCTCACCGACGACCGCGATGTCCTGCTCGGCCTCCAGGATCATCCGGAAACCGGTGCGCAGCAGCGGCTGGTCGTCGACCAGTAGGACGCGGATAGCCACGAGAACTCCTTCACGGCGCGGGCTGGACCGGGTCCATTCTGCCCTGCCCCGAATCGCCCGACTCCGGCGGGCGCGCGGAGACGATCTCGCCCCGGACCTCCTCCTGGATCTCCTCCCGGGTCTTCTCCCCGATCTCCTCCAGAGTCCTCTCCCTCACCCCGTCCCGAGCCACCCCGCCGATCTCCAGCGGATACACCGGGGGAGTGCCGCCGAACTCCGGACAGACCGCCTGGTGGTCGCACCAGCCGCAGAGCTTCGTCGGGCGGGGCCGCCAGTCGCCCGTCTCCGTCGCGAGCCGGATCGCCTCCCACAGCGCCAGCAGCTTCCGCTCCACCCGGAGCAGATCCGCCTCCACCGGGTCGTACGTCAGCACGTCACCACTGCCCAGGTACACCAGCTGCAGACGGCGCGGGATCACCCGCTTCAGCCGCCAGATCACCAGCGCGTAGAACTTCATCTGGAACAGCGCGCCCTCGCTGTACTCCGGGCGCGGAGCCTTGCCCGTCTTGTAGTCGACGATGCGCACCTCGCCCGTCGGCGCCACGTCGATCCGGTCGATCACCCCGCGCAGCCGCAGCCCCGAGTCGAGCTCCGTCTCGACGAACAGCTCACGCTCCGCCGGCTCGAGACGCGTCGGATCCTCCAGCGTGAACCACCGCTCCACCAGCCTCTCGGCCTCGACCAGCCACCGCGACAGACGCTCCCCCTCCGCGTCCTCGGCGAACAGCTCGCCCAGCTCGGGCCGCGACTCCAGCAGCCGGTCCCACTGGCCCGGGATCAGCGCCTTCGCCCGCGGCGCCGTCCGCTCCGCCGCGGGATGGTCGAAGAGCCGCTCCAGGACCGCGTGCACCAGCGTGCCCCGCGTCGCCGCCTCGCTCGGCTTCTCGGGCAGCCTGTCGATCACGCGGAACCGGTACAGCAGGGGACACTGCATGAAGTCGCTCGCCCGCGAGGGCGACAACGACGTGGGCGTCCGGGCCCCCACGGGCGGCTGCTCGCTCGTACTCATGACACAGACCCTACGACCCGCCACCGACAGCGAGCCGAATACCATCGACGCCGGACCCCGTCACGCTGCATGATCGAAGAGTGACGCACGACAGGGGTCGCGCGGAAGGCTACGAGAGGAACCCGTGAACCAGGACGACGAGCGCGGCGAGAAGAAGCGGCCGCGGTCCGGCGACCCGGAACCGCCGGCCAACGCCGACGCCCGCACCCGGCGGAGCGAGGAACCCGGCGGAGGGCTCCTCATGGGCCGCCCCTTCGGCGTGCCCGTCTACGTCGCGCCCAGCTGGTTCCTCGTCGCCGCGCTGATCACCTGGGTCTTCGGCGACCAGATCCAGCGCGTCCTGCCCGACCTCGGCGCCGCCCGCTACCTGGTCTCCCTCTTCTTCGCGATCGCCTTCTACGCCTCCGTGCTCGTGCACGAACTGGCCCACACCATCGCCGCGCTCCGCTTCAAACTCCCGGTGCGCCGCATCCAGCTCCAGTTCTTCGGCGGAGTCTCCGAGATCGAGAAGGAGACGGAGACCCCCGGCCGCGAATTCGTCCTCGCCTTCGTCGGCCCGCTCCTCTCCCTGATCCTCGCGGGCGTCTTCTACCTCACGATGTACGCCGTCGAGCCCGGCACCGTCCCCGGTGTCCTCCTCGCCGGCCTGATGATCTCCAACCTGATCGTCGCGATCTTCAACCTGCTGCCCGGCCTCCCGCTCGACGGCGGCCGCATGCTGCGCGCCGTGGTCTGGAAGATCACCGGAAAGCCCATGACCGGCACCGTCGCCGCCGCCTGGGTCGGCCGCGCCCTCGCCGTCGCCGTCCTCATCGGCCTCCCGCTCCTCACCCGCACCGGCCTCCTCGGCAACTCGACCGACGAGATCAGCGGCATGGACACCGTCACCGACGCCCTGCTCGCCGCGATCCTGGCCGCGATCATCTGGACCGGCGCGGGCAACAGCCTCCGCATGGCCCGGCTCCGCGAACACCTCCCCGAACTCCAGGCCCGCACCCTCACCAGGCGCGCCATCCCCGTCGAACCCGCCACCCCGCTCTCCGAGGCGCTCCGCCGTGCCAACGAGGCCGGGGCCCGCGCGCTCGTCGTCGTCGACGGCCAGGGCAACCCCACCGGACTCGTCCGCGAGACCGCCATCGCCGGCGTCCCCCAGCACCGCCGCCCCTGGGTCGCCGTCAGCACACTCACCCAGGACCTCACCGACGGCATGAGGGTCCCCGCCGAACTCACGGGCCAGCCCCTGCTCGACCACCTCCGCACCAGCCCGGCCTCCGAGTACCTCGTCGTCGAGGAGAACGACGAGATCTACGGAGTCCTCTCCGCCGCGGACGTGGAGCGCGCCTTCGTCAAGGCCATGGCACGACCCTCCGCATAACCCCGGTACTCTGGTCACATGTCCGAACCGACCGGTGCCGCCCGCCGTCGCGGGCCCTTCAAGGTCGGGGACCAGGTCCAGCTCACCGATCCCAAGGGACGCCACTACACGTTCACGCTCGAGGCCGGGAAGAATTTCCACACCCACAAGGGTTCCTTCCCCCACGACGAGCTGATCGGTGCTCCCGAGGGCAGTGTTGTCCGTACCACGGGAAACGTCGCCTACCTCGCGCTGCGCCCCCTGCTCCCCGACTACGTCCTGTCCATGCCCCGCGGCGCCGCCGTGGTCTACCCCAAGGACGCGGGGCAGATCCTGGCCTTCGCCGACATCTTCCCCGGCGCGCGCGTCGTGGAAGCCGGTGTGGGATCGGGCTCTCTCAGCAGCTTCCTCCTGCGCGCCATCGGAGACAGCGGCATGCTGCACTCCTACGAGCGCCGCGAGGACTTCGCCGAGATCGCCAAGGGCAACGTCGAGCGTTACTTCGGCGGCCCGCACCCCGCCTGGGAGCTGACCGTCGGCGACCTCCAGGACAACCTGTCCGACACCGACGTCGACCGCGTCATCCTGGACATGCTCGCTCCCTGGGAGTGCCTGGAGGCCGTCTCCAAGGCCCTCGTCCCCGGCGGCATCCTCTGCTGCTACGTGGCGACCACCACCCAGCTCGCGCGCACCGTGGAGTCCATCCGCGAGTTCGGCTGCTACGCCGAACCCCAGCCGTGGGAGTCCATGATCCGCAACTGGCACGTGGAGGGCCTGGCCGTCCGCCCCGACCACCGCATGATCGGGCACACCGGCTTCCTCGTCACCGCCCGGCGCCTCGCCGACGGCGTCGAGCCCCCCATGCGCCGCCGCCGCCCCGCCAAGGGCGCCTACGGCGAGGACTACGAAGGCCCCAACAAGGGCTGACGCCCCCGAGGCTGACGCCCCGACAACGAACGCGTGCCGCCGTCGAGTTCCGCCCCATGGGCCGGGAACTCGACGGCGGCACCTTCACGTTCGGCATCTTTGCGCAGAGCCCGCACCCCACCTGTTCCGCCCGCCTGTGACGTATGGCACGATGCCCGCAACTCCTTCCGCACCACCCTCACAGGAGACATCCCGCGTGCAGCCCCCCGCCGTCCCGGACCTCGCGCACACCCACGCCCGGCCGGTGCACTGGCTGGCCACCGCGACCGCGATGGCCGCCGTCGTGGCCGCCGCCGGACTGCTGCAGCCCGGCCCCGCCACCGCCACCACCACCGCCGCCTCGGGCACCGCGCCGGCCGCCGCACGGCCCGCACCCGACGCCTCGGCGGCCGAGTACCCGCTGGAGTGCGGGGGAGCCCCCGTCAAGATCGCGCAGCGCGCCTCCGGGGACCTCGACGGCGACGGAAAACCCGAAACCGTCGCAGTCGTACACTGCGAAGCCGGCTCGGGAACGCCGCCCCACGCCCTCTACGTCCTGACCCACGCCAAGACCGGCCCGGGGGCGCGGGTGGTCGCGACCCTCGTCGAGACCGGCCGGCAGAAGAACGTCGCCGACCTCGCCGTACGCGACGGAGCGGTCGCCGCCACCCTGCTCGGCTACTCCTCCCCGGACGTACCGAGTTGCTGCCCCGACGAGCGGGAGCGCGTCAGCTGGCGGTGGAAGGGCGGAAGCTTCGTCCGCTCCGCCCGGTCCGACGCACGGAGCGTGTGATCCGTCACTCCGCGTCAGGGCCGTAGACCTCGACCCTGTCCGCGACCCTTCGGACGTGGATGCAGTCGCCGGGACACTCCTTCGCGGAGTCCACCACGTCCTGGAGCAGCGGCAGCGGCACCGGCGTCGTGGCCCCGGCGTCCTGCAGCAGCTCGTCGTCCGCGCTCTTCACGTACGCCAGGCCGTCGATGTCCAGCTCGAAGACCTCGGGAGCGTACTGCGCGCAGATCCCGTCCCCCGTGCAGAGATCCTGGTCGATCCAGACCTCCAGCGCCTCGCCGGCGCCCTCCGTCGGGGCCTCGTGCTGCACGGTCATGTCTCCTGCCGTTCCTGAGCGTCGAAAAAGAGATCGTTCTTCTAAGTCCGGTCAAGCCTGACGGGTGTTGACCACTGACGACGATACAACCGGCTGCTTTCCGATGTTGATGGGTGGGTATTCCCTTGGCGTGAGGGGAAGCGCAAGGGTGAAGATCGGACACACCCCGACAGTCTTTGTGATCTAGGGGTTTCAATCACCACCCACGCAGGTAGGGTCAGGAAGCGTCCAGCTCCCCTTGGAGGAGGTGAGGACCGTGGCAGCCCACGACGACGACATCAACCGCGGCATCCGGCCGGGGCGGGGGTCTGAAGACCCCGCCGGCCAGGTTGCCTATCTTGAGCAGGAAATCGCCGTCCTGCGCCGCAAGCTCGCCGACTCTCCGCGTCATACGAGGATTCTCGAAGAGCGGATCGTCGAGCTGCAGACAAACCTGGCCGGCGTGTCCGCGCAGAACGAGCGGCTCGCGAACACACTCCGTGAGGCCCGCGACCAGATCGTGGCCCTCAAGGAGGAGGTCGACCGGCTCGCACAGCCGCCGGCCGGCTTCGGTGTCTTCCTGCAGGCCAACGAGGACGGCACGTGCGACATCTTCACCGGGGGCCGCAAGCTCCGGGTGAACGTCAGCCCCAGCGTCGAGCTCGACGAGCTCCGGCGCGGCCAGGAAGTCATGCTCAACGAAGCGCTCAACGTGGTCGAGGCCATGGAGTTCGAGCGCGCCGGGGACATCGTCACCCTCAAGGAGATCCTCGAGGACGGCGAGCGCGCCCTGGTGATCGGGCACACCGACGAGGAACGGGTGGTCAGGCTCGCCGAGCCGCTGCTGGACATCACCATCCGCCCCGGCGACGCCCTGCTGCTCGAACCCCGCTCCGGCTACGTCTACGAGGTCGTGCCGAAGAGCGAGGTCGAGGAACTGGTCCTGGAAGAGGTCCCGGACGTCGACTACGACAAGATCGGCGGCCTCGGCGGCCAGATCGAGATGATCCGGGACGCGGTCGAGCTTCCGTACCTCTACCCGGACCTCTTCAAGGAGCACGAGCTCCGGCCGCCGAAGGGCATCCTGCTCTACGGTCCGCCCGGCTGCGGCAAGACGCTGATCGCGAAGGCCGTCGCCAACTCCCTTGCCAAGAAGGTCGCCGAGGTGACCGGGCAGCCCGCCGGGAAGTCGTACTTCCTGAACATCAAGGGTCCCGAGCTCCTCAACAAGTACGTCGGCGAGACCGAGCGGCACATCCGCCTCGTCTTCCAGCGTGCCCGGGAGAAGGCGAGCGAGGGCACCCCCGTCATCGTCTTCTTCGACGAGATGGAATCCCTCTTCCGCACCCGTGGATCCGGAGTCAGCTCGGACGTCGAGAACACGATCGTCCCTCAGCTGCTCGCCGAGATCGACGGCGTGGAAGGCCTGGAGAACGTCATCGTCATCGGCGCCTCCAACCGCGAGGACATGATCGACCCCGCGATCCTGCGGCCCGGCCGGCTCGACGTCAAGATCAAGATCGAGCGTCCGGACGCCGAGGCGGCGAAGGACATCTTCGCGAAGTACCTCACCGCCACGCTGCCGCTCCACTCCGACGACCTCTCGGAGCACCACGGCTCCAAGGAGGCCGCGGCCCACGGAATGATCCAGTCCGTGGTCGAGCAGATGTACGCGGAATCCGAGGAGAACCGCTTCCTCGAGGTCACCTACGCCAACGGCGACAAGGAAGTCCTGTACTTCAAGGACTTCAACTCCGGAGCGATGATCCAGAACATCGTCGACCGGGCCAAGAAGATGGCCATCAAGGCCTTCCTCGACCACAACCAGAAGGGCATCCGCGTCTCCCACCTCCTCCAGGCCTGCGTGGACGAGTTCAAGGAGAACGAGGACCTGCCCAACACCACCAACCCCGACGACTGGGCCCGGATCTCCGGAAAGAAGGGCGAGCGGATCGTGTTCATCCGCACCCTCGTCACCGGAAAGCAGGGCGCGGACACCGGACGCTCCATCGACACGGTGGCCAACACCGGTCAGTACCTCTAGATCGCACACCGGCTGCGGAGGTCCGGACCCACGGACCTCCGCAGCCGGACGCTTTTCCCCGCAGTTTTTCCTCGCAGGAATGACGTAATCGATCTCCCCACCGGCGCGGAGTCGCTCTAGGCTCGTCGGTACTTGTAGCGCCGCACCCGAAGGGGAGCGCCGCCGGGCAAGGAGGGCCGCATGACCGTACGGCGAGTAATGGGCATCGAGACGGAGTACGGGATCTCCGTTCCGGGCCACCCGAACGCCAATGCCATGCTCACCTCGTCCCAGATCGTCAACGCCTACGCGGCGGCGATGCACCGGGCGCGCCGCGCCCGCTGGGATTTCGAGGAGGAGAATCCGCTGCGGGACGCCCGCGGCTTCGACCTCGCCCGCGAGGCCGCCGACTCCAGTCAGCTCACGGACGAGGACATCGGCCTGGCCAACGTGATCCTCACCAACGGCGCCAGGCTCTACGTCGACCACGCCCACCCCGAGTACAGCGCCCCGGAGGTCACCAACCCCCGCGACGCCGTCCTCTGGGACAAGGCCGGCGAACGGATCATGGCGGAGGCCGCCGAGCGGGCCGCCCAGCTCCCCGGCGCCCAGCCCATCCATCTGTACAAGAACAACACCGACAACAAGGGCGCCTCCTACGGCACCCACGAGAACTACCTGATGAAGCGGGAGACGCCCTTCTCGGACATCGTCCGCCACCTCACCCCGTTCTTCGTCTCCCGCCAGGTGGTCACCGGCGCGGGGCGGGTCGGCATCGGCCAGGACGGCCGCGAGCACGGCTTCCAGATCAGCCAGCGCGCCGACTACTTCGAGGTCGAGGTCGGCCTGGAGACGACCCTGAAGCGGCCGATCATCAACACCCGCGACGAGCCCCACGCGGACGCCGAGAAGTACCGCAGGCTCCATGTGATCATCGGCGACGCCAACCTCTCGGAGATCTCCACCTACCTCAAGCTGGGCACGACGTCGCTGGTCCTCTCCATGATCGAGGACTCGTTCATCAACGTGGACCTCGCCGTCGACCAGCCCGTCCGCACCCTCCACCAGGTCTCCCACGACCCCGGCCTGCAGTACCTCGTCACGCTGCGCAGCGGCCGCACACTCACCGCGGTCCAGCTCCAGATGGAGTACTTCGAGCTGGCCAGGAAGTACGTGGAGGAGCGCTACGGCGTGGACGCCGACGAGCAGACCAAGGACATCCTGGTCCGCTGGGAGGACACCCTCAACCGGCTCGAGAACGACCCGATGAGCCTGGCCGGCGAGCTGGACTGGATCGCCAAGCGGGAGGTCATGGAGGGTTACCGGCGACGGGACGGCCTCGACTGGGACGCGGCGCGGCTGCACCTCGTGGACCTGCAGTACGCCGACGTACGCCCCGAGAAGGGCCTGTACAACCGCCTGGCGGCCCGGGGGCGCATGAAGCGGCTCCTGGACGAGACCGAGGTCGAGAGGGCGGAGACGAAGCCTCCGGAGGACACCAGGGCCTACTTCCGTGGCCGCTGCCTGGAGCAGTACGCGGACGATGTGGCGGCCGCGTCCTGGGACTCCGTGATCTTCGATCTTCCCGGCCGCGACTCACTCCAGCGGGTGCCGACGCTGGAGCCCCTGCGGGGCACCAGGAACCACGTGAAGGAGCTCCTTGACCGGTGCAGGACGGCCGAGGAACTGGTGCGTGTGCTGTCCGGCAATTGATCGACGGCCGCTGCGCGCCTGAAATGGCCGGCCACTGGGAATCATGGGACTAGTGCCCGGACGTTGTAGCGAACTGCGGGGCCGATGTCAGACCTGGCTTGTAGGGTCTGATCTTGAGAGACCCAACCGAGCGGGCCGATTCGAGCGGGGTGAGGGATATGGCGACCAAGGACACCGGCGGCGGACAGCAGAAGGCGACGCGTTCCACGGAGGAGGTCGAGGAGACGACCGCGGAGGCGAGCTCCGACCTCAAGGAACGCCAGGAGAAGCTGAGCGACGACGTGGACTCCGTCCTGGACGAGATCGACGACGTCCTCGAGGAGAACGCCGAGGATTTCGTGCGCTCCTTCGTTCAGAAGGGTGGCGAGTGATTTCACCTTCGATGTGAAGGTGAAGGGCTCCGGGGGCTGAATGTCGGAAGCGAGTAAGCGGTGCGGTCGGTGCGGCAAGATCAAGCCGCGGGAAGCTTTCGCCAGTAACGAGTCCACGCGTGACGGCCTGCAGTGCGACTGCAGGCCGCGCGCGGCGGACTGTCACCGGCAGAGGCGGATCGCCAGGGGCAAGAACGTCCGCCCCGAGGTCAAGGCGCCCGACGGGCACACGTACTGCCGACGCCGCGGCGAGCTCGAACCTCACTCGGAGTGGGATCGCAACAGGTCGGCCTCCGATGGCTTCTCGACCCGCTGCAAGGCGTGTCGTGCAATCGAAGGCCGCGCAGGCCACCTGCAGCGGAGATACGGCATCACGGAAGCCGAGCGCGACGAGATGATCTCCTCGCAGATGGGTATCTGCACGATCTGCCTGGCCGCTCCGGCGGTCCATGTTGATCATTGTCACGGGGCGGGTAGGGTCCGTGGCGTACTGTGCTTCAACTGTTATTCGGCCATCGGCAAGTTGGGAGACGATCCCGACACTCTGCGGCGGGCCATCTCATCCTTGGAGGGACACGCGTGGAAGCCAACACTCGTAGCACCGGGCGTCTACCAGCTGCCTTCCTGACGCCGGGCTCGTCCTCGTTCATGGACTTCCTCTCCGCCCACTCGCCGGAGATGCTCCCGGGCAACCGGCGGCTGCCGGAGGGTGTCGTCGAGGCGCCGCACGGCACGACGATCGTCGCCGTGACCTTCCCCGGCGGAGTGGTCCTCGCCGGTGACCGGCGGGCGACCATGGGCAACATGATCGCGCAGCGCGACATCGAGAAGGTGTTCCCGGCCGACGAGTACTCGGCCGTCGGCATCGCCGGCACCGCCGGTCTCGCCGTCGAGATGGTCAAGCTGTTCCAGCTTGAGCTGGAGCACTTCGAGAAGGTGGAGGGCGCGACGCTCTCCCTGGAGGGCAAGGCGAACCGCCTGTCCACCATGATCCGCGGCAATCTGGGCATGGCCATGCAGGGTCTGGCCGTCGTGCCGCTCTTCGCGGGCTGGGACGAGGGCAAGGAGAAGGGCCGGATCTTCTCCTACGACGTGACCGGCGGCCGCTCCGAGGAGCACGGCTTCGCCGCCACGGGCTCCGGTTCGGTCTTCGCGCGCGGTTCGATGAAGAAGCTGTACCGCCCCGACCTCACGGAGGAGCAGGCCACCACGCTGGTCGTCCAGGCGCTGTACGACGCCGCCGACGACGACTCGGCGACCGGCGGCCCGGATCTGTACCGCCGCATCTTCCCGATCGTCACCGTCATCACCGACGAGGGCTTCCGCAGGCTCACCGAGGAGGAGTCCTCCTCGCTCGCCCGCTCGGTCACCGATCGGCGCCTGGAGCAGCCCGACGGCCCGCGCGCGGCCCTGCTCTGATCCCTCGTCATCCGTAGAACCCCAGAAGAAAGGGACGGGTAGCCGGTGTCGACTCCGTTCTACGTCTCACCCCAGCAGGCCATGGCCGACCGGGCGGAGTACGCCCGCAAGGGCATCGCCCGAGGCCGCAGTCTGGTCGTCCTGCAGTACACCGACGGCATCGTGTTCGTCGGCGAGAACCCGTCCCGCGCGCTGCACAAGTTCAGCGAGATCTACGACCGGATCGGGTTCGCCGCGGCGGGCAAGTACAACGAGTACGAGAACCTCCGCATCGGCGGTGTGCGCTACGCCGACCTGCGGGGCTACACCTACGACCGTGACGATGTGACGGCCCGGGGCCTGGCGAACGTGTACGCGCAGACGCTGGGCACGATCTTCTCCAGCGCCGGCGAGAAGCCGTACGAGGTGGAGCTGGTCGTCGCCGAGGTCGGCGAGGAGCCCGAGGGCGACCAGATCTACCGGTTGCCGCACGACGGTTCGATCGTGGACGAGCACGGCTCGGTCGCGGTCGGCGGCAACGCGGAGCAGATCAGCAGCTTCCTCGACCAGCGGCACCGCGACGGCATGTCGCTCGCCGAGGCGCTGAAGCTGGCCGTGCAGGCCCTGTCGCGGGACACCAACGGCAGCGAGCGGGAGATCCCCGCGGAGCGTCTGGAGGTGGCGGTCCTCGACCGCAAGCGTCCGCAGCAGCGCAAGTTCAAGCGGATCGTCGGGCGCCAGCTGGCGCGTCTCCTGGACGCGGACAACGCGGCGATCGCCAAGACGGACGATCCGTCCGACGAGATCGCGGAGGACTCGGAGGAGTAGAACTCCTGGCGAACACGAAGCACCGAAGGCCCCGGCCCCGCGAAAGCGGCCCGGGGCCTTCGTCGCGTCCGGGGGTCGGCGGCATCCGGGGCCTTCGTCGCCGCCGGGACCGGTGTGGCCGGGGTCGGCGGGACCGGTGTGGGCGGGGTGGTCAGGACCGGTCGAGCATGCGTGCAGGCTGTGCGCGCGGCTGAGCGGCCGGGGCCGGGACCGGCGTGCGTGCCCTCCGGCCCGGTGTGCCGCCGGCCGGACGGGTGGGGCCTCAGGCCGGCGCCGGGCCGGAGGAGGCCCGGGGGATGAGGGTCACCGGGAGGTCGCCGGGGTCCGGGCTGTCGCCCGCCAGGACGGCCAGGAGGGCGGCCATGCCGCGCTCGCCGATGTGCTCGGCGGGCAGCCTGACGGTGGTGAGCTCCGGCTCCACGGCGGTGGCGAGCGCCAGATCGTCGAAGCCGGTGACCGAGACGTCCTCGGGGACGCGCAGGCCGAGACGGCGCGCGGCCTTGCAGGCGCCGGCGGCGAGGATGTCGTCGTCGCAGATCAGCGCTGTGGGGCGGGGTCCCGGGGCGGTGAGGGCGCGTTCGGCGGCCGCGCGGGCGCCGTCCACGTCGAGGGGTGCGCGGACCGTCCGTACGTCGGCGTCGCCCAGCGCGTCGGCGAGGGCCGCCGCGCGGACGTCGAACGTCCAGGACGGTACCGCCGAGGCCAGGTGGACGAAGCGGCGGTGCCCCAGGGCCCTGAGGTGGGCGGTGACCTGGCGCATGCCGTCGGCGATGTCGAGGTTGACGTGGGCGGCCGCGCCGGTGTCGGAGGGGTCGCTGTCGAGCATGACCAGCGGCAGGTCGGTGCCGTGGAAGGCCTTCAGGGCGTCCGCGGCCATGGACGAGGCGATGATCCCGTCGAGCGCGGCCCGCGCGGAGGCGAAGGGGTCCTTGGCCGGGCCGACGCCGTCGGGGGAGGGGTAGAGCACGACGCCGAAGCCGTGGCGGGCGGCGACCGTGGCGGCGCCGGTGTAGACCCGGGCGAAGAACTCGTTGGTGAGCGCCGGGACGACGAGCAGCGCCGTCCTCGTGCGGCCGAGGCGGAGGTTCCGAGCGGCGAGATTCGGCCGGTATCCGAGCGTGCGGGCGGCCTCGCGCACGGCCTCCGCGGTGCGCTCCGAGACCCGGCCCCGCCACTTGTCGCCGAGGACCAGGGAGACGGTCGCCTGCGACACCCCGGCGGCCTTCGCGACGTCCCGACTGGTGGGCCGCGCCGAGCCGGGGGAGTCTGGGGTCTGCACTCGTGCCTCCGCGAGAGGTGGTCCACTGCCCGCGGGGTGGACCCGTGGGATCCCCACATGGTACGTATGACCCGAGGCGTTATACGTAAAACCTCGGGGGTGGACTACCGGGGGAGAGGAGACGGACATGGCCACCGAGGCCAAGGAGAGCCGCGGTTATCGCGACATACTCAGGGCGCCGCACGCGATGCGGCTGCTCGCCGGCACGCTCATCGGCCGGCTCCCCAACGGCACCGGGCCCATCGCCATCGTGCTCTTCGTCCGCTCCGAGGGCGGCAGCTACAGCCTCGCGGGCGGGCTCACCGCCGCGTACGGCATCGCGACCGCCGTCGGACAGCCGCTCCTCGGCCGCGCCGTCGACCTGAAGGGGCAGCCGCGCGTCCAGCTCCCCGCCGCGCTCGTCTCCGCCCTCGGCATGATCGTCCTGGCCCTGGCCGGAATCAGCCCCCTCGTGCTCGCCTATGCGGCGGTCGTCGTCGCCGGACTCTTCACCCCTCCGCTCGAAGGCGGACTGCGTGCCCTGTGGCCGAGCGTCCTCGGCCGCGAGGACCGGGTCCACCGGGCCTACGCCCTGGACGCCGTGGCCCAGGAGGTCATGTTCACCGTGGGCCCCCTGCTCGTGACCCTCCTGGTGGCCCTCTGGTCGCCCGCGGCGGCCCTGTTCGTCATCAACGTCATCGGCGTCCTCGGGGCGCTCTCCGTGGTCCTCTCCGAGCCCTCGCGCGCGTGGCGCTCGGAGCCCCGCGAGGCGCACTGGCTCGGCGCCCTGCGCTCGCCCGGTCTCCTGGCCCTGCTCGGCTCGTTCTTCTTCGTCGGGCTCGCCCTCGGCTCCATCACGGTCGCCGCCCTCGCGTACGCCGACGGCCGGGGCAACGAAGCCGCGTACGGCTGGCTGATGGCCGCCCTCGGCCTCGGCGCGCTGACAGGCGGCGTCCTCTACGGCGCCCGTCGCTGGACGGGCGCCCCCGAGCGGCGGCTGACGATCATCGTCGGTCTGCTCGCCCTCGGTTACCTCCCGCTCATGCTCACCCCCGGTGTCATGCCGATGACCGCCCTCGCCGCGCTCTCCGGCGTCTTCCTGGCGCCCGCCCTCGCCTGCGGCTTCATCGTCGTCGACCGGCACGCCCCGAGCGGTACCGTCACCGAGGCCTTCTCCTGGCTCGTCACGACCTTCGGCGTGGGCGCCGCGCTGGGCTCCGCTGTCGCCGGGCCCGTGGTCGAACTCGCCGGAACCACCGCGGGCTTCGCCGTCGCCGGAGCCGGCGGCACGGTTGCCCTCCTGGTCCTGCTGGCCACCGGCCGGGTGCTCGCGGCGCCCGCCCGCCGTGAGCGACACGCCGTCAGCGCGGCCACGGGCGGGGCGGGCCGCACCGAAAAGAACACGCACTCATCGGAAAATGATCGAAACGGGGCCGTCGAACCCGGTTTCAGCTCAGGCCTTCAGGCGTAATGTTCAGACATGGACCGCCGCATTTTCGGGCTGGAGAACGAGTACGGCGTCACGTGCACGTTCAGGGGACAGCGCCGACTGTCTCCTGACGAAGTGGCGCGCTACCTCTTCCGCCGTGTCGTGTCATGGGGCCGCAGCAGCAATGTCTTCCTGCGGAACGGCGCCCGCCTGTACCTGGACGTGGGTTCGCATCCGGAATACGCAACGCCGGAATGCGACAACGTGACCGAACTGGTCACCCACGACAAGGCCGGTGAGCGCATTCTCGAAGGCCTGCTCGTCGACGCCGAACGCCGCCTGCACGAGGAGGGAATCGCGGGCGACGTCTATCTCTTCAAGAACAACACCGACTCGGCGGGAAACTCCTACGGCTGCCACGAGAACTATCTCGTCGCCCGCCACGGAGAGTTCTCCCGGCTGGCGGACATCCTCATTCCCTTCCTCGTCACCCGACAGCTCATCTGCGGCGCCGGAAAGGTGCTGCAGACCCCGCGCGGCGCGGTCTACTGCGTCTCCCAGCGGGCCGAGCACATCTGGGAGGGCGTCAGCTCCGCGACGACCCGATCCCGCCCCATCATCAACACCCGTGACGAGCCGCACGCCGACGCCGAGCGCTACCGCCGGCTCCATGTCATCGTCGGCGACTCGAACATGTCCGAGACGACCATGCTGCTCAAGGTCGGCGCCACCGACCTCGTGCTGCGCATGATCGAGGCGGGCACCGTCATGCGCGACCTCACGCTGGAGAACCCGATCCGGGCCATCCGCGAGGTCAGCCACGACATCACCGGCCAGCGCAAGGTCCGTCTCGCCAGCGGTCGCGAGGCCTCCGCCCTGGAGGTCCAGCGCGAGTACTACGAGAAGGCCGCGGACTTCGTCGACCGCAGGGGCATCCGTACGGGCACGGTCGCCCAGGTCCTGGAGCTGTGGGGCCGCACGCTCGACGCGATCGAGGCCGAGGACCTGGACCGGATCGGCACCGAGATCGACTGGGTCATGAAGTACAAGCTCATCGAGCGGTACCGGGCGAAGAACAACATGACCATGTCGCACCCCCGGGTCGCGCAGATAGACCTCGCGTACCACGACATCCACCGCCGCCGCGGGCTCTACTACCTGCTGGAGCGCAAGGGGCAGGCGGCAAGGATCTGCAACGACCTGAAGATCTTCGAGGGCAAGTCCGTGCCCCCGCAGACCACCAGGGCGCGCCTGCGCGGCGACTTCATCCGCCGCGCGCAGGAGCAGCGACGGGACTTCACCGTCGACTGGGTCCACCTCAAGCTCAACGACCAGGCGCAGCGCACCGTGTTGTGCAAGGACCCCTTCCGGTCCGTCGACGACCGGGTGGAAAAGCTGATCGCCGGAATGTAGGACATCGGCGTACGAAGTGCCGGGGCTCCGCGCGATTCCACGCGCGGGGCCCTCGGCCTGTCCGGACGGTCCCCTAAGGGGTGTCTCGCCGGTCATGCCGGGCTGGCGGGGTCTGGCACGCACTTCCCCGTAGCCCTTCGGGCACGGGAGGTGCCCCCACGCCGCGTTGTCGTCGGTCGCCGACGCTCCGCGTCGGCTCCCTCCTCCGCCTGGGGATCGCACGCACCAGCCCCCGCTCCCTGATCCGGCCTGATCGACGAGACACCCCCTAGAGTGTCGAGCAACTAATGTGCCGTCTGAGATCTGAGGAACACGTGCGCCGACTTGCCGGCCTACTGGTCGTCCCACTGCTGCTGCTCTCGACCGCGGCCTGCGGCAGCGACGACGGAGGCTCCGATTCCGCCTCGATGAAGAACGGGCTGCCCGCCATCACCGCGGGTGAGAAGTTCGGGGAGAAGCCCACCCTCTCGAAGGGCGAGGGCGACCCGCCCAAGGAACTCAAGGTCAACGTGATCAGCGAGGGCGACGGCGCGGTCACGAAGAAGGGCGACGCGCTCCAGGTGAACTACCTGGGTCAGGCCTGGGACTCCACCACCCCCTTCGACAACAGCTTCGACCGGGGGACGCCGTTCGACCTGACCCTCGGCGCCGGCCAGGTCATCAAGGGCTGGGACCAGGGCCTGGAGGGCCAGAAGGTCGGCAGCCGCGTCGAGATCGGCATCCCGCCGGAGCTCGGCTACGGCGAGCAGGGCCAGGGCGACATCAAGCCCAACGCCACCCTCGTCTTCGTCGTGGACATCCTGAAGTCCACGACGATCCCGAAGTCCGCCGAGGGCACCGAGGTCGCCCAGGACAACAAGGACCTGCCCAAGGTCGGTACGAACACCGACGGCAAGGCCCCCTCGCTCACCGTGCCGAAGGTCGACCCGCCGACCAAGCTCGTCTCCAACTACATCCTGGAGTCCAAGGGCGAGGTCGTGCAGGGCACCGACACGGTCGTCGTGAACTACGTCGCGGCGCTGTGGAAGGACGGCAAGGTCTTCGACTCGACGTACGCGACGGGCAAGACCGCGAACTTCCCGCTGTCGCAGCTGACGTTGAAGGGCCTCAAGAACGGCATCACCGGCAAGAAGGTCGGCAGCCGCATCCTGATCGTCGCCCCGCCGGCCGAGGCCTTCGGCGACCAGGAGCAGCAGGGGATCCCTAAGAACTCCACGCTGGTGTTCGCCGTCGACATCCTGGCGAAGATGTAAGACTGTCCCGGTCGCGCACTTCACCGTTGCGCGGTTCATCAGTTTGAGGAGCACACTGCAGTGAGCATCGAGAAGCCCGAGGTCGACTTCCCGGGCGGCGAGCCGCCGGCCGACCTGGAGATCAAGGACATCTGGGAGGGCAACGGCGAGGTGGCCGGCGCCGGCGACTTCGTCAAGGTCCACTACGTGGGTGTGGCCTTCTCCACCGGCGAGGAGTTCGACGCGTCCTGGAACCGCGGCAGCGCGCTGGACTTCCAGCTCGGTGTCGGCCAGGTCATCGCGGGCTGGGACCAGGGCGTGCAGGGCATGAAGGTCGGCGGCCGCCGCCAGCTGGTCATCCCCGCGCACCTCGCCTACGGCGACCGGGGCGCGGGCAGCGCGATCGCCCCCGGCGAGACGCTGATCTTCGTCTGCGACCTGGTCGCGGTCAAGAAGCGCTGACCGGAACCGCTCGAACGAGGGCCCGTGCCTGTCCAGGCACGGGCCCTCGCTTTTGCCCGGACACCCCGGGGCGGTACGGTCGGATGTCCCCAGAAGTCAATCCGGCAGAAGAGGTGCAGGGCGTCGATGGCGATTGCCAAGGCCGAGCGGCTGATGAATCTGGCCCTCTGCCTGCTCGGGACCCGCAGGCCGCTCAGCAAGCGCGAGTTGCGCGGCTCCATCGAGGCCTACATGGAAGCCGGAACCGACGACTCCTTCAACCGGATGTTCGAGCGCGACAAGGACGATCTGCGCGAGCTCGGCCTGGTCATCGAGACCGTCGAGAACCTGGAGGGCGAGACCGGCTACCTGGCCCGCCGCGACTCCAACCGCCTCCCCCCGATCACCCTCGACGCCGAAGAGGCCGCGGCGCTCGGCCTGGCCGCCAGGGTCTGGCAGCAGGCCCGTCTCGCCGGAGCCGCCAGCGGCGCCCTGCAGAAGCTCCGCGCGGCCGGTATGCCCGAGGCCGAGGACTCGTACGACGCCCAGCACAGCGCCCTCGAACCGCGCATCCCGGTCCACGAGGCCGCGTTCGAGCCGCTGATGCTGGCCTGCCGCGACCGGCGCCCGGTCGTCTTCGACTACCGCAAGGCGACGGCGGCCCGCCCCGAGACCCGCCAGGTCGAGCCGTGGACCCTGGAGTGCTGGCGCGGCCACTGGTACCTGGCCGGCTGGGACCGCGACCGTGGTGCCGAGCGCGTCTTCCGCCTCTCCCGCATCACCGGCAAGGTCCGCTCCCGGGCCGGCGCCTTCACCGCGCCCGTGCCGGACGTGGTCACCGTCCGCGAGACCGTGGAGAGCTGGGCCGGTGAGACCGCCACCCGCTCCGCCCGCATCCGTCTGCGCGCCGGCTGCGGCTACCCGCTGCGGGCGCGCGCACAGTCCGTGCACGAGGGCGCGGACGGCTGGGACGAGCTGGAGATTCCGTACGGGCACGGCCTGGACGCCTGGCTCGTGGAGTTCGGTCCCGATGTCGTCGTACTCGAGCCCGCGGATCTGCGGGCCGACGTGGTGGACCGGCTGCGCGCCGTGGCCAAGGGCTGAAGGGGGAGACGTACAGCATGGCTGCGAACGCGATCGACCAGACGAGGCGGATGCTCTCCCTCGTCACGTACCTGCGGGAACGCCCCGGCGCGCATGTCGCCGACGTGGCCCGCGCCTTCGGGATCACCGAGGACGAGCTGATCTCGGACCTCGACGTGCTGCCGATGTGCGGCACGAGCTTCCGCGGCGGTGACCTGCTCGACATCGACACCGACGGCGACCGGATCTGGTGGCACAACCCGGACGACGTGGCCGAACCCCTGCGCCTCGCCGCGGACGAGGCGACGGCGCTGCTGGTCGCCGCGCGGGCCGTGGCGACGCTGCCCGGGCTGCGGGAGGGCGACCGGGAAGCCCTGCTGCGGGCCACCGCCAAGCTGGAGACGGCGGCCGGTGAGGCCGCCGGGGCGAGCGCGCGGCTCTCGGTCACCTTCGAATCCGAGGGCGGTGTCTTCGCCGAGGTGGACCGGGCGATCTCGGAGCGCCGGCGGCTGTGGGTGCGGTACTACTCGCCCGCCCGTGACGAGCTGACCGAGCGCGAGGTCGACCCGATCCGGCTCTTCGCCGTCGGGCACACCTACATGGAGGCGTGGTGCCGGCTCTCCGAGGCGCGCCGCACCTTCCGTCTCGACCGGGTCGCCGAGATCCGGATCCTGGACGAGCACGCCGCGCCACCGGAGCTCGAGCTCCGCGATCTGTCGGAAGGGCTCGTCCAGCCGTCCGCGGAGGACCCGGAGGTCGTCGTCGAGGTGGGACCCGGTGGCCGCTGGGTCGCGGAGTACTACCCGCACGACCGGGCCGAGGAGCTGTCCGACGGGGGGCTTCGCATCACGCTGCGTACGCCGACCCCCGCCTCGCTGCGGCGGCTGGCGCTGCGGCTCGGCAGCGACGGGCGGATCGTCTCCCCGCAGGACCTCGCCGACAGTGCTCGGGAGGCGGCGTCCGCGGCGCTCGCCGCGTACGAGGGCCAGGCGTAGGGCACGGGGAACGGGGAATGTGAGATTCCCCGCCGAGCCGACACAGGCGTCCGGAGGGCGACGACGCGGTGGCGGGGGACGCGGTACCGAGTACAGGGCAAGCGAGAGCGCGGGAACGAGAGGTACGAGGGAAATGTCCGTGATGCACGGAATGACAGCTTCGATCGCACCGGTCTTCTTCAAGGCCGCCTGCCCGGACTGCCGCGCCGGCTTCGAACTCTCCGCGGGCGCCCTGCGCCTCGCCATCGGCGCCAGCCGCCGTACGACCTTCTACTCGTTCACCTGCCCCGAGTGCGGCAGCTCCGTCCGCAAGCCCGCGGGCGAGCGGATCGTCGAACTCCTCACCGGCGGCGGCGTCCGCACCCTGCGCCTGCACTCCTCCACCGTCTGACGTCCCGTCCGTCGGCCGTCCCGTGCCTCGCGGGACGAGCCTGCCTCCGGACAGCGTCTAGGCTCGGCACATGTTCTGGCCCATGCTCGCCATCGCTCTCGGCTTCCTCGGCATCGCCGTCCTCGGCGTCCTCGCCATCAGGGTCTTCATCGAGGCCCAGCGGCTCGGCCGCGAGGTGGCCCGTACCACCGAGCGCATCAACCGCGCCGCCGAAGACCTCGAACGTGCCGCCACCGACCTCGGCCGGACCGGCGGGGCCCTGCGCTAGCACACCGAATCCGCGGCCGCGCGGCGGCGCTCCGGGGGCGCGGTGGTGGTCTCCTCGCCTGCGGCAGCGCGGGGTACGCTGCTGATCGCGGCCCAGATTCCGGAGGTGCGGGTCGCAAACGGGTGTACGCACGGGGATTGCCCTGCGTTTACTCGTGCGCGTTACGATCGCTGACGGTCGGGTTCGGACACAGGTCCGGGCGGCGACCGCCAGACCAGCACCACGCCGCCTCGATGAGAAGGTAGACCACGCTTATGTTCCGTCAGATCGGTCCCCTCGAGATCAGCCTGATCCTCCTTGTCATCGTGCTGCTCTTCGGAGCCAAGAAGCTGCCCGAGATGGCCCGTTCCCTCGGCAAGTCGGCACGCATCCTGAAGAGCGAGGCCAAGGCGATGAAGTCGGAGGGCCAGCAGCCCGCCCCCGCCGACCCGCCGGCCGAGCAGCCCCCGGCCGCGCAGCGCACCATCAAGGCCGCCCCCGGCGACGTCTCCTCCGCCCGGCCCGTCACCGAGCCGTCCGACACCACCCAGCGCTGACCCCGCTCGACCCCCAGGGCCGCTGCACGACGGCCTGCCGCACGAGATGAGGACGTGGGTTGCTCAAGCCTGCCCGCACGAAGAAGGAGAAGGACCCCGAGGGGCGGATGCCGCTCGTGGAGCACCTGCGCGAGCTGCGCAACCGCGTCGCCAAGGCGATGCTCGCGGTCATCGTGACCTCGGTGGTGGCCGCGTTCTTCAGCCAGCAGCTGATGGACTTCCTCTCCTCGCCCGTCCCGAAGTGCCCGCCCGGCACCTCGATCGCCGACAACACCGGCGGGCGCTGCGTCGTCATCGCGTACCAGACCGTGCTGTCGCCGTTCACCTCGACGGTGAAGGTGGTCATGCTGGCGGGTGTCATCGCCGCCTCCCCGGTCTGGCTGTACCAGCTGTGGGCGTTCGTCGCGCCCGGCCTGCACAAGAGTGAGAAGCGGTACGCGTACTACTTCGCGGCCGTCGCCGTGCCCCTCTTCGCCACCGGCGCCTACGTCGCTTACCTGATCATGCCGGTCAGCGTGAAGGTCCTGATCAGCATCACGCCCGACGTCGCCTCGAACTTCGTCTCCCTCGACGACATCCTGGACTTCACCACGCGTATGGTGCTCGTCTTCGGACTCGCCTTCGAACTTCCCCTGCTGCTGATCATGCTCAACTTCGCCGGCGTCGTGACCGGCAAGCGCATGGCCGGCTGGTGGCGCGGCGTGATCATGGGCGTCTTCGTCTTCGGTGCGATCGCCACCCCGTCGACCGACCCCTTCGGCATGATCGCCCTCTCCGGGCCGATCATCGTCCTGTACTTCATCGCCGTCGGCATCGCGATGCTCAACGACCGGCGCCGCGCCCGGAAGAACCCGGACGCCGAGCTCGACGACGACGAGGCCTCCGTCCTCGACCTCACCCCCGAGCCCGTCGGAGCCATCGGAACGGTGAGCGCCGCCCGCGCCCTGCCCGAGCAGTCCGCCGGTGAGGCCGACGGCGCAAGGTCGCTCCGTCCCGGCGGTTACGACGACATCACCTGATCTTGTAGGGTCCTGCCCCCAGCTCCGTCCGGGGGGACGCCCATGACCCGCGAGATCACCCTCTTCGTCAACCCCACCGCGGGACGCGGCCGGGGCGCGCACGCCGCGCGACCGGCCGCTCGCGCCTTCGAGGACGCCGGATTCACCGTCCGTACCCTTCTCGGCGCAGACGCCGCCGATGCCCTGCGGCGCGCCCGTGAGGCCGTCGAGGGCGGAACCGGTGCGCTCGTCGCCGTCGGCGGCGACGGCATGGTCTCCCTGGCCCTGCAGGCCGTGGCCGGCACCCGCACCCCGCTCGGCGTGGTCGCCGTCGGCACCGGGAACGACTTCGCCCGCGCGCTCGGCCTGCCCCTGCGCGAACCGGCGGCCGGGGGCCGTCTCGCCGCCGGACTGCTCCAGGGCGGGGGCGGGCGCGACATCGACCTCGGCAGGGTCGGCGACCGGTGGTTCGGCACCGTGCTCGCGTCCGGCTTCGACTCCCGGGTGAACGACCGGGGCAACCGTATGCGGCTGCCCGTCGGCCGCTTCAGATACGACCTCGCGATGATCGCCGAGCTCGCCGCCTTCCGGCCCGTCCCGTACCGCCTCACCTTCGGCGACGGCACGGAGCGGCGGGTCGAGGCCACGCTCGTGGCCGTCGGCAACGGCACCTCGTACGGGGGTGGCATGCGGATCTGCGCCGGGGCGAGCATGGACGACGGTCTCTTCGACGTCACCGTCGTCGGCGACTGCAGCCGTACGACGCTGATCAAGGTCTTCCCCCGGGTCTACCGGGGCACCCACCTCGACCACCCCGTCGTCACCGTCCACCGCGTCCGCTCCCTCACCCTCGACGCGCCCGGAGTCACCGGCTACGCCGACGGCGAGCCGCTCGGACCGCTTCCGCTGACCGCGGAGTGCGTGCCCGGAGCGCTGCGGGTCCTGGCGCCTCCGGCCGGGTCCGCGGTCCCTCATTAAAGATCGCGTCACTGTCAGAGGTGGCGGGTAGGCTCGACAACAAGATGACAGAGGACCTCACACCAGCCGAAGCGTACGCAGCCGCCCGGGCCCGCAACGCCGAGCAGGCCACGGCGCTGGCCCCCTTCCGCGAGATGTACGAGTTCGGTCTGGACCCCTTCCAGATCGAGGCCTGCCAGGCCCTCGAAGCGGGCAAAGGCGTGCTCGTCGCCGCGCCCACGGGCTCCGGCAAGACCATCGTCGGCGAGTTCGCCGTCCACCTCGCCCTGCTCCAAGGGCGCAAGTGCTTCTACACGACACCGATCAAGGCGCTGTCGAACCAGAAGTACGCCGACCTCGTGAAGCGGTACGGCCCGGGCAAGGTCGGCCTCCTCACCGGCGACAACAGTGTCAACGGGGACGCCCCGATCATCGTCATGACCACCGAGGTCCTCCGCAACATGCTGTACGCGGGGTCCCAGGCGCTCAGCGGCCTCGGCTACGTGGTCATGGACGAGGTGCACTACCTCTCGGACCGCTTCCGCGGCGCCGTATGGGAGGAGGTGATCATCCACCTCCCCGAGTCGGTGACGCTCGTGTCGCTCTCCGCGACCGTCTCCAACGCCGAGGAGTTCGGCGACTGGCTCGACACCGTCCGGGGCGACACCGAGGTCATCGTCTCCGAGAGCCGCCCCGTGCCGCTCTGGCAGCACGTCCTGGCCGGCCGCCGGATGTACGACCTCTTCGAGGAGGAGACCGACCACGGCGGCCGCGGCGCGGCCCGCCGCGAGGTCAACCCCGACCTGCTGCGCCTGGCCCGCACCGAGAACTCCCGTACGTACAACCCGCGTGAGCGCCGCCGCGGCAAGATGGTCCGCGAGGCCGACCGCGAGCGCGAGCGCCGTCAGCGCTCCCGCATCTGGACGCCCGGACGGCCCGAGGTCATCGACCGCCTCGACGCCGAGGGGCTGCTGCCCGCGATCACCTTCATCTTCAGCCGGGCCGGCTGCGAGGCCGCCGTCCAGCAGTGCCTCTACGCGGGCCTGCGCCTCAACAACGACGAGGCGCGGCAGCGGGTCCGCGAGATCGTCGAGGAGCGCACGGCCGCCATCCCCTCCGAGGACCTCCACGTCCTCGGGTACTACGAGTGGCTGGAAGGCCTGGAGCGCGGCATCGCCGCCCACCACGCCGGCATGCTGCCCACGTTCAAGGAGGTCGTGGAGGAGCTGTTCGTACGCGGCCTCGTCAAGGCGGTCTTCGCGACCGAGACCCTCGCGCTGGGCATCAACATGCCCGCCCGGTCCGTGGTCCTGGAGAAGCTCGTCAAGTGGAACGGCGAGCAGCACGCCGACATCACCCCCGGCGAGTACACCCAGCTCACCGGACGCGCCGGACGGCGCGGCATCGACGTCGAGGGTCACGCCGTCGTCCTCTGGCAGCGCGGTCTCGACCCGGGGCACCTCGCCGGACTCGCCGGCACGCGTACGTACCCACTGCGCTCGAGCTTCAAGCCGTCGTACAACATGGCCGTCAACCTGGTCGACCAGTTCGGCGCCCACCGCTCGCGCGAGCTCCTGGAGACCTCGTTCGCACAGTTCCAGGCGGACCGGTCGGTCGTCGGCATCTCCCGTCAGGTCCAGAAGAACGAAGAGGGCCTGGAGGGCTACCGGGAGGGCATGACCTGCCACCTCGGGGACTTCGAGGAGTACGCGCGACTGCGCCGCGACCTCAAGGACCGCGAGACCGAACTGGCCAAGCAGGGCGTCGCGCAGCGGCGCGCGGCGGCCGCGGCCTCCCTGGAGAAGCTGAAGCCGGGCGACGTCATCCACGTGCCCACGGGCAAGTTCGCCGGACTCGCCCTCGTCCTCGACCCGGGGATCCCGGCGGGGCGGACCAACGGCCACCGCGGCTTCGAGTCGCACGACGGGCCCCGCCCGCTCGTGCTCACGGCCGAACGGCAGGTCAAGCGGCTCGCGTCGATCGACTTCCCGGTCCCGGTCGAGGCCATGGAGCGCATGAGGATCCCCAAGTCCTTCAACCCGCGCTCCCCGCAGTCCCGCCGTGATCTCGCCTCCGCACTGCGCACCAAGGCGGGCCACCTGAACCCCGAGCGGCACCACAGGCAGCGCGCCGCCGCGGCCGACGACCGCGAGATCAGCAGGCTCCGTACCGAACTGCGCGCGCACCCCTGCCACGGCTGCGACGAGCGGGAGGACCACGCCCGTTGGGCCGAGCGCTATCACCGGCTGCAGCGGGACACCCGGCAGCTGGAACGGCGCATCGAAGGCCGGACGAACACGATCGCCCGGACCTTCGACCGGATCGTCGCGCTCCTCACCGAGCTCGACTACCTGCGCGGCGACGAGGTCACCGGCAACGGCAAGCGGCTCGCCCGGCTCTACGGCGAGCTCGACCTGCTGGCGAGCGAGTGCCTGCGCGACGGGGTGTGGGAGGGACTGACCCCGCCCGAACTGGCCGCGTGCGTCTCGGCGTTGGTCTACGAGGCACGTCAGCCCGACGACGCCGTGGCGCCGAAGGTGCCCGCAGGGAAGGCCAAGGCCGCGCTCGGCGAGATGGTACGGATCTGGGGACGTCTCGACGCCCTGGAGGAAGAGTTCAAGATCAACCAGGCGGAAGGGGTGGGACAGCGCGAGCCGGACCTCGGCTTCGCCTGGGCCGCCTACCAGTGGGCGTCCGACAAGGGGCTCGACGAGGTCCTGCGGGAGGCGGAGATGCCCGCCGGTGACTTCGTGCGCTGGTGCAAGCAGGTCATCGACGTCCTGGGGCAGATCGCGGCCGCGGCGCCGAAGGAGAACAGCACCGTCGCCAAGAACGCGCGCAAGGCGGTGGAATCGCTGCTGAGGGGAGTCGTCGCGTACAGCTCGGTGGGCTGACGCCTCGCTTCCGAACTCACCTGCGGGGGCCCGTGGCCGATGCCACGGGCCCCTTGGCGTGCGTCAACATGGCGTGCTTCATCGCGGATGGTGCGGTACGTCGTCCGGGCGGGGCCGAGCAGCCCGGACGAGCGTTGTCCACAGGGGGTTGTCCACAGGGGTGGCGGAGTGTCAGGCCTCTCCGATTCCATGGACTCACACACCGGGCAAGACCGCTGGGAGGGGACGCACGTGACCACGCAAGCCGGTTCGGCCGCCGTCGAGGAGACGGCCGACGGACACACGATCGTGCCGGGGCCACGAGGTGTACCGCTGCTCGGAAACCTTCCGGAGTTCGGCAAGGACCCGCTCGCCTTCTTCGAGCGGCTGCGCGAGCGCGGCGATGTCGTCAGCTGGCGCTTCGGACGCGGCCCGGCGCTCTTCATCGCGCACCCCGACACCATCGGAGAGCTCCTCACCCAGGTCGAGAGCACCTTCGACCAGCCCGACCTCGGCATAGCCTTCCGCACGCTGCTGGGGAACGGAGTCGTGGTCGCCAAGGGTGCCGACTGGCGCCGCAAGCGCTCCCTCGTCCAGCCTTCCGTCCGGCCCAAGCAGGTCCGTTCCTATGCCGCCACGATGGCCGAGTGCGCCGTCGCCCTGGCCGACCGGTGGAGCGACGGACAGCACATCGACATCAAGAAGGAGATGGCCGCCCTCACCCAGCTGATCGCCGTCCGGACCATCTTCGGCGTGGACACCGCCGCCGACGCGGAATCCATCGGCCGTGCCATGGATGTCGCCCAGAAGGAGATCGGTGCCGAATTCAGCGGCGTCGGAGCCCTGTTGCCCGACTGGGTGCCCACGCCCGGACGGGCGCGCATCAAGCGAGCGACCGCGGTCATCGACGCCGAGGTCGGCCGGGTCGTCGCCCGCCACCGCGACGGCGAGGGAGAGCGGCCCGACCTGCTCAGCCGGCTCCTGGCCGCCCAGGACGAGACCGGCGCGCACCTCTCCGACCAGGAGATCCGCGACGAGACCGTCACGCTCTACATCGGCGGACACGAGACCACCAGCTCCACCCTCGTCTGGGCCTGGCACCTGCTCTCCCGCAACCCCCGCGTGCGGGACGCGCTGGGGGAGGAGCTGGACCGGGTCCTCGGTGACCGGGAGCCGGGCTTCGACGACTACGCACAACTGACGTACGCGCAGGCGGTCGTGAAGGAGACGCTCCGGCTCTACCCGACGATCTGGCTCCTGACCGGTGTGGCCAGGGACGGTGCGAAGCTCGGCGGGATGCCGATAGCGCCCGGGACGCGGGTATGGAGCAGCCAGTGGGCCACGCATCGGGACGGGCGCTGGTTCCGCGATCCGGATGAGTTCCGCCCGGAGCGCTGGGGGACGACGGAGGGCGAGGCCGGCGAGGACATACCGGAGTACGCGTGGTTCCCGTTCGGAGGTGGACCCCGGGCATGCCTCGGGACGCGGTTCGCGATGGTCGAGGCCGTCCTGATCCTCGCCGTCCTCGCCCGTCGGTTCCGGCTCGACCTCGACCCCGGCGAGATCCGCCCCGTGCCGAGCCTGACCCTCCAGCCCGACCGCGAGGTCCTCGCCACGGTCCGCACGCGCCGCCCGTGAGGTGCGGGATGATCTCCGTATGAAGATCAGTGCCCGGGGGCTCAACCGGTCCACTCTCGCCCGGCAGTTGCTGCTCCGCCGAGAGGACATCGGTGCCGCCGACGCGGTACGGCGGGTGGTCGCGCTGCAGGCCCAGCAGCCGGCCTCGCCGTACCTGGCCCTGTGGAACAGGATCGCCGGGTTCGACCCGTCCGGACTCGACGACGCCTTCACCCGCGGGTCGGTGGTCAAGACGACCCTCATGCGGATCACCCTGCACGCCGTCCACACCGACGACTACCGGGCCTTCCGTACGGCCCTGCACCCCGTGCTGAGGGCCGCGAAGCTCGGTGACCGCTTCACGGTGTCGGGTCTGACCCCGGCCGACGCCGACATGCTCGTCCCCGAGCTGCTGGCCTTCGCGGACCGGCCCCGGACGAACGCGGAGTACGAGGCCTGGCTGGAGCAGCGGGTGGGGACCGCGCCGAAGTCCGGGGCCTGGTGGGGGCTGCGGCAGTACACACCGCTGCTGCACGCACCCACCACGCCGCCGTGGTCGTTCGGGGAGCGCCCCTCGTACGTCGCACCCCCGGACCCGCCGACCCCTCCGACCCCGGAGGAGTCGGACGCCGCGCTGGGGACGCTGCTCCTGCGCTATCTCGAAGGGTTCGGGCCCGCGTCCCCGGCGGACATGGCGCAGTTCGCCATGGTCCAACGGGCCAGGGTCAGAAGGGCGCTGGCGGTGCTGAGCGACGAGCTGGTACGGAAGGAGGGACCGGACGGCGAAGAACTGTTCGACGTGCCGGACGCGCCCTGCCCGGACGAGGACACGCCCGCCCCGGCGCGACTGATGGCCATGTGGGACAGCACGCTGCTGGCCTATGCCGACCGCAGCCGGGTCATCCCGCCCGACTACCGGCCGGTGGTCATCCGCAGGAACGGAGACGTGCTGCCGACCCTGCTGGTGGACGGCCATGTCGCCGGGGTGTGGCGCCCTACGGAGGCAGGCATCGAGGCGACCGCGTTCCACGCCCTCCCGGACGACGCCTGGGAGGACCTCGCCGCCGAGGCCCGTTCCCTGACGGCGTTCCTCGCCCCGCGCGAACCACGGGTCTACAGCCGCTACGCCCACTGGTGGAGCAGACTCCCGGCAGGCGAGAGACGCCTCCTGCCGGGCACGTGAGGCACGGACCCGCGGGGTCAGGCGGGGTCCGGTGTCGGGGTCGGGGTTGCGGGTGTGGGCTTCCTCCTGGTTGCTCGCAGGGCCAGGAACACGAGCACTCCGAAGGGGGAGAGCAGGATCGTCAGGACCAGCAGCGGGCCCATCAGCAGGGGCGAGATGCCGCGCAGGCGGGCCTCTCGGTACATCCACTGGCCGACCAGCAGATCCCAGGCGATCACCTGGGCCCAGACCGCCGCGGCTCCGTTCGCCAGGGCGGTGAGTTCCCGGAAGCGGTCGAGGTCCGGGCTGCTGACCGCCGCCCACAGCTCGGGGAAGACCGGGAGCGCCAGGGCGAGGTACACCGCGAGGATCGGTACGACGGTCAGCGGCGAGGCCGCGATCCGCTCGGTCCAGTGCCAGCGTGGCGCGAAGATCATGAGCAGCCAGACGGGGGCGGCGAGGTAGAAGCTGAGCTCGAAGAGGAAGCCGGTCATGAGGCGAACTCCTTGGCGGTTGGGGCGGTCACGGTGTGGTTGGTGGTGCGCAGGGCGGCCCACGTGGCTCCCGCGCCGAGGAGCGCGATCGCGCCGGCCGCTCCGAGGGTGGCGCCGTCCGGGTCGAGCAGCGCCTGACCGCGCAACGCCTGCCAGGTGACGAGGGCGAAGAGCGCCGCGTACGTCCCCGAGGCCACGAACGTCAGCCGCAGACGTACCCGTTCGTCGCGCAGCCGGGCGAACCGCGGGGCGAGCGTGACGAGCAGGAGCAGCACGAGCGGGATCGCCTGGAGGGCGTGCATCCCGAAGAAGTGGGCGATGCGCAGATCACCGCCCGTGGTGGACCAGCCGGTCAGGGCCATGGAGGGGCCGCCGTCCGGGACGCCGACGCTGTGCGCGCCCACCATGCCCGTGTCGTCCCCGACCGCGAGCTGTTCGGGCGTGGGCCGCGTCATGACGAACCCGATCGCGGCCCCCGTCAGGGCGATCAGGGAGGCGAGCCGTACCGCCCAGGCGGTGGCGCGGTCCAGGATCCGGGCGCGCAGCAGCAGGACCGCGATGACCAGCGCGGCCAGCCACAGGAGGGCGACGGTGGCGCCCATGACCCGGAAGACGGCGGAGTCGAAGGACGTCTCGTGGTTGAAGTGGCTCTGCCGCCCGCGGATCACCTGCATCGTGATCAGTACCATCTCGACGAGACTCGTCACGGCCACCGCCGTGCCCGCCCACCAGCCGACCCGGCGGCCCCGGGGGAGCAGGGTGAGCATCCAGGCGAGTGTCATGCAGTAGGCGACGAACGACACCGCGAACTTGAACGGCTTCGTCCAGATCGGCACGCCGACCAGGACCCGGTCGTCGAAGAGCACGCCGCCGAAGGCGACCAGGGCGAGTAACGCCATCGACGCGGAGAACCAGACCAGAGGCCGGTGGAGCTCGCGCACACGCGGAAAGGATGAGGACATGGGTACCCCCGTTGCAGCATGGATAGCAATACTCGCTGCTATCTGATAGCGACACTATCTAGGATGGAGGGGTCGCTCGGCAAGTCCGGAGCGGGACGGGAAAGGTGAACGCAGAGTGCGCATCGGAGAATTGAGTCGCCGGACCGGGGTGTCGGTACCGACGATCAAGTACTACCTACGGGAAGGGCTGCTGCCGGCCGGGGAGTTGACGAGCCCCAACCAGGCCTCGTACGACGAGACGCACGAGCGGCGCCTTCGCCTGATCCGAGCGCTTCTGGATGTCGGCGGACTGTCGATCGCCGGGATCCGTGAGGTGCTCGCGGCGATCGAGGACCGGGAACGGCCCGTGCACAAGATGCTGGGCGCGGCGGCCGACCGTGTCGTGCCGCGCTACACGGAGGAGCCGGGCGAAGGCGTCGTCCTGGCCCGGAAGGCCGTCGCCGACCTGATCGGCCGGCGCGGCTGGAGCACGTCCCCGGAGAGCCCGGCGGCGGAGGCGCTCGCCGTCGCCCTCGCTGCGCTGACGGAGGTCGGCCACGGAGGCTTCGCCCAGGTGCTCGACGCGTACGCGGAGGCGGCGGAGCAGGTGGCCCGCGCGGACCTCGAGTACGTCGCGGGCAACGTGGAGCGGGAGGAGCTCGTGGAGAGCGTCGTGGTGGGGACGGTGCTGGGGGACGCGATGTTCGCGGCGCTGCGGAGGCTGGCGCACGTGGACGTGTCGGGAAAGGTCTTCGGCACGGGTGGGTGACCGCGCACCGTGAAGGTGCCGGGCGCTTCGGCGCCTGGCACCTCGCCCCGACGTGCCGGGCGCTTCGGCGCCTGGCACCTCGCCCCGACGGCGCCGGCGAGGCGGCCGTCCGCCCGGCCGCCTCGCGGTCAGTTCTCCTGCTCGCGTTCCACCTGGTCGTTCCATTCGCGCTTGATCGCGCGCCAGGCCTCGTCCGTCTTGCCCAGGCGCCAGTATCCCGAGATGGACAGGCGCTCACGCGCGACCTGGCGGTCCAGGCGCAGATGGCGGCGGAGCTCCTTCACGAAGCCCGCCTCGCCGTGGACGAAGGCATGGACGTCGCCCGGCGGGAACTCCAGCGCACGGACCGCCTCCAGCAGGGCCTCGCCCGCCGGGCGGTCATCCCGGTGCAGCCAGGTCACCTCGACGCCGTCCGCCGTGGCGAACTTCTGCTCCTCCGACGCGTCCGCGACCTCGAGGAACGCGCGGACCGTAGAGCCCTCGGGCAGCCGCTCCAGAGCCACCGCGATCGCCGGCAGCGCACTCTCGTCGCCAACCAGAAGATGCCAGTCCGCCTCGGTGTCCGGCGCGTAGCCGCCGCCCGGGCCCAGGAAGCGGATCGTCTCGCCCGCGACGGCCCGCGCGGCCCACGGTCCGGCCAGGCCCTCGTCGCCGTGGACCACGAAGTCGACGGTCAGCTCCCGGTGGACGGGGTCCCAGCTCCGTACCGTGTACGTCCGGGTGGTGGGCCACTGCTCCCGCGGGAACTCCGCGCGGATCCGCTCCATGTCGAACGGCTCGGGGTAACTCACGCCCTCCGCCGGGAAGAGCAGCTTCACGTAGTGGTCGGTGTACTCGCCCACGGAGAAGGCCTCCAGGCCCTCTCCGCCCAGTACGACCCGCACCATGTGCGGAGTGATCCGCTCCGTGCGCACCACCCGCGCCTCGTGGGCCTGCGGTGCCTTGCGCGCGGGCTGCTCTGCCACGACGGTCTCCCTGACTCGGCGAACTTAGGTATACCTAAGCTAGCATCCCGGGTCGTCGTCGGCCCACCGCGGCTAGCGCGCCAGTACGGGAAGCAGCCGCGAGACCGCCCCGCCGAGGCCCCACCGCGTCACCAGCTCCGCCACCGCCTCGGGGTCGCGCGGCGACGGCGGGAGGACCGGGTCGAACTCCGGCAGCGGAACGTCCCCGGCCACCCGGACCACCGTCGGGGCCACGTCCAGATAGGCCGCCGCCTCCACGATCCCGCGCCGCTTGGCCGGGGTCAGCTTCGACGTACGGTCCAGGGCCGCCGTGCGCACGCCCGCCAGATCGCCGTACTCCGTGATCAGCTGTGCGGCCGTCTTCTCGCCGATGCCCTTCACCCCGGGCAGCCCGTCGCTCGCGTCGCCGCGCAGCGCCGCGAAGTCGGCGTACTGGTCCGCCCGCACGCCGTACTTCGTACGGATCATCTCGCCGTCGACCAGATCGCAGTCGCCGACGCCCTTGCGCGGGTACAGCACGCGCACGCCCCGCTCGTCGTCCACCAGCTGGAACAGGTCCCGGTCGCCCGTGACGATGTCCACCGGCCCCTTCGCCTGCCCGGCGAGCGTCCCGATGACGTCGTCCGCCTCGTACCCCGCGACCCCGACGCGGGCGATGCCGAGGGCGTCGAGGACGGCCTCGATCACCGGCACCTGCGGGGCCAGGGTGTCCGGGACCTCCTCCTCGTCCGGCCCGGTCTCCGTCACCACGGCGACCCGGTGCGCCTTGTACGAGGGGATCAGGTCCACCCGCCACTGCGGGCGCCAGTCGGCGTCCATGCAGGCGACCAGGTCGTCGGGGTGGTGGTCCTGGACGAGCCGCGTGATGAAGTCGAGGAGGCCGCGCACGGCGTTGACGGGCGTGCCGTCCGGAGCCCGGACCGAGTCCGGCACACCGAAGTACGCGCGGAAGTACAGAGAGGCGGTGTCGAGGAGCATCAGGCGTCGGGTCACACCCCGATCATGCCGCACCCCACCGACAGCCGTGCCGCACCTCTCCGACAGCCATGCCGCCACCCCGCCGACAGCGGCCCACGCTGCAAGCGGCCTCCCCAGGACCCGCCCCCAGTGACCCCCGTCACCTTTGCGTTTGCGGTGTGAGGCCCCGGGCAGGCGCGGGCCCGGAGCGGACCCGGTCCGGCGGTTCGCATGCGCATCGCCGGACGTCACGGGAGTCGCGGGCCGATACCGCCCCGCTCCACGGCCCGGCTGCGGGGGCAGTGGGTCCCCGAGGACGACGTCCGAGGGGACGGGCCGTTTTCGTTTCGATGCGTGAGGTGTATGTGTCCAGGCTCCAGGCCGATCACCTGTACAAGGTGTTCGGCAGACGACCCGACGAAGCCGTGAGGAAGCTCGCGAACGGCGCGGACCGCGACGAGCTCCGCGCCGACGGCACGACCGCGGCGGTGATCGACGCGTCCTTCACCGTCGACCCCGGTCAGATCTTCGTGGTGATGGGTCTGTCCGGATCCGGCAAGTCCACCCTCCTGCGCATGCTCAACGGCCTGCTGGAGCCCACCGCGGGCCGCGTGCTGTTCGACGGCAAGGACCTCACCGCGCTCAGCCCCCGCGATCTGCGCACCGTGCGGTCCACGAAGATCAGCATGGTCTTCCAGCACTTCGCCCTCTTCCCGCACCGCAGCGTCCTCGAGAACGCCGCCTACGGCCTGGAGGTCCAGGGCGTCCCGCGCGCCGAGCGCGAGACGCGGGCCGCCGAGGCCCTGGAGCTGTGCGGACTCGCCGGCTGGGAGAAGTCCTGGCCCGACGAGCTGTCCGGCGGCATGCAGCAGCGCGTGGGCCTCGCCCGCGCGCTCGCCACCGACGCCGACCTGCTCCTCATGGACGAGTCGTTCAGCGCCCTCGACCCGCTGATCCGCCGCGACATGCAGGACCAGCTCCTCGAACTGCAGAAGCGGCTGAAGAAGACCATCGTCTTCATCACCCACGACCTCAACGAGGCCATGCGCCTCGGCGACCGCATCGCGGTGATGCGCGACGGCCGGATCGTCCAGCTCGGCAGCGCCGAGGACATCCTGATCCGTCCCGCCAACGACTACGTCGCCTCCTTCATCCAGGACGTCGACCGCTCGCGTGTCCTCACGGCCGCCGCCGTGATGACCGAGCCCGAGCACCCGCGGCCCGACGGCTGCGACTGCGAGACCGTCGGCCCCGACACCCCCGTCGCCGAGCTGTGCGCCGTCAGCGCCCGCGTCCCGCACGCGGTGGCCGTCGAGGACGCCGACGGCACCGTCCTCGGTGTCGTACCGCAGTCCCGTCTGATCGGCTTCATCGGGGACGAGCAGCGCCCGCCCGTTGCCTGCACCACCGGCGAGAAGGAGGTGGCCACCCATGCCTAGGCTCCCTCTCGGCCAGTGGGTCGACAGCTCCGTCGACTGGCTCCAGGTCCAGCTCTCCTGGCTCTTCGACGCCATCACCACCGTCGTCACCGGTCTCTACGACGGAATCGACGCGGTCCTCTCCGCGCCCGAGCCCCTGCTCTTCGCCGGCATGCTCGCCGTCGTCGCCTGGTGGCTGCGCGGGCTCACCGCCGGTGCGCTCGCCTTCGCGGGCTTCGCGCTCGTCGACTCCGTCGAGCTGTGGGACGACGCCATGTCGACCCTCTCGCTGGTGCTCGTCGCCACCCTCGTGACCCTCGTGATCGCCGTACCGCTCGGCATCTGGGCGGCCCGCTCCAAGACCGTCAGCGCCGTCCTGCGCCCGGTCCTGGACTTCATGCAGACCATGCCCGCCATGGTCTACCTGATCCCCGGCATCATCTTCTTCGGCGTCGGCGTGGTCCCCGGCATCATCGCCACGATCGTCTTCGCCCTGCCGCCCGGCGTCCGGATGACCGAACTCGGCATCCGCCAGGTCGACGGCGAACTCGTCGAGGCGGCCGAGGCATTCGGCACGACCCCGCGCAACACGCTGCTGCGCGTGCAGCTGCCGCTCGCCCTGCCCACGATCATGGCCGGTATCAACCAGGTCATCATGCTCGGCCTGTCCATGGTCGTCATCGCCGGCATGGTCGGCGGCGGCGGGCTCGGCGGCGCGGTCTACCGCGCCATCGGCAACGTCGACATCGGCCTCGGCTTCGAGGCCGGCATCTCCATCGTCATCCTCGCCATGTATCTCGACCGGATGACCGGCGCGCTGGGCCGCCAGGTCTCGCCGCTCGGCCGCCGGGCGCTCGCCAAGGCGCGGGCCGTGAGCGCCGCGCGCGCCGGCGCGAAGCTCTGGGGCCACCGCCCGCAGCCCGTCACCGCGCTCGTGGGCGTGGTCGTCCTCGCGCTCGTCGCGGGCGGCATGGGCTTCCTCGGCGGCGGCACGGCGTCGACCACGGCCGGCGGCAAGGACATCGGCCACGGCAAGAAGATCACCATGGGCTACATCCCGTGGGACGAGGGCATCGCCTCCACCTTCCTCTGGAAGGAACTGCTCGAACGGCGCGGCTACGAGGTCGACGCCAAGCAGCTGGAGGCCGGCGCGCTGTACACCGGCATGGCGGGCGGTCAGATCGACTTCGAGACCGACTCCTGGCTCCCGGTCACGCACGCCCAGTACTGGGAGAAGTACCAGAACAAGCTGGAGGACCTCGGCTCCTGGTACGGCCCGACCTCGCTGGAGCTGTCCGTGCCGTCGTACATGAAGGGCATCGACTCGCTCGACGACCTCAAGGGCAAGAGCGGCCAGTTCAAGGGCCGGATCGTCGGCATCGAGCCGAGCGCCGGAATGATGGGCATCCTCAAGGACAAGGTCCTCGACGCCTACGGCCTCAAGGGCGAGTACAAGGTCGTCGACGGTTCCACGCCCGGCATGCTCGCCGAGCTGAAGCGCGCGTACGACAAGAAGGAACCGGTCGTCGTGACGCTCTGGTCGCCGCACTGGGCCTACTCGTCGTACGACCTGAAGAAGCTCAAGGACCCCCAGGGGACCTGGGGCAAGGGCGACGGCGTCCACACCCTCGCCCGTAAGGGTTTCACCGCCGACAACCCCGAGGTCGGTGCCTGGCTGAAGAACTTCAAGATGACCGAGAAGCAGCTCACGGATCTCGAAGCCGCCATCCAGGAGACCGGCAAGGGCAAGGAGCAGGAGGCCGTCCGCGGCTGGCTGGACAAGAACCCCGGCCTCGCCGAGAAGCTGGCTCCGCAGTAGGGCCGGAGGGGCCGTAGCGGGAATTCCGGCTCCCGAACGCACAGGGGTGGTCGCCGAACGTGTTCGGCGGCCACCCCTTTTCGCCACGACGCGAAACCCCGTGCCAAAGCTGCGTAAGGTTCAGTTAACCGACCAGTACGCGGCACCGAGGCACGGGAGGGAGCGGACGTGGACGAGAAGGACTCACCACGCGTGGGCGCGGCCGTCAAGAGGCGCCGCAGGGCCCTCCAGCTGACGCTGGCCGTCGTGGCCAAGCGCAGCGGACTGTCCGTGCCCTTCCTCAGCCAGATCGAGAACGAGCGGGCCCGCCCCAGCGACCGCTCCCTCTCCCTCGTCGCCGGCGCCCTGGAGACCACGGCCGCCGACCTCCTCGCCGCCGCCGAGGCGGCCCGCACCGTCGACGTCGTCCGGGCCGACGAGCACCCCCACGCCATGCCCTCCGGCGTACGGTCCCTGGTCCGCGGCCGGCACCAGCTGCACGCGCTGGAGTTCACCGGCGAGCGGGACGCGGGCCGTGAATTCCAGCACCGCAACGACGAGTTGCTGTTCGTCGCCGACGGCTCCGCCGAGGTCGAGGCCGAAGGCCGGGCGTACCGGCTCGAGCGCGGCGACACGCTCTACCTCTCCGGAGGCGTACGGCACCGCTGGCGCGCCACCGAGCCCGGCACCCGCCTCGTCGTCGTCGCCGTCGCCGAGCACATCGAGGCCGAGGACACATGAGCCCGGCGGCCCGTGTCGTCTCCCTCGTCCCCTCGCTGACCGAAGCCGTCGCCGTCACCGCGCCCGGCCTGCTCGTCGGCGCCACCGACTGGTGCAGCCACCCGCCCGACCTCGACGTCGTACGGATCGGTGGCACCAAGAACCCCGACGTCACGGCCGTCGCCGCACTCCGCCCCGACCTGGTCATCGCCAACGAGGAGGAGAACCGGGCCCCCGACCTGGCCGCGCTGCGCGGCGCCGGGATCGAGGTCCTGGTCACCGAGGTCCGCACGCTGGACCAGGCGTTCGCCGAGCTGGACCGCGTGCTGCGGGCCTGCGGCGTCCCCGGCCGGCCGCGCTGGCTGGACGAGGCGGAGGAGGCGTGGGCGGCCGTCGAGGTGTCCGGCCCGCCGCTGACAGCCGTCGTGCCGATCTGGCGCCGGCCCTGGATGGTCCTCGGCCGGGACACCTTCGCCGGCGACCTGCTCGCTCGTCTCGGCGTACGGCAGGTGTACGCGGCCCACCCCGAGCGCTACCCGCGCGTCCCGCTCGACGAGCTCCGGTCGGCGGGCGCCGAGCTGGTGGTCCTGCCGGACGAGCCGTACCGCTTCACGCGCGACGACGGCCCCGAGGCGTTCCCCGAGGCCGCCGCGGCACTCGTCAGCGGACGCCATCTCACCTGGTACGGGCCGTCACTGGCCGAGGCGCCCCGGGTCCTCGCCCGGGAGCTGCGAGCAGCGCACCGCTGAACAGCCCGCGCAGGGTGTGGAATCCGGCCACCAGCCAGGCCGCGACGAGGAAGACGTACAGCGCGATCGCGAGCCAGCCGTAGACGGCGAGGCCCGTGTGCCGGGCGAGCCCCTCCGCGCCCGTCACGCAGGTGCCGACCGGGAAGGTGAAGGCCCACCAGGTCATCGCGAACCCCATGCCCCGACGGCGGGCCCGCAGCACCAGCGCTCCGGCCAGCGCCAGCCACAGCAGGGCGAAGCCCATGACGGGGACGCCGTAGAGGACGGCGAAGGCGGCGAAGCCGTGCGCGTACGGAGCGGGCAGCACACCCGGCGCGACGTCGGCGAACTTGTTCGCGGCGGTGGTCGACTGGCCCAGCGGTCCGAGGACCAGGAAGAGCGTCGGGGTGAGTGCGAGCGGCAGAGGGCCGCCGGTCACCAGGCGGCCGAAGACCAGCGGCAGCATGACGAGCGTCGCGAGCAGGCTGATGCCGAACATGGCGTAGCAGGCGATCAGGAACGTCTGCTGGGGCTGCCCGGCGGGCAGGTGCGGCAGGAGCAGCGGGCCGACCGCCGCGGAGACCATGGGCGCGACGACGGGCAGCAGCCACACGGGGGAGGCGCCCTCGACCCTGTGATGCACCACCATCAGATACGGGATCGCCACGGCGGCGGCCAGGCCGACCGCCGTGCCGGCGGTGTACAGGAGCGTGTCGAGGGCGACGGCCGCGGGGAGGCCGATCCAGTCCCGGCCGACGATCGGCCCACCGGCGCCGACCGCGAGCAGCGCCATCGCCAGACAGCCGTAGAACGGGGCCACGGCCGGGTCCATCAGCTGCTCCCTGGCCCGGTCGCGGTGGTGGATCCAGTGCGCGGCACGGGCGGTGAGCAGGGTGAGGAGCATCGCGGCGGAGAGGACCCAGACGGCCGTGCAGGCGGTCCGCAGACCGGGGACGTGCACGGGAAGCGTCGCTCCCGCGTTGGCGACGATGGCGGTGCCCATCACCGAGGCGTACCAGTGGGGACCGAGGTGACGGACCGCGGCCGCCCGTACGCCGGGGGTGGTGGCGAGGGGGGCCGGAAGCGAAGGTGCGAGTGTTGCCATGGCCCCAGATTCGCGCGGCCGCGCGGGCCCGACCAGGGATCTTGGTGCTATGACGTCATAAGCTGCCTTTATGAGCAGTGAGACGAGCCGGCCCGCACCCCTGGCCCACCGGGTCCCCGACCTCGGTGCGCTCGAACTGCTCCTGGCCGTCGCCCGCCACGGCAGTCTGGGGCGGGCCGCCCGCGAGGTGGGCATCACCCAGCCCGCGGCGAGCAGCCGGATCCGTTCGATGGAACGGCAGCTCGGGGTCGCCCTGGTGGACCGTTCGCCGCGCGGCTCACGGCTGACGGACGCGGGGGCGCTGGTCACGGACTGGGCGCGGCGGATCGTCGAGGCGGCGGAGGCCTTCGACGCGGGGGCGCAGGCGCTTCGGGGGCGGCGGGACTCGCGGCTGCGGGTGGCCGCGTCGATGACGATCGCCGAGTACCTGCTGCCCGGCTGGCTGATCGCGCTGCGCGGGGACCGGCCGGACACGGCGGTGTCACTGATGGCGGGGAACTCGGCGGCGGTCGCGGAGCGGCTGCTCGCGGACGAGGCGGACCTGGGGTTCGTGGAGGGGCTCGCCGTGCCCGAGGGCCTGGACGGGGCGGTCGTCGCCCGCGACCGGCTCGTCGTGGTCGCCGCGCCGTCCCACGTGTGGGCCCGCCGCCGCAGGCCGCTCGACCCGGGGGAGCTGGCCGCGACCCCGCTGATCCTGCGCGAACGGGGGTCGGGGACCCGCCAGGTGCTCGACTCCGCGCTCTCCGCGCACGGCGGCCTCGCGCAGCCGCTGCTCGAACTCGCCTCCACCACGGCGGTGAAGGCGGCGGCGGTCAGTGGGGCCGGACCGGCGGTGCTGAGCGAACTCGCGATCGCGGAGGAGCTGGCTTCCCGCCGCCTGGTCGAGGTCCCGGTGGAGGGCGTCCTGCTCCGCCGCGACCTCCGCGCGGTCTGGCCCACGGGTCACCGCCCCACGGGCCCGGCCCGCGACCTCCTGTCCCTGACGAGGGCGACGCCGACGCCGACGGGGTGAGGGCGAGGGCCCGGGGGCCTCAGCCCGCCGCCGCGATCAGGCCCCGCATGACGCGGAGGTCGTCGCCCATCTCCGGGTGCCACTGGACGCCCAGGGCCCAGGTCGGGGCCGGGAGTTCGATCGCCTCGACCGTGCCGTCCTCCGCGTACGCCGAGGGGGAAAGGCCGTCGCCGAGGCGGTCCACCGCCTGGTGGTGGTAGGTCGGCACCGAGGTCGTCTCCGGGACCAGGGAGGCGTACCGCGTCAGCGGGACCGGCTTCACCGTGTGGCGGCCGATCACACCGACCCCCTCCGTATGGCCGTCCAGGTGCTGGACGAGCGTGCCGCCGAGCGCCACGTTCAGCAGCTGCATGCCCCGGCAGATGCCCAGCACCGGCGTGCCGGCGGCGAGCGCCGCCTCGATCAGGGCCAGCTCCCACGCGTCCCTGGCCCGGGCCGGAGGGCCGGTACGGGGGTCGGGCTCGGCCCCGTACCGTACCGGCTCGACATCCGCCCCGCCCGCGACCACCAGACCGTCGATCCGCGCCACCACCGACGCGGCGGCGGACGGGTCGTCCGGCGGGAGCATCGTCGCGAGGCCGCCGCTCGCCTGCACCAGACGCGGGTAGCGCGCCGGCAGCAGCGCCGCGGGCATCTCCCACACGCCCCAACGGGCCTGGTCCAGATAGGTCGTCACGCCGATGAGCGGCTTGGACACGGATTCTCCTCCTGAGGGAACGACGGTGGTCAGTCGCGTTCGAGCTCGGCCTCGGCCGCCGCGAGCGCCGCGAACTCCTCCTCCGGCGCCTTGGCCACCAGGTGCTTCCGACTGTAGAACGCGAAGTAGGCGAGGGCGATCGCGTACACCCCGAGCGCCATGAACGCGGCGTCCTTGTCGACGAGGAACGTCGCCACCAGCGCCGACAGGGCCAGGACGAACGCCACGGACGAGGTCACGACGCCGCCGGGGGTCCGGTACGGCCGCGGCAGATGCGGCTCGCGGCGCCGCAGCACGATGTGCGAGAGCGCCATCAGCGCGTACGAGATGGTCGCGCCGAACACCGCGATGTTCAGCATCCGCGCGCCGTTCCCCGTCCCCGCCGCCAGCGCGAAGCCGATGGCGCCGGGGATGAGCAGCCCCAGGTAGGGCGACTTGCGGCGGCTGGTCAGCGAGAGGAAACGCGGGAGGTAGCCCGCCCGGGAGAGTGCGAAGAGCTGGCGCGAGCCCGCGTAGATCAGCGAGAAGAACGAGGCGACGAGTCCGGCGAGGCCCGCGTAGTTCACGAACCGGCTGAGCGCCGTCGGGTCCCCGTCGCCCTGCAACGCCACGACCAGCGGGTTCCCCGCCTCCTGGATGGCGGCCGAGCCCCGCGCCCCGGTCGAGGCGACGAACGTCATCACGGCGAGCACCACCAGGATGCCCATCGAGATCGCCAGCGCCCTGGGCATGGAGCGGACCGGGTCCTTGGCCTCCTCGGCGGCGAGCGGCACGCCCTCGACGCCGAGGAAGAACCACATGCCGAAGGGGAACGCGGCCCAGATCCCGAGGAGGCCGTACGGCAGCCAGGAGCTGGAACCGAGGGCCCCGGTGTCGGCCGGGATGTCGTTCAGTCCGTCGACGTGGAAGTCGCTGAGCGCGCCCAGCGCGAAGACGACCAGGGCCGCGACGGCGATCGCCGTCACGATCAGGCTGAAGCGGAGCGCCTCGCCCACGCCCCAGAGGTGGATGCCGATGAAGATCACGAAGCAGGCGAGGTAGACCGGCCAGCCGGACTCCAGGCCGAAGAGGCCGAGCGATTCGACGTAGTCGCCGATGAAGATGGAGATCGCGGCGGGGGCGAGGATGTACTCGATGAGGATCGCGGTGCCGGTGAGGAAGCCGCCCCAGGTGCCGAGCGCCCGGCGCGCGAAGCCGTAACCGCCGCCCGCGGTGGGCAGGATGGCGGAGAGCTCGGCGAGCGCGAAGACGAGACAGGCGTACATCGCGCCCATCAGGACGGTCGCGATCGCCAGTCCGCCGAAGCCGCCCTTGGAGAGACCGATGTTCCAGCCGGAGAAGTCGCCGGAGACGACGTAGGCGACGCCGAGGCCCGTGAGCAGCAGCCAGCCGGCGCTGCCGCGGCGCAGCGCCCGGCGTTCGAGGTAGTCGTCCGGTGCTGTCTTGTTCCCGGTGGTGTCTTCGAGCGTCATGGCAGCGTCAGCTCCCGCGTCGGGCCCAATGGATTGGTGCCATACCTTTGCGCCGCCCCCGGCTGGAACGCAACCCCCGTGCGTTACTTTCGGGTTACGCGGGCTCCTCCTCTCCGGGCTCGGCTCGCCGGGCCGGCGTGCGTGCCCTCACGTCAGGAAGCCGCGCAGCAGCGCCGCAGTGCCCCCGCAGTGTTCGCGCATCACCTCGCGGGCCCCGTCCGCGTCGCCGTCCAGGACCGCCTCCACCAGGGCCGTGTGCTGGTGCTGGGAGTGCTCCAGGTTCCGTACGAGCAGCGGGATGCAGTCCAGGAGGTCGTTCACCGTCGCCCGCACGGCGGCGTACTGCGCCGTGAGCGTCGGGGAGCCGGAGAGCTCGGCCAGCGTGAGGTGGAGCAGCGTGTCCTGGCGCCGGTAGTCGTCCAGCGTGGCGTCGTGCGTGGCCGCGAGCGCCGCACGGAGCCGGTCCGCGCCCTCGTCGTCCAGGCCGTGCGCCGCGCACAGCCCCGCCGCGCCGACCTCCAGGACCTCCCGGAACCGCAGGGTGTCCTCCACGTCGACGGAGGCGATCCGGCGCCGCAGCTCGTCCTCGTCGGCCGTCTGCGGCCGGTGCAGCACGAACGTCCCGCCGTACCGCCCGCGCCGGCTCTCCACGAGCCCCTGCTCCTGGAGGACCTTCAGCACCTCGCGCAGGGTGACGCGGCTGATCCCCATGCGGTCGGCCAGCTCCCGCTCGGCGGGCAGCCGGCCGCCGCCGGGGACGAGGCCGAGCCGTACCACCTGGAGGATCTGCTCCAGCGCCTCCTCGAAGCCGTTGCCCGCCCGGACCGGCCGCAGCACGGGCGTGAGGCGGTCAACCTGCGGGGCGGGCGATTCACTCGTACTGGACACGTTCCCGTTTCCCCTTCCCAAGCAATGGTCTTCGGCAATACCTTATGGCTTCCGGCTGACCCAAGGAGGAGTACATCCCGTGGCAGACCGCAAAGCCCCGCTCTCCGTCGAGGAGCTGCGCTCCCTCGTCGCCAGCGGTGAGATCGACACGGTCGTCCTCGCCTTCCCCGACATGCAGGGACGGCTCCAGGGCAAGCGGTTCGCCGCACCGTTCTTCCTCGACGACGTCCTCGAACACGGCACCGAGGGCTGCAACTATCTTCTGGCCGTCGACGCCGACATGAACACGGTCGACGGTTACGCGATGTCCTCCTGGGACCGCGGCTACGGCGACTTCGCCATGCGCCCCGACCTCTCCACCCTGCGGCGCGTGCCGTGGAACGAGGGTACGGCCATGCTCGTCGCCGACCTCGCCTGGAACGACGGGTCGCCCGTCGTCGCCGCACCCCGCCAGATCCTCCGCCGCCAGCTGGAACGGCTCGCCGAACACGGCTACACCGCCCACGTCGGCACGGAGCTCGAGTTCATCGTCTTCAAGGACACCTACGAGCAGGCGTGGGACGCGAACTACCGCGGCCTGACCCCGGTCAACCAGTACAACGTCGACTACTCGGTGCTCGGCACCGGCCGTGTCGAGCCCCTCCTGCGGCGGATCCGCAACGAGATGGCCGGTGCGGGCCTGACCGTCGAGTCCGCCAAGGGCGAGTGCAACCCGGGCCAGCACGAGATCGCCTTCAAGTACGACGAGGCGCTCGTCACCTGCGACCAGCACGCCGTCTACAAGACGGGCGCCAAGGAGATCGCCGCCCAGGAGGGCGTCTCGCTCACCTTCATGGCGAAGTACAACGAGCGCGAGGGCAACTCCTGCCACATCCACCTCTCCCTCCAGGACGCCGACGGGCACAACGTCATGGCCGGCGACGGCCCTGCCGGCATGTCGGAGATCATGCGCCACTTCCTGGCCGGCCAGCTCGCCGCCCTGCGTGACTTCTCCCTTCTCTACGCCCCCAACATCAACTCCTACAAGCGCTTCCAGCCCGGCTCCTTCGCCCCCACCGCCGTCGCCTGGGGCGTCGACAACCGCACCTGTTCCCTGCGCGTCGTCGGCCACGGCCGCTCGATGCGCTTCGAGAACCGCCTCCCCGGCGGGGACGTCAACCCCCACCTCGCCGTCGCGGGCCTGGTCGCCGCCGGCCTCTACGGCATCGAGCAGGGGCTCGAACTGCCCGCAGCCTGCGACGGGAACGCGTACACCGCCGACCACGCCCACGTCCCCACCACCCTGCGCGAGGCCGCCGAGCTCTGGGAGACCAGCCCCATCGCCAAGGCCGCCTTCGGCGACGAGGTCGTCGCGCACTACCGCAACATGGCCCGCGTCGAACTGGACGCGTACGACGCCGCGGTGACCGACTGGGAGCTGCGCCGCTCCTTCGAACGCATGTGAGGAACGAGTTGCCGCACGAACTTTCAGTCCTGAACCCGGCGACCGAGGAGGTCGTCGCCACCGTCCCCGCCGCCACACCCGAGGACGTCGACGCCGCCGTCGTACGGGCGACGGCGGCTCAGCGCGGCTGGGCCGCCGCCGCCCCCGCCGACCGCGCCCGGCTGCTGCGCCGGTTCGCCGCCGTCGTCGACACCCACACCGAGGAACTGGCCCTCCTCGAAGTCCGTCAGGCCGGCCACACCCTCGGCAACGCCCGCTGGGAGGCGGGCAACGTCTGCGACCTGCTCGACTACGCGGCAGGCGGAGTGGAGCGGCTGAGCGGCCGGCAGATCCCCGTCGCCGGCGGACTCGACGTCACGATCCTCGAACCCCTCGGCGTCGTCGGCGTGATCGCGCCCTGGAACTTCCCCATGCCGATCGCCGCCTGGGCCACCGCCCCGGCCCTCGCCGCCGGCAACGCGGTGATCCTCAAGCCCGCCGAGACCACCCCGCTCACCGCGCTCCGGCTCGCCGAACTCGCCCTGGAGGCCGGGCTCCCCGAGGGCCTCTTCCAGGTCCTCCCCGGCGAGGGAGCCGTCGCCGGCAACGCGCTCGTCGAACACCCCGGCATCGCGAAGATCGTCTTCACCGGCTCGACACGGGTCGGCAGGAGCATCATGGCGAAGTGCGCCGACCAGGTGAAGCGGGTGACGCTCGAACTCGGCGGCAAGAGCCCCAACATCGTCTTCGCCGACGCGGACATCGAGGCCGCCGCCGCGGCCGCTCCCATGTCCTTCCTCGACAACAGCGGCCAGGACTGCTGCGCCCGTACCCGCATCCTCGTCCAGCGCGGCGTGTACGACCGCTTCCTGGAGCTCCTCACCCCCGCCGTCGAGGAGATCGTCGTCGGCGACCCGGCCGACGAGAGGACCCAGATGGGCCCGCTGATCTCCAGGGCCCAGCTGGAGCGCGTACGGGCGTACGTCCCCGACACCCTCCCCGGCATCCGCGGCAAGGCGCCCGAGGGCCCCGGCTTCTGGTTCCCGCCGACCGTCCTCACCGACGTCGCCGAGGACGCCCCCTGCGCCGTCGAGGAGGTCTTCGGACCGGTCGCCGTCGTCCTGCCCTTCGAGGACGAGGCGGACGCCGTACGGCTCGCCAACGCCACCGACTACGGCCTCTCCGGCTCGATCTGGACCCGTGACGTCGGCCGCGCCCTGCGCGTCTCGCGCGCCGTCCGGGCCGGCAACCTCTCCGTCAACTCCCACTCCAGCGTCCGCTACTGGACCCCCTTCGGCGGCTACGGGCAGTCCGGCCTCGGCCGGGAGCTCGGCCCCGACGCACTGACCGCCTTCACCGAAACCAAGAACGTCTTCATCAGCACGGAGGGCCCCGCACTGTGAGCAACGAGAGCAACGACATCATCTGCCGCCGCCTCGTCGGCCGCACCGCCGTCATCACCGGCGCAGGCAGCGGCATCGGCCTGGCCACCGCCCGCCGTCTCGCGTCCGAGGGCGCCGACGTCGTCTGCGGCGACATCGACGAGACCGCCGGAAAGGCCGCGGCGGAGGAGGTCGGCGGCATCTTCGTGCGGGTCGACGTCACCGACCCCGAGGAGGTCGAGGCGCTCTTCAGGACCGCGTTCGACACCTACGGCTCCGTCGACATCGCCTTCAACAACGCGGGTATCTCGCCCCCCGACGACGACTCCATCCTCACCACCGGTCTCGAAGCCTGGAAGCGCGTCCAGGACGTCAACCTCACCTCCGTGTACCTGTGCTGCAAGGCCGCCCTGCCCTACATGCAGCGACAGGGCCGCGGCTCCATCATCAACACCGCGTCGTTCGTCGCCGTCATGGGCGCGGCCACCAGCCAGATCTCGTACACCGCCTCCAAGGGCGGGGTGCTCGCCATGTCCCGCGAACTGGGCGTGCAGTTCGCCCGCGAGGGCATCCGGGTCAACGCGCTCTGCCCGGGACCGGTCAACACCCCTCTCCTGCAGGAGCTGTTCGCCAAGGACCCGGAGCGCGCAGCGCGCCGTCTGGTGCACATTCCCGTGGGCCGGTTCGCCGAGGCGGAGGAGATCGCCGCCGCCGTGGCCTTTCTCGCGAGCGACGACTCCTCCTTCATCAACGCCACCGACTTCCTCGTCGACGGGGGCATCTCGGGCGCGTACGTGACCCCGCTGTAGGGCCGGTCCAGCGGGCCCTAGGCTTGCGGGATGAGCATGACGACGCCTCCCGGCTGGTATCCGGACCCGGCCGTGCCCACCGTCGAACGATGGTGGGACGGCACCAACTGGACGGCACACACCCGGCAGGCCCCTGCCGTGTCCACGGTCGTCTCGCCGGCGCCGCCCGTGCACGGGGGCGGGCGGAGCCGGGCCGCCGTCCTCGGCGCGATCGCGGTGACCGTGGTCGCGGCCGTCGTCGCGGGCGTGGTCGTGTTCGGCGGCGACGACCCGGAGGACCCGCCCACGGCGGGCCCGACGGCGGCCACGAGCACGCCCACCGCGACGTCCTACTCCACCACCGGAGGCGAGCCCGCCGAGGAGGAGGACGAGAACCCCACCCAGGTCGTGGACCAGCTCAACGGCATCACGCTCCCGGTCCTCAAGGGCTGGGAGAAGCCGGAGTACCACTCCGGCCCGGCGCCGACGATCACGACCGTCGGCACCTACGCGTGCCACGGGGCCGGCACCAAGCAGTGCCGCCACGGCACCGTCTCCTCGCACACGGTCTCGGGCACCGACGCCTCGACCCCCGAGGCGATCGCCAAGGAGGACATCGAACTGGCGGCCGAGGAGACCTACGAGGAGGACGTCCTCGGCAGCCTGCCCTACGGGAGGATGGTGTCCCACAAGGTCGTCGCCGCCCGGCCCGCCGCCGTCGCCGGCCGCACGGGCTACCTGGTCCGCTGGCAGGTCACGACCGACAAGGGCCCCGGCGGCTACGTCCAGTCGCTCGCCTTCGCCTCCCCGGCGGGCAGCGAGTCCCCGGTCGTGGTGCGCTTCGTCTTCGACGCGGGCACGGACGGACCGTCGCTCGCCCTCATGGACGAGATCACGCGCGGCATCCGCCCCATCGGCAGCGACACCAACGGGGGAGTGGGCAGCTCGATCACCCCGGGGACGTGACCGGGGGCGGCCCCGATCTCCAGGAGGGGGCGCCGTGCGGCCGTACGGGACGGCACCGGGCGCCCGCTGTGGTACGGGACGTCGCCGGGCGCCCGCTGTCGTACGGGACGTCGCCGGGCGCCGTCCAGGCCTACAGGAACGTGCGGCCCTCGCCCCGGTACGTCGGTACCGTCGCCGTGATCCGGTCGCCCTCGATCAGCTGCAGGCTGTCGAACCGCTCGCACAGCTCCCCGGCCTTCGCGTGCCGGAACCACACCTTGTCCCCGACGAGGAGGTCGTCGGCCGCCGAACCGAGCAGCGGCGTCTGCACCTCGCCCGGGCCTTCCTGCGGGTCGTAGCGCAGCCCTTCCGGCAGGTACGGGACGGGCAGCCGGTCCACGCCCGCCGCGCCGGACGCGGGGTAGCCGCCGCCGAGCACGGTCACCACGCCGACGCCGGGGCGGCGCACGACGGGCTGGGCGAAGAGGGCGGCCGGACGGCCGGTGAAGGACGTGTAGTTGTCGAAGAGGCGCGGCACGTAGAGCCCGGAACCGGCGGCGATCTCGGTCACCGCCTCCTCGGCCGCCGTGTGCTGCACACTGCCCGTCCCGCCGCCGTTGACGAACTCCAGGTCCGGCGCCACCGCCCGGACCGCGCGCACCACGGCCGCGCGCCGGGACTCCAGCTCCCTGCGGGCGGCCGACTGCATCAGCCGGATCGCCCGGGACCGCAGCGGCCGTCCGGCGACCGCGTCCCCGACCCCGGCGACATGCCCTTCGTACGCCATGATCCCGACCAGCCGGAAACCGGGCCTGCGGGCGATCGAGCGGGCCAGCTCGGCGAGCTGCGCGGGCTCGCGCAGCGGCGAGCGGAGCGCTCCTATCCGCACCCGGCCGCCCAGCAGCCGGAGCGAGGTGTCCAGCTCCAGGCAGACCCTGATCTCCTCGCCGCCGCCCGCGCGTGCCGCGTCGATCAGGTCCAGCTGCGCCGTGTCGTCGACCATCACCGTCACGGCGCCGGCGAGCTTCGGATCGTTCGCCAGCTCGCCGAACGAGGTCCGGTCGGCGGACGGGTAGGCGAGCAGCACGTCCTCGAACCCGGCGCGCGCCAGCCACAGCGACTCGTCGAGCGTGAACGACATGATCCCCGCGAAGCCCGCGCGCGCCAGGACCCGCTCGAGCAGCGCCCGGCACCGAACGGACTTGCTCGCCACCCGGATCGGCTTGCCGCCGGCCCGGCGTACGAGATCGTCGGCGTTGGCGTCGAAGGCCTCCAGGTCGACGATGGCGACGGGCGCGTCGAGGTGGGCGGTGGCCCGGTCGTACCGGGCCCGGTCGGCGGCGCGGGGAGTCATGGCCCGAGCTTGCCAGACGGGTTTACGGGTGGGTAGCCCCTGAGTTCCCGCGCGGAGGGGAACAGCCCGTAGAGTGGCGGGCATTGCGAGGCAGGCACCACGACGGAACGACCAGGGGGCGGGGATGAGCACCGACGCGCACCGGCCCGCCGCCCGCATCGGCGAGGCCCTGTTCCCGCCCCCGAAGCCGGCGCCCGACACCGCGCCGCCGGGGGTCCCTGGCCCCGCCTCGCCGGACCGCGCCCCGGCGGCCGCCGCACCGGCCTCCACCACGGTCCCCGGCCCGCCCGCAGTCCCCCCGCGCCCGACGGAACCCCCTGCCACGAGGCCCCCCGCGCCGGAACCCCCCACGCGTCCCGAGGCCGGCGGAACCACCGGCTCCACCCGGCCCGTGCCGCCCGCGCGTCCTGCCTCCGCGCCCGTGCGCCCTGCGGCACCGTCAGCCCGCACCACTGCGGAAGTCCCCGCGCCGTCCGCAGCCGGTGGAACCACCGGCTCCACCCGGCCCGTGCCGTCCGCGCGTCCTGCCTCCGCGCCCGTGCGTCCCGCAGCACCGCCCGCGCGCCCCGCGCCGTCCGCGGCCGGTGGAACCACCGGCTCCGCCCGGCCCGTGCCGTCCGTGCGCCCCGCCTCCGCGCCCGTGCGTCCCGCAGCACCGCCCGCGCGCCCCGCGCCGTCCGCGGCCGGTGGAACCACCGGCTCCGCCCGCCGCGAGCCGCCCGCGGCCCCCGCGCCCGCGCGCCCCGCGACACCCGCCTCCGTTCCCGCCCGGCCCCCGGCCCCCGCCCGGCCCCCGGCCCCCGCTCGCTCTGCCGACGTACCCGCCGTCGAGACGACCGCGCGGCTGCGGCCGATCCGGGAGACGGGGAGCCGGTCGATACCGCCGCGCCCGGTGAGCCCGCCCCCCGCGCGGCCCGCCGCCGCGCCCGCAGCGCGGATGCCGGCGCAGACGTACGGAACGTACGGCGCCTACCGGCCCTACACCGCGCCGCCCGAGACCGTCGTCGAGACCACCACCCGCCTCCGGCCCGTCCGTGAGCGCCGCGTCGGCCGGGCCGTCGCGGCCGGGGCCTGCCTCGTCCTCGGGGTCGGCCTCGTCGGCGGCGCCGTCGCCGGAGCCGTCCTCGCCGCCACCGACGCCGGTGCCGCCGAGGAGCCCGAGGGTTACGCCGAGGCCAGGACCCTGTGGCACAGCGTCCCCGTCGACACGCTCTTCCCCCGCACCCTCTCGGGCCCCAAGGAGGGCCCCGGCGCCGCCGACCGCACCTGGACGCGGGTCGTCGTCGCGCCCGACGCCCCCTGCACCTCGGCCGCCCTGCCCAGGAGCGTGCTCACCACCCTGCAACCCGTCGGCTGCGAACGCGTCCTGCGCGCCACGTACACCGACGCCACCGCCTCCAGCGTCATCACCGTCGGTCTGGTCTTCACCCGGGCCGACCCCACCGCCACCCGCTCCCTCGCCACCGAGTCCGCCGCCCGCCTCGGCGCCGACGTGCCCCCGGCACTCTCCGCCCCCGGCACCGTGGCCGCACGCTTCGGCGCCCCGCAGCGCGCCGGCTGGTGGACCCGGGCGCTCACCGACCTCCCGGTCGTCGTCACCGCCGTCTCCGGCTTCGCCGACGGGCGTCCCGTCGCCTCCCCCCAGCCCGCCGACCGCGCCATGGCCGACGGACAGACCAGCCCCGTCGCCCAGTCCGGCCTCGGCCACGAGGCCAAGGGCGTCGCCGACCGGATCGAGAGCACCCTGCGCGCCACGCTCCCCACCGCGGCGAAGGACGACGACCGGTGACCCGACCCCGTGCCCTGGCGGCCCTGCTCGCGGCCGCCTTCGCGGTGCTCCCCGCCACCACCACCCCGGCGTACGCCGACACCATCCGCGCCCGCCAGTGGGGCCTCGAAGCCCTGCACACGAGCAAGGCCTGGCGCACCACCAAGGGGGAGGGCATCACCGTCGCCGTCCTCGACACCGGGGTCGACGCGGACCATCCCGACCTCGTCGGCTCCGTCCTCAAGGGCAAGGACCTCGTCGGCTTCGGCGCCGTGCGCGGCGACCGGGCGTGGGCCCGGCACGGCACCGCCATGGCCGGCATCATCGCCGGGCACGGCCACGGCCCGGGCCGTCAGGACGGCGTCCTCGGCATCGCACCGAAGGTCGAGATCCTGCCCGTCCGGGTCATCCTCGAAGGCACGGACAAGGCCCGCGACAAGGCCCGCAAGACCCGCGGCACCGCCCTCGCCGAAGGCATCCGCTGGGCCACCGACAACGGCGCCGACGTCATCAACCTCTCCCTCGGCGACGACTCCAAGTCCGCCCACCCCGACGCGGGGGAGGACGCCGCCGTCCAGTACGCCCTCGCCAAGGGCGTCTCCGTCGTCGCCTCGGCCGGCAACGGCGGCGAGAAGGGCGACCACATCTCGTACCCCGCGGCCTACCCCGGCGTCGTCGCCGTGGCCGCCGTCGACCGGTACGGCACGCACGCCTCGTTCTCCACCAGCCGCTGGTACTCCACCGTCAGCGCCCCCGGCGTCGACATCGTCATCGCCGACCCGGACCGCCGCTACTACGAGGGCTGGGGCACCAGCGCGGCCGCCGCGTTCGTCTCCGGCGCCGTCGCGCTCGTCCGGTCCGCACACCCCGACCTGACGCCCGCCCAGATCAAGCGGCTCCTCATCGACACCGCCCGCAACCGGCCCAAGGACGGCCGCAGCGACGACAAGGGGTACGGCACCGTCGACCCGGCCGCCGCCATCGAGGCCGGCGCCCGGCTCAAGGGCGCCGACCCCAAGAACGCCTCCGCCGGCTACCGCGGCCGCTACTTCGGCGCCGGACCGCAGGCCGCCCCCGACGAGGACAGGCCGGTCGGCCTGCTCGCCCCCGCCGCCGGCGGTGTCGGGGCGCTCCTGCTCGCCGCCGCGGTCGTCCTGTGGCGCGGCAGCCGCGCTACAGGACCGCGCCCACCGCGCTGACCGCGGCCCGCGCCGCCCTCTCCACGCACAGCACGCCCGCGTCCTTCGCGGCATGACCGTCGGAGACCACCGCCACGAGACAGACCCGTCCGCAGGCCGTCACCCGCCCCACGCTGTTGACGACCCAGAGGCCGGTGGCATCACGGGGGAGCCACCCGTTCTTCACCGCCCCGTCGGTGCCGGCCGCCGGGACACCCCAGGCCTGGTCGGCGGCCACGCTCTCCATCAGCGCGGTGATGTACGTACGGGAGTCCTCGGCCAGCGGCGAGTCCGTGCCGAACACCGCGCGGAGGAGCACCAACCGGTCCGCGGCCGTCGTCTGCGTCAGCCCCCACGCCCTCGCTCCGGTCGTCCGTGCCAGCCCGAACCGCGCGTTGGCGTCGTCCAGGCCCTCCGCGCCGCCGATCGCCCGCCACAGCGTGGTCGCCGACGCGTTGTCGCTCCGCCGGATCATCGCGGCGGCGGCCGTGCGCTCCGCCGAGGTCGGCTCCCGCCCCTCGTCCTGTGCGCGGAGCAGCAGGGCCGCGAGGATGTCGAGCTTGACGACACTCGCGGTGTCGTACGTCCGGCCCTCGCCGCCGTACGAGGCAGAGCGCCCGGTCTCCAGGTCGAGCACCGCGACCGAGAGGGACGCACCGCTCCCGGCGAGCACGGGAGCGACGGCCTCGGCGAGCGCGGTGTCGAGATCCGTTTCCACGGTCACGGCGGTCGTCTCCTCGTGGGTCGGTCGCGCGGCGGGACGGGGCAAGTCTGGGGCGCGGGACGGGCGCGGCGCCAGGTGCGGCGCCGGGAGCGGCCCCGGGGTGCGCCGGGCACCCGCGGGGAAAGCGGCCCGCCGAGGGCGGTTAGGCTCGGTGCGTGGCGCTCAAGAACATCCCTGACCCCGGTTTCTCCGACGACGACGGAACCGCCGATCCGCGGCTCACCGAGGCCCTCGCGGCCTGGGCGGCGGACAGAACCGCGCACGGGCCGGTCCTGGAGGCGCTGAAGGACGCGCGGCTGCTGGTTCCCGTGGTCGCCGTCCTCGGCGAGGTGGAGGAGGACCCGGAGACGGGCCTGCGCCGCGAGAAGACCAGCGACATGGCCGTGCCCACGCTCACCGCCGGCGACCGGCGGGCGCTGCCGGCCTTCACCTCGATCGCCTCGCTCGCGCTCTGGGACCCGGAGGCCCGGCCGGTGGCCGTCCCCCTGCACCAGGCACTCCAGGCCGCGGCGCACGAGAAGGCGGACACCGTCGTCCTCGACCTCGCGGGCCCGGTCCCGTACCAGCTGACCGGTCCGGCGCTGCTCGCCCTCGCCGAGGGCCGCACCAGTGCGGACCCGCTGGAGGACCCGGCGGTACGGGAGGCGGTACGGAACGCGGTCGCCGCCGAGCCCGCGGTCCTGCGCGCCCACCTCGGCCCCGGCAGCGCCGACGGCACCCTGGCCCTCGTGCTGTCCGAGGACGCGGCCCCCGCGGAGGCCGCCCAGCGCGTGGCCCGTGGCCTGGCCGCCGACGAAACACTGAGGGCCCGCCTGGTGCGCGGCCTCGACCTGGCACTCCTGCCGGCCTCGGCCACGCCCCCGGGCGAGCCCTTCTACGTACGGTCGTCCGGCGCGTCCTAGCCGTACACCGGCCCGGTGTACTTCTCGCCCGGGCCCTGGCCCGGCTCGTCCGGGATGACGGAGGCCTCGCGGAAGGCCAGCTGCAGGGACTTCAGGCCGTCCCGCAGCGGCGCCGCGTGGAAGGAGCTGATCTCCGTCGCACCGGCGTCGAGGAGGCCGGCCAGCGCGTGGACCAGCTTGCGCGCCTCGTCGAGGTCCTTGTGCTGCTCGCCGTCCTCGGTGAGCCCGAGCTTCACCGCGGCGGCGCTCATCAGGTTCACCGCGACGGTCACGATGACCTCGACGGCCGGGACCTCCGCGATGTCACGGGTCATGTCGTCGAAGTCGGGGGACTCGGTGTGGGGCGTCTCGCTCATGCCCACACGATATGCCGGGCGGGCCGTCCCTCCTTCCCGCGGTCCTCGGTTAGCGAACCGGGACGGTCGGTGCTAACCTTGTGTAACGACCGGCCGGACACCTATGTGCCCGGCCCACAAGTGGAGGCTCCGATCTCCCACCTGGCCGCCCTCGCGGGCGGCGGGTCACCGGTCAGGTGGCGCCCATCGTTCCGTACGGACGATGGAGCCGCCCGATGTGCGCCCCGCGGTTCACCGCGGCGGTGCTCCGGTATTTTCGTGGAGCCCCGCCTGTGTCCCGTCCGGGGCATTTTTCATATCCCGGCGCGGTTGGTCTCAACAGATATAGACATACGCGTCCGTCCGCCAGGCGGTCGCGTGGTGCTACCGAGGAGGATCCATCAGCGCCGAGCCCCGCATCAACGACCGGATTCGCGTTCCCGAGGTGCGACTTGTCGGTCCCAGCGGCGAGCAGGTCGGGATTGTTCCGCTTGCCAAGGCCCTGGAGCTCGCACAGGAGTACGACCTCGACCTGGTCGAGGTCGCGGCGAACGCCCGTCCGCCCGTGTGCAAGCTCATGGACTACGGGAAGTTCAAGTACGAGTCGGCCATGAAGGCCCGTGAGGCGCGCAAGAACCAGGCGCACACGGTCATCAAGGAGATGAAGCTCCGGCCGAAGATCGACCCGCACGACTACGACACCAAGAAGGGTCACGTCGTCCGGTTCCTCAAGCAGGGCGACAAGGTCAAGATCACGATCATGTTCCGTGGTCGTGAGCAGTCCCGCCCCGAGCTTGGTTTCCGGCTGCTGCAGCGGCTGGCGTCGGACGTCGAGGAGCTTGGCTTCATCGAGTCCAACCCGAAGCAGGACGGCCGGAACATGATCATGGTTCTCGGCCCGCACAAGAAGAAGACCGAGGCCATGGCCGAGGCGCGTGAGGCCCAGGCCGCGCGCAAGGCGGAGCGTCAGGGCGGTTCGTCCGACGAGACCGCCGAGGCTCCGGCCGCGGAGGCTTCGGCCGAGGCTCCCGCCGAGGCCGAGAACCCCGAGGCGTGACCCTGGGGGCTGCCACCCAGGCAGCCCCGGGCCTCGCCCGGAACCACCACACGAGAACTGACGCTCCTGGATGTCCGGTGCCCGCACCGGAGGAGCGCCACTGACGAGGAGATAACGGCGCGATGCCGAAGAACAAGACGCACTCCGGTGCCAAGAAGCGCTTCAAGATCACCGGCTCCGGCAAGGTGCTGCGCGAGCGCGCCGGCAAGCGCCACCTGCTCGAGCACAAGTCGTCCAAGCTGACGCGTCGCCTCACCGGCAACGCCGAGATGGCCCCGGGCGACGCGGCCAAGATCAAGAAGATGCTGGGCATCTGAGCTTGATCTCCCGCCCTCGGCGACGAGGGCATCCGGCCAAGACCGGGACCCATCCGTTTTCCGGGTCGTGTGAGTACCACCGCGACCCCGCTACAAGGAGTTAAGAAGTGGCACGCGTCAAGCGGGCAGTCAACGCCCACAAGAAGCGCCGGGCGATCCTCGAGCAGGCCAGCGGCTACCGCGGTCAGCGTTCGCGCCTGTACCGCAAGGCCAAGGAGCAGGTCACCCACTCCCTGGTCTACAACTACAACGACCGCAAGAAGCGCAAGGGCGACTTCCGTCAGCTGTGGATCCAGCGCATCAACGCCGCTGCCCGCCAGAACGGCATGACGTACAACCGCCTCATCCAGGGTCTGAAGGCCGCCAACATCGAGGTGGACCGCAAGATCCTCGCCGAGCTGGCCGTCAACGACATCAACGCGTTCGCCGCGCTGGTCGAGGTCGCGCAGAAGGCCCTCCCGGCCGACGTCAACGCGCCGAAGGCCGCTGCCTGATCCTCAGGTCGCCGATCTTCCGCACCGGACCCGCAGGCCTTCGGGCCTGCGGGTCCGGTCGTGTTCGGAGCACGCCAGGGGGTGTCCGCCGGACACTCCCAGCCCCCGTCACCCGCCCGGACCCCCGAAAAGAGCCACCGACCCCATGGGTACCCCCGAGCTGATCTCCCCGCGTTCGCCCCGTGTCGTCGCCGCGAGGCGGCTCGCCAAGCGCAACTTCCGGGGCAAGGACCGTCTCTTCATCGCCGAGGGCCCGCAGGCCGTCCGCGAGGCCGTCGAGCACCGCAGCGGCTCCGGCGAGCCCACCCTCGTCGAGCTCTTCACCACCGTCGAGGCCGCCGAGCGGTACGCCGGGATCGTCGAGGCCGCCCGCGCGGCCGGGGCCCGGGTCCACTTCGCCCCCGACACCGTCCTCGCCGAGGTCTCCCAGACCGTCACCCCGCAGGGCCTCGTCGGGGTCTGCCGCTTCCTCGACTCGCCGTTCGAGGAGGTCCTCGCGGCCAGGCCCAAGCTCGTCGCCGTCCTCGCCCACGTACGCGACCCCGGGAACGCCGGCACCGTGCTGCGCTGCGCCGACGCGGCGGGCGCCGACGCCGTCGTCCTCACCGACGCCTCCGTCGACCTGTACAACCCCAAGTCCGTGCGCGCCTCCGTCGGCTCCCTCTTCCACCTCCCGGTCGTCGTCGGCGTCCCGGTCGAGCAGGCGGTCGCCGGTCTGAAGAGCGCGGGCGTACGGATCCTCGCCGCCGACGGCGCCGGGAGGAACGACCTCGACGACGAACTGGACGCCGGCACCATGGGCGGGCCCACCGCCTGGGTCTTCGGCAACGAGGCCTGGGGGCTCCCCGAGGAGACCCGTGCCCTCGCCGACGCGGTCGTCCGCGTCCCGATCCACGGCAAGGCCGAGAGCCTCAACCTCGCGACGGCCGCCGCCGTGTGCCTCTACGCCTCGGCGCGGGCCCAGCGCCCCCGAACCTCCCGCTGAGGGGCTCCAAAGCGTCACCCGCACCTAGTAGGGTGGCCAACTCGGGGGCCCACTGCGCTACACGGAGGGGTGGGGAACGGGGATGACGGTCGGAACGGACAGTCCCGCACAGGCACGGAGCACCGCGCCCGATGCCCCGGAGGGCCCGGACGGGTCCTCCCGAACCGCGCCGGACGTCCCCGGCGTCGACCCCGACGAGCTGCCCGACGGCCTCGTCGTCGCCGACGCCACCGGACGCGTCGTCTGCTTCAACGCCGCCGCCGCCCGCATCACCTCCGTACCCCCGGAACAGGCCCTCGGCCTCCCGCTCGAACAGGCGCTGCCCCTGGAGGACCTCAAGGGGCGCCGCTGGTGGACCCTCACCGACCCGTACGGCGGGCTCGCCACCCGGCGCGGCCAGCCGGAGCGCAATCTGCTCCTGCCCGGGGGCCGCGAGGTCCTCGTCTCCGCGCGGTACGTCCGCGAGCACCCCACCGGGCCCGTCCGCCGCGTCGTCGTCTCGCTGCGCGGCACCGAGGCCCGGCGCCGTACCGAACGCAGCCACGCCGAGCTCATCGCCACCGTCGCCCACGAACTGCGCTCCCCGCTGACCTCCGTCAAGGGCTTCACGGCGACCCTCCTCGCCAAGTGGGAGCGGTTCACCGACGACCAGAAGCGGCTCATGCTGGAGACCGTCGACGCCGACGCCAACCGCATCACCCGGCTGATCGCCGAGCTCCTCGACATCTCCCGGATCGACTCCGGCCGCCTGGAGGTGCGCCGCCAGCCCGTCGACATCGCCGCCGCCGTCAACCGGCACATCCAGGCCCACACCACCGGCGGACAGTCCCCGGACCGCTTCTTCGTCCGCGTCCGGCCCCAGCTGCCCGATCTCTGGGCCGACCCCGACAAGGTCGACCAGGTCCTCGGCAACCTGCTGGAAAATGCGGTGCGCCACGGCGAGGGAACCGTCACCATCGAGGTGGCACCCACCTGCGACACCCCCGACGGAGAGAAGGGAACGGCGGTCACCGTGAGCGACGAAGGCCCCGGCATCCCCGAGGAGTCGATGGGACGTGTCTTCACCCGTTTCTGGCGGGGGAGCAAGCGCGGTGGCACCGGACTCGGGCTGTACATCGTCAAGGGCATCGTCGAGGCCCACGGCGGCACGATCACCGTCGGCCGCGGCCCCCGGGGCGGCGCCGAGTTCCGATTTATCCTGCCCGTCGGCGCCCCGGCCTATCTCGCCTGACGAGATCACGAGCCGCCCGGGCCGCCCACGGGCTCATTCGCGTCCCCGCGCCCCGTTAGACTCGACCTTTGGCACGTTTGCGCCCTTGACGTCGAGCGGGGCCGCGCCCAAGCCAGCCAAACGGAAGCACGGGAAGAGATGTCCGCACCCAATAAGTCGTACGACCCGGTTGAGGTCGAGGCCTTGAAACCGGAAGAGATCGAGCGCATGCGGGACGAGGCGCTCGCCGCCTTCGCCGCCGCGGGTGACCTCGACGCGCTCGCGCACGCGAAGGTCGCGCACACGGGTGGCACGTCGCCGCTCGCGCTGGCCAACCGCGAGATCGGCGCGCTGCCGCCGCAGGCCAAGGCCGCGGCCGGCAAGCTCGTGGGCCAGGCCCGCGGCGCGGTCTCCAAGGCCCTCGCCGCCCGCCAGACCGAGCTCGAGGCCGAGCGTGACGCCCGCGTCCTGGTCGAGGAGGCGGTGGACGTCACCCTGCCGTACGACCGGGTCCCGGCCGGCGCCCGCCACCCGCTGACCACGCTCATGGAGCGGGTCGCCGACGTCTTCGTGTCCATGGGGTACGAGGTCGCCGAGGGTCCCGAGGTCGAGGCGGAGTGGTTCAACTTCGACGCCCTCAACTTCGTGCCGGACCACCCGGCGCGCCAGATGCAGGACACCTTCTTCGTCCAGGGCCCGGAGGGGACGACCGGCGACGAGTCCGGTGTCGTGCTGCGGACGCACACCTCCCCGGTGCAGGCCCGCACGCTCATCGACCGGGAGCCCCCGGTCTACGTCGTCTGCCCCGGCCGCGTCTACCGCACCGACGAGCTCGACGCCACGCACACCCCGGTCTTCCACCAGATCGAGCTGCTCGCCGTCGACGAGGGCCTGACCATGGCGGACCTCAAGGGCACCCTGGACCACATGGTCCAGGCGCTCTTCGGGCCCGACATGAAGACCCGGCTCCGCCCGAACTTCTTCCCGTTCACGGAGCCGTCCGCCGAGATGGACATGCTCTGCTACGTCTGCCGCGGCGAGTCCGTCGGCAACCCGGACCGCCCCTGCCGCACCTGCGGCAGCGAGGGCTGGATCGAGCTGGGCGGCTGCGGCATGGTCAACCCCAAGGTGCTCGTCGCCTGCGGTGTCGACCCGGAGAAGTACAGCGGATTCGCCTTCGGGTTCGGCATCGAGCGGATGCTGATGTTCCGCCACAACGTCGAAGACATGCGAGACATGGTCGAGGGTGACGTCCGGTTCACCCGGCCGTTCGGGATGGAGATCTGATGCGGGTCCCGCTTTCTTGGCTGCGGGAGTACGTCGACCTGCCGGCGACGGAGACCGGACGTGACGTCCAGGCCAAGCTCATTCCGGCAGGACTCGAGGTCGAGACCGTCGAGCAGCTCGGCTCCGGCCTGACCGGTCCGCTGGTCGTCGGCAAGGTCCTCACCATCGAGGAGCTGACGGAGTTCAAGAAGCCCATCCGCTTCTGCACCGTCGACGTCGGCCAGGCCAACGGCACCGGCGAGCCCCAGGAGATCATCTGCGGCGCCCGGAACTTCGCCGAGGGCGACAAGGTCGTCGTGGCGCTGCCCGGCGCCGTGCTCCCCGGTGACTTCCGGATCGCCGAGCGCAAGACGTACGGCCGGGTCTCCCGCGGCATGATCTGCTCCGGCGACGAGCTGGGCATGGGCGACGACGGTTCGCACGGCATCATCGTGCTGCCGCCGGAGCTCGAGATCGGCATCGACGCGACCAAGCTCCTGGAGCTGTACGACGAGGTCCTCGACATCGCCGTCACGCCCGACCGCGGCTACTGCCTGTCGATGCGCGGCATCGCCCGTGAGACCGCCACCGCGTACGGCCTGCCGCTGCGCGACCCGGCGCTCCTCGACGTGCCCGCGCCGAACTCGTACGGCTACCCGATCCAGGTCGCCGACCCGGTCGGCTGCGACCGCTTCACCGCCCGTACGGTCGTCGGGGTCACCCCCGAGGCGCGTACCCCGATCTGGATGCAGCGCAGGCTCCAGAAGGCCGGCATGCGGACCGTCTCGCTCGCCGTCGACATCACCAACTACGTGATGCTGGAGCTCGGTCAGCCGCTGCACGCCTACGACCGCACCCGCCTCGACGGTCCCATCGGCGTCCGCCGTGCCGCCGCCGGAGAGACGATCACGACGCTCGACGGAGTGAAGCGGGTCCTCGACTCCGGGGACCTGCTGATCACCGACAACAGCGGCCCCATCGGCCTGGCCGGTGTGATGGGCGGAGCCCACACGGAGATCGCCGACCCGGTGACCGACCCCGAGACGGGCGTCGTCACGGGGACCACCGAGATCGTCATCGAGGCCGCGCACTTCGACGCGATCTCGATCGCCCGCACGGCCCGCCGTCACAAGCTGGCCTCCGAGGCGTCCAGGCGCTTCGAGCGCGGGGTCGACCCGCAGGCCGCGGCCGCCGCCGCGCAGCGCTGCGTCGATCTGCTCGTGCTGCTCGCGGGCGGCACGGCCGAGGCCGGCGTCACCGAGATCGTCGCCCCGTCCGCGCCCCGCACGGTCACCATGCCGGCGAACCACCCGGACAAGGTCGCGGGCGTCGACTACGGCCGCGAGACCGTCGTCCGCCGCCTCCAGGAGATCGGCTGCGACGTCTACGGCCAGGACGAGCTCGTCGTCACCGTCCCGTCGTGGCGCCCCGACCTCTACGTGCCGAACGACCTGGCCGAAGAGGTCATCCGCCTGGAGGGCTACGAGAACCTGCCCTCCACGCTGCCTAAGCCGCCCGCCGGGCGTGGCCTCACCGAGCGCCAGCGCACCCACCGCCGGGTCGGCCGCGCGCTGGCCGGCGCCGGGTACGTCGAGGCGCTGAACTACCCGTTCATCGGCGCTCAGGTCTTCGACCAGCTCGGCCTGGACGCCGACGACGCCCGCCGCCGGGTCGTCACGCTCGTCAACCCGCTCTCCGACGAGGAGCCCGCGCTCCGTACGACGCTGCTGCCGGGCCTGCTCGGCGCGCTGCGCCGCAACGACGGGCGAGGCAGCCACGACCTTGCGCTCTTCGAGACCGGTCTGGTCTTCCGGCCGGGTGAGCAGCCGGGCGTCGCCGTGCGGCTTCCCGTCGACCGCCGTCCCACCGACGAGGAGATCGCCACGGTCAACGCCGCGCTGCCCGCGCAGCCGCGCCGCGTCGCCGTCGTCCTCGCCGGCGCGCGCGAGCAGGCCGGCTGGTGGGGCAAGGGCCGTCCGGCCGACTGGGCCGACGCGATCCAGGCGGCGCGCACCGTGGCCGCCGAGGCCGGTGTCGAGCTGATCGTCAGCGCCGACCGGCACGCCCCGTGGCACCCCGGCCGCTGCGCCGCGTTCCACGTGGTGGTGGACGGCGAGAAGGTCCTCGTCGGCCACGGCGGCGAGCTGCACCCGCGCGTCGTGAAGGCGCTCGGCCTGCCTGACCGCACCTGCGCGATGGAGCTGGACCTGGACCTGGTGGAGAAGGCGAACGAGGGACCGCTGAAGGCCCCGAGCATCTCCTCCTTCCCGGTCGCCACGCAGGACGTCGCCCTGGTCGTCGACACGGCCGTCCCGACCGCCGCGGTCGAGGCCGCGCTGCGCGACGGCGCCGGCGAACTCCTGGAGGCCATCCGGCTGTTCGACGTGTACACGGGCGACCAGCTGGGCGAGGGCAAGAAGTCCCTGGCGTACGCGCTGAAGTTCCGCGCCACGGACCGCACCCTGACGGTCGACGAGGCCAGCGCCGCGCGTGACGCGGCCGTCGCCCTCGCGTCCGACCGCACGGGCGCCGTACTGCGCGGCGCCTGAGCACAGCTCCCCGGAGAGGGCCGGCCCGGTGACCACCGGACCGGCCCCCTCCGTCGTTTCCCGGTACCGCCCCTGGTGCCCTCCGCCGCATGCCCCGACGACGCTCGGCCTGACAGGCCCCGTGATCGCGAGGTGCAATGGGGGGAGGAGGCGCCATGGACGTCGCTGCGGAAGTCGAACGGGGACGCGAGGCCTTCGGTGGCCGGGCGTGGCGGGAGGCTTACACCCGGTTGTCGGATGCCGACCGGGAGGATCCGCTCGGGCCCGACGATCTCGTGCGGCTGGCCACCGCCGCCTTCCTGGTCGGACACGACGCCGAGAGCGGCGCGGCGACGGAGCGGGCGCATCACGCGTATCTGCGGCTGGGGCTGCCCGCGCGCGCGGTGCGGTGCGCCTTCTGGCTGGCGATCCCGCTCATCCTGAGGGGCGAGACGGCCCGCGGGGGCGGTTGGCTCGCCCGGGCGCAGCGACTGATCGACGACGGGCGGCTCGACTGTGTGGAGCAGGGGTACGTGCTGTTCCCCTCCGGGGTGCGGCTGGTCTACGAGGGTGATGTCGACGCCGCGTACGCCCTGTTCACCAGGGTCGTCGAGATCGGCGAGCGGTTCGCGGACCCGGAGCTGGTGGCCCTCGCGCGGCACGGGCAGGGCCGAGCGCTGATCGCCGGGGGAGAGACGGCCGCGGGTGCGACGCTGCTCGACGAGAGCATGGTCGCGGTCACGTCCGGCGAGCTGTCGCCGCTCGTGACCGGGCTCGTCTACTGCAGCGTCATCGAGGCCTGCCACGACATGTTCGACCTGCGTCGCGCGCAGGAGTGGACGGTGGCGCTGTCCGACTGGTGTGCCTCGCAGCCGGATCTCGTCCCGTACCGCGGCCAGTGCCTGGTCCACCGCTCCCAGGTGCTCCAGACCCGCGGCGCGTGGCCCGACGCGCTGGACGAGGCACGGCGCGCGTGCGAGCGGCTCGCGGAGCCGCCGGAACAGCCGGCGCTCGGCATGGCCCTGTACCAGCAGGCCGAACTGCACCGGGTGCGCGGTGCGTTCGCCGAGGCCGAGGAGGACTACGCGCGGGCCGCCCGGGTCGGACACCCACCCCAGCCGGGCCTCGCCCAGCTCTGGCTCGCCGAGGGCCGTACCGACGCCGCCGTCGCGGCGATCCGGGCCGCGGCGGACGAGACGCCGGACCCGCTCGGCCGGGCCAAGGTCCTGTCCGCCTTCGTGGAGATCATGCTGGCCGGCGACGAGGTGCCCCTGGCCAGGGGCGCGGTGGAAGAGCTGTCGCGGATCGCCGCCGACATCGGAGCGCCGCTGCTGTCCGCCGTCGCGGCCCATGCCCGCGGGGCCGTACTCCTGGCCGAGGACGACGCGCCCGCCGCGCTGGAGGCGCTGCTCGACGCGAGCCGGATCTGGGGCGAGCTCGACGCCCCGTTCGAGAGGGCCCGTTCCCGCGTCCTGGTCGGCCGGGCACGGCAGCGTACCGGCGACGTCGAAACGGCCCGGCTGGAGTTCGACGCGGCGCGTCAGGCGTTCCGGCGGCTCGGCGCGGCTCACGACCTGGCCCGCCTCGACGCGCTCACCCGCGACCGGCCCCACGGCGCCGCAGGGCTCAGCCCCCGCGAGGTCGAGGTCCTGCGCCTCGTCGCCACCGGCCGGACCAACCACGCGATCGCCGCCGAACTGGTCCTCAGCGAGAAGACGGTGGCCCGGCACCTGAGCAACATCTTCGGCAAGCTCGGGCTCTCCTCCCGCTCGGCGGCCACGGCGTACGCGTACGAGCACGACCTGGCCGGAGGGCCGGCGCAGTGGGCAGAATGACCCATCTCCCGCGGGCGGCACGGTTGGGGCGTTCTCCCGAAGCCGGCGCGCGAACCCGCTCCTAGTGTCGATCACAAGGAACGGACGAGGAGGCCCGCCATGAAGCTCACGGACAGCGCGGAACACATCGAGACGGTCGTCATCGGCGCCGGTCAGGCGGGCCTCGCGACCGGGTACCACCTCTCGCGGCGCGGCCTGCCGTTCGTCGTCCTGGACGGCAACGACCGGGTCGGCGACAACTGGCGGTGTCACTGGGACTCGCTCCGCCTCTTCAGCCCGGCCCGCGTCGCCTCCCTTCCCGGGATGCGCTTCCCCGCGCCGCCGATGTCGTTCCCCACCAAGGACGAGATGGCCGACTTCCTGGAGACGTACGCCGCGACCTTCGCGCTCCCCGTACGGGGTGGCCGGCGCGTACGGCGCCTGTCCCGCGAGGAGGGGAGGTACGTGGTGGCGACGGACACGTCGGCCTATGTGTGCGACAACGTCGTCGTCGCCTCCGGGACGTTCGGCCGGACCCCGTACGTCCCCGCCTTCGCCGACGCGCTCGACCCGCGCATCACGCAGCTGCACTCCAGCGCCTACAAGAACCCGGCGCAGCTGCGGCCCGGCGGGGTCCTGGTGGTCGGAGCCTCGCACTCCGGCGGGGACATCGCGCACGAGGTGGGGTCCGCGGGTCATCCCACCGTGCTGAGCGGCCCGATCCACGGTGAGATCCCGTTCGACATCGAGGGCAGGCCGGCACATGTCGTCTTCCCGGTCCTCTGGTTCCTGGCACAGCACCTGCTGACGCTCCGGACGCCGATCGGCCGCAGGATGCGTCCCGAGGTCCGGGCCCACGGCGGACCTCTGATCAGGGTCAAGCGCGCCGACCTCTCCCGCGCGGGCGTCGAGATGGTGCCGGAACGGACGACGGGCGTGCGGGACGGCCTTCCCGTCCTCGACGGGGGCCGTGTGCTCGACGTCGCCAACGTCGTCTGGTGCACGGGATTCCGGCAGGACTTCTCCTGGATCGACCTCCCCGTCACGGGCGAGGACGGCTGGCCGCTGGAGGAGCGCGGTGTGGTGCCCTCGTCGCCGGGTCTGTACTTCGTGGGGCTGTCGTTCCAGTACGCCTTCGCGTCGATGCTGGTCGGAGGCGCCGGCCGGGACGCCGAGCACGTCGTGCGGCACCTCGCGGGGGCCGGGCGGGTGGCCGGGCCGGCCAGGGCGAAGGCCCTCGCCTAGCACCGACGGACCGCAGGGGACACGTCGTGGACACGCGGACGTCCCGGACGCGGGTGCGCGAGCACCTGGCAAGGGCGCGCCGGCACCGGGCCGGCGGCCGCTACGCGGAGGCCGAGGGCGCGCTGCGCGAGGCCCTTCGGCTGGCGCGGCGCGCGTCCGGTCCCGCCTCGGCCGAGACGGCCGAGGCGGCGTCGGCCCTGGGCATCCTGCTCGAAGGGCTGGGCCGGCCCACCGAGGCGGAGCAGCCCCTGCGCCTGGCGGTCCGCCTCTACGAGCGCGCCTACGGCCCCGACGACATCCGTCTCGCTCCGCCGCTGAACGCCCTGGGGGCCGTCCTCCACCTGCACGGCGAGCTGACCGAGGCGGAGCGGCTCTCCCGCAGGGTGGTCGACATCCTGCTGTCCGCCGAGCCCCGACGCCTCCGAGGGAGGTGACCCCGCGGGGTGTGGCACGCGCATCAGTGCGGGGTTCCCGTGCCCGTGCGGGTGGCGCACGGGTGGCGCACCACGGCGCGCCGGGGGTTCTCACTCCTTCGGGTGAGATGTCCGGGCCGTGTTCCCCCAGGCCCGGTGCGGTCGGGAGAATCGACGCGGCCACAGGGGCGGGCCTGTGCGCCGCAGGGCCTTCGGGCGCGGCAGGGCCTCAGGAAGGGCCGTGCATGATCCGTACCAGGACGTTGCTCTCCTACGACTCCCGGCTGCGCCGGCTGGGACCACTCGCCCTTCCCACCCTCTGGGGTGCCGTGGCCGTGACGTGGAAACTCGGCTGTCCTCTGGCGCGACAGCCGGGTCTTCCCATGCGCATCGCCACCAGCGTGCTCTTCTTCACCGTCGGCACGGGCCTCGTCCTCGGCATCCGCCGCGGGCTCTCGCGCGAGCTGGAGCGGATGAGGGCCATCGCGGACGCCACCCAGCGCGTGCTGCTGCGCCCGCCCCCGCCCCGGCTCGACGGCCTCTCCGCCGCCGCCGGGCAGCTCTCCGCCTCCCGGGGCGCGTCCGTCGGCGGGGATCTGTACGAGGCGGTGGCCACGCCGTACGGCGTGCGGCTCGTCATCGGCGACGTCCGGGGGCACGGCCTCGCGGCCCTCGGTGCGGTGGTCGCCGTGCTCGGCAGCTTCCGCGAGGCCGCCCACGACGAGCCCGAACTCGGCGGTGTGCTGCGCCGGCTCGACCGTGCGCTCGCCCGCCATCTGCGGGAGCGCGCCAGAGACGAGCACCCGGCGGTCTGCGCCGGTCGGGAGCCCCAGCACCCCGCGGCCGAGGAGTTCGTCACCGTGCTGCTCCTGGAGATCCGCCCGGACGGGGAGGTGTACGCCCTCAACTGCGGGCACCCCGGCCCGTACCGGATCTCCCACCGGGTGGAGCCCGTCCTCGTCGGCGACCCGCTACCGCCGCTCGGTGCCTTCCCGCTGCCGGCCGACCTGACCGCGCACCCCTGCACCCGGCTCATGACGGGCGAGGCGCTGTTCCTGCACACCGACGGCGCGGAGGACGCCCGCGACCCGGCGGGGCGCTTCTTCGCTCTCGAACGGGCCCTGGCCGAGGCCGCCCGTGACGCGCCCGTCTCCCCGGCCGCGCTGGTCCACCGTGTGCACGGCGCCCTGTTGCGGCACACCCGCGGCCGGCTCGCCGACGACGTGGCCCTGCTGGTCGTCCGCAACGACCGGGTGCGGGTTCCGGCGCAGCCCGCCGAACCCGGGCTGCGCCGTACCCGACCTGCACCCTCCCCTCACTGTTGAGCGACGGGACATGAGGCCGGCGCCGCCCGTTCCGCCGCGGAGTGTCGGGCAGGTCGGCGGGCGGACGGCGCGGGGCGGGCCGCCGCACTGTACGAGGGGGGAGCCCGGCGGCCCGGGTCGCCTTGCGGCGAGGCGCCTAGTCAACCGGCAGCGGGGCGGTGGCGGCAGAGCGCTCGGAGCGGAAGAACGGGCACTTCATTCACACCCCGTGCGAAACCGCCCTCCACTACGGTGGTCGGGCGCGGACCGAGTCACATCGGAGGGGCCCATGATGCCCAACACCCTGCTCGACGCCCTGCTGGACGAGGCGGGGATCTCGCGGGCCGGCCTCGCCGCCCACGTGAACCGCGCCGGCCGCGGCCGGGGCCTCGCGCTGCGATACGAACACACCGCCGTGGCACGGTGGTTGAAGGGCCAGCGGCCGCGTGGCCAGGTGCCCGATCTGATCTGCGAGGTGCTCGGGGCGCGGCTGCGCCGGGCGGTCACCCTCGACGACATCGGGCTCGGCGTCGGCGGCGCCGACACCGCCTCGTCCGCCTCCCCGCTCTCCGGCTTCGTCGAGCGGGCCACCGCCCTGTGGCGCTCCGACGAGCAGCAGCGTCCGCACATACTCGGCGCGCAGGCCGTCACCGGCACGCCCGCCGTGATGCCGGTCTGGGAGTGGGAGAACCCGCCGGAGGACGCCGACGTCTCCCGCGACGGGCGGACCCGGGTCTCGATGGCCGACATCACCATGCTGGGTGCCGCGCGGGCGCACTACGAGCAGATGTACCGCAAGGCGGGCGGTGTGGCGACGCGGGTGCGGATCGTCGGCTTCCTCAACGCCGAGACCGCGCCGCTGCTGCGTGGCTCGTACAGCGACAGCCTCGGCCGGCAGCTGCACCGCGCCACGGGCGGTCTGGTGGCGGTGGCCGGCATCTGCGCGTACGACTCCGACGCGCTCGGTCTCGCGCAGCGCTACTTCCACCAGGCGCTGCGCCTTGCGAAGGCGAGCGGGGACCGTGGCCTGGGCGCCTATGTGGTCGCCCTCCTCGTCAACCAGTCGCTGTTCATGGGGGAGTACCGGCAGGGGGTGGCCTTCGCCGAGGCGGCGCTGCGGTCGGCCGGGCGGGAGATCACCCCGGCGCTCGCGGCCGATCTCTCCGCGATGCAGGCCAAGGCGTACGCCCACCTCGGCGACGGGTCCTCGGCGCTGGCCTGCATCCGGCGCGCGGAGGCCGAGGCGGAGCGGATCCGGCCGGGCCACGAGCCGGCCGAGACCGGTTACGTCCAGCCGGGGCTGGTCAACGTGCAGGTCGCCGAGGCGCTGCTCAGTCTGGGTGACCTCCCCGCGGCCAGGGAGCACGCGCGGGAGGCCGTGGCGACTCCGGCGCACGACCGGGGCCGGGTGCACCGGCTCGCCATGCTCTGCCAGATCGAGCTGCGGCAGGGCGAGGCCGACGCGGCGGCGCGGACGGCGGTGGAGATGACCGAGCGGGCGCGCGGGATGGAGTCGCGGCGGCTGCGCGACCGGCTGAGGCTGGTGCGGGAGTACCTGCTGGCGACCGACTGTGCGGACGCGAGGCAGGCGGCCGAACTCATCGACGGGGCGCTACGCGTTCCCCTGTGAGCCCCGGACTGCTGCCATATTGCCACCGAACAATCGGAAGGTGGCAGAAACGTGCAGTGGACGAAACTGAGCGAACAACCTGTCTATGAGAACCGCTGGTTCCGGGTGAACCTCGCGGACGTCGAACTCCCGGACGGCCGTCACCTCGACCACTATCTGATCCGGCTCCGCCCGGTCGCCGTCGCGACCGCCGTCAACGAGGCCAACGAGGTCCTCATGCTCTGGCGGCACCGCTTCATCACCGACAGCTGGGGCTGGGAGCTGGCCGCCGGCGTCGTCGAGGACGGCGAGGACCTCGCGGCCGCCGCCGCCCGCGAGATGGAGGAGGAGACGGGGTGGCGCCCCGGACCCCTGCGCCATCTCCTCACCGTCGAGCCCTCCAACGGCCTCACCGACGCCAGGCACCACCTCTACTGGACCGAGGAAGCCACGTACACCGGCCCGCCCGAGGACGACTTCGAGTCCTCACGGCGTGAGTGGATACCGCTCAAGCTGATCCCGGACATGATCGCCCGGGGTGAGATCCCGGCCGCCAACATGGCCGCCGGGCTGCTCCTGCTCCACCATCTGCGACTCGGCTGACCGGCCGGCGCGCACCCACGGGGCGGGGAACGCCGAACGGCCCGTACCTGTGCGGGTGTACGGGCCGAACGGTGACGGTGGGGCTCAGGAGTACGGGTAGAAGCCCGACCCCGTCTTGCGGCCGAGCCGGCCCGCGTCCACCATCCGCTGGAGCAGCGGGGGAGCGGCGTACAGCGGCTCCTTGTACTCGGTGTACATGGAGTCGGCGATCGAGGCGATCGTGTCCAGGCCGATCAGGTCGGCGAGCTTCAGCGGGCCCATCGGGTGGGCGCAGCCGAACTCCATGCCGTTGTCGATGTCCTCGCGGCTCGCGATGCCCGACTCGAACATCCGGATCGCGGAGAGCAGGTACGGGACCAGCAGGGCGTTCACGACGAAGCCGGACCGGTCCTGCGCGCGGATCGCATGCTTGCCGAGGAACTTCTCGGCGAAGAGCTGGGCACGGCTGATGGTGCCCTCGGAGGTGGTGAGGGCCGGGATCAGCTCCACCAGCTTCTGCACCGGCGCCGGGTTGAAGAAGTGGATGCCGATGACCTGGTCCGGACGGGAGGTCGCCACGGCCAGCTTCACCAGCGGGATGGAGGAGGTGTTCGAGGCCAGGATGGCGTCGGGCCGGGTCACCACCTGGTCGAGCACCTGGAAGATCTCGGTCTTGATCTGCTCGTTCTCCACCACGGCCTCGATGACGAGGTCGCGGTCGGCGAACTCGCCCAGGTCGGTGGTGAAGCTGAGGCGCGCCAGCGTCGCGTCGCGCTCCTCCTCGCTGATCTTGCCGCGCTCGGCAGCCTTCGCGAGCGAGTTGTAGAGCCGCGTACGGCCGATCTCCAGCGCCTCGCCGGTGGTCTCGGCGACCTTCACCTCGAGACCGCTGCGGGCACACACCTCCGCGATGCCCGCGCCCATCTGGCCGCAGCCCACCACTCCGACGCGCTCAATGTCGGCCATGGAGTCCGTCACCTCGTGCCTTTCGCTCATCACTGGCAGCGGGCCCCGTGTGATTCCGGTGCGTCCGCCTCGACCCCACGACGTTACCGCTCATTAACCGATGATCGATCGCCCGGGTCGGGCATGCTCTGCCAGGGGGTGTGACGTATCCGACATGAGAGGACAGGCGGATGGGACGTATCGGGAGAAGAGGGTTCGTGGCGGGTGCGGCACTGGCGGTGCTCGGTGTGACCGGTTCCCACGGCGCGGAAGCGGACTCCGGCACCACCGGCGCGATCTCGGGTACCGCCGGAGCGGTACGGAAGAAGCGAAGGGCGGCGGGCGAGTTCCGGGGCATGTGGCTGGCGACGGTCTTCAACGTCGACTGGCCCTCCAGTCCGGGCCTCACGCCCGGGAGGCAGCGGGCCGAACTCCTCGCCCATCTGGACATGGCCGTCGAGCGCAGGCTGAACGCGGTGATCCTCCAGGTGCGGCCGAGCGCCGACGCCCTGTGGCCCTCGCCGCACGAGCCGTGGGCGGAGTGCCTCACCGGCGTGCAGGGCCGCGATCCCGGCTGGGACCCGCTGGGGACGGCCGTCGAGGAGGCCCACAGGCGGGGGCTCGAACTGCACGCCTGGTTCAACCCGTACCGTGTGGCGAACCACACGGATCCCACCCGCCTGACCTCCACCCACCCGGCCCGCCGCAACCCGGGGTGGACGGTCCCGTACGGCGGCAGGCTCTACTACAACCCCGGACTGCCCGAGGTCCGCCGCTTCGTCCAGGACGCGATGCTCGACGCCGTCCGGCGCTACGACATCGACGCGGTGCACTGGGACGACTACTTCTACCCGTACCCGGTCGAGGGCCAGGTGTTCGACGACGACGACGCGTACGCGCGGTACGGCGGGGACTTCCCGAACCGGGCGTCCTGGCGGCGGAACAACGTCGACCTGCTGGTCTCCGAGATGTCCGCCCGGATCAAGGAGGTCGGCGGAGCGCCGCCCTTCGGGATCAGCCCCTTCGGGATCTGGCGCAACAGCGCCACCGACCCCGAGGGCTCGGACACCCCTGACGGTCTGCAGGCCTACGACGATCTCTTCGCCGACACCAGGAAATGGATCAGGGAGGGCTGGATCGACTACGTGGTGCCGCAGCTCTACTGGCACATCGGCTTCGCCGAGGCGGACTACGCCACGCTCGTGCCGTGGTGGGAGGCGGCGGTACGGAACACCGGCGTCCGCCTGTACATCGGCGAGGCCCTCTTCAAGTGCGGCGACCCCGACCAGCCGGACGCCTGGCAGGACCCGGACGAACTGTCCCGGCATCTGACGCTGGCCGGCCGGTACCCGGGGGTGGCCGGGCACTGCTTCTTCTCGGCGACACAGGTGACGGCGGACCCGATCGGGGCGATGGCCGCCGTCGTCGCCGACCACTACCCGACCACGGCCCTCCCGGCTCGCTAGCCGGCCCGCGTCACATCTTCTCGTGGTGGCGGACGACGGTGTCGGGGCCCGGAGCCATCAGGGCCTCGTGGCCGTCGTCGTCGAACTTGACCCGGTACGGGGGGTTGCCGTTCTCGCCCAGTACCTGAAGAACCTCGGCCGTACGGTCGTGCTGACCGACGGTCCGGCCGTGCACCAGCAGTTTGTCGCCCACGCTCGCTTGCATCGGGGTGACCTCCTCGCGGCCGCGCTCGTCCTGCTTGGGAGCCTATGTCCGCCATTGTGACCCGCATCACCCCTGGGCGCGCGCCCAGTCCGGGACTTCGCCGCGCGCGCCCGGTCAGCTCTTCGCGCGCTGGGTCGCGGCGATGCAGACCAGGACCGCGACGGCCGCGAGCGGCGCGGCGAGGGGCAGCGACTCGCCGAGCAGCGAGACCGACCAGACCAGGGTGAGGAGCGGCTGGGCGAGCTGGAGCTGGCTCGCCTTGGGGATGCCGATCGCCGCCATGCCCCCGTACCAGACGTACATGCCGAAGAAGGTGGAGCCGGCCGCGACCCAGACCAGCCCGATGATGCCGTGAGCGCCCAGGTGGACGGGCTCCAGGGCGAGCGCGACGGCCGATCCGACGACCATCAGCGGCAGGCAGAGGATCAGCGCCCAGCCGATGACCTGCCAGCCCGGCATGAGCCGGGCCAGCCTGCCGCCCTCGGTGTAACCGGCGGCGCAGACCAGGAGCGCGCCGAAGAGGTACAGATCGCCCGTGGAGAGGGCGCCGCCGCTCTGCTGGACGGTGAAGGCGATGACGACCGCCGCACCGGTGAGCGCCGCGCACCAGAACGTACGGGACGGGCGCCGGCCGGTGCGGACCGCGGCGAAGGCCGCCGTGGTGAGCGGCAGCAGGCCCACGACCACGGCGGCGTGCGAGGTGGTGGAGGTCTGCAGGGCGAGGGTTGTCAGCAGCGGGAAGCCCACGACCACGCCGCCGGCGACGACGGCGAGCCCCGCCCAGTGGCTCCGCCCGGGAAGCGGGACCCTCATCGCGAGCAGGAAGGCGCCGGCGACGAGCGCGGCGAGCGTCGAGCGCAGGGCGACGAGCGACCACGGCCCGAAGCTCTCCAGGCCCCAGGCGGTGGAGGGGAACGTGAGCGAGAACGAAAGCACGCCGAGGCCGGCGAGGAGCGTGCCGCGGGCCCGTGGCGAGACTGTCCCGGTGCCGCCGACCGCTATCGTGGTGAGGGGAGTAGCGCTATCCTGTGCTGTCATGCACGAGCGTAGCAGTGTCGGTGAGCTGGCCAACTCCTTGAGAGCGGAACTGAACCGCTACTCCCCTGGAGGGAAGCTGCCGTCGAGCCGCGCCCTCGTCGAGCGGTACCGGGTCTCCCCGGTGACGGTGACCCGGGCGCTTGCCCAGCTCGCCGCCGAGGGACTCGTCGTCACCCGGCCGGGAGCCGGGGCGTACCGCGCCGAGCCGCGTGGCCGGACGCCCGTGGCGGGCGACACCTCCTGGCAGGAGGTCACGCTGAGCGCCGACACGGCGACCGAGCTGGTGCCGCGCAGCGTCGACGCCTCCGGCGTCCTGGTGACGCTCGCGGCGCCGCCGCCGGGCGTCGTCGAGTTCAACGGCGGCTATCTGCACCCCTCGCTCCAGCCCGAACGCGCCATGGCCGCCGCCCTGGCCCGCGCGGGGCGCCGCCCCGGCGCCTGGGGCAGGCCGCCCACCGACGGCCTCCCCGAACTGCGCGAGTGGTTCGCCCGTGAGATCGGCGGCACGGTCACCGCCGCCGACGTCCTCGTCACAGCCGGCGGGCAGCCCGCGATCACGACCGCCCTGCGGGCCCTCGCCCCGCCCGGCACCCCCGTCCTCGTCGAGTCGCCCACCTACCCGGGCATGCTCGCCGTCGCCCGCGCGGCCGGCCTGCGTCCCGTACCCGTGCCCGTCGACGCCGACGGGGTGCGTCCCGAACTGCTCGAAGCAGCCTTCCGGGCCACCGGCGCACGCGTCTTCGTCTGCCAGCCGCTCTTCCAGAACCCCACCGGCGCCGTGCTCGGCGCCGAACGGCGGCGCGAGGTGGTCCGGATCGCGCGGGCCGCCGGAGCCTTCGTCGTCGAGGACGACTTCGCCCGCCGCCTCGTCCACGAGGACGCCGGGCCGCTCCCCGCGCCGATGGCCGCCGACGACCCGGACGGCGTCGTCGTCCACGTCTGCTCCCTGACCAAGCCGACCTCGCCCAGCCTGCGCGTGGGTGCGCTGGCCGCCCGAGGTCCCGTACTGGAACGGCTGCGCGCCATCCACGTCGTCGACAGCTTCTTCGTCCCGCGCCCCCTGCAGGAGACCGCGCTGGAGCTCGTCGGCTCGCCCGCCTGGAGCCGTCATCTGCGCGCCGTGTCCCAGGAGCTGAAGAGCCGCCGTGACGCCATGACCGGTGCGCTCGCCGTCCACCTCCCCGAGCTGGCCCTGCCCCACATCCCGTCCGGCGGCTACCAGCTCTGGCTCCGGCTCCCCGACGGCCTTCCGGAGGCCGCGCTCCTCACGGGCGCCCTGCGGGCCGGCGTCGCCGTCGCCCCCGGCCGCCCCTACTTCAGCGCCGAACCGCCCGCCGGGCACATCCGCCTCAGCTTCGCCGGCGTGGCCGGCCCGACGGAGATCGCCGAGGGGGTGCGGCGGCTGCGGTCGGCCGTCGACGGCCTGACGGCCTGACCGGCGCCGGCGCCGAGGTCGCGCCCGTGCCGTCGGCGGGCCGCCGACGGCGCCCCGTGCCGCGCCCTTCCCGCCACCGAGGACGCGTGTGGTGTGTACGGGATCGTCGCATTCGCGCCCGTGAGGAACCCGGACAAGTAGGCGGCTCTCGGCCCGTACCGGCGCCCACGCCCCTCCACGACCTCGGCCGGAGCCGGTGCATATGCCCTCTTGACCTGCCAGGCATCCGGCCTCACGATCGCGCCCATGGGACTACGGGTGACGCTCGTCGCAGCGGCGCGCAGCTCCTCGCTGCTCGCCGAGCGCTTCGACGACGACCGGCCGCTCGACGAGGCCGGCTGGTACGAGGTGCAGCTCGCCGCGCACTCTCTGGTCCCGCTCGGCGCGGCCGAGCTGCGCTACTGCTCCCCGACGCCCCGCAGCCGGGCCACCGGCACCGCGCTCGGCTACGCGCCGCTCGCCCAGCCCGCCCTGCGCGACTGCGACATGGGCCGCTGGCGCGGACTGACCCTCGCCGAGGTCGCGGCCCTCGAACCCGCCGCCGTGGACGCCTGGCTCTCCGACCCGCGCATCGCCCCCCACGGCGGCGAGACGCTCCTGGCCTTCATCTCGCGCATAGGGGGCTGGCTCGACACCCGCCCCGCCGACGACGGCACCATCGTCGCGGTCGCCGAACCCGCCGTCGTCCGCGCCGCCCTGGTGTACGCGCTGAAGGCCCCGCCCTCCACGTTCTGGAACGTGGACGTCCGCCCGCTCTCCACCGTCACCCTCACGGGCCGCCCCGGCCTCTGGCACCTCCACCTCCAGGCGGCGGTCGGCTGAACCCGGGGCCGCCCAGGAGCGCTCCCGGCGCATGCCGGAGCCCTCCTCGCCCCTGCCGCCGGATCCGGGGGAGGGGCCGCGACCGGCTAGCCTGAGAGCACGATGAACCGTTTGACCACGTCATGGGGCGAGTTCCCGCTCACCCGATTCCCCGAGGACCCGCGCGACCCGCTCCGAGCCTGGGACGCGTCCGACGAGTACCTGCTGCGCCACCTCGCCGAGACGGACACCGACCTGTCCGGCACGGTCGCCGTCGTCGGCGACCGCTGGGGCGCCCTCGCGACGGCCCTGGCCGCCCGCCGCCCGGGCACGCTCGCGCAGATCTCCGACTCCTACCTCGGCCGCCGGGCGACCGTGGAGAACCTGGCCCGCTCCGGGGCCGCCCCGGACGCCGTGCGGCTCCTCACCACCCAGGACGCGCCGCCCGAGCGGATCGACGTGCTGCTCGTCCGCGTCCCCAAGAGCCTCGCGCTCCTGGAGGACCAGCTGCACCGGCTCGCGCCCGCCCTGCACGAGGGCACCGTGGTCGTCGGGACCGGCATGGTCAAGGAGATCCACACCTCCACGCTCCAGCTCTTCGAGACGATCCTCGGCCCCACCCGCACCTCGCTCGCGGCGAAGAAGGCCCGGCTGATCCTCTGCGCCCCGGACCCCGCGCGCGACCGGGCGGCCAACCCCTGGCCGTACCGGTACGAACTCCCCGCCGACGCCGGGATCGTCGCCGGGCGGACCGTGGTCAACCAGGCCGGGATCTTCTGCGCCGACCGCCTCGACATCGGCACCCGCTTCTTCCTGAAGCACCTGCCCACGGGCCTCGGCCGCGCCCGTGTGGTCGACCTGGGCTGCGGCAACGGCGTCGTCGGTCTCTCCGTCGCGCTCGCCGAGCCCGAGGCCGAACTGGTCTTCGCCGACGAGTCGTACCCGGCCGTCGCCTCCGCCGAGGAGAACTTCCGTCGCCACGCCGCCCCCGGCCGCACCGCCGAGTTCGTCGTCGGGGACGGGACGGCCGAGCTGGCGGCGGAGTCGGTGGACCTCGTCCTGAACAACCCGCCCTTCCACAGTCACCAGGCCACCACCGACCGCACCGCCCGCCGGATGTTCACCGACGCGCGGCGCGTCCTGCGGCCGGGCGGCGAACTGTGGGTCGTGGGCAACCGCCACCTCGGCTACCACGTGACGCTGCGCCGGATCTTCGGCTCCTGCGAACTGGTCGCGAGCGACCCGAAGTTCGTGGTCCTGAGGGCCGTCAGGCGGTCGGGCGGCGCGGCCCGGCGGCCCGCCCGGGCAGCGGCAGCCGGCGCACCGGCACCCGACGCATGACGCGCACGGGGTGACGCCGGGTGGGCGTCACCCCGCGCGGTGCGCGACCCCCGCGATCGCCGCGCGCTGCGGATCGAGATGGAAGACCCGGTTGACCGTCCCGGACCGCAGCGCGACATCCTGGCTGATGAGGACGAGTCCTCCCAGGTGCGCGGCCAGGAGGTCGCGCAGCCGGCCGACCGAGTCGGCGTCGAGGTGGTTCGTGGGCTCGTCGAGCAGCAGGGTGCCGGTGCCGCCGTGCCCGGCGAACAGGATCCTGGCGAGCTCCACCCGGCGCTTCTGGCCGCCGGAGAGCGTGCCGACGGCCCGCCCCATGACCTCGGTGGCCAGTCCGATCCCGGCGGCGACCCGGGCGGCCTCGGCCTCGGCGGCGTACCCGCCGCGGGCCTCGAACCCGGCCTCGGCACGGGCGTACGCGGCCATGCGCCGCTCGTCGGGCGTCTCGCCGAGCGCGAGGGAGGCCGCATGCAGTGCGCGCGCCGCCCGGTCGAGCCCTCGGGCGGAGAGGGTGCGGTCGATGACCGGCATTCCGGGATCGGCGGCGCGGGAGTCCTGGGCGAGATGCCCGACGCCGCCGGTACGGGTGACGGTCCCGGCGGCGGGCGGGCGCAGCCCGGCCAGGGTGTCGAGCAGGGTCGTCTTGCCGGCGCCGTTGCGGCCGACGAGGCCGATCCGGTCGCCGGGGGCGATGTGGAAGGAGAGGCCGGCCAGCAGAAGCCGGGCGCCGACGCGCACGTCGGCACCACGAACGGTGATCAGGAGGTAACGCTCCGAAGAAGCAGAAGGCCACACGGGTGGTGTGGAAGTGGGTCCTGAGCTAGGAGATTCGGGGCGTTGACATGGGGCCGAGGCTGACGCGGCCAGGTCCCGGACGCATCGGATCAACCGTCGGAGCGACCGTTGCCGCCCTCGGAACCCGCACCTCGCACACGCCGCCGGGCGACGCGGACGAGCCGTGCCGCCTCCGATGTCGTACGGCCCGTGAGGCGGGCGACGTCGGTCAGGGGCAGGGCGAACAGATCGTGCAGCACGAGGGCCAGGCGCTCGTCCGGGGCGAGGGACTCCAGGACCACGAACAACGCGAGCGCCACCCCGTCCGCGAACTCCACCCGCTCGTCCGCGTCCCGCCCGCCCGCGTCCCGCATGTCGGCGTCCCGCCCGTCCGCGTCCCGCCCCCGCGCGTCCCGCCCGCACCCGTCCAGCCGGCGACCGTCCCGCCCGCACCCCTCCCGCCGTGCCCGCAGCCGCTCCACGCACACCCGCGCGACGACCGTCGTCAGCCAGCCGTCGATCTCCCCGAGCCCGGCCGACCTGGCCCTGCCCAGGGCCTCCGCCGCCTCGCGCCGCGAGCCCAGCATTCGCAGGGCGACGCCCCGCAGCCGCTCCTCGTGGATGTCGAACCGCCGGGCCAGAAACGCGTGGCCGTCGTCCATGGGCGCATCACTCCTCCTCGTACGTGTACGAGGAGATGACGCGTCAGCCGCGGGCGTTGTGACCGGCCTGGAGCGGGCTGCGCGGGTGCGGAACGGCGGGGGCGGAGCGGGACGGCCGGCCGAGCCGTACGGGCACGCCGGGCGAGTACAGCACGCTGACCGGGGCCTCGCGGGGCGCCGGGAGGCCGGCCGAGGTGAGCAGGCTCTCGTCGCAGGCGAGCAGCTCCGCGCGGTACAGCGGCCAGCGCGGATGGTCGTTGGCCAGATACGCCGCCCCGCCGAAGAACGCGTTGTGCATGCCCCACCGGGCGGTGAGGAAGTGCTCCAGCTCGGTGGGCTCCTCGATCCGCTCGCCCCTGGCCACGGTGAGACGGCTGTGCGCCCCGCGCGGGCCGGGCCAGCGGCGGGAGCTGGCGTAGTCGACCGTGTCGCCGTCGGTGCGGACGCTCATCCGGGACCAGAGGTACGGCAGCCGGAAGCCGACCCGGCCCATCACGACGGGGATCAGCCGGGACGCGTCCATGGACCGGAACACGACACCGCGCCGCCCCTGGGCGTCGACCGAGTACAGGCGCACGTTGGTCTCGGGGAAGGAGCCGAGGTACGGCACTCCCGGCAGCCGGAGCCAGCCGACCCGGTGCATCCGGAAGGCGACGAGCCCGACGTAGGTGACGCCCTCGTGCGTGTCGGGCACGGTGCCGCTCGGCAGGAGCGGCGCCACCACCGCGGGGTCGACGGCCCAGTGCACGAAGGAGAGGTCGAGCCACTCCTGGGTGAGCAGCGGGGCGCGCACGGGGGCGGGGGTGTCGGGTGTGATGGTGTGGGGCGGGATGGAGGACGGCGGGCGCACCATGCAAGCATCGCAGACCAGCCGGATGTGTCGGGCCCGTCTGCCATGCTGGACGACGTGACGCTCGACGACCTGAAGCGCCTCCGCCGCGCCCGCGACACCATGGACCGTGACTACGCGCAGCCGCTGGACGTCCAGGCGCTGGCCGACGTCGCCCTGATGTCCGCCGGCCACTTCTCCCGCAGCTTCCGCGCGGCCTTCGGGGAGACGCCGTACAGCTACCTGATGACGCGCCGGGTCGAGCGGGCGAAGGCGCTGCTGCGGCGTGGGGACCTGAGCGTGACGGAGGTCTGCTTCGAGGTCGGCTGCACGTCCCTCGGCTCGTTCAGCTCACGCTTCACCGAACTGGTCGGGGAGAGCCCCAGCGCCTACCGCGCACGTTCCCACGAGGCCGCCGCCGCGGTCCCCGCCTGCGTGGCGAAGATCCACACGCGCCCGGTCAGGAACGGGCCCGCCGGGGCCATGGACGCCCGGTAGGCGCCACGGACGGCCGGTGGAGGCGCACGGCGGAAAAACGAAAGGCAAGGAGGTCTCGCACTCCTTGCCACTCTCAACATATAGCGCACAGGGGGCCTTGCGGCAAGGCCCCTGTCGTGGCGCAGAATGACCGGCCTGAGCCAGGGACCTGCGCAGATGAGGCGTTTGCGCGGACTCCGCGGGTGTGCGGAGCAGCGGCCGGCCAGAGACGTGAACGGGCGAGTGGGGCGGTTTTTCGAATGATGGACGTGATCATCGCCGGCGGTGGGCCGACGGGCTTGATGCTCGCCGCCGAGCTGCGGCTGCACGGGGTGCGGGTGGCCGTGCTGGAGAAGGAGACGGAGCCCACCGTGCAGTCCCGTGCACAGGGGCTGCACGTGCGCAGCATCGAGGTGATGGAGCAGCGCGGTCTGCTGGAGCGGTTCCTCCCGCTCGGCCAGCAGATCACGGCCGGGGGTTTCTTCGCCGGTCTCAGCGACAGCTGGCCGGAGCGGCTGGACACGGCGCACTCGTACGTCCTCGGCATCCCGCAGCAGATCACCGAGCGCCTGCTGGCCGAGCGCGCCACCGAACTCGGCGCCGAGATCCGGCGCGGCTGCGAACTGGTCGGGCTGAGCCAGGACGAGGACGGCGTGACCGTCGAACTGGCCGGCGGCGACCGGCTCCGCTCGCGCTACCTCGTGGGCTGTGACGGTGGCCGCAGCACGGTGCGCAAGCTGCTCGGCGTGGACTTCCCCGGCGAACCCTCGACGGTCGAGACGCTGCTGGGCGAGATGGAGCTGACCGCGTCGCCCGAGGAGCTGGCGGCCGTGATGGCCGAAGTCCGCAAGACCCACCTGAGGTTCGGCGCCATGCGACAGGCGGACGGGACGTACCGCGTCATCGTGCCCGCCGAGGGGGTGGCCGAGGACCGTACGACCGCGCCGACGCTGGAGGAGTTCAGGCAGCAGCTCCGGGCTTACGGCGGCACCGACTTCGGGGCGCACTCCCCGCGCTGGCTCTCCCGCTTCGGCAACGCCACCCGGCTCGCCGAGCGTTACCGGAGCGGCCGTGTGCTGCTGGCGGGCGACGCGGCCCACATCCACCCGCCCACGGGCGGCCAAGGGCTCAACCTCGGCATCCAGGACGCGTTCAACCTCGGCTGGAAGCTGGCCGCCGAGGTCGTCGGCTGGGCGCCGGAGGGTCTCCTCGACAGTTACCACACGGAGCGTCACCCGGTGGCCTCCGAGGTGCTGGACAACACGCGCGCGCAGATGGAGCTGATGTCCACCGAGCCGGGGGCCCAGGCGGTGCGCCGGCTGATGGCGGAGCTGACGCGCATCGACGAGGTGAACCGGTACCTGATCGAGAAGATCACCGGCATCGGGATCCGCTACGACTTCGGCGAGGGCCACGAACTGCTCGGCCGGCGGCTGCGGGACGTGCGGCTGAAGGGCGGCCGGCTCTACGAGCTGACGCGCGACGGCCGCGGCCTGCTCCTCGACCAGACCGGACGCCTCTCGGTGGACGGCTGGGCGGACCGGGTCGATCACGTCGTCGACGTCAGCGAGGAACTGGACGCTCCCGCGGTACTGCTGCGCCCGGACGGGCACGTGGCCTGGGTGGGCGAGGACCAGCAGGACCTCGTGCGCCACCTGCCCACGTGGTTCGGCGCCGCGGCCGGCTGACCCGGTCCACCGCTGCCCCGGTCCACGACGCGGTCCGGTCCAGGTCCGCAGGGGAGACCTACCCGTCGGAACCGGCGGCGTGGGGCTTGGGGCCGGGCTCGCGCAGGCGTACGGCGAGCGCGGCGATGTCGTCGTCGAGGCGTCCTCTGCTGTGCCGGAGGAGGTCGCGGTGGAGCGCCGTGAGCAGCTCGCCCGGCGGTGTCGGCGGCTGCCGGCGCATCCAGGCCGCCAGCGGGAAGAACTCCCCGTCGCGGGCACGGGTCTCGGCGACCCCGTCGGTGTAGAGGAGCAGCAGGTCGCCGGGGGTGAAGTCGAAGGTGTCGACGCTGTAGTGATCCCCGATCAGCTCGGCGAGACTGAGCAGGGGCGAGGGGGCGGCGGACTCGAGAGCGCGGAGTCGCGCGCGGTTCAGCAGCAGGGGCGGCGGGTGCCCGCAGTTGAGGATGTCGATACGGCTCCCCTCGTGCGGGACCTGCACGAGCAGGGCGGTGGCGAAGCGCTCCATCGACCCGTCGGGGGGAAAGGCGGCGTTGTAGCGGCTGCTGCTGGCGTCCAGCCTGCGCGCGATGTCGACCATGTCGGGTTCGCCGTACGCCGCCTCCCGGAAGGCGTTGACGATCGCCGCTGCCGCCCCGACGGCCGGCAGTCCCTTGCCCCGTACGTCGCCGATGAGCATCCTGACCCCGAACGGGGTGTCGACCACCTCGTAGAAGTCCCCGCCGATGCGGGCCTCCGCCGCCGCCGCCAGGTACAGCGACTCGATCTCGACGTTCGCGAAGCGCCGCGGCATGGGGCTCAGCACCACCTGCTGCGCCGCGTCGGCGACCAGCCGCACCTGGAAGAGGGTGCGCTCGCGCTGGAGCCGGACGTGGCTCCCGTACGCGGCGGCCACGGTGACCCCGACGATCCCGGCGCACGTCCACCACGTGCCGAGGTCGGGGAAGACGAGGCTGAGGCCGATCATCAGCAGGAGGCAGACCGTCCCGAGCAGCACGGTGGGGAGGACCGGCCACATGGACGCGGCGAGGGCCGGCGCCGCGGGCAGGAGGCGGCTGAAGGCCATCTCCGGCGGAGTGGCGTAGGCCAGGCTGGCGATCACCACGGTCAGAATGACCGGCGACAGCCGCACAAACCACCCCCGGCCGGAGCGCCGAGGGAGCCGCAGCCGTCCAGACTCGATCACGCTTCTCAGACTATCCGCGCAATGAGGGCGAAGCGCTCTGGCGGGACGGCGACCAGCTTTGCATAAAACTGCGGAGCTGCGTATAGTCATGCCATCGATGGAGGAGGTTCCGATGACGGTACGAGCAGCAGTGGCAGGCGCGAGCGGGTATGCGGGTGGTGAGCTTCTGCGTCTGCTCCTCGCCCACCCGCACGTCGAGATCGGGGCCCTGACGGGGCACTCCAACGCCGGTCAGCGGCTCGGCGCGCTCCAGCCGCATCTGGTGCCGCTCGCCGACCGGGTCCTCGCGCCGACCACCCCCGAGGCGCTCGCCGGACACGACGTCGTCTTCCTCGCGCTTCCGCACGGGCAGTCCGCCGCCGTCGCCGAGCAGCTCGGTCCGGACGTCCTCGTCGTCGACATGGGCGCCGACTTCCGGCTCGCGGACTCCGCCGACTGGGAGACCTTCTACGGCTCCCCGCACGCCGGCACCTGGCCCTACGGCCTCCCGGAACTGCCGGGTGCCCGCGCCGCCCTGGAGGGGTCCAAGCGCATCGCGGTTCCCGGCTGCTACCCCACCGCCGTCTCGCTCGCGCTCCTCCCCGCGTACGGGAGCGGCCTCGCCGAGCCCGAGGCGGTGATCGTCGCCGCCACCGGCACCTCCGGCGCGGGCAAGGCCCTCAAGCCGCACCTGCTCGGCAGCGAGGTCATGGGTTCGATGTCCCCGTACGGCGTCGGCGGCGGCCACCGGCACACCCCCGAGATGATCCAGAACCTCAGCGCCGTGGCCGGCGAACGGGTGGAGGTCTCCTTCACGCCGACCCTCGCCCCCATGTCCCGCGGCATCCTCGCCACCTGCTCCGCCAAGGCGAAGCCGGGCGTCACCGCCGAGACCGTGCGCGCCGCGTACGAGAAGGCCTACGCGGACGAGCCCTTCGTCCATCTGCTCCCCGAGGGGCAGTGGCCCGCCACGGCGTCCGTATACGGTTCCAACGCCGTTCAGGTCCAGGTCGCCCACGACCCGGCGACCCACCGGATCATCGCGATCAGCGCCATCGACAACCTGGCCAAGGGCACCGCGGGCGGCGCGGTGCAGAGCATGAACATCGCCCTCGGGCTCCCTGAGGACACCGGACTTTCCACGATTGGAGTCGCTCCATGAGCGTCACCGCAGCGAAGGGATTCACGGCAGCGGGCATCGCCGCCGGAATCAAGGAGAACGGCAACCCGGACCTGGCCCTCGTGGTCAACGACGGGCCCCGCCGCGCCGCCGCGGGCGTCTTCACCTCCAACCGCGTCAAGGCCGCGCCCGTCCTGTGGTCGCAGCAGGTCCTGACCGGCGGCGAGCTGGCGGCCGTCGTCCTCAACTCCGGTGGCGCCAACGCCTGTACGGGCCCCCAGGGCTTCCAGGACACCCACGCGACGGCCGAGAAGGTCGCCGAGGTCCTCGGCGCGCGGGGCCGGGAGATCGGCGCCGGCGAGGTCGCCGTCGCCTCGACCGGCCTCATCGGTCTGCTGCTCCCCATGGACAAGGTCCTGGCAGGCGTGGAGAAGGCCGCGGGTGAGCTCTCCGAGTACGGCGGCGAGAAGGCCGCCATCGCCATCAAGACCACCGACACCGTCCACAAGACCTCCGTCGTCACCAAGGACGGCTGGACGGTCGGCGGCATGGCCAAGGGCGCGGGCATGCTCGCTCCCGGCCTCGCCACCATGCTCGTCGTCCTCACGACCGACGCCGACGTCGAGAGCAAGGACCTCGACGCCGCGCTGCGCCGGTCCACCAAGGTCACCTTCGACCGGGTCGACTCCGACGGCTGCATGTCCACCAACGACACCGTCCTCCTGCTCGCCTCCGGCGCCTCGGGCGTCACGCCCGCCCAGGACGAGTTCGCCGAGGCCGTGACGGCCGTCTGCGACGACCTGGCCCGCCAGCTCATCGGCGACGCCGAGGGCGCGAGCAAGGACATCCGTATCGAGGTGGTCAACGCCGCGACCGAGGACGACGCCGTCGAGGTGGGCCGCTCCATCGCCCGCAACAACCTCCTCAAGTGCGCCATCCACGGCGAGGACCCCAACTGGGGCCGGGTGCTCTCCGCCATCGGCACGACCGCCGCCGCCTTCGACCCGGACCGGCTGAACGTCGCCATCAACGGCGTCTGGGTCTGCAGGAACGGCTCGGTGGGCGAGGACCGCGACCTCGTCGACATGCGCTTCCGGGAGGTCACCATCACCGCCGACCTCGCCGCCGGCTCCGAGACCGCCGTCATCTGGGCCAACGACCTCACCGCGGACTACGTCCACGAGAACAGCGCCTACTCGTCATGACCGGAACCCGTAAGCACACCGCGCTCCCCAAGGCCGAGATCCTCATCGAGGCCCTGCCCTGGCTGACCCGCCACCACGGCAAGACGGTCGTCATCAAGTTCGGCGGCAACGCCATGATCGACGACGAGCTCAAGGCGGCCTTCGCCCAGGACGTCGTCTTCCTGCGCCACGCCGGCCTCAAGCCGGTCGTCGTGCACGGCGGCGGCCCGCAGATCAGCGCCGCGCTCGACCGGCACGGCATCGTGAGCGAGTTCAAGGCCGGCCTGCGCGTCACCACCGAGGACGCCATGGACGTCGTACGGATGGTCCTGGCGGGCCAGGTCCAGCGCGAGCTCGTCGGGCTGCTCAACCAGCACGGACCCTTCGCCGTCGGCATGACCGGCGAGGACGCGCACACCATCAGCGCCACCCGGCACCAGCCGCTGATCGAGGGCGAGCAGATCGACATCGGCCGGGTCGGCGAGATCACCGCCATCGACACCGGCGCCATCGAGGCGCTCCTGGAGGACGGCCGCATCCCGGTCATCTCCTCCATCGCCCGCTCCGAGGACGACGGACATGTCTACAACGTCAATGCTGATACGGCGGCTGCGGCTCTCGCTGCGGCGCTGGGCGCCGAGACCCTGATGGTCCTGACCGACGTCGAGGGCCTCTACGAGGACTGGCCCCACAGCGACGAGGTCATCAGCCGGCTCACCGCGAGCCAGCTGGAGAAGCTGCTCCCCGAGCTGTCCAGCGGCATGGTCCCCAAGATGGAGGGCTGTCTGCACGCGGTACGGAACGGGGTCACCACGGCCCGGGTCATCGACGGGCGCGTCCAGCACTCGATCCTGCTGGAGATCTTCACCGACTCGGGCATCGGCACCATGGTCGTGCCCGACGAGCCGACGGGGGGCACGAAGTGAGCGACACGGAACCGGGCAACGCGGAACTGAGCCGGCGGTGGCAGGGCTCGCTCATGGACAACTACGGCACGCCGAAGCTGTCCCTGGTACGCGGCGAGGGGGTCAAGGTCTGGGACGCCGACGGAGCCGAGTACCTCGACCTCGTCGGCGGCATCGCCGTCAACGCGCTCGGCCACGCCCATCCGGCGATCGTCGAGGCGGTGTCGCGGCAGATCGCGACGCTCGGCCACGTCTCCAACCTCTTCGTCGCCGAACCGCCCGTCGCGCTCGCCGAGCGGCTGCTCCAGCTCTTCGGCCGGCCCGGCCGGGTCTTCTTCTGCAACTCCGGCGCCGAGGCCAACGAAGGCGCCTTCAAGATCGGCCGGCTGACCGGCCGCACGCACATGGTCGCCACCCAGGGCGGCTTCCACGGCCGGACCATGGGCTCGCTCGCCCTCACCGGGCAGCCCGGCAAGCAGACCCCGTTCCTGCCGCTCCCGGGCGACGTCAGCCACGTCCCGTACGGAGACGTCGAGGCCCTGCGCGCCGCGGTCACCGAGGAGACCGCGCTGGTGATCATCGAGCCCGTCCAGGGCGAGAACGGCGTCGTCGTGCCGCCCGTCGGCTATCTCCAGGCCGCTCGCGAGATCACCCGCGCCACCGGCACCCTGCTCGTCCTCGACGAGGTCCAGACGGGCATCGGGCGGACCGGCCACTGGTTCGAGCACCAGGGCCACGAGGGTGTCGACCCCGACATCGTGACCCTGGCCAAGGGCCTCGGCGGCGGTCTGCCGCTCGGTGCGACCGTCGCCTTCGGCGAGGCGGCCGAGCTCTTCAAGCCCGGCCACCACGGCACGACATTCGGCGGCAACCCGGTCGCCTGCGCCGCCGGACTCGCCGTGATCGACACCCTCGCGGCCCATGGAACGCTGGACGAGGTGAAGCGGCTCGGCGAGAAGCTGCGCAGCGGAATCGAGGGACTGGGCCACCCGCTGGTCTCCCACGTCCGTGGTGCGGGCCTCCTGCTGGGTATCGTGCTCACCGAGTCCCTCGCGCCCCAGGTGCAGCAGGCGGCTCAGGACGCCGGTCTCCTGGTGAACGCGCCCGCCCCCGATGTCGTTCGGCTCATGCCGGCGCTGATCATCGGAGACACTGAAGTGGACGCGTTCCTCGCGGCCCTCCCCGGGGTCCTCGACGGAGCGGTGAACGGGGAAGGACGAACCGGAGAATGAGACGACGATGACCGACGCGCAGGAAACCGAGCACTGGGCGTCCCCCCAGGCGGAGCCCGGGGGAGGACCGTCCGTTCCGCAGACCCGTACCGCCCGCCACCGCAGGATCGTCGACATCCTCAACCGGCAGCCGGTCCGCTCCCAGAGCCAGCTCGCCAAGCTCCTCGCGGACGACGGGCTGAGCGTCACCCAGGCGACGCTCTCCCGCGACCTCGACGAGCTCGGCGCGGTGAAGATCCGCAACACGGGCGGCGAGCTGATCTACGCGGTCCCCAGCGAGGGCGGCTTCCGCACCCCGCAGGCGCCGCTCGGCGAGTCCGCCAAGGAGGAGCGCATGCGGCGCCTCTCCGGCGAGCTGCTGATCTCCGCCGAGGCCTCCGCCAACCTGGTGGTCCTGAGGACCCCGCCGGGCGCGGCCCAGTTCCTCGCGTCGGCCATCGACCAGGCCGAACTCCACGCGATCCTCGGCACGATCGCGGGCGACGACACCCTGCTCCTGATCTCCCGCGACCCGCTGGGCGGCCAGGCGCTCGCCGACCACCTGCTGCGGCTGGCCCAGAACGACCGCTAGCGGTCCAGGGAAGCTCCGCTCGCCGCCGGCACGATCCTCGTGCCGGCGGCGACGTGCGTGCGGCCTCAGCGACCCGGCAGCGGCGGCAACGGGAGCGGCAGGCCCGGAAGCCCGTCCATGCTGGTCGCGATGTGCTCCTTCTTCCCGAAGTACGCGCTCAGCGAGGCGTCGTCCTCCCGCGCGAACCGCCTGGCGTGCAGGTCGCGGTCCTCGTCGTACGTCATGAAAGGCACCCCGTAGCCGCAGGAGTCCCTGATCGTCTCCGCCGTGACGACGACGATCGCGCGCAGGCCGTGCTGCGTGACGTCGACGCCGGGGAAGTGCGCCATGAGCCCCTCCCACCGGCGGTCGTCGCGGAACACCGGCTCGCCCCGTCCATGCACCCGGACGATGTTCGGGGGCCCTTGGAAGGCGCACCACATGAGGGTGATCCGGCCGTTCTCCCGCAGATGGGCGACGGTCTCGGCGGTGGATCCGGCGAAGTCGAGGTAGGCGACGGTCTGTTCGTCGACGACGGCGAAAGAGCCGGTGACGCCCTTGGGGGAGAGGTTGACCGTGCCGTCGGCGTCGAGCGGAGCGGTGGCGGTGAAGAAGACCGGCTGCGCCTCGATGAAGGCGCGGAGTCGTCCGTCGATGCGTTCGTACGTCTTTCCCATGCCCTCATTCTGCTCCCGGGAGTTCAGTGCCTTCGCGGCCCCTCCTGGGCAGGCGCGAGTGGTTGCCCGATCATGCGGCGGGCCCGTGCGCCGATCTCCGGATCCGGGTCGTCGGTGAGCGCGCGCGCCGCTTCCAGGCAGTCGGGCCCGCCCTGAGCCTGCAGGAGCCGCAGGGCGGCCTTCCGCTCGTGTGACGGCCTGCCGGCCGAGGTGCGGTGCCTCAACTCTGCGGCGGGCAGCCGGTCCACGTGCGGCAGCAGTGCCGTCGACGTCGCCCGTACGACGCGGGGGGACGGGTCGTCGAGGAGGGGAAGGAGCCGCACGGCGTCGACCGCGTCCACGACGCACAGCCCCGCGACGGCGGAGGCGCGGACGCCGGGCGCGGGGTGCCGCGTCAGCTCCCACAGCAGCGGTACGGCGGCCTGCCGCGCCTCGCACTCGGCGAGGCCGAGCGGCGCGTGGTCGGGAACGCTGTCGCCGGCGCAGCGGGCGCGGTACACCGCCCGGGGATCCGTACCGGCCTGGCGCAGGACCCAGCGGGCGCACGCCCGCACGAGGCCGGACCGGTCGAAGAGGAACCGTTCGGCCTCTCCGTTCCGACCGGAACGGTGCAGAGCCGTGACGCCGGCGGACCGTACGCGGCCCTGACGGGATCCGAGCAGGGCGAGCAGGACGGCATCGGTAGTGCGGGGGCCGGTGGTGGCCAGGGCGGCCTCGGAGCAGATGTCCTGGATGACGACGTCGCCGTCCGTCGCCGCGATCGCGGCCAGACGTTCCCCGGGGAAGTGACCGCGTGCGACGGCCACCCGATGGGCGAGCCGCCGCGTCGCCCGGTCCTCACTTGTGAGCATGGCCTCGAGCACGGCGGTGCCGCCCCCGAGCAGCGCCCTCTCCAGCGCGGCCCGCGCCGCGTCGCCGCGTGACCGACCGGAGATCCGCAGGATCACCGCCGCGAGAACGGTCATTGCCGAAGGGCCCACACCGGGCAGCGCGGCTCGCAGCACGTCCCGCGCCCGCTCCCGTACCGGTCCGACCCAGTCCGCGCAGCGGATCGCGACCAGGGGCAACAGGGGAGCGGTGTCCCAGGCCCGGTCGAGGGCCGCCTCGCGGACCCGGCCGTCGGGGTCGCAGAGCGCCAGGGCGAGTGCGGAGGTACTGGGCGGAGTACGAGACGGGTTCCACGTAGGAAGGGGGCTGTTCCAGTCCCAGTGCAGACGGCGCCCGGTCAGCCAGGCGTGGCTGGGAGCCTTGATCCGGCCCCAGCGGATCTCCTCCCGCACGCCCTGGTCCAGCGAGATCCATGCCGTCGCGGACCGCACGTCCAGTGCGTCGGCGAGTGCCGCTCCGGCGGCCAGTCGTGCGGCTGCTTCTTCTTCCCAGTCCCTCACGGGCGGAGCCTAGGGAAGTCGTCACGTCTCCGGCCAGCGGTTTTCCGGCTGCATTGACGAAACATACGGAGTTATGCATACTCATGCATATCAGCGCTTGCAAGGTAAGGAGAAGCCCGTGACCGAGCGTGTCGTACTCGCCTACTCCGGCGGCCTGGACACCTCCGTCGCCATCGGCTGGATCGCCGAGGAGACCGGTGCCGAGGTCATCGCCGTCGCCGTCGACGTCGGCCAGGGCGGCGAGGACCTGGACGTCATCCGCAAGCGCGCCCTCGACTGCGGCGCCGTCGAGGCCGAGGTCGCCGACGCCAAGGACGAGTTCGCCGACGAGTACTGCCTCCCGGCGATCAAGGCCAACGCCCTGTACATGGACCGGTACCCGCTGGTCTCCGCCCTCTCCCGCCCCGCCATCGTCAAGCACCTCGTGGCCGCCGCCAGGAAGCACGGCGCCGGCATCGTCGCCCACGGCTGCACCGGCAAGGGCAACGACCAGGTCCGCTTCGAGGCCGGCATCCAGGCCCTCGGCCCCGACCTGACGTGCATCGCCCCGGTCCGCGACTACGCCATGACCCGCGACAAGGCCATCGCCTTCGCGGAGAAGGCACGGCTCCCCATCGCGACTTCCAAGAAGTCCCCGTACTCCATCGACCAGAACGTCTTCGGGCGCGCCGTCGAGACCGGGTTCCTGGAGGACATCTGGAACGCGCCGATCGAGGACATCTACGAGTACACCGCGAACCCGGCCACCCCGCGCGAGGCCGACGAGGTCGTCATCTCCTTCAAGGAGGGCGTCCCGGTCGCGCTCGACGGCACGCCCGTCACCGTCATCCAGGCGATCCAGCAGCTCAACGAGCGCGCCGGAGCCCAGGGCGTCGGCCGGATCGACATCGTCGAGGACCGGCTCGTCGGCATCAAGTCCCGTGAGGTCTACGAGGCTCCCGGCGCGATCGCCCTGATCACCGCCCATCAGGAGCTCGAGAACGTCACCGTCGAGCGCGAGCTGGCCCGCTACAAGCGGCAGGTCGAGCAGCGCTGGGGCGAGCTGGTCTACGACGGCCTCTGGTTCTCCCCGCTCAAGCGCGCCCTGGACGGCTTCATCCACGAGGCGAACCAGCACGTCACCGGAGACATCCGGATGACCCTGCACGGCGGGCGCGCCGTCGTCACCGGCCGGAGGTCCGAGGAGTCGCTGTACGACTTCAACCTCGCGACCTACGACTCGGGCGACACGTTCGACCAGTCCAAGGCGCAGGGCTTCATCGACATCTTCGCGCTCTCCGCGAAGATCGCCGCACGGCGTGACCTCGCCTGACCACGATTCGTTCCACAGCCGCCTCCCCACCGCAGGGACCGGGGAGGCGGCCTGTTATCCACCTCCTGAGGAGCAGTAGCTGTGAGCAGCAACAACGGTGACGTCCGGCTCTGGGGCGGCCGTTTCGCCGACGGGCCGGCCGAGGCCCTCGCGAAGCTGTCCGCGTCGGTCCACTTCGACTGGCGGCTGGCCCCCTACGACATCGCCGGTTCCCGCGCCCACGCGCGCGTGCTCCACAAGGCGGGGCTGCTCACCGAGGACGAGCTGACGCGCATGCTCGAAGGCCTCGACCGGCTGGAGGCCGACGTCGCCGACGGCTCCTTCGTCGGCACCATCGCCGACGAGGACGTCCACACCGCCCTGGAGCGGGGACTCCTGGAGCGCCTCGGCCCCGACCTCGGCGGCAAGCTGCGCGCCGGCCGGTCCCGCAACGACCAGGTCGCCACCCTCTTCCGGATGTACCTGCGCGACCACGCCCGGATCATCGGCGGGCTCGTCGCCGACCTCCAGGACGCCCTCGTCGGCCTCGCCGAGGCGCACCCGGACGTCGCGATGCCGGGCCGCACGCACCTCCAGCACGCCCAGCCGGTGCTCTTCGCCCACCATGTCCTCGCCCACGTCCAGGCCCTCTCCCGGGACGCCGAGCGGCTGCGGCAGTGGGACACCCGTACGGCGGTCTCTCCGTACGGCTCCGGCGCCCTGGCCGGCTCCTCCCTCGGGCTCGACCCGGAGGCGGTCGCCAAGGACCTCGGCTTCGAGCGGGGCTCGTCGGGCAACTCCATCGACGGCACGGCCTCGCGCGACTTCGTCGCCGAGTTCGCCTTCATCACCGCGATGATCGGGGTCAACCTCTCCCGTATCGCGGAGGAGATCATCATCTGGAACACGAAGGAGTTCTCCTTCGTGACCCTCCACGACGCCTTCTCCACCGGCTCGTCAATCATGCCGCAGAAGAAGAACCCGGACATCGCCGAGCTGGCCCGGGGCAAGTCCGGCCGCCTCATCGGCAACCTCAGCGGACTGATGGCCACGCTCAAGGCCCTGCCGCTCGCCTACAACCGCGACCTCCAGGAGGACAAGGAGCCGGTCTTCGACTCCTGCGACCAGCTGGAGGTCCTGCTCCCCGCCTTCACCGGCATGATGGCCACGCTCACCGTCAACCGGGAGCGCATGGAGGAGCTGGCCCCGGCGGGCTTCTCGCTCGCGACCGACATCGCCGAGTGGCTGGTCAAGCAGGGTGTGCCGTTCCGGGTGGCGCACGAGGTGGCCGGCGAGTGCGTGAAGGTCGCCGAGGCGGAGGGCAAGGAGCTGGACGAGCTCACGGACGACCAGTTCGTGAAGATCTCCGAGCACCTGACCCCCGAGGTCCGCACGGTCCTCAACGTGCCGGGTGCGCTGGCCTCCCGTGACGGCCGGGGCGGTACGGCCCCGTCGGCGGTCGCCGCGCAGCTGATCGAGGTCAAGGCCGATCTGGTGATCCAGCACGCCTGGGCCACCGCCAAGAAGTAGCCCCCAGAAGCATCACAGCGCCGCCGCCCACTCCGCGAGCGCGTCGAAGTCCGGCCGGGTCAGCCCGATCCGCTCGTCGACGCGCAGCAACAGGGCGGCGGCGAGGTGGTTCCGCTCCACGTACGCGCGGTCGTACGACGTGATGTCGTCGTCGATCCAGGCGAACGGCCGCCCCGCCGCGTACTCCAGGATGTACTGCGTCTTCCAGAAGGTCCCGCGAGGGGCCTTTCCGTGCATCTGGGGCCAGTCGACGAAGGGCAGCTCCGGCAGCCCGATCCGCGGCCCGATCCAGTCGTTCGCCTCACCCTTCCAGGTCGTCGCCCAGACCAGCTCGTACGCCTGCGCGAGCGCGAGCAGCTCGACCCCGTGCGCCGGGTTCAGCCATACCCGCAGCGGCTTCGGCTCGGTCCAGGCGCTCGGACGCATCCGGTGCGTGGCGTAGCCCTGCGGACGACGCTCCCGCTGTGCCGCATAGGGGTTCAGCGGGCCGTCCACATCGATCAGCAGCAGGGGCTTCGTCATGTCCACAGCATTCCTTCTCGCCTCCGTGTGAGGCGTTGATTTATCGAATGAGACATCCATGTCTCATTCGGTGTATGTTCGTCTCATGTCAGTCGACCGCACCCAGGTGCTCCGCTCCGCTGCCGCCCTGCTCTCCCGGAAGTCGACCGCCACCATGGACGAGGTCGCCCGGGCCGCGGGGATCGGCCGCGCCACCCTGCACCGGCACTTCGCCGGGCGGGACGCGCTGGTCAGGGCGCTGGAGGCGATGGGCCTCGTGGAGTTCGAGGCCGCGTGCGACGCCGCACGGCTCGACGAGGGCCCGGCAGACGAGGCGCTGCGGCGGCTCGTCGCGGAAACCGAGCCCAACGCCCCGCTGCTGGCCTTCCTCGTCACCGAGAACCAGCTCTTCGAGGGCGACGACGTCGACGAGGGCTGGGCCCGGCTCGACGCCAGGGTCAGCGCGCTCTTCAGACGCGGCCAGGAGGAAGGCACCTTCCGGATCGACCTGAGCCCCGCGTGGCTCACCGAGGCCCTCTACGGCCTCGTCTCGGCCTGCGCCTGGTCCGTGATGGACGGGCGGGTCGCCGGCAACGACTTTCAGTACATGATCACCGAGCTGCTGCTCGGCGGCGCACGACGGAGCGTGGAGAAATGAGCAGGACCCTGCAGACGAGCCCGACGGCGGAGACGGAGGTGAAGAGCCCCGGCCGCTGGCTCGCGCTCTCGGTACTCGTCCTGGCCGTCCTGCTGGTCGCGGTGGACGCCACCGTACTCGGTCTCGCGACGCCCTCCCTCAGCGAGGACCTCAAGCCCTCCGGTACGCAGCTGCTGTGGATCGGCGACATCTACTCGTTCGTGATCGCCGGCCTGCTGGTCTCCATGGGCTCCCTCGGCGACCGGATCGGCCGCAAGAAGCTGCTCCTGATCGGTGCGACCGCCTTCGGTGCCGTCTCGGTGCTCAACGCGTACGCCACCAGTCCCGAGATGATGATCGTGGCCCGCGCGCTCCTCGGTGTCGCCGGCGCGACCCTGATGCCGTCGACCCTGGCGCTGATCCGGAACATCTTCCACGACCCCAAGGAGCGCAGCCTCGCCATCGGCATCTGGGGCGCCACCGCCTCGGCCGGCGCGGCCGTCGGTCCGGTCGTCGGCGGAGCGCTGCTCCAGCACTTCTACTGGGGCTCGGTCTTCCTCATCAACCTGCCCGTGATGGCCGTTCTGGTCCTCGTCGGCATCAAGCTGCTGCCCGAGTCCAAGAACCCGGTCGCCGGCCCCTGGGACCTCGTCAGCGTCGGGCTCTCGCTCGTCGGTGTCATCGGCGTCGTGTACGCCGTCAAGGAGGTCGCCTCGCACGGCCTGACATGGGAGGTCGGCGCGGCCGCCGTCGTCGGCGCCGCGGCCCTGTACGCCTTCGTGCGTCGGCAGCACACACTGACCGCGCCCCTGCTCGACATGCGGCTCTTCAAGCACCGCGGCTTCTCGGGCGCGGTCCTCGCGGACCTCCTCACCGTCTTCGGACTCTCCGGACTGGTCTTCTTCCTCTCCCAGTTCCTGCAGCTCGTCCAGGGGCGTGACCCGCTGGAGGCCGGCCTGGCCGAACTGCCCGCCGCCATCGGCGCGGTGGTCACGGGTCTGATCGCCGGCCGGTACGCCCGGCGGTTCTCCGTACGAGCCGTCGTGACCGGCGGTCTCGGCGCGATCGGACTCGCGCTCGCGGCCATCACCCTGGTCCACAAGGAGACCGGCTATCCGCTGCTCGGCGCGGCCCTGCTCGTCGTCGGCCTCGGCGCCGGGTTCTCGTTCACCGTCACCGCCGACGTGATCCTCTCCAGCGTGCCCAAGGAGCAGGCGGGTTCGGCCTCCGCCGTCTCCGAGACGGCGTACGAACTGGGCGCGGCGCTGGGCATCGCGCTCCTCGGCTCGATCGTCACCGGCGTCTACCAGGGCTTCACGGCCCCGGCGGGTGTGCCCGCGGACGCCGCGGCCGCTGCCCACGACTCGCTCGGCGGCGCCTTCGAGGCCTCCGCGGGCCTCGACCCCGCCACGGCCGGCGGCCTGGTCTCCACCGCCCAGGACGCCTTCGTCGACGGCCTGAACATCGCGGCGGGCGTCGGCGCGGCGGTCCTCCTCGGGACGGCGGCCGCGGCCTGGTTCCTCCTGAAGGGCCAGAGACTGGAGGACGGCATCGAGCACTGACGCGCATCCGTGGGCGTCGGTCACGAAGAGGGGCCCCGCCCGGCGATTCGCCGGGCGGGGCCCCTCCTTCACGTCGTGACGGTTACGCGGCCTTCGCCTTCGTGGCGTACATGTCCACGTACTCCTGGCCAGACAGCCGCATGACCTCGGACATCACCGAGTCCGTCACGGCCCGCAGCACATAGCGGTCCCGGTCCATCCCCTCGTACCGCGAGAACTCCATCGGCTCGCCGAAGCGGACCGTGACCCGGCCCGGCCGGGGCAGCCCCGCCCCGCCCGGCTGGATCTTGTCGGTGCCGATCATCGCGAACGGCACCACCGGCGCGCCGGTCATCAGCGTCAGCCGCGCGATGCCGGTACGGCCCCGGTAGAGCCTGCCGTCGGGGGAGCGGGTGCCCTCCGGGTAGATGGAGAAGATCTTGCCCTCCTCCAGGACGCGGCGGCCGGTCATCAGGGCCGCGACACCGCCCCGGCCGCCGTCGCGGTCCACCGGGATCATGCCGACGCTGGTGAAGAACCAGGCCATCAGGCGGCCCTTGAAGCCCTTGCCCGTGACGTACTCGTCCTTGCCGATGAAGAAGACCGGGCGGTCCGTACAGATCGGCATGATCATCGAGTCGATGAAGGTGAGGTGGTTGCCCGCCAGGATCACCGGCCCCGTCCCGGGGATGTTCTCGACGCCTTCCACACGTGGGCGGAACATCAGACGCAGGATCGGTCCGAGCACTGCCTTGATGAGTGCGAGACGGGACAACGGTTCCTCCGGTGTCGGGAACGGGCGGCGCGTACGGGGGCCGTGCAGGTGAGGACGATACTCGCGGGTCACGGTCGTGCGCACATCGGGTTCATCGAGTGGATACACAGTGTTGACGTGTGTTTCCGCCATGTTCTACCAGCGTCTGCCGCATGGAGGGTGCGACTGCCTACGGTCGGAGCGTCGTTTGACAGGTGCGGGACATCACATCGAAGGAGCCTTCATGACACAGGGTGAGCTTGGCAGCCCGGCTCGGCGGACCGTCCTCGGCGCGGCCGGCGCGGCGGTCACGGGTGTGGCGGGAGCAGCCGTCCTCGGCGCCTCCTCGGTCCTCGCCGCCGGCACCGCCCAGGCCGCCGAGGCGAGCGGTGCCGGCCGCGGGCACGGCCACCGCTCCCTCCCCGTCCCCACCGTCATCGCCCACCGCGGCGCGAGCGGATACCGCCCGGAGCACACCCTCGGCTCCTACCAGCTCGCCCTGGACCTCGGCGCGCACGTGATCGAGCAGGACCTCGTCCCCACCAAGGACGGCCACCTGGTCTGCCGCCACGAGAACGACATCACCGGTACGACCGATGTCGCCGACCACCCCGAGTTCGCCTCCCGCAGGACCACCAAGTCCGTCGACGGAGTGTCGTACACCGGCTGGTTCACCGAGGACTTCACGCTCGCCGAGCTCAAGACCCTCCGCGCCAAGGAGCGCATCCCGGGCACCCGCCAGCGGAACACGCTGTACGACGGCCGCTGGCAGGTCCCGACGTTCGAGGAGGTGCTGCGCTGGGCCGACCGCGAGGGCCGCCGCCGTGGCCGCGACGTCTGGCTGCACGTCGAGACCAAGCACCCCACCTACTTCCGCTCCCTCGGCCTCGGCCTGGAGGACCGCCTCGCCACGCTGCTGCGCCGGTACGGCCGCCACCGCGCCGACTCCCCGGTCTTCCTGCAGTCCTTCGAGCCCAGCAGCATCCAGCGGCTCGCGAAGCTGGTGAACTCCCCGCGCGTCGTGCTCCTCTCGGCCGCGGGCAGCCGCCCCTGGGACTTCGTCCAGGCGGGCGACCCGCGCACCGTCTCCGACCTGGTCACGCCCGCCGGCCTGCGCTGGATCGCCTCGTACGCGCAGGGCATCGGACCCACCCTCGACCTGGTCATCCCGCGGGACGCGAGCGGACGCCTCGGCACCCCGACCACCCTGGTGCGCGACGCCCACGCGCAGGGCCTGATCCTCCACCCGTACACCCAGCGCAACGAGAACAGCTTCCTGCCGGCCGAGTTCCGCCGCGGCACCGACCCGAACACCTACGGAGACGTCTTCGGCGCGCTGAAGACCTATCTGGCGACGGGCATCGACGGCATCTTCTCCGACAACCCGGACACGGCGTTGCTGGCGGTGTCGGACCTGTAGGGCCTGCGCCTGCTGCGCCCACCCGTCCCGCAGGGCGGAACGGGTGGGCGCAACGCATGGGGAACGGCACCCACGCGAGTGGTTTACGTGCCGTCCGGCAACCACCCGCGACGGCGGGCCGTCGTGCGGGACATGACCCACCCCCACCTTCTCCGCACGCTCGCCCCCCTCCTCGCGGCCGAGTCGAACGCCGAGGCGTCCGCCGCCGGTGTCGAGGCGAGCGACCTCGAACAGGCCGTCTGGCTCAGGCTGCTCGAACGGCTGAGGGACGACGCCGCGCCCACCCGCCCCGCCGACTGGCTCCGCCGGGCCGTCCGCGCCGAGGCCCGCCGCGCCCGCCGCGCCGCCCTGCGGGAACGCCCCTACCGCGGCGAGGAGGCCGGCGAGCCGCACGACTCGCCCGAGAGCACCGCCCTGACGACCGAACGCCGCCGCGCCGTACGCGCCGCCGTACGCCGGACCCCCGGCCACTGCCCCCGTCTGCTCACCGCGATGCTCGATCCGGCCGACCCCACCTACCGGGAAATCGCAGGGGAGTTGGGTATCTCACAGGGCAGTCTGGGGCCGATGCGTTCCCGGTGCCTGGGATGCCTGCGCAGAATGCTGGCCTCAGAGGTTCCCGCGACGACCCCGAGGGGAAGGGTGCGGGAGACCGACCGATGGACCAGGTGAGCGGGAGGCATGCACACATGGGCATGAGCGTGACCATCTCAGCCGCGGACGCGCAGGACGCGGAGCACATACTCAAGCTGCAGTACCTCTGCTACCAGAGCGAGGCGGAGCTCTACGGCGACTACTCGATCGAGCCCCTCACCCAGACCCTGGACGCCCTCCGGGCCGAACTGGCCCAGGGGCCCGCGCTCGTGGCACGCCTCGGCGACGAGATCGTCGCCTCCGTACGCGCCCGGGCCGACGAGGCGGGCACCGTACGGATCGCCAAGCTCATCGTCCACCCGCGCATGCAGCGCCACGGTCTCGGCGGCCGGCTGCTTGACGCCATCGAGAGCCGGTTCGCAGGCGATCCCGCCCCCGCCGCCAAGCGCTACCAGCTCTTCACCGGCCACCGCAGCGAGGGCAACCTGCGGCTCTACCGCAGCAAGGGGTACGAACAGGTCGCGGCGCGCGAGATCGGCCCCCGGCTCACGCTCGTCACCCTGGAGAAGGCCGCCTAGCAAGGGGGCCGGTACCCGGTCCCGGGCCGATGCCTAGGCGCTCGCCCGCGAGCGCCGCAGCCACCAGATCCCGGTCAGCGGCAGGAGCACCGGGATGAAGATGTAGCCGTAGCCGTACTCCGACCAGACCGTGGCGTCGGGGAACGCTGACGGGTCGACGAGCGTCCAGGTCCCCACGGTCAGCACGCCCACCAGCTCGGCGGCGCAGCACACCAGCGCCGCCCTGCGGGCCGTCTCCCCGCCCCTGACCAGGGTGTACGTGATGAAGGCGTACACCACGGCCGCCACCGCCGACAGTGCGTACGCGAGCGGCGCCCGGTCGAACTCGGTCGCGATCTGGTAGATCGAGCGCGAGACCGCGCCGACCGACATCACGCCGTACAGCCACACCAGCAGCATGCCGGGGCCCGTGACCAGACGGCCCGCTCCCTCGGTCGCGCTCATCAGCCCACCGTCCAGATGTCGAAGAGACGTACCTCGAGAACCGCGAGGACGACACCGCTCGCCGCCACCGTCGCCGAGCCCCACCGGCTCCGCTCGCTGAGCGACATGAACGCGGCCGCGGGCACCGCGCACAGCGAGCCCAGGAGATAGGCGACGAAGATCGTCGCGCCCTCCTCGGCCTTCTCGCCCCGCGACAGCTGCACGATGCCGACGACCAGCTGCACGAGTGCGAGGAGCGTCACCACGGCCATGCCGATGAAGTGCCAGTCCTTGGTCGGCTGGTCGCGGGTGAAGGCGAAGCCGCACCAGGCGGCGAGGGCGAGCGCGGCCACCGAGACCGCGACCGTCAGGGCGTCAAGCATGGGCCCGAGGGTATTACGGGCCAAAAGGCCCGATGCGCTCGCCCCCCACCCCGCCCGTAGGGTCGAGACCCGGCCCGGGCCTCTCCTGCGCGCGGCGGCCCGGCGCGGCGTCGACCCGGCCGCCTGCGCGGTCTTCGAGGACGCCCCTGCGGGTCGCGCCGCCGGTCGCGCCGCGGGCACGCGGACCGTGGCCTTGACCACAACCCACCACCGGTCGGCGCTCGACGCCGACATCGCGGTGACCGACCCGTCGGAGGTATCCGCGCAGGCCACGGACGGCGGAGAGGAGATCACCGCCGGAGCGTGACGGCCGGACGAGGTGTCCGCATGATGTCTCAACGACGTCCGCTATTCGGACACCCCCGATTCGGCGGAACAGGTGCGTGCTTTACTTGCAGACATGACCACGACGAGCAGCCGCACCCTTGCGACCGAGGCGATCACGACGCCCGGTGCTCGTTGTATGTGTCGAATGTGCGCCTTCTGAGGGCCCCCGCCGAGCCTCGCGCCCCGAAGCGAGACCCCGACGGCCGAGCCGATCCGCCCGCCGAAACCGGCGCCGGACCGTGCCCGCCCCCGCGCACGCGCCGCCTTCCGGCCGACCCGCCGAAGCCGGCCCCCTGCGCCTGACTGTCCGAACGACGAATGCCCCGTGCCCGGCGGACCCCGCGCCGCGCACTCGACAGTGACGGAAACCCCTGTGATCACCACTACGGGCCTGACCAAGGTCTACGAGTCGCGAGGCCGCCAGGTCACCGCTCTGGACGGCGTCGACCTCCACGTCCGCGAGGGCGAGGTGTACGGCGTGATCGGCCAGAGCGGCGCTGGCAAGTCCTCGCTCATCCGCTGCGTCAACCTCCTGGAGCGCCCCACCTCCGGCACCGTCACCGTGGACGGCGTCGACCTCACCGCGCTCGCCGCCACGGGCCGCCGCGCCGGCAAGGACCTGCGCCGGGCCCGCAGCAGCATCGGCATGGTCTTCCAGCACTTCAACCTGCTGTCCTCCCGCACGGTGAAGGACAACATCGAACTCCCCCTGGAGATCCTCGGCGTCTCCGGCGCCGAGCGCTCCCGCCGCGCGCTGGAACTCCTCGACCTCGTCGGCCTCGCCGACAAGGCGAAGGCCTACCCCGGCCAGCTCTCCGGCGGCCAGAAGCAGCGCGTCGGCATAGCCCGCGCCCTGGCCGGCAACCCCAAGGTCCTGCTCTCCGACGAGGCCACCAGCGCCCTCGACCCGGAGACCACCCGCTCCATCCTCCAGCTGCTGCGCGACCTCAACCGCCAGCTCGGCCTGACCGTCCTGCTCATCACGCACGAGATGGACGTCGTCAAGACGATCTGCGACTCGGCCGCGCTGATGCAGAAGGGCCGGATCGTCGAGTCCGGCACCGTGAGCGAACTGCTCGCCACCCCCGGCTCCGAGCTCGCCGCCGAACTCTTCCCGGTCAGCGGCGCCGCCACCGGACCCGACCGCACCGTCGTCGACGTGACCTTCCACGGCGAGGCGGCCACCCAGCCGGTGATCTCCCAGCTCTCCCGTACGTACAACATCGACATCTCGATCCTCGGCGCCGCCATGGACACCGTGGGCGGCAACCAGATCGGCCGGATGCGGATCGAACTGCCGGGTCGTTACGAGGAGAACGTCGTACCCGTCGGCTTCCTGCGCGAGCAGGGCCTCCAGGTCGACGTCGTCGAAGAGGAGAACGCGCCCGGGAGCGCGCCCCAGGCGGCGCCCCTGCTCGTCAAGGAAGGTGCCAAGTGACCTGGTCGGAGATGCAGCCCCTCCTGGAGCAGGGCACGGTCGACACCCTCTACATGGTCCTGTGGGCCACGCTCGTGACGATCGCCGGCGGACTGCCGCTCGGCATCCTCCTCGTCCTCACCGACAAGGGCGGCCTGCTGCAGAACACGGTCGTCAACAAGGTCGTCGGCGTGATCGTGAACATCGGCCGCTCGCTGCCGTTCATCATCCTGCTGATCGCCCTGATCCCCTTCACGACCTTCGTGGTCGGCACCTTCATCGGCCCCACCGCGATGATCGTGCCGCTCGCCATCGGCGCCATCCCGTTCTTCGCGCGCCTCGTCGAGACCGCGATCCGCGAGGTCGACCACGGCCTGGTCGAGGCCGTCCAGTCCATGGGCGGCTCCGTGACGACGATCATCCGCAAGGTGCTCCTGCCCCAGGCCCTGCCCTCGCTTGTCTCCGCCGTCACCACCACCGTCATCGTGCTCATCGGCTACTCCGCGATGGCCGGCGCGGTCGGCGGCGAAGGCCTCGGCTCCAAGGCCATCACCTACGGATACCAGCGCTTCGACACCCAGTTCATGCTGGTCACCGTCGTCGTCCTGATCGCGATCGTCACCGTGGTCCAGCTCATCGGCGACCTCGCCGTGCGTCTCCTCGCCCGCCGAGGACGCACCGCCTGACCCAGGCGCCACCCCAGACTTCGTCCATCGGAGAAGAGCCCGGACTTGTTGTCCAGGCGTCCACCAGCACCACCGGAAAGAGGCACTCTTCGTGCGTAAGAACATCAAGCTCACCGCCGGTATCGCCGCCACCACCGCGCTCGCCCTCGGCCTCACCGCCTGCGGCACCGCGTCGGACCCGTCCTCCGCCAAGGACGCGGCCGGCTCCGCCGACAAGCCGCTCGTCGTCGCCGCGTCCCCGACGCCGCACGCCGACATCCTGAACTACGTCAAGGACAACCTCGCCGCGAAGGAGGGCCTGAAGCTGGAGGTGAAGGAGTTCACGGACTACGTCCTGCCGAACACCGCCACCGAGTCCGGCCAGGTCGACGCCAACTTCTTCCAGCACAAGCCGTACCTCGACGACTTCAACAAGAAGAACAACACCCACATCGTCCCGGTGTTCAACGTCCACCTGGAGCCCCTCGGCCTCTACTCCAAGAAGGTCAAGGCCCTCTCCGACATCAAGGCCGGCCAGACCATCGCCGTCCCCAACGACACCACCAACGGCGGCCGCGCGCTCCAGCTGCTCGCCGAGAACGGGCTCATCACCCTCAAGGACGGCGTCGGCACCAACGCCAAGCTCTCCGACATCACGGACAAGAAGGGCCTGGAGTTCAAGGAGCTGGAGGCCGCCACCGTGCCCCGCGCCCTGAACGACGTGGACGCCGCGGTCATCAACGGCAACTACGCCCTCGAGGCCAAGCTCTCGCCCGCCAAGGACGCCATCGCCGTGGAGAAGGCGGAGGGCAACCCCTACGCCAACTTCCTCGCCGTCAAGGAGGGCAACGAGAAGGACGCGCGCGTGCAGAAGCTCGTCAAGCTCCTCAACTCGCCCGAGGTGAAGAAGTACATCGAGGACACGTACAACGGCTCGGTCATCCCGGCCTTCGGAGCCGTCGCCAAGTAGGGCTCGCAGTACAGTTCTTGTGACGAAGGCCCCCGCACCCCGTCCGGTGCGCGGGGCCTTCGCCGTACCCCGCCCGTATCTGACGCCACATCGGACCCGGCGATGCGCACCGACGACTGCATGCTGCATGCTGTGCGTTCACGGTCGATTCGGACGGTCCACGGCATGGAGCTGCGCATGACTACCACCTTTCCGGACATCTCCATCAACACGGACCGGTTGGTGCTGCGCGCGCTCGAAGAGGCGGACGCGCCCGCCCTCGCCGAGATGATGAACGACGAGATGGTCGCGGCCTGGACGGCCGTCCCCCAGCCCTTCACCGAGGACGCCGCGCTCCGCTGGATCACCGAGTACGCCCCCGCCGAGCGCGAGGCCGGCCGGGGCCTCGACCTCGCCGTCACCGAGTTCCTCACCCAGCGCCTCGTCGGCATCGTCCAGCTGGGCAAGACCAACTGGCACGTCAGGTCCACGGAGATGTCGTACATCGTCGCGCCCTGGGCCCGCGGCGAGGGATACGCCTCCGAAGCCGCCCTCGCCACCTCCCAGTGGCTCTTCGGCGACCAGGGGATCGAACGCATCGAGCTGCGCACCGCGGCCGACAACACCGCCTCCCAGCAGGTCGCCCAGAAGATCGGATGCATCAGCGAAGGCGTCCTGCGCGGCGCCTGCATAGCCCGCACCCGCACCGAGGACGGCACCTGGGCCGACCTCCGCACGGACTTCATCGTCTGGGGACTGCTCCCCGAGGACCTGGAAGGCGTCGCCGACCAGATGGCGGAGGCCGGCTACTCCTCCTTCACCGACTGGAGCTGAGCCCGCAACCGAAGCCGGGTACCCTCGACACGCCCCCGACCTGCGACGAGACCTCAGGAGACAGACGACGATGGCCGACCGGGTCACGGTGATCGGCTGGGACGGCTCGCCCCTCACCGAAGCGGCCCGGTCCGCGCTCTCCGCCGCCACGCTCGTGGCAGGCGCCGCGCACCACCTCGCCCTGCCGGAGGTCCCGCGAGGAGCCGAGAGGATCCGCCTCGGCAGCGTCGACCTCGCCGCCCGCCGCATCGCCCTCCACCGCGGCACCGCCGTCGTCCTCGCCGACGGCGACCCCGGCTTCTTCGGCGTCGTCCGCACCCTGCGCGCCCCTGAGCACGGCCTGGAGGTCGAGGTCGTCCCCGCCGTCTCCTCGGTGGCCGCCGCCTTCGCCCGCGCCGGCATGCCCTGGGACGACGCCCGGATCGTCGTCGCCCACCAGCGCACCCTGCGCCGCGCCGTCAACGTCTGCCGCGCCCACCCCAAGGTCGCCGTCCTCACCTCGCCCGGTGCCGGACCCGCCGAACTCGCCCTCCTTCTCGACGGTGTCCACCGCACCTTCGTCATCTGCGAGGAGCTCGGGACGGACCGCGAGCAGGTCACTGTCCTGACCTCCGACAAGGCCGCCGACCACGCCTGGCGCGACCCCAACGTCGTCATCGTCATCGGCGGCACGGCCGGCGCCCCGCCCGGAGGCTGGCTGATGGGCCAGGAGACCCCTGCCGTACGCGGCTGGGCCCTGCCCCCGGACGACCCCGCCGCCGCCCGTCGCAGCGGCGAGGACCCCACCCTGCGCGCCGCCCAGCTCGCCCGCCTCGGCCCCCGCGTCGGCGACCTCGTCTGGGACATCGGCTGCGGCGGCGGCGCGCTCGCCGTGGAGGCCGCCCGCTTCGGCGCCGCGGTCATCGCCGTGGACGCCGACCCGGACGCCTGCGCCCGCACCGAGGCCGCCGCCCGCCGCCACGGCGTCCAGCTCCAGGCCGTACGAGGCCGTGCCCCGCACGTCCTGGAGCGCCTCCCCGAACCCGACGTCGTACGGATCGGGGGCGGTGGCGTACCCGTCGTCACCGCCTGCACCGACCGCAGGCCCGAGCGGATCGTCGCCCACGCCTCCACCCGCGACGAGGCCGAGGCCATCGGCGCCGCGCTCACCGAGGGCGGCTACACCCTCGAGTGCGCCCTGCTCCAGAGCGTCGACCTCGACCCCGGCGACTGGTCGGAACGCGACCGCTCCGTCGTCTTCCTGCTCTCCGGGCGCAGGTCGGCCCCGCTCTAGGGCGTGTTGCGAAAATCCCGTCCGGCCAGGGGCGTCCGGCACGCCCTGGTCCCGCTGGAGCGAGGCCACCCGTGATCGAGCCGCCCCGCCCGGCCAGGTAGGCTGGCCGATCGTCGTACCGCACCCGGACCGTCGGCCTTTTGTTCGTCGATGTCCGGACGTAGTGGCCGCTTCCGGCCGCTGATGTGGTACGGAGCAACCGGGGGACGCGCGACGTGGCGCAGTCCACAGCAAACCGTGCCGGATCCGCCTGTCATGACGGCCGTTGGCCGCGACAATGCTGGGGTGTCCGCGCGTCATTCGTGCCGCACGGCGCGCACGCTCGTTCTTGTTGACGGGCGAAGGTCTGAAGGAGCACAACCGATGGGCGAGGGGTACGCATGACGGACACCGGCCAGGTCCCGGGCGAGGGGCTGCCGGAGAACGCAGGCATGGTCGAGCAGCCGGGCATCCCCGCTCCGGGCGCGTACACCTTCCTGGACCCCTCCGAGAGCGCAGCCGACGACGACGATCTGCTCCTGATGCCGGGTGCGCAGGGCGCGTGGAGCGAGCACCAGCCCGGCTCCGTGCCCGCACCGCCCGTCGCCGTTCCCGCCCAGGTGACCGCGCAGGGCATGATGCCCGGCCAGCTGCCGCCGCTCGGCGACCCGCTGACCGACCCGCTGGCCGGACCGATCGCCGACGCCCTGGCCGCTCAGACCCCGATGGCCGCCGCGGCCCCTCAGGCCGCCCCCGCCGCCCCGGTCGCGCACGAGGTCGTCTCCACCCCCGCGCACGGTGTCCCGACGGCCCCGGAGGCCGCCCACGGCATGCCGATGGCGGCCGAGAACGTCCACCACGGCGTCTCCACCCCCGCGCACGGCGTTCCCGTCGCGCCCCAGGAGCCGTACGGCGCCGAGGTCGTGACCGACCACGGCTACGAGCCCGGGATCCTCGACACCGGCGCCCACGAGGCCGCGGGCCGCGACTCGGGGTCGGTGGACCTCAGCGGCGTCCGCGTGCCGCCGACGACCTCCGCCCCGACCCCGCCGCCCGCCCGCCGTCCCCTGCACCTGGGTCCGCCCGTGCCGGAGAACAACGGGGGAGTCGTACGGTCCCTCGCCGACCGCGGTCCCGCCTCCGCCGTTCCGGCGCCCGCGCCCATGGCCGCGCCGGTCCCGGTCCCCGTCGCCGCGACGGCGCCCACCCCCGTCCCCAGCCGGGTCGCGGGTCCGCCGACCACCGGCCCCGAGTACCTCGACATCCCCCAGGAGCAGCCGGCCGCCCCGGTCGCCGCGCAGCTCGGCGAGACGCCGCCGCAGGGCGCCGTTCCGTGGGACTCGCAGCCGCAGATGCCCGTGCAGCAGCCGATGCCCGCAGAAACGGTCGGTCAGTTCGTCCAGGTCGAGGGCACGGTTCCGACCACCCCGCACCTGGCGCCGACGCATGCCGCCGAGCAGACGGTGGCCGAGGCCCCCGTGGCCGAGGAGCCCGTCGCAGAGGAGCCCGTCGCCGAGGCTCCGGCCGTGGCGGAGGAGCCCCTCGTGGCGGAGGAGCCCGTCGTGGCCGAGGCGGCTCCCGTCGCCGAGGCGCCCGCGGAGGAGGCCGTGCCGGTCGAGGCGCCCGTGGAGGAGGCCCCCGTGGTCGTCCCCGCGCCGCGCGACGGCGGCCCGGCCGCCGCCCTTTCCGTACCGCAGGCCGAGGAAGCCGCCGTCGAGGCGCTTGAGGAGCCCGAGGCCGCCGAGGTCGCCGCCGAGCCCGTGGCGGACGAGCCGGTCGTGGAACAGCCGGTCGTGGAACAGCAGGTCGCCGAGGAGCTCACCGCAGCGGAACCGGTCGTCGAGCAGGCGGAGTCGGCCGACTCGGCCGAACCGATCGAGAACGCCGAGCCGGTCGAGGAGCCCCCGGCGCAGGCGCCGTCCGAAGAGGCGGTCGCGGTCGCCGAGGAGCCGGTGGTCCAGGAGCCCGCCGCCCCGGAGGACGCGGTCGAGCAGCAGCACACGGACGTGGCCCTCGCCGACCGGGCGCCCGCCGCCGCGGCGGACGAAGAGGCCGAGACCGACGCGGTCGAGACCGACGCGGCCGAGACCGAGGCGGCCGAGATCGACGCGGCGGACATCGAGACGGTGGATGCCGAGACGGCGGACGCCGAGACGGCGGACGTCGAGCAGCCCGCCGGCGCACCGGCGCCCGGATACGCCGACGCCGAGCGCGAGGCCGTGCTCCGCGTCATGCGCGAGCGCCGCGACATCCGCAACGGCTTCCGCTCCGACCCGATCCCGCACGAGGTGCTGCTGCGCGTCCTGGAGGCCGCCCACACGGCCCCCAGCGTCGGCCACTCCCAGCCCTGGGACTTCGTGGTCATCCGCTCCGCCGAGACCCGCCGGAGCATGCACGAGCTCGCCCAGCGCCAGCGCGAGGCCTACGCCAGGTCGCTGCCGAAGGCCCGGGCGAAGCAGTTCAAGGAACTGAAGATCGAGGCCATCCTCGACACCCCGGTCAACATCGTGGTGACCGCCGATCCCACACGGGGCGGCCGGCACACCCTCGGCCGCTACACCCAGCCGCAGATGGCGCCGTACTCCTCCGCGCTCGCCGTCGAGAACCTCTGGCTCGCCGCCCGCGCGGAGGGCCTCGGCGTCGGCTGGGTCAGCTTCTTCGACGAGCGCGAGATGGTGCGGTCCCTCGGCCTGCCCGAGCACCTCGAAGTGGTCGCGTACCTGTGCGTCGGCTACGTCGACGAGTTCCCCGAGGAGCCCGAGCTGATGCAGGCGGGCTGGTCCAAGCGCCGCCCGCTCTCCTGGGTCGTCCACGAGGAGACGTACGGCCGCAGGGCACTGCCCGGCGAGGAGCCGCACGACCTGCTCCAGGAGACCGTCGCCAACATCCGCCCGCTGGACGCCAAGGCGCTCGGCGAGGCGTGGGAGCGGCAGAAGCGCATGACGAAGCCCGCCGGGGCGCTCGGCATGCTGGAGATCATCGCCGCGCAGCTCTCCGGGCTCTCCCGGATGTGCCCGCCGCCGGTCCCGGAGCCCGCAGCCGTCGCGATCTTCGCCGGCGACCACGGCGTGCACGCCCAGGGCGTCACCGCCTGGCCCCAGGAGGTGACCGGCCAGATGGTCGCGAACTTCCTCGGCGGGGGAGCGGTCTGCAACGCCTTCGCCAACCAGGTGGGCGCCGAGGTCTGTGTGATCGACGTGGGTGTCGCCTCCGACCTGCCGGCCACGCCCGGCCTGCTGCCGCGCAAGGTCCGCGCCGGCACGGGTGACTTCACGACCGGTCCCGCGATGACCCGCGAGGAGGTGCTCGGTGCGATCGAGGTGGGCATCGAGACCGCCCGTGATCTCGTGGCGGCGGGCAACAAGGCCCTGCTGACCGGCGAGATGGGCATCGCCAACACCACCGCGTCCGCGGCGCTGATCTCCGTGTACACGGGGGTCGACCCGGTCGAGGTCACCGGTCGCGGCACCGGCATCAACGACGAGATGCACGCCCGCAAGGTCGACGTGGTGCGACGCGCCCTCGACCTCCACAAGCCGGACCCGGCGGACCCGATCGGTGTCCTCTCGGCGGTCGGCGGCCTGGAGCACGCGGCGCTCGTCGGCCTGATCCTGGGCGCGGCCTCGCTGCGTACGCCCGTCGTCCTGGACGGCGTCTCGACGGGCGCGGCGGCGCTCGTGGCCCGGGCGATCGCGCCCGAGTCCCTGGCTGCCTGCATCGCGGGCCACCGCAGCGCGGAGCCGGGCCACGTGGCGGCCCTCAACAAGCTGGGCCTGCGCCCGCTGGTCGACCTCGACCTCCGCCTCGGCGAGGGCACCGGGGCCCTGCTCGCCCTCCCGATCGTCCAGAGCGCGGCCCGCGCGATGCACGAGGTGGCGACGTTCGACTCCGCGGGCGTGACGGAGAAGTAGCCACCCCGTCGTGACCGCCGTGCCCACCCGTCCCGCGCCGCGGAACGGGTGGGCACATCACCACGGCCCGGTGCGAGTCCCTCCCGGGCTCCACGGGCAGGGACATCCGTCACAGGCCGCCCGTCCCCGGTGACCGATATCGTGGGCACCGATCACGCACCGCGTCCCACCAGCCGCTTCACCGCCGCAGCGGCCCCGTACCCCGCCTCTCCGAGGAGCCGCACACCCATGGCCGACCCCGTCGAGACCGCCGCGTACCCCGCCTACCCCGTCGGCCTCCGCCTCTCCGGCAGGCGGGTCGTCGTCCTCGGCGGCGGCCAGGTCGCCCAGCGCCGGCTCCCCGCCCTCGTCGCGGCCGGCGCCGACGTCACGCTGATCTCCCCGTCCGCGACCCCGTCCGTCGAGGTGATGGCCGAGACCGGCGAGATCACCTGGGTCCGGCGCCGGTACGAGGACGGGGACATGGCCGACGCCTGGTACGCCCTCGTGGCCACCAGCGACCCCGTCGCCAACGCCGCCGCCTCCGACGAGGCCGAGCGGACCAAGACCTGGTGCGTGCGGTCCGACGACGCCGACGCGGCCACGGCCTGGACCCCGGCCACCGGCCGCAGCGAGGGCGTGACCGTGGCCGTGCTCACCGGCCACGACCCCCGCCGCTCCGCCGCCGTGCGGGACGCCATCGTCGAGGGCCTGCGGGACGGTTCCCTCGCGGCCCCGCAGCACCGTTCCCGTACCCCCTTCGTGGCGCTCGTGGGCGGCGGCCCCGGCGACCCCGACCTGATCACGGTCCGCGGCCGCCGGCTGCTCGCCGAGGCCGACGTGGTCATCGCCGACCGCCTCGGCCCCCGTGACCTGCTCGACGAGCTGCCCCCGCACGTCGAGGTGATCGACGCGGCGAAGATCCCGTACGGCCGGTTCATGGCGCAGGAGGCCATCAACAACGCGCTCGTCGAGCACGCCAAGGCCGGGAAGTCGGTGGTGCGGCTCAAGGGCGGCGACCCGTTCGTCTTCGGCCGCGGCATGGAGGAGGCCCAGGCGCTGGCGGCGGAGGGCATCCCCTGCACCGTCGTCCCCGGCATCTCCAGCTCGATCTCCGTTCCCGGCGCGGCCGGCATCCCGGTCACGCACCGCGGCGTGGCCCACGAGTTCACCGTCGTCAGCGGCCACGTGGCGCCCGACGACCCGCGCTCCCTGGTCGACTGGGCCTCGCTCGCCAAGCTCACCGGCACGCTGGTGATCCTGATGGGCGTCGACAAGATCGGGAAGATCGCCGAGGCGCTCGTCGCCCACGGCAAGTCCCCTCAGACGCCGCTCGCCCTCGTCCAGGAGGGCACGACGGCCGCCCAGCGCCGCGTGGACGCGACGCTCGCCACGGTCGCGGAGACGGTGCGGACCCAGGAGGTCCGCCCGCCGGCCGTCATCGTCATCGGCGACGTGGTCACGGAGAGCCCCGACAAGCTCGTGAAGTGACCCGTGGCCGGGGGTGATCGAACCCCTCGTCGCACACATTGGCACCGCATCCCGGACAAGGCAGTATCACCTCGTGGCCGAACTCATCACGATCGACGATCCCGACGACCCGCGCCTGCGCGACTACACCGGCCTGACCGACGTGGAGCTGCGCCGCAGGCGCGAGCCCGCCGAGGGGCTGTTCATCGCCGAGGGCGAGAAGGTCATCCGCCGGGCCCGGCAGGCCGGGTACGAGATGCGGTCGATGCTGCTCTCCGCCAAGTGGGTCGACGCCATGCGGGACGTCATCGACGAGGTCCCCGCGCCCGTGTACGCGGTGCAGCCGGAGCTCGCCGAGCGCGTCACCGGCTACCACGTGCACCGCGGGGCCCTCGCCTCCATGCAGCGCAAGCCGCTGCCGAGCGCCGAGGACCTGCTCCGTACGACCCGCCGGGTAGCCGTCATGGAGTCGGTCAACGACCACACCAACATCGGCGCCATCTTCCGCAGCGCGGCCGCCCTCGGCATGGACGCCGTGCTGCTGTCGCCGGACTGCGCGGACCCGCTGTACCGCCGCTCCGTGAAGGTCTCCATGGGCGCGGTCTTCTCCGTCCCGTACGCGAGGCTGGACACCTGGCCGCGCGGCCTGGAGGCGGTACGGGAGGCGGGCTTCAAGCTGCTCGCCCTCACCCCGGACGAGAAGGCCTCCCCGATCGACGTGGCGGCCCCGCACAGGCTCGAACGGGCGGCGCTGATGCTCGGCGCCGAGGGCGACGGCCTCTCCACGCAGGCGCTGCGCGCGGCGGACGAATGGGTGCGCATCCCGATGGCGCACGGCGTGGACTCGCTGAACGTGGGCGCGGCGGCGGCCGTGGCCTTCTACGCGGTGGCGAGCGGCCGCCCGCAGGACTGACCGCCGGCCACGCCCTAGCCCTGGAGCGCCTGCGCGGCGGCGATCCCCAGGGCGACGACCAGCGTCACCACGACGAACACGAAGAGCCGCTGCCTCAGCAGTCGCGGATTGGCCGGACGGCGGCCCGTCGACGTCGTGCGCGCGCCACCGGGGCGGGACGGCGCGGGACGCCCGTTCGGACGGGACTGCGAGGCGCGCGCGGAACCGCCGCCCGTCCGGGGCGCGGACGGCCGTGCGGCGGGCCCGCCCTGGCCCCGACCCTGCGTCGTGCGCTCGGTGTACCGCTCCGTCGGACGGCTGCCGGTCGACTGCTCCGTACGCTCCCGCTGCACCGGCGGACGGCCCGCGGGCAGACCCTGCGCCTCGCGGGCGGCGATCTCCTTGAGCCGCATGGAGAGCTGGAGCGTGCTGGGCCGGTCCTCGGGGTCCTTGGCCAGACACGCCCGCACGAGCGGGGCCAGCGCGTCCGGTACGCCGCCGAGCTGCGGCTCCTCGTGGACCACCCGGTAGAGCATGACCTCCGAACTGCCATGGCCGAACGGAGAGTCCGCCATCGCCGCGTACGCCAGGGTGGCGCCGAGCGAGAAGACGTCCGTGGCCGGGGTGACGGCCGCGCCTCGCACCTGCTCCGGCGCGAGGAAGCCGGGGGAGCCGACCGCCGTGCCCACGTGGGTGAGGGTGCTGGCGCCGGTGGCCCAGGCGATGCCGAAGTCGATGATCCGGGGGCCCTTGGGCGACAGCAGGATGTTCGACGGCTTGAGGTCCCGGTGGACGACCCCGGCCTCGTGCACGGCGACCAGGCCCTCCGAGAGCGCCGCCCCGATCGCGGCCACGTCGGCGGCCCGCAGCGGCCCCTCCTCGGCGACCCGGTCGTGCAGCGACGGGCCGGGCACGTACTGGGTGGCGAACCACGGACGGTCGGCCTCCAGGTCGGCGGCGACCAGCCGGGCCGTGCAGCCGCCCCGGATCCGGCGCGCCGCGGAGACCTCGCGCGCGAAGCGCGAACGGAACTCCTGGTCCTCGGCGAGATCGGGCCGGATCACCTTCAGCGCCACCCGCTGCCCCCGCCGGTCGGACCCCAGGTACACGACCCCCATCCCGCCGGCCCCGAGCCGGCGGTGGAGCCGGAACGACCCGACGATCCGCGGATCCTCGCGCCGGAGCCGCATCATCGCCATGTCCGTCCCCTCGTCCGTTCGACGTGGCACAGCTTACGTATTGACGACCCGGTGTGCTCATAGGCCGCGCCCTCGCGCGCGGATCGATTGTCAGTGCTGGGGAGGACACTTGAGGGGTGGTCAGAAGGACGGCTCCGAGGCCCGTCCGAACCACGGGATTCTCCAACATCCAATCGCAGAAGGGGGATTCGGACGATGAAGGGTGATCGTGTGGAGATAGTCGTGGACGCGGGGGACACGACACGGACGTACGAAGTGGTGGCATCCCGGGCAGGTCGGAGGGTGGAGACGGCCGTACGGCGGGGGGTCGTGGAAGTGAGCGAAGTCACGCGCACCGGGGTGGTCGTCCGGACGGCCCGGTTCATGGCGAGCCGGGTCCTCGCACTGGTCGAGCAGCCGGTCCCTCTCAGGGAAGACCCTCAGTCCTAGCCCGGCCCCTCCACCCAGGGGAGTACGCCGAACGTGGCTCGTCATCCTCCGGGAGGCCCGGAGATCGGTACGCGGGCATGACGTCCGCGCGGAGTCCGATCCCTAGTGTTGAAGTCAAGCGGCGGGTGCAGCACTCGTCCCCCGAGGTCAACACCCGCCGCTGCCAGACACGACAGGAGAGGACCCATGGCGTATTCGGCACCGCGGATCAGCACCCGACCTTCGGCCCGCCGTCACCCCCTGGTGGCGACCGCCATGGTCCTCCCTCTCGCGACCCTGCTGGTCGTCGCCTTCGGCGGCTGGGACGCAGTGGTCACTCAAGCGTCGTCCGTGGGCGTGATGCTGGGGCGCTGAGCGGCGCCCCGGACCCGGGAGAGCGGCCCGGGTCGGGGACATCCGGCCAACAACCCCGTGGGGACGGGGGTGCGGCGGACGGCAGCGTGTGGCCGGTCAGCTGGGGAGCTGGCCGGCCCTCGCGCTTTCCCGGGGTGCCGGCCGAGGCACCCGAGCCTGCCCGGACACGGCGGTGGCGCGTACGCTCCCCGCGTGGAGCAGGCCGAACTCGAACGACTGGGCGCCCTCGCGCGCGACGCCGCGCACCGGGCCGACGGGTCCTGCCCGTGCGCCCCGCAGACGCGTACCGTCCTCGCCGACCGGGACGACGGCACCGTCGTCCGCCACGGAGGGGTCGTCGTGAAGGCCCACGCCCCCGGCACCGACCCCGGGGAGCACGCGGCCCGGATCGCCGTCGCCGCTCTCGACGCCCTGGACGGCATCCTGCTCCCGCCCCATGCCCACCCTGCCCCGCACGTCGCCGGCCGGCCGATCACCGCCTGGCCCTACGGCGTCCCGGTCGACCCCGAAGCCCCCGACGCGGCGCCCTGGGAGGACGCCGCCCGGCTCCTCGCCCGGCTGCACCGCACCCCGCCGCCTCCCGGCCTCCCGGCCATGCGGGCCCCAGCCAAGGCCGCGCTCGCGGTCGAGCGGATGCGCAGGGCCGACGGCGCGCCCCGCACCGCCGTCGAGGCCGTCCTGAGTGCCTGGCGCACCCTCCCCGGGAGGACGACGGCCGGCCGCCTCCTCTGCCACGGTGACTTCCACCTCGGCCAGCTCGTGCGCGACCCTCGTACCCCCGGCCGCCCCTGGGTCCTCATCGACGTCGACGACCTCGGCCTCGGCGACCCCGCCTGGGACCTGGCCCGCCCCGCGGCCTGGTTCGCCGCCGGCCTCCTGCCCCCCGACGTCTGGTCCCGCTTCCTCGACGCGTACGTGCGGGCCGGGGGCCCCGCCGTCGCCGGCCACGACCCCTGGGACCAACTCGACGTCCCCGCCCGCGCCCTGACCGTCCAGACGGCGGCGCTCGCCCTTGCCAAGTCCACCGCCGAGCGCCGGCCCCTCGATGAGGTGGAGGGCGTGATGATCGACACGTGTGCCCGAATCGGCTCACTCCGAACCGAGTTGGCCCGGCCTGCGTCCCCCTAAGCTGAAAGCACCATTCGAACGGCAGGGAGTTGAGCCGACCATGCAGTGTCCCAAGTGCCACGCAGCGATGCACACGTACAACCGCAACGGCGTCCAGATCGAGCAGTGCAGCGGATGCCGGGGGATATTCCTGGACTACGGCGAGCTGGAGGCCCTGACCCGGCTCGAGTCCCAGTGGGTGCAGCAGGCTCCGCCCGCGCCCGCCCCGCCGGCCTACCCGGCGCACGGTGCCCCCGCGGCCCCCGCGTGGGGAGCCCCGCACCACGGCGGCCACCACGGCGGTCACCACCACCAGCGTGGCTTCGGCCGGATGCTCTTCTCCTCCTGAGCCACGGTGGACACGACGGAGCCCCCGGTCGCGAGAGGCGACCGGGGGCTCCGTCGTATGGTGCGCGATACTGGGATTGAACCAGTGACCTCTTCCGTGTCAGGGAAGCGCTCTCCCGCTGAGCTAATCGCGCGGGACGGTCCCAAACCATACAGGACCAGGGGTTTGCTGCGTGCGCGATACTGGGATTGAACCAGTGACCTCTTCCGTGTCAGGGAAGCGCTCTCCCGCTGAGCTAATCGCGCGGGACGGTCCATGCGGACCGGATCTTCGGTTGTTCTGCGTGCGCGATACTGGGATTGAACCAGTGACCTCTTCCGTGTCAGGGAAGCGCTCTCCCGCTGAGCTAATCGCGCTTGGAGGTGGAGACGGGATTTGAACCCGTGTAGACGGCTTTGCAGGCCGTTGCCTCGCCTCTCGGCCACTCCACCAGGAGTGAATACAGGGGTTCGGGAAGATCCCCCACATCGAGCGGACGACGAGATTCGAACTCGCGACCCTCACCTTGGCAAGGTGATGCTCTACCAACTGAGCCACGTCCGCTTGTCGTTTCCGTTCCGCTTGCGCGTCCCGGCGACGTGTTGAACTCTAGCGGATTCCTGGGCCAGCACAAAAACGCGTTTCCGCAGCGTGCTGAGCTGCGCACGGAGCCGGGTGACCGGGACCGTTCGCGCGACGTTCACTCCCCGTGTCCCCGAGGTCGTTCACTCCCCGTGTCCCCGAGGTCGTTCACTCCCCGTGTCCCCGAGGTGGCGCGCAGCCGCCTCGCGTGGCCGCTCGGGGGTGCCCGCCACCCGCGTTGTCGTCGGTCGCCGACGCTCCGCGTCGGCTCCCTCCTCCGCCTGGCGATCGCACGCACCAGCCCCCGCTCCCTGATCCGGCCTGATCCGAAGGACACGCCCTAGACTCGATTCGTGCACGACCTTGCTCCCCTGGCCCGCTTCGGCGGCCTCGTCGCGACCGATCTGCGGGACGTCACCAGCGACCCCGCGGCCCTGGACTCCGCCGGCTTCTGGGCCGTATCCGCGGACTTCGAGGGCCGTCTGACCTGCGCCCGCTTCGGCGACGTACGGGTCGACCCGGTCCCCGCCCCCACTCCGGGCGCCTGGCGCGGCCCCGCCGCCGACGACTGGACGTCGTCCCTCGACCACGCCGCGTACACCGCGGGCGTCCGCCGTGTCCGTGAGCACATCGCGCGCGGCGAGGTCTACCAGGCGAACCTCTGCCGCGTGATGACCGCGCCGCTGCCCGACCCCGACGCGGCCGACGTCGACGCCCTCACCGCGCTCCTCGCGCGCGGCAACCCCGCGCCGTACGCCGGAACGATTCGGCTGCCCGCCCACGGGGTGGAGATCGCCACGGCTTCCCCCGAGCTCTATCTGCGCCGCACGGGTACCACGGTCGAGTCCGGCCCCATCAAGGGCACCGGTCGCACCGCCGAGGACCTGCTGGAGAAGGACCACGCCGAGAACGTGATGATCGTGGACCTCGTACGGAACGACCTGGGCCGGGTCTGCGCCACCGGCTCGGTCACCGTTCCCGAGCTCTGCGCCGTCGAACCGCACCCGGGCCTGGTCCACCTCGTCTCCACCGTCCGCGGCGAACTCGACGCGAAGGCGGGCTGGCCGGAGCTGCTCGCCGCCACGTTCCCGCCCGGCTCGGTCACCGGAGCGCCCAAGTCGAGCGCCCTGCGGATCATCGAGGCCCTGGAGACCGCGCCCCGCGGTCCGTACTGCGGAGGCATCGGCTGGGTCGACGCCGACCGCCGCACCGCCGAGCTCGCGGTCGGCATACGGACCTTCTGGATCGACCGCCCCGAGGGCGTGCTCCGATTCGGCACCGGCGCCGGCATCACCTGGGGGTCGGACCCCGAGCGCGAGTGGGCGGAGACCGAGTTGAAGGCGTCCCGGCTGCTGGCGGTAGCGTCGGGCGCGTACGAGGCGAGCGGAAAGGCCATTTCTCGATGAAAATCTGGGTCAACGGAGGACTGCGCGACGCCGAGGAAGCCCGGGTGTCCGTCCTGGACCACGGGCTGACGGTCGGCGACGGCGTCTTCGAAACGGTCAAGGCCGTCCGCGGCGAGACCTTCGCCCTCACCCTCCACCTGGAGCGCCTCACCCGCTCGGCGCGCGGCCTCGGCCTGCCCGATCCCGACCTCGACGAGGTCCGCCGCGCCTGCTCCGCGGTCCTGGAGGCCAACCCGATGGAGCTCGGCCGGCTCCGCATCACGTACACCGGCGGTCTCTCCCCGCTCGGCTCCGAGCGGGGAGACGAGGGTGCCAGCCTCGTCGTGGGCCTCGGCGAGTCGGGCCGCCGCCCCGACTCCACCGCCGTCGTCACCGTCCCCTGGACCCGCAACGAGCGAGGCGCGCTGACCGGCCTGAAGACCACCTCGTACGCCGAGAACGTCGTCGCCCTCGCCAGGGCGCGCGAACAGGGTGCCTCAGAGGCGTTGTTCGCCAACACGGTCGGGCAGCTCTGCGAGGGAACCGGGTCCAACGTGTTCGTCGTGATCGACGGCCGCATCCACACCCCGCCCGTCTCCTCCGGCTGCCTCGCCGGCATCACCCGCGCCCTCACGGTCGAGTGGACCGGCGCGGTGGAGGCCGACCTGCCGCTGGACGTCCTGGAGAGCGCGCAGGAGATCTTCCTGACCTCGACCCTCCGCGACGTCCAGGCCGTGCACCGGGTCGACGACCGTGAACTGTCCCCGGGGCCGGTCACGGCGAAGGCGATGAGGATCTTCGGCGAGCACGCGGCGGCGAACACGGACCCGCACGCGCGATAAGGGGATGACGGACGGGCGCCCGGGTGGGTAGAACACCGGTGATGACCACCACCCTGCGGCCGGCCGAGCCGCTTCAGCAGACCCCCGACGGCGGGCGCGCACGCGCGTACGACGTCTGTGTGAACAGCCGCCGTGTCGGCTCCGTGCGCCTCACCACCGCACCCGGCTTCGGAGCCGGTGCCGGAGTGATCGAGGACCTCGGGATCGACGAGAAGGACCGTCGTCGCGGCCGGGGCACGGTCGCCGCGCTCGCCGCCGAGGAGGTGCTGCGCGGCTGGGGCTGCCGCGAGGTCCAGATCTCCGTACCGGCGCGGACCGAGGCGGCGCTGCGGATGGCGGTGGCCCTCGGCTACACCGAGCGCAGCCGGAACATGGTCAAGGACCTCCCGGCGGAGCCTCCGGCGCTGCCGGGAGGTCTCGAGGTCCGCCCGATGACGGAGGCGGAGTTCGGGCCGTGGAAGGCGGAGGCCCAGGAGGGCTTCGCACAGAGCTGGATGGAGCGGGGCGTTCCCGAGGAGCAGGCCCGGGCCAAGGCCGACGCCAGCCACCGCGAGCTGCTGCCGCAGGGTCTGCGCTCACCCGGGGCGGCGATCAGCGTGGCGGTGCGGGACGGGGAGACCGTCGGCCACGTATGGACGGGCGCCCGCGAGCTGGAGCCGGGTGTCCAGGGCAGGTACGTCTACGACATCGAGGTCGCCGAGAGCCACCGGGGCCACGGCTACGGCCGCGCCCTGATGCTGCTCGCCGAGCGGGACACGCTCGGGGCCGGGGGCGACCGGCTCGGACTCCACGTCTTCACGGGCAACACCCCGGCGATCCGGCTCTACGAGTCGCTCGGCTACCGGACGACGCACGTCAACAGCTTCAAGCCGCTGCTCTAGGGGTCCTCCGCCGGGCACCCCCCGGCCGTCCCGGCGCGGTCAGTCAGCCGGCGAGCAGGCGGTCGGTGATCTCCTCGATGCGCGCGCGCAGACCGTCCTGGCTCTGGCCGTCGTCCAGGCGCTCGCCGCCGACGACATAGGTCGGAGTGCCGGTGACCTTGATCGCCTTGCCCTCCGCCTGATCGGCGTCGACGGTCAGCAGATGCCGTCCGTCGATCAGGGCGGTGTCGAACTCCTCGGCGTCCAGGCCCAGTTCGCGCGCCACGTCCAGGAGGACCGGCTCGCCGCGCTCGCCCAGCTCCGCGGTCCTGGCCAGCAGCGCCTCCGCGTACGGCCAGCCCTTGCCCTGCTCGGCGGCCTCCTCCGCCGCCTGTGCGGCGGCATAGGCGTGCTTGTGCTTCTCCAGCGGGAAGTGCCGCAGCTGGACGTCGATCCGGTCGCCGTACTTCTCGCGCAGCGCGCGCACGTCGTCGAGCGCGCGGAAGCAGTCGGGGCACTGGAGGTCGAACCAGGCCTCCACGGTGACGGGGGAGGCGGACGGGGTGGTGGAGTCGCTCATGGGGGCAGTCTTCCAGCCCCGGCCGGCCCGGCCCAACCGGGACCTGGGGAGGAGATCCGGCCGGGGCGACCCGGAGATCTCCCTGAGGTCCGCCCGGAGACATGGCCGTGGGCCGCTCCGGCGGTGCAGGATGGAAGGGACGTATCGCACCAGGCGCTGGAGGATCGCATGCTCGCCGAGACCATCTTTTCCGCGGTGTCCGTGGCGGGCCTGGGCATCGCCGCGATCACGGCGTACCGCAAGCGCTTCCTCGCCGCGGCACGGATCGCCGCCTACTCCCTGGTGCCCATCGGCCTGGTGATGACCGGGGCGGTGGAGTGGGCCTTCGACACGGCCTTCAGCCCGACCGCCTGGGCCGGTTTCGGCGTGCTCGGCGCGGCCTGGCTGCTCTTCGTCTCCACACGCGCCGTCGAGCGGCGCAGGGCGGGGCGCCAGGAGGTCGAGAAGGGCGGGAAGGCCGAGCCCGGTGTCGTCGCCCCGGCCGCCTCGGCGCCCACGCTGGGCCGTGGGCAGCGCGGCGCGACCCCGAAGCCGCAGAGCGCCGCGGCGGCGGACGACTTCAGCGACATCGAGGCGATTCTGAAGAAGCACGGCATCTGAGAGGGCGCCCCATCCACGGGATGTGATGAACTCCCCCTTACGAGGGGCGTGTTGCGGGCCGTCCCGCGGGGTGCTGCGCCATGATCGCCCCCGAGATGCTCGATACCTCGCGGGATCACGCCCCCGCCCCCACCGAAGAGCCGCGCGGTTGCCTGTTCGCGCTCTCCCAGCCACCGCTGATGATCTTCCTCGCGGTGATCGGCTTTCTGCTCCTGACGGCCGCCGTGCACGACCTGTTCCTGCTGTGATGCGGCACGCGGCCGCTCAGCCGGCCGCTTCCTTGCGGCGCGCCCGGTACGCGGCGACGTGCAGTCGGTTACCGCAGGTCCGGCTGTCGCAGTAACGGCGCGAACGGTTGCGGGAGAGGTCGACGAAGGCCCGGCCGCAGTCGGGTGCCTCGCAGCGCCGCAGCCGTTCCTGCTCGCCCGCCACGATGATGAACGCCAGGGCCATGCCGCAGTCGGCACCGAGGTGGTCGGCCACCGAGGCGCCGGGTGCGAAGTAGTGCACGTGCCAGTCGTAGCCGTCGTGGTTGGTGAGCTGCGGCGTCGTGCCGGCGGCGGCGACGAGCTGGTTGATCAGCGTCGTCGCGATCCGGGCGTCCGGCGCGGCGAAGATCGCCGCGAACCTGGCCCGTACGCCCTGGACTGCCTTCAGGTCGTCCTCGTCGAGCTCGCGCACGTCGCTGATGTCGTGGGCCCGCACGAAGGTGCGCAGCGCCGGGACGTCCACGAGTTCGTCCTCGCGGTCGCCCTGGGGCGCGGTGTTCATCAGATCGACGACGGTGTCGAGGGCGATCCGGGTGTCGTGGGGAATCAGCACGATTCGCTCCCTGGCCTGCTGCGGGCGGGTGCCCGCAGATGTGCGCTGACTCTAGCGGCTTCGCCGCGCGGGGCCGGGAGAGGTCCGAAAGCGGGCCGGCGCGGCTTCGCCGCGCGGGCCCGGGAGAGGTCCGAAAGCGGGCCGGTACGGGGCCGAAACCCCGCTCCGGGCGCGTGCCCGCGATCGTGGCCCGCGGTCGGTGGCCCCGAAACGGGCGTCGGCGCCCTCCTCCGCGCCGGCTGCGCGGTGAGGACGCCGATGTCTGCCGTATGCGATTGTCCGCGCGGCGCCGTCGCCCCGAGTCGGACGGCGCCGTGCGGCTCTCGGCCTGGCTCAGCTGTCGGCCAGGATGTGCGAGAGCTCCGTGTCGAGATCGAAGTGGCGGTGCTCGGTGCCGGGCGGAACCGCGGCGTCGGTCCGCTTCAGGAACGACTCCAGGGCCCTCGCCGGGGCCTCGAGCAGGGCTTCGCCCTCGGGGGAACTCAGCGCGATGCAGACGACGCCCTGACCGTGACTGCGGGACGGCCAGACTCTGACGTCGCCGGTGCCGGTGGGCCGGTGCAGCCCTTCGGCGAGAAGGTCGCGGGCGAAGACCCACTCGACCGTCTCCTCGGCTCCGGTGTGGAAGGTGGCGTGCACGGCATACGGATCGGCCGTGTCATACCGCAGGCCCGCGGGTACAGGCAGTGAGGACTCGCTCGACACAACGAGGCGCAGGTGCAGCTCGCAGCTGACCGTGGTGTTCATAAGCGCCAGGGCCTTTCGCTCAGTGTGCGCTCGGGGATTCGCACGTCGGCGAAATCGACATGCCACCTACGGTGCCGTTGTAAACCCCTCTGTCTGTTTTGTGATCGTTCAGGTAGCTCGTATGGGCGCGTGTAACTTTCGGTAATACCGCCATATGAGTGAGGTCGCTGGGTCCGGTAAATTGGGACCATGAATGCGGAGAGTGACGAGCGCACCGGGGAGTCCGCGGCCGACGGGGAATCCGAGCTGGGATCCAGGGCCCCCGAGTTCATCAAGGCCCGGCGGACCCTGCACATGAGTTGGCAGGTCGGCGTCTTCATCGTCGGACTGGCGGTGGTCGGCGCGGGTGTGGTCATGCTGCCCCTGCCGGGCCCCGGCTGGCTGGTGATCTTCGGCGGCATGGCGATCTGGGCCACCGAGTTCGTCTGGGCGCAGCTCGTGCTCCGCTGGACGAAACGGAAGGTCACCGAGGCGGCACAGCGCGCGCTCGACCCGAAGGTCCGGCGGCGCAACATCATCCTGACGACGATCGGTCTGGTCATCGTCGGAGCGCTGCTCGGTTTCTACCTCTGGAAGTACGGCTTCGTCATGCCGTGGAAGATCGACGACTGACCCGGGGGACGGTCGGGGCACCGCCTGACATGCGGTAATGTTTGCGGTGCGCCCGGGCGATTAGCTCAGTGGGAGAGCGCTTCGTTCACACCGAAGAGGTCACTGGTTCGAACCCAGTATCGCCCACCACCCGGACCGAAGGCCCGGAGACTGGATCCAGTCTCCGGGCCTTCGGCGTTGCCCGGCACGGCGGCCGCCGGTCACCGCATGCGGCCGAGCCGCTCCCGGAGCCGACGGGCGTCCCGCAGCCGCTGCTCGTACGTCGCCCCGACGGCCAGGAGCAGCAGACCGGCGAGCGCGGGCGGCAGCCAGCGGGGGAGCGCGCCGACGGCCTGGACGACGTACGGGGCCAGCTCATGCAGCCCGTCGAGGGCGAGGACCGTACCGCCGAGCACCAGCAGGGCCTGGAGCCGGAACCGTGCGCCCAGCAGGGTCACCACGAGCGCGGCGACGCCTAGCAGTAGCGGGCGCGGCCAGTCCGGGTCGGCCCAGGCGGCGAAGAGACCGGGTACCAGCGTGGCGGCGAGACCGGGGCCGTACGCCACCCAGGACGAGGCCTGCGGGTCGCGGCGCCGCCTGAGCACGCCGACCACGAGGGCGGGCGCGGTGACGGGCAGCGTGTACGCCTCCGGTGTCGTCACCTCCCAGGCGGCCAGTCGCACCCAGGTCGCCAGGAGGAACAGCGCCCCCGCGGTCCACGAGGCGAGCGGACGGCGCTCGGGCCTGACGGCCGTGGCGGCGGCGATCACGCCGGCAAGCGCGAGGGTGAGCGCCAGGACGGCCGGCCGGGAGGTGGCCGCCGTCGTGACCGCGAACAGGGCCACGGCGGCGCCGGTGACCTCCACCGGCAGGGCGACGGGATGGCGCCGGAGACGTGCGCCGAGCAGGGCGGTGGCGGTGGGGACCAGGAGCAGGGCCAGGGCGGTGCCTGGAGCCTGGAAGCCCGCCGTGGCCGCCCCGGCGGAGACCAGGCCCGTCGCCACGACGACCGCCGCACAGGCGGCGACGGCTCGCCGGGCGCCGTCGGAGAGCAACGCTCCCGCCACGAAGAGTCCGAGGAGGACTCCGAGCGCCCCGAAGGTCGCTCCCCGCGTGTCCAGGGCCACGGCGACCGTGCTCAGGGCGGAGACGAGCCCGCACCCGAACGCACTCCACCCGAACACCTCACGAGGCGGCACGGTGGTGGTCACGGCCGCCGGACGCACCGGCCCCCACCCGTGCCACGAGCCCTCAGGGCCGGCTGCGTCCGGGCGCTCGGCTGCCGTCTCGGCGTCGTCGGACGTCCGGGTGGCGGCCCCGGAGACCTCGTCGGGCGGTCGCGCGGCGCTCTCGGCCGGTGACGGCAGGCCGCGCGTCAGGAGCGTCGGGCGGCACGCCAGGGCGAGGGCTGCCGTGGTCGTCACCAGCTGGAGGGCCAGAGTGGCCCCGTAGGAGAGTTCCAGGGAGAGCGGGAGTGCCGTCAGGGCCGCCCAGGCCAGGAAGAGAGCCGTGCAACGGGACCAGAGGCGCGGCAGGGCGGCGAAAGCCGTGGCGGCGACGATCAGGACCACCGGCGCGGTCGACGGGTACCAGGCCAGAACGCGGTCCGCGTGGATGCCCGACCAGACCGGGGCCGTCCGCGCCACGGGGCCGAGCAGCGCCGCCCCGACCGGCGGGAGGGACCAGAGCACGCCCAGGGCCAGCACCCCGGCGCCCGCCGCGGCCAGTCCCGTCCGTACCCCGCGCGGGGCCGCCGACCGCAGTGCGCACGCCGGCGCCACCGCACACAGCACGTACCCCGGGACCTCCCAGTCTCCCGGCAGGACCAGGCGCAGGACCCCGCCCGCCGCCGCGACCACCGCGAGCCCCGCCACCACCGACGCGGCCACCGCCGCACGGGGGGCCCTCCACGCCACGACCAGGGCCACCGCCGAACCGGCGACCAGCAGCGCGCCCGCCGGCACCGGCGAGGAGAGCGACAGCCCGCCGCCCGCGAGCAGTGCCCAGCCGCCCAGGACGCCCGCCCCCACGCCCGCCGTCACCCGTACCGGCGCCGGCTTCGCCCGGAGCACCACGGCCAGATCCAGGGCCGCCGTCGCCAGCGCCGCCCAGCCCAGCGCGAGCGGACCGCCGTCCGCGGCCAGGACGGCCAGGGGCAGGGGGAGTTGGGCCGCGATGACAGCGGCCGGCAGCGGAAGCCGCAGTCGCCCGAGGACCGTTCCGTACGCCGTCCACGCGCCCGCGAGCACGGCCGACGCCACGGCCGCGAAGGCCGGACCGTCGGTGTCCGGCAGCGCCACCCGGTGCAGCGCGTACGCGTCCAGGACCATGAGCACCAGACCCAGGGCCGCGACCGCCTCGGCCGTGGAGCCGAGCCCCCGGCGCAGCAGCACCACCGGCACCACCAGTGCCGCGGACGTCACCGCGGCGAGCACCGCCGCACGGCCGCCGATCCCCATCGAACCCCAGCTGACCAGGGTGAAGGCCAGTGCCGCGATCGTCAGCAGCACCCCGCCCAGGGTGAGCAGCACGTTCTGCGCGCTGCGCGGCGTCGAGTCCCCGACCGGCCCGGCCACGGCCCGCGGAGGCGCCGGGAACGCCGCCGGAGCGCGCAGCACGTGCAACAGCCAGGCCCGGCGGGCCAGCAACTGGGACCGGCGGGCGTCGAGTCGGGCCAGCTCGCGGTCGACGAGCACCAGCTCGTCGGCGGGCGGGAGTGCGTTGTCCATGCCCGGAGTGTGCTCCGGACCACAGTCCGGAACCATGCGCGCGGGTACTCATCTCCGGGCCTGAGTACGTACACACTGGGGTCATGGACTGGTGTCGTTACCACTTCCGCAGCGTCTGGCAGCTCGCCGCCCCGCCCGACGCCGTCTACGCCGTGCTCGAACGCGCCGAGGAGTATCCGAGCTGGTGGCCCCAGGTCCGTGAGGTCGTGCCCGTCGACGACGTGACCGGCACGGCCCGGTTCCGTTCCCTCCTCCCGTACGACCTCGTCGTCACCGCCGAGGCCAGGCGCCGTGACCCCGTCGCCCACGTCCTGGAGATCGCGCTCCACGGCGACCTGGAAGGCTGGGCGCGCTGGACCCTCGCCCCGGTCGCGGGCTCCCGCACCCGCGCGGTCTACGACCAGGAGGTCGAGGTGACCAGCCCCCTGATGCGCCGGCTCGCCATCCCCGGGCGGCCCGTCTTCCGCGCCAACCACGCCCTGATGATGCGCGCGGGGCGTCGAGGACTCAGGGCCCACCTGCGCGCGGTTTGAAGGAAGCCCGCGGAAACCTGTATGGTTCAACCCGTTCCCGGGCGATTAGCTCAGCGGGAGAGCACTTCGTTCACACCGAAGGGGTCACTGGTTCGATCCCAGTATCGCCCACCGGGAGAGGCCGGTCCGTCGAAAGACGGACCGGCCTTCCGCATTCCCGGCCCGTGCCCCGGCCTTGGGCCCGGCCTCAGGCGGCGGTCCGCAGCTCCGGGCGGAGCGGCCATGCCGGATCCACCGTCTCCGGCGTCCCGTTGCGCGTGAACCACGCCTGCAGCCCGCGCGCCTGCGCCGCGTGCCAGACCGCCTGCAGGGTGTGCAGCTCGGCGGGCGACAGCCGTTCGAGCCGTGCCGCGAATCGCCGTGCCACCGCCCGTACGACATCCAGGGCCGCCGTCGCGTCCGCCGCCGCGTCGTGCGCGCCGTCCAGCTCCACGCCGTACTGAGCGCAGAGGTCCGTGAGCGTCCGGCGGCCCTTGCGGTAGCGGTCCAGGTGCTTGTCGAGCACCCGCGGATCCAGCACGCACAGCGGCGTGTTCTCCAGATAGCGGCCCAGCGAGGAGGCGCGGTGGCGGCGCAGCTCGCGGTCCAGGATCGTCAGATCGAAGGGCGCGTTCATCACCACCAGCGGCCGGCCGGCGGCACACTGCTCGGCCAGCGCCCGCCCCAGCTCCTCCATGACGGGTGCGGGCCAGCGCCCGTTCCGCTGCAGATGATCGTCCGTCAGACCATGGACCTCCGTGGCCGCAGAGGGCACCGGAATCCCGGGGTTGACCAGCCAGCGCGTGACCCGCGGACGCCCGCCGGCCGTGTCCTGGACGACGAGCGCGGCCGAGACGATCCGGTCCTGCTCGACGTCAACTCCCGTGGTTTCCGTGTCGAATGCGGCCAGGGGTCCTTCATACCAGTGCGTCATCCCCGAACTCCTCGCACATATGCGGCAGATGGCGATCCCTCTGCCCGAATCGGTGATACCCGGGCTGTTTGCCCCGTACGCGGACCGGTGACAACACAGATGACGGGGAAGGGAATTGACATGGCGCTCGCCCAGCCCGAATCGGGAGGGCTGCCGCCTCAGCGGGCAGCACCGTTGCGCGGCTCACTCGCCACCACCGCCTGCATGGAGACGCTCCAGGTGGGATATCTCCACGCGGTCGCGGCGGCGGCGGGCTGCTCGCTGTCGCAGCCGTTTCCGGACAACGGCATCGACTGGCACGTGAGCCACAGCGCTCCCGGCCACACCGTCGACGACGAGGTGACCATCAAGGTGCAGCTGAAGTGCACCTACCAGCTGCCGCCGAGGCCGCCCGGTCCCGCGTTCTCCTTCACCCTGGACAACGACCATCTGGTGAAGCTGGCGCGGACCCCGGTCTCGGTGCACAAGATCCTGGTCGTGATGATCGTGCCGCGCGACCAGGAGGACTGGCTGCGGGCCGGGCACGACCGACTGGACCTGCGGCACTGCTGTTACTGGATCAACCTGGCCGGCCACCCGGTGACGGGGCGGCGGCGGACGACCGTGCGCATACCGACGGCGCGGATCTTCGACGACCGGGCTCTGTGCGAGATCATGACCCGGGTCGGCGTGGGAGGGAGACCTTGATGCACCGGCCGATCGGCGAACAGGGGGACGGGGCCGGCTACGGCCCCGTTCTGCCACCGTTCCGCCCCCATCCCCCGCCCGGCGACCTCCCCGGCGGCCCCTGGGCCGACGCCGCGGGCTCGCCCGACCCCGGGCGCGTCGACCCGCTGGTCCTCGGCGCGCTGCTCGCCCGCCACGGCTGGCGACGGCGCGGCGGGGCCGCGGGCCGCTACAGCCGCTGGACCCCGCCGGGGTCCGGCACCGTCTCGGGTACGAGCCTGCTCGTACCCGAGAGCCGGGCCTTCCCCGACTGCGAGGACCTGCTCGGGGAGGCGCTCGCCGCTCTCCAGCACAGCGCGGCGCCGTCCGCCCGGGAGGTCCTGGTCGGGCTGACCGTGCCCAGCGACGAGATCCGCTGGTGGCGCGACGTGCCGCCCGGCCCCGCGGGCACGGTTCCCTGGACCGTCCAGGAGCAGCTGAGGTCGGCCGCGCGTCAGCTGCTGCTCGCCGGGGCGCTGGCCGTCCGAGGGCGCGCGGGGTACTACGGCGCCCGGCACCGGCGGCAGGCCCAGGCGTCCCTGGAGGCGGTGGTCGTCGGCGCGGCGCCGGGCGGCCGGGGCCTGACCGCGTTCGTCCCCGTCGACTCGGGCCGGGCCATCGCCGTACGGCTGTACCACGCGCTGTACGCGGCGCGTGAGGCCACCGACTACCAGCGCGCCACGGGCGGGATGGAGGCCTTCGACGCGGCGGTCGAGGCGGGGGTGAGCCGTGAGCTGACCGAGGCGCTCGTCGCGCTGGTGCGGGGCACGGAGGGAGCCAGGATCGCGCTGGAGTGGGCCCCCGCCGCCGGAACGCCCACCGGGTGCGCGGCCCGGCCCGAGCCCGTCGAGTTCTCGGCGGGCGACCTGCCGGCCCTGCGCGAGGCGAGTGCGCGCTACATGACGGACGAGCCGTCCGTACCGGTACGGATCACGGGCGCCGTCGTCCGTATGCGCCGCTCCGGTCCGCGCGGCGAGGGAACCGTACGGCTTCGGGTCCTCGGCGGCGCCGAGGTGCCGCACGTGCGGGTGACCCTGGACGAGGAGTCGTACCGCACGGCCGGCCACGCGCATCTGGTCGGGCTGCCGATCCGGGTGGTGGGCCGGCTGGAGAGCCGAGGAGGCTTCCGCCGCCTGACGGACGCCTCGGGCGTCGTTCCGGTCCAGGTGGACGAGGCGGAGCGGGACCGCCTGATGAAGTCGCTCCATGAGAACCTCGACTTCTTCGAGGAGGCCTGCGGCCCGGGGGAGTGAGCGAGGGGCGGAGACCGGTACCTCGTCCCCTGGGCCGGCGGAACCGGTTCCCGGTGCGCCAGTGCGCCGAAAGGACGCGGCCGGGCCGCCTGGGCCGGCGCAGCACCGGCTGCCCCGTGAGCCCGGCACCAGCGTCCCGGAGGCGAACCGAGCCCTTAGAATTTACAGCGCGCGGCACCTCGTCTCTGTCGCGCGCCGTCGACGCCGGCACATCGTGTCTGCCTGCGCCCTTATGGAAAGAGCATCCGTGTCTGATGTCCGTGTGACCGTCCAGTCCGCCTCAGGAGCCGAGGATCGGGCGGTGAGCGCGGGCACGACCGCCGGCGCGCTGTTCGCCGACGACCGGTCCGTGATCGCCGCCCGCGTCGGCGGTGAGCTGAAGGACCTCACCTACCTCGTCGCCGAGGGCGATGTCGTCGAGCCCGTCGAGATCTCCTCCCCGGACGGTCTCGACATCCTGCGGCACTCCACCGCGCACGTCATGGCCCAGGCCGTGCAGGAGCTCTTCCCCGAGGCCAAGCTCGGCATCGGCCCGCCGGTCCGGGACGGCTTCTACTACGACTTCGACGTCGAGAAGCCGTTCACGCCCGAGGATCTCAAGGCCATCGAGAAGAAGATGCAGGAGATCCAGAAGCGCGGGCAGCGCTTCTCCCGTCGCGTCGTGACCGACGAGGCCGCCCGCGAGGAGCTCGCGGACGAGCCGTACAAGCTGGAGCTCATCGGCATCAAGGGCTCCGCGTCGACCGACGACGGCGCGAGCGTCGAGGTCGGCGGCGGCGAGCTGACGATCTACGACAATCTGGACGCCAAGACCGGCGACCTGTGCTGGAAGGACCTCTGCCGAGGCCCGCACCTGCCCACCACCCGGAACATCCCCGCGTTCAAGCTCATGCGGAACGCCGCCGCGTACTGGCGCGGCAGCGAGAAGAACCCGATGCTCCAGCGCATCTACGGCACCGCCTGGCCGTCGAAGGACGAGCTGAAGGCCCACCTCGACTTCCTCGCCGAGGCCGAGAAGCGCGACCACCGCAAGCTCGGCAACGAGCTCGACCTCTTCTCCGTCCCGGACGAGATCGGTTCCGGTCTCGCCGTCTTCCACCCCAAGGGCGGCATCATCCGCCGGGTCATGGAGGACTACTCGCGCAAGCGCCACGAGGAGGAGGGCTACGAGTTCGTCTACTCGCCGCACGCCACCAAGGGCAAGCTGTTCGAGAAGTCGGGCCACCTCGACTGGTACGCCGAGGGCATGTACCCCCCCATGCAGCTCGACGAGGGCGTGGACTACTACCTCAAGCCCATGAACTGCCCGATGCACAACCTGATCTTCGACGCGCGCGGACGTTCCTACCGTGAACTGCCGCTCCGCCTGTTCGAGTTCGGCACCGTGTACCGGTACGAGAAGTCGGGCGTCGTGCACGGCCTGACCCGCGCCCGGGGCTTCACCCAGGACGACGCGCACATCTACTGCACCCGCGAGCAGATGGCGGAGGAGCTCGACAAGACGCTCACCTTCGTCCTCAACCTGCTGCGCGACTACGGTCTGACCGACTTCTACCTGGAGCTGTCCACCAAGGACCCGGAGAAGTTCGTCGGCTCGGACGAGGCGTGGGAAGAGGCCACCGCGGTCCTCCAGCAGGTGGCCGAGAAGCAGGGCCTCCCGCTCACCCCCGACCCGGGCGGCGCCGCGTTCTACGGCCCGAAGATCTCCGTGCAGGCGCGTGACGCCATCGGCCGTACCTGGCAGATGTCGACCGTGCAGCTGGACTTCAACCTGCCGGAGCGCTTCGACCTGGAGTACACCGGTCCCGACGGCACCAAGCAGCGTCCGGTCATGATCCACCGCGCGCTGTTCGGCTCGATCGAGCGCTTCTTCGCGGTGCTCCTGGAGCACTACGCGGGCGCCATGCCGCCGTGGCTGGCCCCCGTCCAGGCGACCGGCATCCCGATCGGCGACGCACACATCCCGTACCTCCAGGAGTTCGCCGCCAAGGCGAAGAGGCAGGGGCTGCGGGTCGAGGTCGACGCCTCCTCGGACCGGATGCAGAAGAAGATCCGCAACGCGCAGAAGCAGAAGGTACCGTTCATGATCATCGCGGGCGACGAGGACATGGCCAACGGCGCCGTCTCCTTCCGTTACCGCGACGGCTCGCAGGAGAACGGCATCCCCGTCGACGAGGCCATCGCCAAGATCGCCAAGGTCGTCGAGGAGCGCGTCCAGGTCTGACCCGTTGCCGCGCGGACGGCTAAGGGGCCCCCGGGAAGTTCCCCGGGGGCCCCTTCTCGTCCTCCCGCATGAACGTCTGGATCAGCCAGGACGAGAACGAACCGGTGACGGCCCCCAGCAGGGCGACTCCGCACGCCATCATGCCCACGGCGATGATCCTCCCGGTCGTGGTCACCGGTGTCACGTCCCCGTACCCGACCGTCGTCAGGGTCTCCGCCGCCCACCAGAGCGAGTCGCCGAAGGTACGGATCGTCGCGCCCGGCGCCCCTCGCTCATGCTGGAAGACGGCGAGCGCGCCGGCGAAGCCCAGCAGGGCGACGGTGAGACTGGAGTACGCCATGACCCGCGCGTAGAGGGTCAGCCGCGGCTGCTCCCGGCGACGCTGGATCTTTTCGTAGATCTTCACCATCTGCAGCGGTCGCAGCAGTGGCAGGATCAGCACCACCGTGCCCAGCAGGTGCCTGCGGACGAAGCGCAGCAACCCGAGACCGCTGAGACGGACCCGCACCACGTAGTCGACGATGAAGACGGACCAGGCCGCGAGCGTGATCGCCAGACAGACGTCGAGCCAGAACTGGTCCATGCCGTGGGCCAGCACCCGGACCGTGTACCCGGCGAGATAGAGCAGGGACGCCACGGCGAGCGGGGTCTCCATGCGGCGGTCCCAGCGTTGTTGGTTCTCCGGCCTCTCGTCCATCGGATCAGCATCTCCGGGAGTCGGGGACGAGCGCCCCGGCGACACGTTCCGAACGGGCGAAGCAATATGCTGCACAGCATGACGATTGAGCCGGAGCAGCAGATCGGAGTCGGGACGCAGGACGCGTTCCAGCGCCTGTGGACGCCTCACCGGATGGCGTACATCCAGGGCGAGAACAAGCCGACCGGGCCGGGGGCCGAGGACGGCTGTCCGTTCTGCGTGATCCCGTCGAAGTCGGACGAGGACGGCCTTGTGATAGCACGGGGCGAGAACGTCTACGCCGTGCTCAATCTCTACCCGTACAACGGCGGACACCTGATGGTGGTCCCGTACCGTCACGTCGCCGACTACACGGATCTGGACGCGCCGGAGACCGCCGAACTCGGCGAGTTCACCAAGCGGGCCATGATCGCCCTGCGGACCGCGTCCGGAGCGCACGGCTTCAACATCGGCATGAACCAGGGCGCGGTCGCGGGCGCCGGCATCGCCGCCCACCTGCACCAGCACATCGTGCCCCGCTGGGGCGGCGACACCAACTTCATGCCGGTCGTCGGTCACACGAAGGTGCTGCCGCAGCTCCTCGCCGACACCCGCGCGATGCTCGCCGCCGCCTGGCCGGCCACGTCGGAACTCGCCTGACCGCTACGCGTCGTACGCGTCCGCCTTCTTCGGCCCCGGGTCCTGGACGGCGCCGCTCAGGATGAGCGAGCGGTTGGTGAAGCGCTCCGTGTCCACGCCGTGATCGTCGAGCACCTCGATGGTCGCCGCGTGGACCGCGCGCATCACCGGTGTCGCGGCGCGGATCGCGTCGTCGGCCATGAAGCGGTGCCGCCACGGCTGGGCGGCCCACGCGTGGCGCAGTCCGAAGGGCTCCGGCAGGACGAGCTTGCCGCCGAGGAAGTCCAGGATCGCCGGGAACCAGGTCAGCGGGGCGCGGACCGCCTTGCGGACGATCTCGTCCGTCGCCAGGAGCGGCAGCTGGACCTCCCTGGTCTCCCAGAAGCGGACCGTCTTGGAGACCTCCTTCGTCTTCGCCTTGGGCTTGGTGGTGAAGAGCGAGTGGACCGGGCCGAGCGCGTGTCCCGTGACCTCCACGCGCAGGGTGCGGTGGAGCGAGGTCACCGTGATCATCATCGTCAGGACGAGCTGGCCGTCCCAGAGCGTGAACTGCACACCGAGGTAGTGCCGGTTGCCGGCGCCGAACTGCTGGTCGTTGCAGATGCGCTGTATCTCGTGCGGCTTGACCTGGAAGTGGACGATGTTGTCGCCGTCGGGCCTGGCGACCTCGTCGGCCCCCTCGCCCACCGGCGAGACGATCCAGTGCTTGACGGTCGGCTTGGGGAAGCCGGTCTTCAGGGAGCCCCGCTCCAGCATCGTGAGCTGGTCGTGGATCTTCCGTACGACGTCCCAGGCGCGGAAGTCGTGGATCTCGCGTCCGTCCTTGGGGATCAGCTCCTCGGCGAGCGTCCAGCTGCCCCAGCGCGTGCCCATGCCCAGTATTCCCTTGGGGCCCGCGTAGAAGACGATGTTGGACTGCTGCTCGGCGGAGAGCTTCTCCAGGTTCTGGCGGAGCTCCTCGGCGGACTTCTCGGCGGGGTCTCCGGGGACCGCCTCGGGGATCTTGGCGCCGATGCCGCCGCCGCTCAGCAGCGCGGTCCAGCGTTCGCGCAGGTCCCTGGCCGTGGACTCGCAGATCCGCTTGGCGAGGAACCAGCCGAGGACCGGGGCGACGATCATCGCCCGGAGATAGATCCCCAGGAAGCCGCCGAACGGCAGCTTGATCATGAATCCCACCGCGATCAGGGCGGCCACCAGCAGGATCGCGGTGCCCACTGCGCTGGTGCGCCTGTTCTCCGAGCCGGCGACCATGCGGCGCAGCTGGATCACGCCGAGCCAGAGCAGCAGTCCGGGCAGGAACAGGACGCCGAAGACGAAGGTGACCAGGGTCAGCCTGACGTCACGCTGCTTGCGGATGCCGGTGGCGGCCAGACAGTGCTCCACCACGGGCTGCGGGTCGGTGCCGAAGGACTGGATGAGCGCCTTGCGGGCACCACCGAGCATCCGCACCTGGACCGCGCGCGAGAAGGCCTCACCGAGGTCGGGGCGGAAGAGCCGGGCCCATCTGCCGTCGGTGACCTTGGACTGGTGCCAGTCGTTGTTGGCGTCCAGGATCGCTTCCACCGGGCTGTCGCGGTACGCGGCGGAGGCCAGGGCATGCGTCGCCGCCGTCTGTCCGTCCGAGCCCTGCAGAGGAACCTGCGCCCCGGGTCCGAAACTGCCGATCGTCACTGATGCCCCCATCGCCGCGCGCCCGCGTGGTTCACCGCGTGTCCCACTGCGGCCTGTTCCCGACTGCCGCGCCCCGCACACCTGCTGAGCTGGGCACCACAGCGTAACCGGGTACCGGTGGATGCGTCACGGGTCGGCCGGATGCCCTACGCCGGAGGGGAGTTGGACGGACGGCATCCGGCCGTGTGCGGGTGGCTAGGAACCCTTCCCCGCCTGCTCGCGGAGCTTCTCGGCGAGTTGATGGGGCATCGGTTCGTGACGGGCGTACGAACGGTCGAAGCGGCCGGTGCCGTGCGAGATGGAGCGGAGGTCGACCGCGTACCGTCCGATCTCGATCTCGGGGACCTCGGCGCGCACCAACGTCCGCCCGGTACCGGCCTGTTCGGTGCCGACGACCCGGCCGCGGCGCCCGGAGAGGTCGCTCATCACCGGCCCCACGTACTCGTCGGGGACGAGGACCTGCACCTCGGCGACCGGCTCCAGGAGCCGGATGCTCGCCTCGGCCGCCGCCTCGCGCAGGGCCAGGGCGCCCGCGGTCTGGAAGGCGGCGTCGGAGGAGTCGACCGAATGGGCCTTGCCGTCGCGCAGGGTGATCCGCACGTCGACCAGCGGATGCCCGGCGGCCACCCCGCGCGCGGCCTGGGCGCGTACGCCCTTCTCGACGGAGGGGATGAACTGGCGCGGAACCGCCCCGCCCACCACCTTGTCGACGAACTCGATCCCGCTCCCGGGCGGCAGCGGCTCGACGTCGATCTCGCAGATCGCGTACTGCCCGTGGCCGCCGGACTGTTTGACGTGCCGGCCCCGCCCGGCCGACGGCCCGCCGAAGGTCTCGCGGAGCGCCACCTTGTGCGGGACCGCGTCGACCTGCACCCCGTACCGGCTGCGCAGCCGCTCGAGGGCCACGTCCATGTGCGCCTCGCCCAGGCACCACAGGACGACCTGGTGGGTGTCCTGGTTCTGCTCCAGACGCATGGTCGGGTCCTCGGCGACCAGCCGCGCCAGACCCTGCGAGAGCTTGTCCTCGTCGGCCTTGCTGTGGGCCTCGATCGCCAGGGGGAGCAGCGGGTCGGGCATCGTCCACGGCTCCATCAGGAGCGGATCGTCCTTGCTGGAGAGGGTGTCGCCGGTCTCCGCCCGGGAGAGCTTGGCCACGCACGCCAGGTCGCCCGCCACGCACTGGCTCAGCTGGCGCTGCTGCTTGCCGAAGGGGGAGGTCAGCGCGCCGACCCGCTCGTCGACGTCGTGGTCCTCGTGGCCGCGGTCGGTCAGCCCGTGTCCGGAGACGTGGACCGTCACGTCGGGACGCAGGGTGCCGGAGAAGACCCGGACGAGAGAGATCCGGCCGACATAGGGGTCGGAGGCGGTCTTGACGACCTCGGCGACGAGCGGCCCCTCGGGATCACAGGTGACCGGGGGCCGCGGGACGCCGTCGGGCGTGGTCACCGCGGGCGCCTCGCGCTCCAGCGGGGTCGGGAAGCCGCGGGTGATCAGTTCGAGCAGCTCGACGGTGCCGAGCCCCTGCTTGCCGCCGGTGGAGGCGGGAGCGGCGGCCAGCACCGGATGGAAGGTGCCCCGGGCGACGGCCTTCTCCAGATCGTCGATCAGCGACTTGATGTCGATCGCCTCACCGCCGAGGTAGCGGTCCATGAGGGTCTCGTCCTCGCTCTCGGCGATGATCCCCTCGATCAGCCTGTTGCGGGCCTCCGCCAGCAGCGGCCGCTGGCTCTCGTCCGGCGGGTTCTCCTGCCGGGCGCCCGTGGAGTAGTCGAAGATCCGCTCCGAGAGGAGCCCCACCAGACCCGTCGTAGGCGCGTGTCCGTCCGGTGCCTCCGGGCCGGACAGCGGCAGGTACAGGGGGAGCACGGCATCGGGGTCGTCGCCGCCGAAGATGGCGGAGCAGACCGAGGTCAGCTCGTCGAAGCCGGTGCGGGCGGTGTCGAGATGGGTGACCACGATGGCGCGGGGCATCCCGACGGCCGCGCACTCCTCCCACACCATGCGGGTCGACCCGGCGATCGCGTCGGCCTCCTGGGCGGCCGAGACGACGAAGAGGGCCGCGTCCGCCGCGCGCAGACCGGCCCTCAGCTCCCCGACGAAGTCGGCGTACCCGGGGGTGTCGAGGAGATTGATCTTGACCCCGTCCCATTCGAGGGGGACGAGGGAGAGCTGTACGGAACGTTGCTGGCGGTGCTCGATCTCGTCGTGGTCGGAGAGCGTTCCGCCGTCCTCGACGCGCCCCGCCCGGTTGACCGCCCCCGCCGTCAGCGCGAGCGCCTCGACGAGTGTCGTCTTACCCGATCCGCTGTGGCCGACCAGCACCACGTTCCGTACGGCCGAGGGCCGGTCGGCCGTTGGGGCCCTGCCGGCGGCTCCGGAGTGTGCGTTCGCCTTGTCGCCCATGATGGGGTCCTCCCGATCGCTTGCACCGCTCGCTCGCGCGGTGAGGCGGGACGCGGGCGCAGGGGGAGGCACTGGGCAGCTCCGGCGGTGCCCGCGGTTGTCCTTCGAGCTTTGCACCGACGTCATGGTGCGTCCATACGTCGTACGCGACGCGGCGGGCGGGTGCCCGTCGGTTCGGCGGCAGCGTCGCTGGCTACGATGGGCGGGCCGGTGGTCGTAGGGGCCGCGCGGCCCACCGAACCTCGGGAAGGCCATGCTGAACAAGTACGCGCGTGCATTCTTCACGCGTGTCCTCACACCGTTCGCCGCGTTTCTGCTCCGTCGGGGCGTCAGCCCCGACGCGGTCACGCTCATCGGCACGGCCGGAGTGATGGCGGGAGCCCTGGTCTTCTTCCCCCGGGGAGAGTTCTTCTGGGGCACGATCGTCATCACTCTCTTCGTCTTCTCCGACCTCGTCGACGGGAACATGGCCCGGCAGGCGGGGATCTCCAGCCGCTGGGGCGCGTTCCTCGACTCGACCCTCGACCGGGTCGCCGACGGCGCCATCTTCGGTGGCTTCGCGCTCTGGTACGCGGGCAGCGGCGACGACAACGTGATGTGCGCCGTATCGATCTTCTGCCTGGCCAGCGGTCAGGTCGTCTCGTACACCAAGGCGCGAGGCGAATCGATTGGCCTGCCGGTCGCGGTCAACGGCCTGGTCGAGAGGGCCGAGCGGCTCGTGATCTCGCTGGTCGCCGCGGGCCTCGCCGGACTGCACGCCTTCGGTGTGCCGGGCGTCGACGTCCTGCTGCCGATCGCGCTCTGGATCGTGGCGGTGGGCAGCGCGGTGACCCTCGGCCAGCGGGTGGTCACGGTACGACGGGAATCGGCGGAGGCCGACGCGGCCGCGGACGCGTCCGGTGCGCGGGGGAACGAGGCGACGTCATGAGCGGGCTGCAGGACCGGCTGACCGACACCCTGTACGGGCTCGGCTGGGCGACGGTGAAGAAGCTGCCGGAGCCGGTGGCGGCGGGGCTCGGACGGCGGATCGCCGACACCGCCTGGAAGCGCCGCGGAAAGAGCGTGCTGCGGCTGGAGTCCAACCTCGCGCGTGTGGTGCCCGAGGCGGGCCCCGAGCGGCTCCGCGAGCTCTCGCAGGCCGGCATGCGCTCGTACATGCGGTACTGGATGGAGTCCTTCCGGCTGCCGACCTGGAGCAAGGAGCGGGTCGACCGCGGCTTCGACATCAAGGACGTCCACTACCTGAAGGACGGTCTCGCCTCCGGCCGCGGAGTGGTACTCGCCCTGCCGCACCTGGCCAACTGGGACCTCGCGGGGGTGTGGGTGACCCGCTCCCTCGGCGTGCCGTTCACCACGGTCGCCGAGCGGCTCAAGCCCGAGACGCTGTACGACCGGTTCGTCGCCTACCGCGAGTCGCTGGGCATGGAGGTCCTCCCGCACTCCGGCGGCTCGGCCTTCGGGACCCTCGCGCGACGGCTGCGCGACGGCGGTCTGATCTGCCTGGTCGCCGACCGCGACCTGTCCGCCTCCGGCACCGAGGTCACCTTCTTCGGGGAGACGGCCCGGATGCCGGCCGGGCCCGCGCTGCTCGCCCAGCAGACGGGCGCGCTGCTGCTGCCGGTGACCCTCTGGTACGACGAGACCCCGGTCATGAAGGGGCGCATCCACCCGCCCGTCGACGTACCCGAGTCAGGTACCCGGGCCGAGAAGACGTCCGTGATGACACAGGCGCTGGCCGATGCCTTCGCCGGCGGAATCGCGGACCACCCGGAGGACTGGCACATGCTGCAGCGACTGTGGCTGAAGGACCTGGAGGAGCGCCCGCCGCTCGGCGAGGAGCGCCAGCCGTGAAGATCGGCATCGTCTGCCCCTACTCGTGGGACGTGCCCGGCGGCGTCCAGTTCCACATCCGTGACCTCGCCGAGCACCTCATCAGGCTCGGGCACGAGGTCTCGGTGCTCGCCCCCGCCGACGACGAGACGCCGCTGCCGCCGTACGTCGTCTCGGCGGGCCGCGCCGTGCCCGTCCCGTACAACGGCTCGGTGGCCCGGCTGAACTTCGGCTTCCTGTCGGCGGCCCGGGTCCGGCGCTGGCTGCACGACGGCACCTTCGACGTCATCCACATCCACGAGCCGGCCTCACCCTCGCTCGGTCTGCTGAGCTGCTGGGCCGCGCAGGGGCCGATCGTCGCCACCTTCCACACGTCCAACCCGCGCTCGCGGGCGATGATCGCCGCCTACCCGATCCTGCAACCCGCGCTGGAGAAGATCAGCGCGCGGATCGCGGTGAGCGAGTACGCCCGGCGCACGCTGGTCGAGCACCTCGGCGGGGACGCCGTCGTCATCCCCAACGGGGTCGACGTCGACTTCTTCGCGCGGGCCGAGCCCAGGACGGAGTGGCAGGGGCAGACCCTCGGCTTCATCGGGCGCATCGACGAGCCGCGCAAGGGCCTGCCGGTCCTGATGAAGGCGCTGCCGAAGATCCTCGCGGAGCGGCCCGACACGCGGCTCCTCGTCGCCGGGCGCGGTGACGAGGAGGAGGCGGTCGCCTCGCTGCCGCGCGAGATGCGGGAGCGCGTGGAGTTCCTCGGCATGGTCAGCGACGAGGACAAGGCGCGCCTGCTGCGCAGTGTCGACGTCTACGTCGCGCCGAACACGGGCGGCGAGAGCTTCGGCATCATCCTCGTCGAGGCGCTGTCGGCGGGCGCGCCGGTCCTCGCCTCCGACCTGGACGCCTTCGCACAGGTCCTCGACCAGGGCGCGGCGGGCGAGCTCTTCGCCAACGAGGACGCGGACGCGCTGGCGGACACGGCGATCCGGCTCCTCGGGGACGAGGTGCGGCGCAAGGAGCTGAGCAGGCGCGGCAGCGCGCACGTACGGCGCTTCGACTGGTCGACGGTGGGCGCGGACATCCTCGCGGTCTACGAGACGGTGACGGACGGCGCGGCCTCGGTCGCCACGGACGAACGCGTGGGCCTGCGGGCGCGGTTCGGCCTGGCGTCGCGGGACTGAGCGGGCCCGACGGCGGTCCATCGCGGTCACGCGCGCTCGGCCGACCGACCCGGGGACGGGCGGACGGCGAAGGTCCGCTTCGCGCACGACCGTGACCTGTGGGAAGGGCTGCTGCCACCGCGACGGTAGCCTGTGCGCCCGTGACCGAAACCCTGATCTGGACCGTCGTCGCGCTGATCGCGATCGGCCTGTACCTCAGCTGGACCGCCGGCCGGCTCGACCGGCTGCACTCGCGGATCGACGCGGCCCGCGCCGCGCTCGACGCCCAGCTGCTGCGCCGCGCCTCGGTCGCCCAGGAGCTGGCCACCTCCGGAGTGCTCGACCCGGCCGCCTCGATCGTGCTCTACGAGGCCGCGCACGCGGCCCGGCAGGCCGAGGAGGACCACCGCGAGGTCGCCGAGAGCGAACTGAGCCAGGCGCTGCGGGCGGTGTTCGGCGAGCCCGAGCAGGTCGAGGCCGTACGGGAGGCCCCCGGCGGCGAGGAGGCCGCGGGCGAACTCGCCGCGGCCGTCCGTCGCGTACCGATGGCCCGCCGGTTCCACAACGACGCCGTCCGCGCCGCACGGGCGCTGCGCCGCCACCGCACCGTGCGCTGGTTCCGGCTCGCAGGCCACGCACCGTTCCCACTGGCCTTCGAAATGGACGACGAACCGCCCGTGGCCCTTGCTGATCGTCCGTCCTGACCGTTCCGGCCTGCGAAATCAACCAAAACGATCCACCGGCTGAACATTGGCCCTTGATGTGGACTGCTGGTGGACTGTTACCTCATTCTTGTCTCAACACCGCTTTCACGAGTGAGGTCCCCGTGTCCACCACGCTTCCCAACAGCACCCAGTCTCCCGAGACCGGCACCGCGCGCGTCAAGCGCGGCATGGCCGAGCAGCTCAAGGGCGGCGTGATCATGGACGTGGTCAACGCCGAGCAGGCGAAGATCGCCGAGGACGCGGGCGCCGTGGCCGTCATGGCCCTGGAGCGGGTCCCCGCCGACATCCGCAAGGACGGCGGCGTCGCCCGGATGTCCGACCCGAACATGATCGAGGAGATCATCGGCGCGGTCTCCATCCCGGTCATGGCCAAGTCCCGCATCGGCCACTTCGTCGAGGCCCAGGTCCTGCAGTCCCTCGGTGTCGACTACATCGACGAGTCCGAGGTCCTCACCCCGGCCGACGAGATCAACCACTCCGACAAGTGGGCGTTCACCACCCCCTTCGTCTGTGGCGCCACCAACCTGGGCGAGGCCCTCCGCCGCATCGCCGAGGGCGCGGCCATGATCCGCTCCAAGGGCGAGGCCGGCACCGGCAACGTCGTCGAGGCCGTCCGCCACCTGCGCCAGATCAAGAACGAGATCGCCAAGCTGCGCGGCTTCGACAACAACGAGCTGTTCGCCGCCGCCAAGGACCTGCGCGCCCCGTACGAGCTGGTCAAGGAGGTCGCCGAGCTCGGCAAGCTGCCGGTCGTGCTGTTCTCCGCCGGTGGTGTCGCCACCCCCGCCGACGCCGCGCTGATGCGCCAGCTCGGTGCCGAGGGCGTCTTCGTCGGCTCCGGCATCTTCAAGTCGGGCGACCCGGCCAAGCGCGCCGCCGCCATCGTGAAGGCCACCACCTTCTACGACGACCCGAAGATCATCGCGGACGCCTCCCGCAACCTGGGCGAGGCCATGGTCGGCATCAACTGCGACACCCTCCCCGAGTCCGAGCGCTACGCCAACCGCGGCTGGTAAGCACCCATGAGCACACCCGTGATCGGTGTCCTGGCACTCCAGGGCGACGTACGGGAGCACCTGATCGCCCTGGCCGCGGCTGACGCCGTGGCCAGGCCGGTCCGGCGCCCCGAGGAGCTCGCCGAGGTCGACGGCCTCGTCATACCGGGCGGCGAGTCCACCACCATCTCCAAGCTGGCCGTGCTCTTCGGCCTGATGGAGCCGCTGCGCGAGCGCATCGCCGCCGGCCTGCCCGTCTACGGCACCTGCGCCGGTCTGATCATGCTCGCCGACAAGATCCTCGACCCGCGCTCGGGCCAGGAGACCTTCGGCGGCATCGACATGATCGTCCGCCGCAACGCCTTCGGCCGTCAGAACGAGTCCTTCGAGGCCGGCGTCACCGTCACCGGCATCGAGGACGCCCCCGTCGAGGGCGTCTTCATCCGCGCCCCCTGGGTCGAGTCGGTCGGTGCGGAGGTCGAGGTCCTCGCCGAGCACGAGGGCCACATCGTGGCCGTACGCCAGGGGCAGGTCCTGGCGACCTCGTTCCACCCCGAGCTCACCGGCGATCACCGCATTCACGCCCTGTTCGTCGACATGGTGCGCTCCGCGCGGTGACGAGGTCCCGGTAAGATCTCTGGGGTTCGTGCAGAAATGGGTTACGCGAAGGAGACAGGCAGATGTCCGGCCACTCTAAATGGGCTACGACGAAGCACAAGAAGGCCGTGATCGACGCCAAGCGCGGCAAGCTCTTCGCGAAGCTGATCAAGAACATCGAGGTCGCGGCCCGGACCGGCGGCGCCGACCTGGACGGAAACCCGACGCTGTTCGACGCCGTGCAGAAGGCGAAGAAGAGCTCGGTCCCGAACAAGAACATCGACTCGGCGATCAAGCGCGGCGGCGGCCTCGAGGCCGGCGGCGTCGACTACGAGACGATCATGTACGAGGGCTACGGTCCGAACGGTGTCGCGGTGCTCATCGAGTGCCTCACCGACAACCGCAACCGTGCCGCCTCCGACGTCCGCGTCGCCATGACCCGCAACGGCGGCTCGATGGCCGACCCGGGCTCGGTCTCGTACCTGTTCAACCGCAAGGGCGTCATCGTGCTGCCCAAGGGCGAGCTGACCGAGGACGACGTCCTCGGCGCCGTCCTCGACGCGGGCGCCGAGGAGGTCAACGACCTCGGTGAGAGCTTCGAGGTCATCAGCGAGGCCACCGACATGGTCGCCGTCCGTACCGCCCTCCAGGAGGCCGGTATCGACTACGACTCCGCCGACTCCAACTTCGTCCCGACCATGCAGGTCGAGCTGGACGAGGAGGGCGCGCGCAAGATCTTCAAGCTGATCGACGCGCTGGAGGACAGCGACGACGTGCAGAACGTCTTCGCCAACTTCGACGTCAGCGACGAGGTCATGGAGAAGGTCGACGCCTGACGGGGCATCGTCCGCGCACACGAGGAGCGGCCCGCCGGAGAACCGGCGGGCCGCTCTTTCGTCATCCCCGGCCGCGTGGGTGTCAGGAATCAGCCGGGTACGGGATCACCTTCAGTCGATCCGCTTGAAGTCGCCCGAGTTCTTGACGCTCCCCGAGGCGCCGCCCGCGGCGGTGACCTTCTTCATCCGGCTGGTCCGGCCGTCCTGCCACCAGACGTTCATCGACGCCTCGTAGGTGCAGGTGTTCCGGTAGTACACCGTGGTGGTGGTCCAGCCCTCGGCCCAGGACCAGCTGAAGCAGCCGGTCTTGCCGCGGTGGATCTCCGAGGACGCCGCCTGGGCGGGCGAGCTGAGACCGACCGTGGCGAGCGCGATCGCGGCGCCCGTGACGCCGATCTTGGACATGCGACGCATGTTTCCCCCTGTTTTGTTGGGTTGTGTGGCCGAGAACCGATGGCCACTCGAACGTTCACACGTCGGTCAAACGTGCGAATGTCAGTGATCATAATGAGGAACGATCATGACGGCAAGGTGAATTCGCGCCGCTCGGGCGCCCCTCCCGGCAGGTCATCGGCCCGTCGGACCCCCGTGGTCGGCCGCGGTGTCAGAGGCAGCCGGTAGCCTTCAGGCGGTTGCCGAGGGATGGAGGAGCAGTGCGTGTCTTGGGTGTCGACCCCGGGCTGACGCGGTGTGGCGTGGGAGTCGTCGACGGCGTGGCCGGGCGGCCTCTGACCATGCTCGGCGTCGGCGTCGTGCGCACCCCCGCGGACGATCAGATCGGCGCGCGTCTCGTCCTCATCGAACAGGGCATCGAGGCCTGGATCGAGGAGTACCAGCCCGAAATGGTCGCCGTGGAGCGGGTCTTCAGCCAGCACAACGTGCGCACGGTGATGGGCACCGCCCAGGCCAGTGCCGTCGCCATGCTCTGCGCGTCCCGGCGCGGCATCCCCGTCGCACTGCACACCCCCAGCGAGGTCAAGGCAGCCGTCACCGGCAGCGGCCGCGCCGACAAGGCCCAGGTCGGAGCGATGGTGACCCGGCTGCTACGGCTCTCCGCCCCGCCCAAGCCGGCCGACGCGGCGGACGCCCTCGCCCTGGCCATCTGTCACATCTGGCGCGCCCCGGCCCAGAACCGTCTCCAGCAGGCCGTCGCCGCCCATCACGCAACCCACGCCTCGAAAGGCCGACCCGCATGATCGCCTTCGTCAGCGGCCCGGTCGCCGCGCTCGCCCCCACCACCGCGGTCGTCGAGGTCGGCGGCATCGGCATGGCCGTCCAGTGCACGCCGAACACCATCGCCGGCCTGAGGATCGGTCAGGTGGCCCGGCTCGCCACGTCGCTGGTGGTCCGTGAGGACTCCCTGACGCTCTACGGCTTCGCCGACGACGACGAGCGCCAGGTCTTCGAACTGCTCCAGACCGCCAGCGGCGTCGGACCCCGCCTCGCCCAGGCCATGCTCGGCGTGCACAGCCCCGACGCGCTCCGCCTCGCCGTCTCCACCGGAGACGAGAAGACCCTGACCGCCGTCCCCGGCATCGGCAAGAAGGGGGCGCAGAAACTCCTCCTCGAACTGAAGGACAAGCTGGGGCAGCCACTCGGCACCGGCGGCCTCGTCGGCGCCCAGCGCGCGGCGGCCGGTCCCGCGCCCTGGACGGAGCAGCTCTCCGCCGCCCTCGTCGGCCTCGGCTACGCGTCCCGGGAGGCGGAGGAGGCGGTCGCGGCGGTGACCCCGCAGGCCGAAGCCGCGCTCGCCGCGGGCGAGGCGGCCCCGGTCCCGCAGCTTCTCCGCGCGGCCCTCCAAACCCTGAACCGCGCCAGATAGCCCTGCGGGGCGCCTTCCCCACCCCCGCCCTCCGGGCGGGACATTCAGCCTCGCCGGCGTGTGAGGCGCGGGGTCCGGGACGTAGCCCCGGTACGGGAAGGAGCGGGGCGGGGACAGAGCCCGCCCCAGGCGCCCCGCTCGCCGCACACACCACCGCACCGACACCACCCACGAAGGCAGAGACCGTGAACTGGGACGACGACACCGCACCCGCAGCCGAGGACCGCCTCGTCGGCGCCTCGGCCGACGGCGACGACCAGGCCGTCGAGGCCGCGCTGCGTCCCAAGGACCTGGCCGAGTTCGTCGGTCAGGAGAAGGTCCGGCAGCAGCTCGACCTGGTCCTCAAGGCCGCCCGCCAGCGCGGCGCCACCGCGGACCACGTGCTGCTCTCCGGCGCCCCCGGTCTCGGCAAGACCACCCTCTCGATGATCATCGCCGCCGAGATGAAGGCCCCGATCCGGATCACCTCCGGCCCCGCCATCCAGCACGCCGGCGACCTCGCCGCGATCCTCTCCTCCCTCCAGGAGGGAGAGATCCTCTTCCTCGACGAGATCCACCGCATGTCCCGGCCCGCCGAGGAGATGCTCTACATGGCGATGGAGGACTTCCGCGTCGACGTCATCGTCGGCAAGGGCCCCGGCGCCACCGCCATCCCCCTGGAGCTGCCGCCCTTCACCCTGGTCGGTGCCACCACCCGGGCCGGACTCCTGCCGCCCCCGCTCCGCGACCGCTTCGGCTTCACCGGCCACATGGAGTTCTACGACCCCGCCGAGCTGGAGCGCGTCATCCACCGCTCCGCCGGACTCCTCGACGTCGAGATCGACACCGCCGGAGCCGCCGAGATCGCCGGCCGCTCCCGCGGTACCCCCCGCATCGCCAACCGCCTCCTGCGCCGCGTCCGCGACTACGCCCAGGTCAGGGCCGACGGCGTGATCACCCGCGAGATCGCCTCCGCCGCGCTCGGCGTGTACGAGGTGGACGCCCGCGGCCTCGACCGGCTCGACCGCGCCGTCCTGGAGGCCCTGCTCAAGCTCTTCGGCGGCGGACCGGTCGGTCTGTCGACCCTCGCGGTGGCGGTGGGGGAGGAGCGGGAGACCGTCGAGGAGGTCGCCGAACCCTTCCTCGTAAGGGAAGGACTCCTGGCGCGCACACCCCGTGGTCGGGTCGCCACTCCGGCGGCATGGGCCCACCTCGGGCTCGTTCCACCGCAGGCAGCGGCCCCGGGCGCGCCAGGAAGCGGACAACAGGGGCTCTTCGGGGCGTGACGGGACCGTGACGGCGCGGAGACTCGTCGGAGCAGGAACCAGGGTGCGATGCTGGACGTTGTTCCAACGATGCGGACTCGCCTAGACTCCGCCGATGCCGACCTTTCTGGTCGGCACGCCCACCCCCGAAGATCAGGCCGCGGGTTCTCCGCGTCCGTGCGAAGGAAACCCGTCCCGTGAGTATCGTGACCCTCCTCCCCTTCATCGTCCTCATCGGGGCCATGTTCCTGATGACCCGCTCTGCGAAGAAGAAGCAGCAGGCGGCCGCGCAGATGCGCGACGAGATTCAGCCCGGCACCGGCGTACGGACGATCGGGGGGATGTACGCCACCGTCAAGGAAATCGGCGACGAGACCGTCCTCCTCGAGGTCGCTCCCGGCGTGCACGCCGTCTACGCGAAGAACGCCATCGGCGCGGTCCTCGCGGACGACGAGTACAACCGCATCGTCCACGGTGACGAGCCGGACGCCGAGGCCGTCGTCCCGGACGACGCCTCCTCCCTGACCGAGACGGCCGACGCCGTCGCGGCGGACGAGGCCGTCGAGGACACCAAGCCCGACCTGACCAAGAAGGCCGAGGCCGTCGAGGCCGACGCCGAGGTCAACAAGGACGGCAAGGGCGACAGCGGGACCGAGGCGAAGTAGTCGCGACCGGGGACCGCGGAGAACGCCCACCGGCGTCCGCGGTCCCCGGCACGGTTCCACGTCTGCGGGGGCAGGTCCCCACACACACTTTCGTGGCCGCACCGCGCACACCCGTCGCCGGGCGGTTGGACAGGGAGAAACGACAAGGTGGCAGCACCGAAGAAGGGCCGAAGGCCGGCGGGGGGCCAGAGCAGGCCGGGGCGTGCCCTGGCTCTGATCCTGATCGCCATGGTCGCGCTCACGGGCGCGATGTTCTGGTCGGGGCACACCACTCCGCGGCTGGGCATCGACCTCGCGGGCGGTACCTCGATCACGCTCAAGGCGAAGGCCGAGCCCGGCAAGGAAGACGCCGTCAACGAGACCAACATGAACACCGCGGTCGGCATCATCGACCGCCGTGTCAATGGTCTGGGTGTCTCCGAGGCCGAGGTCCAGACGCAGGGCCGCGAGAACATCATCGTCAACATCCCGCGGGGTGTGGACGAGAAGCAGGCGCGTGAGCAGGTCGGTACGACCGCTCAGCTGCACTTCCGGCCGGTGCTGGCCTGGGCCCCGAGCGGTCCGGCGACCCCGACGCCGTCCGGCAGCCCCACGCCGTCCGCGTCCACGAAGCCGTCCGCCGGCTCCTCCGCGAGCCCCTCGGCCTCGGCCACGGACGGCAAGGCCTCTCCCTCCGCGAGCGCCACCACGCAGGGCCGTGCCGTCAGCGAGGCCCTGAAGAAGGCGCCCACCCCGAGCGCCTCGGGCACCCCCTCGCCGGGCGCCTCGAAGTCCCCGGACGCCTCGAAGTCCCCCGGCACCACGCCTCCTGCCGACGACGCGGCGAAGCTGCAGCAGCAGTTCGCCGCGCTCGACTGCACGCCGAAGGCGCCGAAGTCCGGCGACAAGAAGGTCGTGCCGAACCCGGCCCAGGGCGTTCCCGCCGAGCAGCCCACCCTCGCGTGCGGCACCGAGGGCGACGCCAAGTACCTCCTCGGCCCCGCCGAGGTGGACGGCCGTGACGTCGACGACGCCAAGGGCGTCTTCGACCAGCAGCGCGGCATGTGGATCGTGAACATGGAGTTCACGGACGCGGGTGCCAAGAAGTTCTCGCAGATCACCGGCAAGCTCTCGCAGCAGCAGGAGCCGCAGAACCAGTTCGCGATCGTCCTGGACGGCTCGGTCGTCTCGGCCCCGTCGGTGCGGACCACGCTGAGCGCCAACGCGGAGATCTCCGGCAGCTTCAACCAGCAGTCGGCCCAGGACCTCGGCAACATCCTGTCCTACGGTGCCCTGCCGCTCTCCTTCGACACCCAGAGCGTCGACACCGTCACCGCCGCGCTCGGTGGTGAGCAGCTTGAGGCCGGTCTGATCGCCGGCGCCATCGGCCTCGCCCTGGTCGTCCTGTACCTGATCGTCTACTACCGCGGCCTGTCGCTGATCGCCCTGCTCAGCCTCGGCGTCTCGGCTCTCCTCACGTACGTGATCATGTCACTGCTCGGCCCGGCCATCGGCTTCGCGCTGAACCTGCCGGCCGTCTGTGGCGCCATCGTGGCCATCGGTATCACCGCGGACTCGTTCATCGTCTACTTCGAACGCATCCGCGACGAGGTCCGCGAGGGCCGGACCCTGCGCCCGGCCGTCGAGCGTGCCTGGCCGCGCGCCCGTCGTACGATCCTCGTCTCCGACTTCGTGTCGTTCCTCGCCGCCGCGGTGCTCTTCGTCGTCACCGTCGGCAAGGTCCAGGGCTTCGCGTTCACCCTCGGCCTGACCACCCTGCTCGACGTGGTCGTGGTGTTCCTCTTCACCAAGCCGCTGATGACGCTGCTCGCGCGGACCAAGTTCTACGGCGAGGGCCACCCCTGGTCCGGACTGGACCCCAAGCGCCTCGGCGCCAAGCCGCCGCTGCGCCGCTCCCGTCGTGTCTCCGCCCCCGTCGACTCCCCGAAGGAGGCGTGAGATGGCGAAGAAGCGCGACAGCCTCGGCGCCCGGCTCAACCGCGGTGAGGTCGCCTACGACTTCATCGGCAACCGCAAGCTCTGGTACGGCCTGTCCATCCTGATCACCATCACGGCGATCGTGGCCCTGGCCGTCCGCGGCCTGAACATGGGCATCGAGTTCCAGGGCGGTGCCGTCTTCACCACCCCGAAGTCCGAGGTCTCGGTCTCCCAGGCCCAGGAGTACGCCGAGGAGGCCTCCGGCCACCCCGCCGTGGTCCAGAAGCTCGGCAGCGGCGCGCTGCGCATCCAGGTCGGCGGCCTCGACACCGAGAAGTCCGACCAGGTCCGCGCCGAGCTCGCCAAGGACCTGAACATCGCCGAGAACAAGATCGCGGCGGAGCTGGTCGGCCCCAGCTGGGGTGAGCAGATCGCCAACAAGGCATGGACCGGTCTCGCGGTCTTCATGATCCTCGTGGTGATCTATCTGGCCATCGCCTTCGAATGGCGAATGGCGGTAGCGGCGCTCATCGCCCTGATCCACGACCTGACCATCACCGTCGGCATCTACTCGCTCGTCGGGTTCGAGGTCACGGTCGGTACGGTCATCGGTCTGCTGACCATCCTCGGCTACTCGCTGTACGACACGGTCGTGGTCTTCGACTCCCTCAAGGAGGGAACGAAGGACATCACCAAGCAGACCCGCTACACCTACAGCGATCTGGCCAACCGGTCGATCAACGGCACTCTGATCCGTTCGATCAACACCACCGTCGTGGCCCTGCTGCCGGTCGCCGGCCTGCTCTTCATCGGTGGCGGTGTCCTCGGCGCCGGCATGCTGAACGACATCTCGCTGTCGCTGTTCGTCGGCCTCGCCGCCGGTGCGTACTCCTCGATCTTCATCGCCACCCCGCTCGTCGCCGACCTCAAGGAGCGCGAGCCGGCGATGAAGGCCCTCAGGAAGCGGGTGCTCGCCAAGCGCGCCTCCGCGGCCGCCAAGGGCGAGCCCCTGGACGGTTCCGACGAGGACGCGGACGGCTTCCACGACGAGGCCGAGACCGCGGTCGTCGGTCAGCGCGGCCGTCGCGGCCGCCCGTCGGAGAACCGAGGATGACCGCCGAGGCCCAGGACACCACGGCCCTGCTCCTCAGCCGGATCCGGGACGTCCCCGACTATCCGAAGCCGGGCGTGCTGTTCAAGGACATCACCCCGCTGCTCGCGGACCCGGAGGCGTTCACGGCGCTGACCGACAGCCTCGCCGCGCTGTGCGTCACGCACGGCGCGACGAAGATCGTCGGCCTGGAGGCGCGCGGCTTCATCCTCGCCGCACCGGTGGCCGTCCGCGCGGGCCTGGGATTCGTCCCGGTCCGCAAGGCCGGCAAGCTGCCCGGTGCGACGCTGAAGCAGGCGTACGAGCTGGAGTACGGCACCGCCGAGATCGAGGTGCACGCCGAGGACCTGGCCGACGGCGAACGCGTCATGGTCATCGACGACGTCCTCGCCACCGGCGGCACCGCCGAGGCCTCCATCGAGCTCATCCGGCGGGCCGGGGCGGGGGTCGCGGGAGTCGCGGTCCTCATGGAGCTCGGCTTCCTGCCGGGCCGCGCCCGCCTGGAGCCGGCCCTGCGCGGCGCTCCACTGGAGGCGCTGATCACGGTCTGACACCACACGCGCGCGTGCGGTGAGAGGCGCCCCGGGGAATCCCCGGGGCGCCTCGTCCGTTCTCCGGTGTATGACCCGGAACGGGCCGTTCGCGCGCGTGGTGCCCGTCTCACCCTCCGCACGCGGGAGCACGGCGGCCCCCGGCTCGATACGATGGCCTTTCCGGGCCTGACCGGGGGACCCGGTACAGCACGAGGAGCGCTCTTGCCAGACGAGGCCCAGCCACTCTCCGCCGCGCAGCCCGACCCGCAGGCCGACAAGGCCCTTGCGGCGGAGCCCGCGCCGCCCAAGAACAAGCCCGCGGAGGGCAGTCCCACGCCCGTGGCCCCCGCCCCGGCACCGGCCTCCTCGCCCAAGCCCGCCCCCGCCCCCGTGACCCGCTCCGGCGGCTCGTCCAACCGGGTGCGCGCCCGGCTCGCCCGGCTCGGCGTCCAGCGCTCCTCCCCGTACAACCCGGTCCTCGAACCGCTGCTGCGGATCGTCCGCTCCAACGACCCGAAGATCGAGACGGCGACTCTCCGCCAGGTCGAACGGGCCTACCAGGTCGCCGAGCGCTGGCACCGCGGCCAGAAGCGCAAGAGCGGCGACCCCTACATCACGCACCCGCTCGCCGTCACCACGATCCTCGCCGAGCTCGGCATGGACCCGGCCACGCTCATGGCCGGACTGCTGCACGACACCGTCGAGGACACCGAGTACGGCCTGGACACCCTGCGCCGCGACTTCGGCGACCAGGTGGCCCTCCTCGTCGACGGTGTCACCAAGCTCGACAAGGTCAAGTTCGGCGAGGCCGCGCAGGCCGAGACCGTCCGCAAGATGGTCGTCGCCATGGCCAAGGACCCGCGCGTCCTGGTCATCAAGCTCGCCGACCGGCTGCACAACATGCGCACCATGCGCTACCTCAAGCGGGAGAAGCAGGAGAAGAAGGCCCGCGAGACCCTCGAGATCTACGCGCCCCTTGCCCACCGCCTGGGCATGAACACCATCAAGTGGGAGCTGGAGGACCTCGCCTTCGCGATCCTCTACCCCAAGATGTACGACGAGATCGTCCGGCTCGTCGCCGAGCGCGCCCCCAAGCGCGACGAGTACCTCGCCATAGTGACCGACGAGGTCCAGGCCGACCTGCGCGCCGCCCGCATCAAGGCCACCGTCACCGGCCGGCCGAAGCACTACTACAGCGTCTACCAGAAGATGATCGTCCGCGGCCGTGACTTCGCGGAGATCTACGACCTGGTCGGCATCCGCGTCCTCGTGGACACCGTCCGCGACTGCTACGCGGCCCTCGGCACCGTCCACGCGCGATGGAACCCGGTCCCCGGCCGGTTCAAGGACTACATCGCGATGCCGAAGTTCAACATGTACCAGTCGCTGCACACGACGGTCATCGGCCCCAACGGCAAGCCCGTCGAGCTGCAGATCCGCACCTTCGACATGCACCGCCGCGCCGAGTACGGCATCGCCGCGCACTGGAAGTACAAGCAGGAGGCCGTCGCCGGCGCCTCCAAGGTGCGCACGGACGTGCCGAAGAACACCGGCAAGGACGACCACCTCAACGACATGGCGTGGCTGCGCCAGTTGCTCGACTGGCAGAAGGAGACCGAGGACCCCGGGGAGTTCCTGGAGTCCCTTCGCTTCGACCTGTCGCGCAACGAGGTCTTCGTCTTCACCCCCAAGGGCGATGTCATAGCGCTGCCCGCCGGGGCCACCCCCGTCGACTTCTCCTACGCCGTCCACACCGAGGTCGGCCACCGCACCATAGGGGCGCGGGTCAACGGGCGGCTCGTCCCGCTCGAATCGACCCTCGACAACGGCGACCTGGTCGAGGTCTTCACCTCCAAGGCCGCCGGCGCGGGCCCGTCCCGGGACTGGCTGGGCTTCGTCAAGTCCCCGCGCGCCCGCAACAAGATCCGCGCCTGGTTCTCCAAGGAGCGCCGCGACGAGGCGATCGAGCAGGGCAAGGACGCCATCGCGCGCGCCATGCGCAAGCAGAACCTGCCGATCCAGCGGATCCTCACCGGCGACTCGCTCGTCACGCTCGCCCACGAGATGCGCTACAGCGACATCTCCTCGCTGTACGCGGCGATCGGGGAGGGCCATGTCACGGCCCAGTCCATCGTGCAGAAGCTCGTCCAGGCGCTCGGCGGCGAGGAGGCCGCCACCGAGGACATCGCCGAGACCGCCCCGCCCACACGCGGCCGCGCCAAGCGCCGTTCCAGCGCCGACCCCGGTGTCGTCGTCAAGGGCGTCGAGGACGTCTGGGTCAAGCTGGCCCGCTGCTGCACGCCCGTACCCGGCGACCCGATCATCGGCTTCGTCACCCGCGGCAGCGGCGTCTCGGTCCACCGCAGCGACTGCGTCAACGTGGACTCGCTCTCCCGCGAGCCGGAGCGCATCCTCGAGGTCGAGTGGGCGCCCACACAGTCCTCGGTCTTCCTGGTCGCCATCCAGGTCGAGGCCCTGGACCGCTCCCGGCTGCTCTCGGACGTCACCCGCGTCCTGTCGGACCAGCACGTCAACATCCTGTCGGCGGCCGTCCAGACCTCCCGCGACCGGGTGGCCACCTCGCGCTTCACCTTCGAGATGGGCGACCCGAAGCACCTCGGCCACGTCCTGAAGGCCGTCCGCGGCGTCGAGGGCGTCTACGACGTCTACCGCGTCACCTCGGCGCGACGCCCGTAACAGCGCGTACGAGAAGGGCCCCGGTACCTGTGCGAGGTACCGGGGCCCTTCTCGTACGTACGCGGGATCAGCCGCCGAACTCCTGCAGGCCCTTCAGAGCCTGGTCGAGGAGTGCCTGACGGCCCTCCAGCTCACGCGCCAGCTTGTCGGCCTTGGCGTCGTTGCCCGCCGCACGCGCCGCGTCGATCTGCTTCTGCAGCTTGTCGACCGCGTCCTGCAGCTGGCCCGTCAGACCCGCGGCACGCGCGCGTGCCTCGGGGTTCGTCCGGCGCCACTCCGACTCCTCGGACTCCTGGAGCGCCCGCTCGACCGCGTGCATCCGGCCCTCGACCTTCGGCCGGGCGTCGCGCGGCACATGGCCGATGGCCTCCCAGCGCTCGTTGATGGAGCGGAAGGCCGCGCGCGCCGCCTTCAGATCCGTCACCGGCACCAGCTTCTCGGCCTCGGTCGCGAGCTCCTCCTTCAGCTTGAGGTTCTCGGTCTGCTCCGCGTCCCGCTCGGCGAAGATCTCACCGCGCGCCGCGAAGAAGATGTCCTGGGCGCCGCGGAAGCGGTTCCACAGGTCGTCCTCGTGCTCGCGCTGCGCACGGCCCACGGCCTTCCACTCCGCCATCAGCTCGCGGTAGCGGGCGGCCGTGCCACCCCAGTCCGTGGAGTTCGACAGCGACTCGGCCTCGGCGACCAGCTTCTCCTTGGCCTTGCGGGCCTCCTCGCGCTGCGCGTCCAGCGAGGCGAAGTGCGCCTTGCGGCGCTTGGAGAACGCCGAGCGGGCGTGCGAGAAGCGGTGCCACAGCTCGTCGTCGGACTTCCGGTCGAGCCGCGGCAGGCCCTTCCAGGTGTCCACGAGCGCGCGCAGCCGTTCGCCGGCCGCCCGCCACTGCTCGCTCTGCGCCAGCTCCTCGGCCTCCTTGACCAGGGCCTCCTTGGCGCCGCGCGCCTCGTCGGCCTGCTTGGCCTTCTGGACCTTGCGCTCCTCACGGCGCGACTCGACCGTCTCGACCAGCTTGTCGAGGCGAGCGGTCAGCGCGGCGAGGTCACCCACGGCGTGATGCTCGTCGACCTGCTGCCGGATGTGGTCGATCGCGACCGTGGCGTCCTTCGCCGAGAGGTCGGTGGTCTTCACCCTCTTCTCGAGGAGGCCGATCTCGACAACCAGGCCCTCGTACTTGCGCTCGAAGTAGGCCAGTGCCTCCTCGGGAGTGCCGGCCTGCCACGATCCGACGACCTTCTCGCCCTCGGCTGTACGCACGTACACGGTGCCCGTCTCGTCGACGCGGCCCCACGGGTCGCTGCTCACAGCGCCTCCTCCACATGATGCCGACGAGGGGGTTGTGCCCCCTGGGCATCGTCCACAGGTTCCCGGCGGGCCTCGCCCGCCCTCAACAACGCGGATACAGGACCGCGCTGCACAACGCCAATCTAGGCGACCGGCCGCCCGGCTGTCCGCTCTCCGCGCGACCGAAATTCAACGGTCACGCCGTGTGTCACTTCTTGGCGACCGTGGCCTTCTCGATCGTCACGGCCGTCTTGGGCGCGCCGTCCTTCGCGCCGCCCTCGACCCCGCCCCCGGCGACCTCCTCCACGACCTTCAGACCGGCCGTGTCGATCTTCCCGAAGGGGGTGAACTGAGGCGGCAGCTTCGTGTCCTTGTAGACGAGGAAGAACTGGCTGCCGCCCGTGTCGGGCTGCATCGTGTTGGCCATCGCGACCGTCCCGGCGGGGAAGGTCACCGAGCCGTCCGCGCCGGCCTTGCCCAGCGCGTCCAGGTTCTCGTCCGGGATGGTGTAGCCGGGACCGCCCGTGCCGTCGCCCTTCGGGTCACCGCACTGGAGGACGAAGATGCCCTCGGTGGTGAGCCGGTGGCACTTCGTCCCGTCGAAGTACTTCTTGTCCGCCAGGTGCTTGAAGGAGTTCACCGTGTGCGGGGTCTTCGCCGCGTCCATGGTGATCCCGATGTCGCCCCGGTTCGTCTTGAGGGACATCGTGTACGTGGCCTTCTTGTCGACGGCCATCGCCGGCTCCGGCGCCTTCGACTCGGTCGCCGAGGGGGTCGGCGTCGCGGCGTCGCTCGGCGTCGCGTCGTCGGCCGCCGCGGTGCTGCCGTCGTCGGTCAGCGCGACGGACGCGTACACCGCACCGCCCGCGGCCAGTACGACGGCGAGCGAGGCCGCGATCACGGTGTTCCGGCGCTTGGCCTTCTGCCGCGCCTCCTGCCGCCGCTGCTGCTGACGCTCGAACTTCTCCCTGGCGAGCTGCCGCCGCCGCTGATCGCTGCTGACCACCGGGTCTGCTCCTTGTCGCTCGACTGTTCCTGTCCTGGCCGGGTGTGCCCGTACCGTATACGGGTTGGCTGTGGAATACGCAGCGCCGGTAGGCTCTGATCTGCCGCTTCCGCTCCGTCGCACCCCGTGCCGGACGACATTTAAGGACGATCGTGCTGATTGCCGGGTTCCCCGCCGGGGCCTGGGGGACCAACTGCTACCTGGTCGCCCCCGCCGCAGGCGAGGAGTGCGTCATCATCGACCCGGGCCACCAGGCTGCCCAGGGTGTCGAGGAGACGCTGAAGAAGCATCGGCTCAAGCCCGTCGCCGTGGTCCTCACCCATGGACACATCGACCACGTCGCCTCCGTCGTCCCGGTCTGCGGCGCCCATGACGTACCCGCGTGGATCCACCCCGCCGACCGGTACATGATGAGCGACCCGGAGAAGGCCCTCGGCCGCTCCATCGGGATGCCCCTCATGGGCGAGCTGACCGTGGGCGAGCCGGACGACGTGCACGAGCTCACCGACGGCGCCACGCTGGACCTCGCCGGCATGGAGTTCTCCGTCGCCCATGCGCCCGGTCATACCAAGGGGTCGGTGACCTTCCAGATGCCGCAGACCACGGAGATCCCCTCCGTGTTCTTCTCGGGCGATCTGCTCTTCGCCGGCTCCATCGGACGCACCGACCTGCCCGGCGGTGACATGGACGAGATGCTCGAATCGCTGGCCCGCGTGTGCCTGCCCCTCGACAACTCGACCGTGGTGCTGTCGGGACACGGTCCCCAGACGACCATCGGCCAGGAGCGCGCCACGAACCCGTACCTGCGGGACGTGGCCGCCGGCCTCGGGAGCACGAAGGCTCCCCGACGAGGAATGTGACGAGACGACGTTGAGCACCTTCAAGGCCCCCAAGGGCACGTACGACCTGATTCCGCCGTACTCCGCGAAGTACCTGGCGGTCCGGGACGCCATCTCCGGACCCCTGCGCAAGTCCGGCTACGGCTACATCGAGACGCCCGGCTTCGAGGACGTCAACCTCTTCGCCCGCGGTGTCGGTGAGTCCACCGACATCGTCACCAAGGAGATGTACACCCTCACCACCAAGGGCGGCTCCGAGCTGGCGCTGCGGCCCGAAGGCACCGCCTCCGTGCTGCGCGCGGCCCTGGAGGCCAGCCTGCACAAGCAGGGCAACCTGCCGGTGAAGCTCTGGTACTCCGGCTCGTACTACCGCTACGAGCGCCCGCAGAAGGGCCGCTACAGGCACTTCTCCCAGGTCGGCGCCGAGGCGATCGGCGCCGAGGACCCGGCGCTCGACGCCGAGCTGATCATCCTGGCCGACGACGCGTACCGCTCGCTGGGCCTGCGGAACTTCCGCATCCTGCTGAACTCGCTCGGCGACAAGGAGTGCCGCCCCGTCTACCGGGAGGCGCTGCAGACCTTCCTGCGCGGCCTCGACCTCGACGAGGAGACGCTCCGCCGGGCCGAGATCAACCCGCTCCGCGTCCTCGACGACAAGCGCGAGTCCGTGCAGAAGCAGCTCGTCGGCGCGCCGCTGCTGCGCGACTACCTGTGCGACGCGTGCAAGGCGTACCACGAGGAGGTGCGCGCCCTGATCACCGCGGCGGGCGTCGCGTTCGAGGACGACGCCAAGCTGGTGCGCGGCCTGGACTACTACACGCGGACGACCTTCGAGTTCGTCCACGACGGTCTGGGCTCGCAGTCCGCGGTCGGCGGCGGCGGCCGGTACGACGGCCTCTCCGAGATGATCGGCGGACCGGTGCTCCCGTCGGTCGGCTGGGCGCTCGGCGTGGACCGTACGGTGCTGGCCCTGGAGGCCGAGGGCGTCGAGCTGGACATCCCGGCGGCGACCAGCGTCTTCGCGGTCGCGCTCGGGGACGTGGCGCGCCGTGTCGTGTTCGGGAAGGTCACCGCACTCCGCAAGGCGGGCGTGGCGGCCGACTTCGCGTTCGGAGGGAAGGGCCTCAAGGGCGCCATGAAGGACGCCAACCGCTCGGGCGCCCGGTTCGCCGTCGTCGCGGGCGAGCGTGACCTGGCCGAGGGCGTGGTCCAGCTCAAGGACATGGAGTCCGGAGAGCAGGAGCCGGTGGCCCTGGACGCGCTGGTCGACACCGTCCGGGCGAAGCTGGCCTGACGAGGGCCGAAGACGCACGGCACACGGCACGAGGACGACCGGGGACCGGACCGCTTCACGCGGACGGGCCCCGGTCGTCCTTATGTCCACCGAACGGTGGAGAGTGTGCCCCGTACGGCAGAATGACCGTGGCCACAAGCCCGCGAGTGATGGATCGGGGATATGACAGACACGGCGGTTGACGAGTCGGCACGCGGCACGATCGGCGCGAGCCGGGCCCTGGCCTGGCTGCTGGTGATCACCGGTGCCGCCGGTCTGCTCGCCGCGTGGGTCATCACGATCGACAAGTTCAAGCTCCTCGAGGACCCGAACTTCACGCCCGGCTGCAGCCTCAACCCGATCGTCTCGTGCGGCAACATCATGAAGAGCGACCAGGCCTCGGTCTTCGGCTTCCCGAACCCGATGCTCGGCCTCGTCACCTACGCCATGGTGATCGCCATCGGCGTAGGCCTCCTCGCCGGCGCCCGCTACCGCCGCTGGTACTGGCTCGGCCTGAACGCGGGCACGCTGTTCGGCGTCGGGTTCTGCACCTGGCTGATGCAGCAGTCGCTCTACGAGATCAACGCGCTCTGCCTGTGGTGCTGCCTGGCCTGGGCCGCCACGATCATCATGTTCTGGTACGTGACCTCACACAACGTCCGCAAGGGGGTCATCCCGGCGCCCCAGGGTCTGCGGACGTTCTTCGACGAGTTCACCTGGGTGCTCCCGGTTCTGCACATCGGGATCATCGGCATGCTGATCCTCACGCGCTGGTGGGACTTCTGGACCAGCTGACGGGCTGACGGACTGACGGCTTGACGAGCTGCGGGCTCGCAGGCTCACCGGGCGCGGGCCGCGCTGTCAGTGCTCTGACTTAGGCTTCATGACGTGGAGCCCGACCTCTTTACCGCAGCCGCCGAAGAACGCCAGGAGAAGGACCCGTCCAGCAGCCCTCTGGCTGTACGGATGCGTCCGCGCACCCTGGACGAGGTCCTCGGCCAGCAGCATCTGCTCAAGCGCGGCTCGCCGCTGCGGCGGCTCGTCGGCGAGGGCGACGGAGGCCCGGCGGGCGCCTCGTCCGTGATCCTCTGGGGTCCGCCCGGCATCGGGAAGACGACCCTGGCGTACGTGGTCTCGAAGGCGACCAACAAGCGCTTCGTGGAGCTCTCCGCCATCACCGCGGGCGTCAAGGAGGTCCGGGCCGTCATCGAGGGCGCGCGGCGCGCGGCCGGCGGCTTCGGCAAGGAGACCGTCCTCTTCCTCGACGAGATCCACCGCTTCTCCAAGGCCCAGCAGGACTCGCTGCTGCCGGCGGTGGAGAACCGCTGGGTGACGCTCATCGCCGCGACGACCGAGAACCCGTACTTCTCCGTCATCTCGCCGCTGCTCTCCCGCTCCCTGCTGCTCACGCTCGAACCGCTCACCGACGACGACCTGCGCGATCTCCTCAAGCGGGCCCTCACCGAGGACCGGGGGCTCGGGGGCGCGGTCAGCCTGCCCGAGGACGCCGAGGCGCATCTGCTGCGGATCGCCGGCGGCGACGCCCGGCGTGCGCTGACCGCCCTGGAGGCGGCCGCGGGCTCGGCCCTCGCGAAGGGCGAGCCGGAGATCACCCTCCAGACGGTCGAGGAGACCGTGGACCGGGCGGCGGTGACGTACGACCGGGACGGCGACCAGCACTACGACGTGGCCAGCGCGCTCATCAAGTCGATCCGCGGCTCGGACGTGGACGCGGCGCTGCACTACCTGGCCCGGATGATCGAGGCGGGGGAGGACCCCCGGTTCATCGCCCGCCGGCTGATGATCTCGGCCAGCGAGGACATCGGCCTGGCCGACCCGACCGCTCTGCCGACGGCCGTGGCGGCGGCGCAGGCCGTCGCCATGATCGGCTTCCCCGAGGCGGCGCTGACCCTGAGCCACGCCACGATCGCACTGGCCCTGGCCCCCAAGTCGAACGCGGCGACCACGGCGATCTTCGCGGCCCAGGCGGACGTGCGCAACGGCCTGGCGGGCGCGGTCCCGCCGCATCTGCGCGACGGTCACTACAAGGGCGCGGCCAAGCTGGGCCATGCCCAGGGTTACGTGTACCCGCACGACGTCCCTGGCGGCATCGCGGCACAGCAGTACGCGCCGGACGAGGTCCACGGCAGGCGCTACTACGAGCCGACCCGCTACGGCGCGGAGGCGCGGTACGCGGACGTGGTGGAGAAGGTACGGGAGCGACTGCGCGGCGACGGCTGAGGCGGACGCGGGCGCGGTCACTGGGCCCCCGCCGACCCGGTACACTCGTGCGGAGTGCTGCGTCCCGTGTCCGGCTTCGGCCGGCGCCACCAGAACGGGACAGGCAGCCGGAGACCCGCCTCGCGCGGGATCTCCAGGAGTGTCGCGCACCTTCGAAGGTGTCGCGGGCAACCCATCACCTCCCCGGACCCCCGGGACCAGGCGATGGGCCGTTCGCGTGCTGCACGTATGTGCCCAGACCAGGGAGCGGCTGCCCGTCAGGTCCTCGACGACCTCGCGGGTTTCCCCGGCTGCGGATGCGACCTCCTCTAACCCTGGTGAAGCCGTATTCGTACAGATAGAGAGGTTGGTTCATGCCGAACCAGTCCCGTCCCAAGGTCAAGAAGTCGCGTGCCCTCGGCATCGCGCTGACCCCGAAGGCCGTCAAGTACTTCGAGGCCCGCCCCTACCCGCCGGGCGAGCACGGCCGTGGCCGCAAGCAGAACTCGGACTACAAGGTCCGTCTGCTCGAGAAGCAGCGTCTGCGCGCGCAGTACGACATCAGCGAGCGCCAGATGGCGCGCGCCTACGACCGTGCCAAGAAGGCCGAGGGCAAGACGGGCGAGGCGCTGGTCGTCGAGCTCGAGCGTCGCCTCGACGCCCTGGTCCTGCGTTCGGGCATCGCCCGCACCATCTACCAGGCCCGCCAGATGGTCGTGCACGGTCACATCCAGGTCAACGGTGGCAAGGTCGACAAGCCGTCGTTCCGCGTCCGTCCCGACGACGTCGTGATGGTCCGCGAGCGCTCCCGCGAGAAGCCCCTGTTCCAGGTGGCCCGTGAGGGTGGCTTCGCCGCCGACGGCGAGACCCCGCGCTACCTGCAGGTCAACCTGAAGGCCCTGGCCTTCCGCCTCGACCGCGACCCGAACCGCAAGGAGATCCCGGTCATCTGCGACGAGCAGCTGGTCGTCGAGTACTACGCCCGCTGATCAAGGCGTAGTACCACCCCCGCGGTGTTCGGCCCGCCGCTTCCCCACTCTCACCAGTGGGGGAGCCGGCGGGCTTCCGCGTTCTCGGGGAACGCCGTACGGAACGGGCGCGGCGCCCGCGGGCCCGCGCCGCGCGCGGCCGGGTTCCGGCGCACGCTGAGCGCCCGGTCCACCGCCGCGTCCAGGGACAGTCCCTGCCCCTCCCGCACCGACGCCCGGTAGCGCTCCGCGCCCAGCAGCTCCCCGGCCTCGGCCGCGCAGAGCGCCCGCGCGCTGTTGAAGTGGCCCGAGCCGAAGAGCTGCAGACCCACCGAGTCCCAGACCGGCAGTGCGGCGCCCTGCAGCACGGCCGCCTCCGTCGGGTCGCCCTCGCTCGCCGTCACCAACGCGAGCAGCTCGATGGCCAGCACCAGCCCCACCAGATCGTGGAACATGTGGTTGATGCCGACGCACTCCGTGAGCAGCTTCCGTGCCTCGCGGTGATCGCCCCCGGCCCACGCCGCGTACGCCAGGACATAGAGCGCGTACGCCTTGGTCCAGCGCTCGCCGCGCTCCTCGCAGATCTCCCGCACCTCCGCGCAGAGCGCGACCCCGCCCTCCAGATCGCCCTGGAAGACCCGGGCCATCGCCAGCTCGACCTGACCCATCAGCACGTTGCTGTTGAGCTCGCCCAGCTCCCGGTAGGTCGCCAGGGCCCGGCCGATCAGCTCCTCCGCCCTCGGCATGTCGTCCGAGAGCAGGGCCAGGCAGCCCATCCGGTGCGTCGCGTACGCCTCCGCCAGGGGGTTGCCGACGGAGCGGGCCCGCTCCCCGCACTCGTGCAGCGCGGCCACCGCGGCCGTCGCGTCGCCCTGCAGAATCGTCACGTACCCCACCACCCACAGGGCCTTCAGCCGGGCGTCGTCGTGCTCCGAGTCGAGCGCGAGCGCCCGGTCCAGCCAGTGCCGGCCCTCGGCCAGGCGCCCGCACCCGACCCAGGCGAACCAGAGCGTCCCGGCGAGATGCTGCGCCAGATGCGCCTCGTCCGGCTGCTCCAGGCAGAGTTCGAGGGCCGCCCGCAGATTGGGGAGCGAGGCCTCCAGGCAGGCCGCGACCTCGGCCTGACGCGGGCTGAACCACTCCAGCTCGCACCAGGTGGCCAGGCCCATGTACCAGTCGCGGTGCCGACGGCGCATGCGCTCGGTGTCGCCGAGCGCCGTCAGCCACTCCGCGCCGTAGTCGGAGACCGTATCCAATATCCGATATCTCGGACCGGCGACCGTGTCCTCGCGTACGACCAGGGACTGCGCGAGCAGACCGCCGAGCACGTCCAACACCCGCTCCGGCGGAAGCTCCCGGCCGGCGCAGACGTACTCCACCGCCTCCAGGTCGAACGGCCCGGCGAAGACCGAGAGGCGCGCCCACAGCAGCCGCTCCTCCGGCGTGCACAGCTCGTGGCTCCAGCCGATCGCGGTCCGCAGCGTCTGGTGCCGGGGGAGCGCGCCCCGCGCCCCGTCCGTCAGCAGCCGGAACCGGTCGCCGAGCCGTCGCAGCATCTGCTCCACCGTGAGGAGCGGCATCCGGGCGGCCGCCAGCTCCAGCGCCAGCGGAATCCCGTCGAGCCGCCGGCACAGCTCGCGCACGGACCCGGCCGCCGGGCCTGATCCGGCCGAGGCGGTCGCCCGCTCGACGAACAGCGCCTCCGCGTCGTCCTCGTCCATCGGCGCCAGCGTGAACACGGCCTCCCCGTCGACGCGCAGCGGACGGCGGCCCACCGTGAGGACGGTGAGACCCGGTGCATGCGCGAGAAGCTGCCGCACCAAGGGCGCGCACTCCTCGACGAGGTGCTCGAAACCGTCCACCACCAGCAGCAGCCGGCGCTCCGCGAGATGGTCGGTCAGCGACTCGACCGGGGTGCGCAGCGTGTGGTCGGTCAGCCCCAGCGCCTCGGCGAGGGCGAAAGCGACGAGCTCCGGGTCGGGCAGCACCGAGAGGTCGGCGAGCCACACGCCGTCGGCGTAGCGTTTCTCCACCGCCCTGGCGGCCCTCAGGGCGAGCCGGGTCTTCCCGACGCCCCCCACCCCGACGACGGTGACCAGGCGCGACGCCCCCAGGAGCCGGGTCAGTCGGTCCTCTTCCGCGGCCCGTCCGACGAAGACGTTCAGCTCCGCCGGGAGGTTGGTCCTTCGCATGGGACACGGAGCGTACTCATCCACGCGCACTCCGTACAATCGGGTCGGTCGATTCCCTTCCCGGGAGCCCCCGTACCGCCCGTAATGCGGTACGGGGAAAGACCCCGGGCGCGATAGGGTCGGAGGACGACTTTTCGCAAGGGCCCAACGACAGCAGAGAGCGGTGCGGAGTGACCGGTGGAGAGGTTGCCGGGATCCTGGTGGCCGTGTTCTGGGCGATTCTCGTCTCCTTCCTCGCCGTGGTTCTGGTGAGACTGGCGCAGACGCTCAAGGCGACCACCAGGCTCGTGGCGGACGTGACCGAACAGGCGGTCCCGCTGCTCAGCGACGCCTCCGCCACCGTGCGGTCGGCGCAGACCCAGCTCGACCGCGTGGACGCCATCGCCTCGGACGTCCAGGAGGTCACCTCCAACGCCTCGGCGCTCTCCACGACCGTCGCCTCCACCTTCGGCGGACCGCTCGTCAAGGTCGCGGCCTTCGGCTACGGAGTGCGCAGGGCCCTCGGCCGCGGCCGGGACCAGGCACCGCCCGCGCCCGCCCCCCGCACCGTCGTCGGTCGCACCGTGCCCTCCGCGCGGCGCCGGAAGCAGAAAGGCTGACCCGCGATGTTCCGCCGTACCTTCTGGTTCACCGCAGGCGCAGCCGCCGGCGTGTGGGCCACCACCAAGGTCAACCGCAAGCTCAGGCAGCTGACCCCGGAGAGCCTTGCCGCGCAGGCGGCGAACAAGGCGATCGAGACCGGCCACCGGCTCAAGGACTTCGCCCTCGACGTCAGGGCGGGCATGGTCCAGCGCGAAGCCGAACTGGGCGGGGCGCTCGGCATCGAGGCCTCTCCGGACGCACCGGCCGAGCATGAGCTCCCCGGGCCGCGCCGCAGGGCATCGCTCGATGCCACCCCGAACACGACCACCACGCATTCGTACCGAACGATCTCGTACAACCGGAATGAGGACCACTGATGGAGTCGGCTGAAATCCGCCGCCGCTGGCTGAGCTTCTTCGAGGAGCGCGGGCACACCGTCGTCCCTTCGGCGTCGCTCATCGCGGACGACCCGACTCTGCTTCTGGTCCCCGCCGGCATGGTTCCCTTCAAGCCGTACTTCCTCGGTGAGGTCAAGCCGCCGTTCGCGCGCGCCTCCAGCGTGCAGAAGTGCGTGCGTACGCCCGACATCGAAGAGGTCGGCAAGACCACCCGCCACGGCACGTTCTTCCAGATGTGCGGCAACTTCTCCTTCGGCGACTACTTCAAGGAAGGCGCCATCAAGCTCGCCTGGGAGCTGCTGACCAGCTCGGTGGAGCACGGCGGCTACGGGCTGGAGCCGGAGAAGCTCTGGATCACCGTCTACCAGGAGGACGACGAGGCCGAGCAGATCTGGCGCGACGTCGTCGGTGTCCCCGCCGAGCGCATCCAGCGCCTCGGCAAGAAGGACAACTACTGGTCGATGGGCGTCCCCGGTCCCTGCGGCCCGTGCTCCGAGATCAACTACGACCGCGGCCCCGAGTTCGGCGTCGAGGGCGGCCCGGCCGTCAACGACGAGCGGTACGTGGAGATCTGGAACCTGGTCTTCATGCAGTACGAGCGCGGTGAGGGCTCCGGCAAGGAGGACTTCCCGATCCTCGGCGAGCTGCCGTCGAAGAACATCGACACGGGCCTCGGCCTCGAGCGCCTCGCGATGATCCTTCAGGGCGTACAGAACATGTACGAGACCGACACCCTCCAGGTCGTCATCGACAAGGCCACCGAACTCACCGGCGTCGCCTACGGCAAGGCCCACGAGAGCGACGTCTCGCTCCGCGTCGTCGCCGACCACATGCGTACGTCCGTGATGCTCATCGGCGACGGTGTCACCCCGGGCAACGAGGGCCGCGGCTACGTGCTGCGCCGCATCATGCGCCGCGCCATCCGCAACATGCGTCTGCTCGGCGCCGCGGGCGTGGTCGTCCAGGACCTCGTCGACGTGGTCATCGACACCATGGGCGAGCAGTACCCCGAGCTGATCAGCGACCGCAAGCGGATCGAGACCGTCGCCCTCGCCGAAGAGGCCCGCTTCCTCAAGACGCTCAACGCCGGCTCGAACGTCCTCGACGGCGCCGTGACCGAGACCAGGGCCGCCGGCGGCACCGTCCTCTCCGGCGACAAGGCCTTCCTGCTCCACGACACCTGGGGCTTCCCGATCGACCTCACCCTGGAGATCGCCGCCGAGCAGGGGCTCTCCGTGGACGAGGCCGGGTTCCGCCGCCTCATGCAGGAGCAGCGGGACAAGGCCAAGGCCGACGCCAAGGCCAAGAAGACCGGCCACGCCGACGTCGCCGCCTACCGCGAGATCGCCGACGGCAACGGCGCCACCGAGTTCACCGGCTACACCAACACCGAGGGCGAGTCCACGGTCGTCGGTCTGCTGGTCAACGGCGTCCCGTCGCCGGCCGCCTCCGAGGGCGACGAGGTCGAGGTCGTCCTCGACCGCACCCCGTTCTACGCCGAGGGCGGCGGCCAGCTCGCCGACCAGGGCCGGATCCGCCTCCACAGCGGCGCCGTCATCGAGATCCGTGACGTCCAGCAGCCGGTCCCCGGTGTCTCGGTGCACAAGGGCTCGGTCCAGGTCGGCGAGGTGACGGTCGGCTCCACCGCCTACGCCGCCATCGACGTCCGCCGCCGCCGGTCCATCGCCCGCGCCCACTCCGCCACGCACCTGACGCACCAGGCCCTGCGTGACGCTCTCGGCCCGACCGCCGCCCAGGCCGGTTCCGAGAACTCGCCCGGCCGCTTCCGCTTCGACTTCGGCTCGCCGAACGCCGTTCCCGGCACGGTCCTCATGGACGTCGAGCAGAAGATCAACGAGGTCCTCTCCCGCGAGCTCGACGTCCACGCCGAGGTCATGCCGATCGACGAGGCCAAGCGTCAGGGCGCCATCGCCGAGTTCGGCGAGAAGTACGGCGAGAAGGTGCGCGTCGTCACCATCGGCGACTTCTCCAAGGAGCTGTGCGGCGGTACGCACGTCAAGAACACCGCCGCGCTCGGCCTGGTCAAGCTGCTCGGCGAGTCGTCGATCGGCAGTGGCGTGCGCCGCGTCGAGGCCCTCGTCGGCGTCGACGCCTACAACTTCCTCGCCCGCGAGCACACGGTCGTCGCCCAGCTCCAGGAGCTGGTCAAGGGCCGCCCCGAGGAGCTTCCGGAGAAGATCTCCTCCATGCTCGGCAAGCTGAAGGACGCCGAGAAGGAGATCGAGAAGTTCCGCGCCGAGAAGGTCCTCCAGGCCGCCGCCGGCCTGGTCGAGACCGCCAAGGACGTCCGCGGTGTCGCGCTCGTCACCGGCCAGGTCCAGGACGGCACGTCCGCCGACGACCTGCGCAAGCTGGTCCTCGACGTCCGCGGCCGCATCCCGTCGGACCGCCCGGCCGTCGTGGCCCTGTTCACCACGGCCAACGGCCGCCCGCTGACGGTCATCGCCACGAACGAGGCCGCCCGCGAGCGCGGTCTCAGGGCCGGTGAGCTGGTCCGTACCGCCGCCAAGACCCTCGGCGGCGGCGGTGGAGGCAAGCCGGACGTCGCCCAGGGCGGCGGTCAGAACCCGGAGGCCGTCGCCGAGGCCATCGACGCCGTCGAGCGTCTCGTGGTGGAGACCGCGTGACGATGCGCCGTGGTCGTCGTCTCGCGATCGACGTCGGGGACGCCCGGATCGGGGTCGCCTCGTGCGACCCCGACGGGGTCCTCGCCACCCCGGTGGAGACCGTGCCGGGACGTGACGTCCCGGCCGCCCACCGGCGGCTCCGGGGAATCGTCGAGGAGTACGAGCCGATCGAGGTCGTGGTCGGGCTCCCTCGTTCCCTCTCCGGGGGCGAGGGCCCGGCCGCGGCCAAGGTCCGGCGCTTCGCGGGTGAGCTGGCGAAGGGCATCGCCCCGGTCCCGGTCCGCCTGGTCGACGAGCGGATGACCACCGTGACGGCGACCCAGGGGCTCCGGGCCTCGGGAGTGAAGTCGAAGAAGGGGCGGTCCGTCATCGATCAGGCCGCCGCTGTGATCATCCTTCAGAACGCTCTTGAGTCCGAACGGGTATCGGGTAATCCTCCCGGCGAGGGCGTCGAAGTGGTCATCTGATCGCGATACGGTAACGTTCCGCGCGATGCGGCGTGTTCGAACAGCTGCCGCACTACGTAGAGGCGGACCGTCCGGAAGCCTCGCGGCTGTTTGGGGATCGATGACTGAGTATGGCCGGGGCCCCGGCTCCGAACCGTGGCATCCCGAGGACCCGTTGTACGGGGACCAGGGATGGGGAGGCCAGCCGCAGTACCCGCAGCAGGCGCAGCAGCAGTACGGTCACCAGGACGCGTACGGCCAGGGCCAGGGGCAGGGCTACGACCCGCACTATCAGCAGCCGCACCACCCTCAGCAGCACCAGCACCCTCAGCAGTACCAGCAGCAGGGGCAGTACCAGCAGCAGGCGCAGCACCCCCAGCAGTACGTGGATCCCGCGACGTACGGCGGATACCAGGACCAGCAGGCCCAGGGTTACGACACGTCCGGGTATCCCGTACAGCAGTACGACCCCACGTGGGAGACGGGCCAGGCGGCCATGCCGTACGGCGCGACGCCCGCCGACCCCTACGGCGGTCAGAACCCCGACCTCTACGGCACCCCCGAGGCGTACCCGCCGCCGCAGCCCCCGGGCCGGCGGCAGGCACCGCCGGAGCCTGTCACCGAATGGGAGGCGGAGGCGGCCGCCGAGGCCGAGGAGGAGGAGCGGCACCCCTTCTTCACCGGTGAGGACGGCACCGACGACGACGAGTACGACGACGAGCCCGGCGACAGGCGGTCGTCGCGGGGCGGGCGTGACCGCAGAGGCGGCAAGGGCAAGAAGAGCAGGAACGGCGTCGCCTGTCTGGTCGTCGCGCTCGTCCTCGTGGGCGGCGTCGGCGGCATCGGCTACTTCGGCTACCAGTTCTGGCAGGGCCAGTTCGGTGAGGCGCCCGACTTCACGGGTGCCGGCAGCGGCACGGTCCAGGTCGAGATCCCCAAGGACTCCGGCGGCTACGAGATCGGCAACATCCTCAAGAAGGCCGGCGTCGTCAAGAGCGTGGACGCCTTCGTCGCCGCCCAGGGGAAGAACCCCAAGGGCCTCTCCATCCAGGCGGGTGTCTACACGCTGAAGAAGGAGATGTCGGCGGAGAGCGCCGTCACGATGATGCTCGACCCGGCGAGCCAGGCGAACTTCGTGATTCCCGAAGGCCGGCGGAACGTCTGGGTCTACGAGCAGATCGACAAGAAGCTCGAGCTCAAGGCGGGCACCACCCAGGGCGTCGCCAAGGCGAAGGCGGACGACCTGGGCCTTCCGGAGTGGGCGAAGAACCACGAGGACCTGAAGGATCCGCTGGAAGGCTTCCTCTTCCCGGCGAGCTACCCGGTGGCCAAGGGCAACAAGCCCGAGGACGTGCTGCGCAAGATGGTCGCCCGCTCCAACGCCGAGTACGCGAAGTACGACCTGGAGGCCAAGGCGAAGCAGCTCGGGGTCGAGAGCCCCTGGCAGCTCATCACCATCGCGAGCCTCGTCCAGGCCGAGGGCACGTCGCACGACGACTTCCGCAAGATGGCCGAGGTCGTCTACAACCGGCTCAAGCCCAGCAACCCGCAGACCTACGGCAAGCTCGAGTTCGACTCGACATACAACTACATCAAGAACCAGAGCAAGATCGACCTCAGCCTCGAAGAGCTGCGAAAGTACGACAACGTCTACAACACGTACTTCTACAAGGGCCTGCCGCCCGGTCCGATCGGGAACCCGGGCAACGAGGCGCTGAAGGGCGTGGTGAACCCGACGGACGAGGGCTGGTACTACTTCATCTCCCTCGACGGCAAGACGTCCCAGTTCACCAAGACGAACGCCGACCACCAGAAGCTCGTCAACGAGTTCAACAAGTCGAGGAAGAACTGATGCCGTCACCGCGGCGCGCGGCCGTCCTGGGTTCGCCGATCGCGCACTCGCTCTCCCCGGTCCTGCACCGGGCGGCCTACGCCGCGCTCGGCCTCGACGCGTGGTCGTACGACCGGTTCGAGATAGACGAGTCCGGGCTTCCCGGCTTCGTCGCCGGACTGGACGAGTCCTGGGCCGGTCTCTCCCTGACCATGCCGCTGAAGCGGGCGATCATCCCGCTGCTCGACGAGATCAGCGACACGGCCGCCTCGGTCGAGGCCGTCAACACGGTCGTCTTCACCGAGGACGGCCGCCGGGTCGGCGACAACACGGACATCCCCGGCCTGATCGCCGCCCTGCGGGAGCGGGGCGTCGACAAGGTCGAGTCCGCCGCGATCCTCGGGGCCGGTGCCACCGCCTCCTCCGCGCTCGCAGCCCTCGCGCGGATCTGCACCGGCCCGGTCACGGCGTACGTACGGAGCGAGGCCCGGGCCGAGGAGATGCGGGGCTGGGGCGAGCGGCTGGGTGTGGACGTGCGCAGCGCCGACTGGGCGAACGCGGACCGGGCCTTCGCCGCCCCGCTCGTCATCGCCACCACCCCTGCCGGAACCACCGACGCGCTCGCGGCGGAGGTCCCCGGCGCACCCGGCACCCTCTTCGACGTGCTGTACCACCCCTGGCCGACACCGCTCGCAGCGGCGTGGTCGAAGGGCGGGGGCGCGGTCCTCGGCGGCCTCGACCTCCTCGTCCACCAGGCCGTCCTCCAGGTCGAGCAGATGACGGGCGTCCCCGAGGCCCCGCTGGCCGCCATGCGTGACGCCGGTGAGAGGGCCCTGGCCGCCTCGTGAACGGCCCGCAGACGCTTGCCGCCGACTGGGCCGGTTCGCTGTTCAAGCTGATCGTGAACCTGCTGCCCGAGTGGGCGGAGAACACCGTCGCCGCCCTCGGTCTGACCTTCCTCGTGGTGGAGGGCGGGCGCCGGCTGTGGCGCGCCGTTCGCACCTCGCGCTCCCCGGCCTGAACCTGTGACCCAAGCGATCTGACGTTCTTCGCGTCCGATGGCTGGACCGACGGCCGGGTTCGGCCCCCGGACGTGGGAGGATCGGGGGTGGCGGGCCAGGGCCGCGCACCCGGCCGCGCCACAGCAGTTCCAGGCGCGAGCATGAGGAGCATCGTTGAGCAGGTTGCGCTGGCTGACAGCCGGAGAGTCGCACGGTCCCGCGCTGGTCGCGACGCTGGAGGGTCTTCCCGCCGGTGTCCCGGTGACCACGGAGCTGGTGGCGGACCACCTTGCGCGGCGGCGTCTCGGCTATGGGCGTGGCGCGCGGATGAAGTTCGAGCAGGACGAGATCACCTTCCTGGGCGGTGTCCGGCACGGTCTCTCGCTGGGTTCTCCGGTCGCCGTGATGGTGGGGAACACGGAGTGGCCGAAGTGGGAGAAGGTCATGTCGGCCGACCCGGTCGACCCCTCGGAGCTCAAGGAGACCGGTCGCAACGCGCCGTTGACCCGGCCGCGTCCCGGTCACGCCGACCTCGCCGGCATGCAGAAGTACGGCTTCGACGAGGCCCGGCCGATCCTGGAGCGCGCCAGCGCCCGTGAGACCGCCGCACGGGTCGCCCTCGGCGCCATCGCCCGCTCCTTCCTCAAGGAGGCCGCCGGCATCGAGATCGTCTCGCACGTGGTGGAGCTGGCCGCGGCGAAGGCTCCGTACGGCGTGTACCCGACCCCCGCCGACGTCGAGAAGCTCGACGCCGATCCGGTGCGGTGCCTGGACGCGGACGCGTCGAAGGCGATGGTCGCGGAGATCGACCAGGCCCACAAGGACGGCGACACCCTGGGTGGCGTGGTGGAGGTCCTGGCCTACGGGGTTCCGGTCGGGCTCGGGTCCCATGTCCACTGGGACCGTCGGCTCGACGCGCGGCTCGCCGCCGCGCTCATGGGCATCCAGGCCATCAAGGGCGTCGAGGTCGGCGACGGTTTCGAGCTCGCTCGCGTGCCCGGTTCCGAGGCCCACGACGAGATCGTGCGCACCGAGGACGGCATCAAGCGCACCTCCGGCCGCTCCGGCGGCACCGAGGGCGGTCTGACCACCGGTGAGCTGCTCCGCGTCCGCGCCGCGATGAAGCCCATCGCGACCGTCCCACGCGCGCTCGCCACCGTCGACGTCGCGACCGGAGAGGCAGCCCAGGCCCACCACCAGCGCTCCGACGTCTGCGCTGTGCCGGCCGCGGGGATCGTGGCCGAGGCCATGGTGGCGCTGGTGCTTGCGGACGCGGTGGTCGAGAAGTTCGGCGGCGACTCCGTGCCGGAGACCCGCCGCAACGTGCGGTCGTACCTCGACAACCTGCAGATCCGGTGACGGGCGGCCCGCTGGTCGTCCTCGTCGGCCCCATGGGGTCCGGCAAGTCCACGGTGGGCGCCCTGCTCGCCGAGCGGCTCGGCGTCTCCTACCGGGACACCGACGCGGACATCGTCGCGACGCAGGGGAGGGAGATCTCCGACATCTTCGTCGACGAGGGCGAGCCGTACTTCCGTGAGCTGGAGCGGCAGGCGGTCGCCACCGCCGTCGCCGAGCACACGGGAGTCCTCGCCCTCGGCGGCGGTGCCGTCCTCGACGAGAACACCCGCACACTCCTGGCCGGCCTCCCCGTCGCCTATCTGTCGATGGACGTGGAGGAAGCCGTACGGCGCGTGGGCCTCGGCGCCGCCCGCCCGCTGCTCGCCGTCAACCCGCGCCGCCAGTGGCGCGAGCTGATGGAGGCCAGGCGCCACCTGTACACCGAAGTCGCGCGGGTCGTCGTGGCCACCGACGACCGCACACCCGAAGAGGTCGCCCAGGCGGTCCTCGACGCTCTGGAGTTGAAGGACGTATGACAGACCAGGTGACGCGGATCCAGGTCGGCGCGAGCGCCGGACACGACGCGTACGAGGTGCTGGTCGGGCGGCAGCTGCTGGGTGAGCTGGGCTCGCTGATCGGGACGAAGGCGAAGCGGGTCGCGGTGATCCACCCCGAGGCGCTCGCCGGGACCGGTGAGGCGCTGCGCGAGGACCTGGCCGAGCAGGGCTACGAGGCGATCGCCATCCAGGTGCCGAACGCCGAGGAGGCCAAGACGGCCGAGGTGGCCGCGTACTGCTGGAAGGCGCTCGGCCAGTCCAACTTCACCCGCACCGACGTCGTCGTCGGTGTCGGCGGAGGAGCCACCACCGACCTCGCGGGCTTCGTCGCCGCGACCTGGCTGCGCGGGGTCCGCTGGATCGCGGTGCCGACGACGGTGCTCGCGATGGTGGACGCGGCCGTCGGCGGGAAGACGGGCATCAACACCGCCGAGGGCAAGAACCTCGTCGGTGCCTTCCACCCGCCGGCCGGGGTCCTCTGCGACCTGGCCGCGCTGGACTCCCTGCCGGTCAACGACTACGTGAGCGGCCTCGCGGAGATCATCAAGGCCGGCTTCATCGCCGACCCGGTGATCCTCGACCTGGTCGAGGCCGACCCGCAGGCCGCCCGTACCCCCGCCGGCCCGCACACCGCCGAGCTGATCGTCCGCTCGATCGAGGTCAAGGCCGAGGTCGTCTCCGGTGACCTGAAGGAGTCGGGCCGCCGGGAGATCCTCAACTACGGCCACACCCTGGCCCACGCGATCGAGAAGAACGAGCGCTACAAGTGGCGTCACGGCGCCGCCGTCTCGGTCGGCATGGTGTTCGCCGCCGAGCTGGGGCGTCTGGCCGGGCGTCTGGACGACGCGACCGCCGACCGGCACCGCGCCGTCCTGGAGTCCGTCGGCCTTCCGCTCACCTACCGCGGTGACCAGTGGCCCAAGCTGCTGGAGACGATGAAGGTCGACAAGAAGTCGCGGGGCGACCTGCTCCGGTTCATCGTCCTCGACGGCCTGGCCAAGCCCACCGTCCTCGAAGGCCCCGACCCCGCCGTCCTCGTCGCCGCCTACGGCGAGGTGTCCGCGTGAGCGACCCCCGGCACGTCCTCGTCCTGAACGGCCCGAACCTCGGCCGGCTGGGCTCCCGCGAACCCGACATCTACGGCGCCACGTCGTACAAGGGCCTGGTGGAGTCCTGCCGGGCCCTCGGTGAGCAGCTCGGCTTCGACGTGGAGGTCCGGGAGACCAACGACGAGGGCGAGATGATCCGCTGGCTCCACGACGCGGCGGACCGTTCGATCCCGGTCGTCCTCAACCCGGGCGCGTTCACCCACTACTCGTACGGGATGCGCGACGCGGCCGCCCAGCGGACCGCGCCGCTCATCGAGGTGCACATCTCGAACCCGTACACCCGGGAGGAGTTCCGGCACACGTCGGTCGTCGCCGCGGTGGCGACCGGGACCGTCGCCGGGTTCGGTATCGGCTCCTACCGGCTGGCCCTGCGGGCGCTGGCCGAGGAGTTGGCCGGCTGACGGGGCGATCGACGGCACCCGCCCGGCCGAAGTAGCAGGCAGGGCACCCTTTTCCGCCCCCGGCCGTTCCCCCTGTGGGGGCCGGGGGCGGTAACGTACCCGGAAGTATCGGCCGTACGAGACGGAGTGGCACCGGATGCAGCACGCAGTGGGGGCTCCGTTGCCGCCCGACCCCTCGGGGTGGACGCCCGGCGCGGGCCGACCGCCCGTACCTCCCGTACCGCCCGCACCGCAGGGCGGTCATCCGGCGGCGCCCCAGCCCCCCGCACAGCCGCACGCCGCGCCGCCGGGGCCCCCGCCAGGACCGTCGATACCGCCGCCGGCCCCGCAGGCCCCCGGCGCTGCCGCCCCGTACTCGCCGCCGCAGGCCCCCGGCTGGGGCCCCGGAGGCGTACCGGTGCATTCCGGGCAGCCGGGTTCCCCGCCGCGTGACATCACCGGACAGGTGCCCCTGCCGCCCGTCCCCATCCCCTCCGCGCCGCCCGCCGAACCCGGCACCGGAACGGCGACCCTCGCCGTGCTGCTGATCGGCCCCGCGGGCGCAGGCAAGACGACCGTCGCCCGTCACTGGGCGCAGAGCCGTCGCGTGCCGACCGCGCACATCAGCCTCGACGACGTCCGCGAATGGGTCTGCTCCGGTTTCGCCGATCCGCAGTCGGGCTGGAACGAGCACTCCGAGGCCCAGTACCGCCTGGCCCGGCGCACGTGCGGCTTCGCCGCCCGAAACTTCCTGGCCAACGGCATCTCCTGCATCCTCGACGACGCCGTCTTCCCGGACCGCCCGGTCGTGGGCCTCGGCGGCTGGAAGCGGCACGTCGGCCCCGGGCTGCTTCCGGTCGTCCTGCTGCCCGGTCTGGAGATCGTCCTGGAGCGGAACGCCGAGCGCAGCGGCAACCGGCGTCTGTCGGACGAGGAGGTCGCGTCCATACACGGCCGGATGGCAGGCTGGTACGGCTCCGGCCTGCCGATCATCGACAACTCCACGTACGACGTCGAGACCACCGCCCGTGTCCTCGACGAGGTCCTGGCCCGTTCCATCGCGAGCCCACCCGCCTGGTGACCCGGGCCGACCCGTGCCCCGGCCCGGCCCCTAGCCCGGCCCGCTCGGGGACGGGCCTGGGCGGCCGCCCGTGGCCCGGTCGGCCGCGCTGAGCGGGCCGGGACGCCCGGCTGCTCGTAGGCTCGGAACATGTCACAGGTGTATGCGGACCGCCGTGCGCGGCTGCGCGACCGGTGCGCGGCAGCGGGCAGCCCGGCGGCCCTGGTCTCCCGCCCCGCCAACGTCCGCTATCTCGCGGGCGGTTCGCCCCCCGGCGCCGTACTCCTGCTCGGCCCGGACGAGGATGTGCTGCTCTGCCCGACCGCACCGGGTGCCGATCCGGCCGACGGGCGGCTCGACGAGCTGCTCAGCCAGACGGTGCTGCCCGCCGCCGGAGGGGATCCGGCGGTCGCGGCCGTCGGCATCGCGGCCAAGGCGCGCGCGGACGCCCTCGCCGTCGAGGAGCACCATCTGACCGTGGCCCGTCACAGGGCGATGGGCTCGGTCGCACCGCAGCTCCGGCTCGCCGACCTCGGCGGAGCCGTCGAGCAGTTGAGGATCGTGAAGGACGAGGACGAGATCGCCTGTCTGCGGATCGCCGCCGAGATCGCCGACCAGGCGCTGGGCGAGCTGCTCGAATCCATCCTCGTGGGGCGGACCGAGCGGCATCTCGCGCTCGAACTGGAGCGCCGGCTCGTCGACCACGGCGCGGACGGCGCGGCCTTCCCGACCTCCGTGGGCACCGGCCCCAACTCCGGGCGCGGCGGCCACAAGCCCTCCGACCGCCGGGTCGAGGAGGGAGATTTTCTCTCCGTCTGCCTCGGCGCCAACTACCGCGGCTACCGTTGCGAGATCGGCCGTACGTTCGTCATCGGTACCACCCCCGCGGACTGGCAGATCGAGCTGTACGACCTCGTCTTCGCCGCTCAGCGGGCCGGACGGGAGTCCCTCGCCCCCGGTACCGAGTTCCGCGACGTGGACCGCGCGGCACGCCAGATCCTGGACGCGGCGGGGCACGGTGAGGCCGTCCCGCCGGTCACCGGGCACGGTGTCGGGCTCGAAATCGACGAGGACCCGCAGCTCGCACCCGCGGCCATGGGTAAACTGGACGCTTGTGTGCCGGTCACCGTCGAACCGGGGGTCCACCTCCCGGGCCGGGGCGGGGTCCGGATCGATGACACGCTCGTCGTGCGCCAGGAGGCGGACGGCGGACCCGAGCTACTCACCATTACGACCAAGGAGCTGCTCGCGCTGTAGGGCGCGTACGCCTCCCCGGTCCACGTCAGTCCAGGAGATTCCGCAACCGTGGCTTCCACGAACGACCTCAAGAACGGCATGGTGCTCAAGCTCGAAGGCGGCCAGCTCTGGTCCGTCGTCGAGTTCCAGCACGTCAAGCCCGGCAAGGGCCCGGCCTTCGTGCGCACCAAGCTCAAGAACGTGCTGTCCGGCAAGGTCGTCGACAAGACCTTCAACGCGGGCGTGAAGGTCGACACGGCCACCATCGACCGCCGCGACATGCAGTTCTCCTACATGGACGGCGACTACTTCGTCTTCATGGACATGGAGACCTACGACCAGCTGCACGTCGACCGCAAGGCCGTCGGCGACGCCGCCAACTTCCTGATCGAGGGCTTCACCGCCTCGGTCGCCCAGCACGAGGGCTCGGTGCTCTACGTCGAGCTCCCCGCCGCCGTCGTGCTGACCATCGAGCACACGGACCCGGGCGTCCAGGGCGACCGCTCCACCGGTGGCACCAAGCCCGCCAGGCTGGAGACCGGCCACGAGATCCAGGTCCCGCTCTTCATCACCACCGGTGAGAAGATCAAGGTCGACACCCGCAGCAGCGACTACCTCGGCCGGGTGAACGACTAACCGTGGCTGCCCGCAGCAAGGCCCGTAAGCGCGCCTTCCAGATCCTCTTCGAGGCCGACCAGCGCGGTGCGTCCGTGCAGCAGGTCCTCGCGGACTGGGTTCGGCACGCACGGTCCGACGACCGTCAGCCGCCGGTCAACGAGTTCACGATGGTGCTGGTCGAGGGGTACGCGGACCACGCGAACCGGATCGACGAGCTCATCGCCACCTATGCGGTGGACTGGGACCTGGACCGGATGCCGGTCGCCGACCGGAACATCGTGCGCCTCGGTGCGTACGAGCTGATCTGGCTCGACGAGACCCCGGACGCCGTGGCGATCGACGAGGCGGTGCAGCTCGCCAAGGAGTTCTCCACGGACGAGTCCCCGACCTTCGTCAACGGCCTTCTGGCGCGCTTCAAGGACCTGAAGCCGCGCCTGCGCCGGGACGCCTGAGAAACGGCCTCCGGCAGTCGAAGGGGCCCGCAGCACATCGTGCTGCGGGCCCCTTCGACGTGTCCGGGTCCTGCCTCCGGCTCAGGGGCCTCCAGAGCCCCCTCCGGGCCTCCAGAGCCCCCTCGGGACACAGAGAAACCGCCGGGGCGCGGAAGGCTCTCAGGCCCTCCGCGCCCCGGCGGCAACGTTTCTGCTGAGTTCTCGCTCAGCTCTCCTCGTGGGCGACCGCGCGGCGCGCGTCCGCGTCCAGGACGCCCCAGCTGATGAGCTGCTCGGTCAGAACCGAGGGCGACTGGTCGTAGATGACCGCGAGCGTGCGCAGGTCGTCCTGGCGGATCGACAGGACCTTGCCGTTGTAGTCACCGCGCTGCGACTGGATCGTCGCCGCGTAGCGCTGCAGCGGGCCGGCCTTCTCCTGCGGGACGTGGGCAAGCCGCTCCAGGTCGAGCACGAGCTTCGGCGGCGGCTCGGCGGCCCCGCCCGGGGTCGTGCCCGGCAGGAGCTCCTGCACGGGGACGCCGTAGAAGTCCGCCAGCTCGGCGAGGCGCTGCACCGTCACTGCACGGTCACCACGCTCGTACGAGCCGACCACGACGGCCTTCCAGCGGCCCTGGGACTTCTCTTCCACACCGTGGAGGGAAAGGCCCTGCTGGGTGCGGATGGCACGGAGCTTGGCCCCGAGCTGCTTTGCGTATTCGCTGGACATATAGCTCCCCGGACGCTGGACGCTGTAGACAACGTGCGGCTCCGCCGCCTGGCTGGTAACTCACTGTGAGGTTACGCAGCGTTACTCTCCTCCGTCAAGCCGAATGGTCCATACCGCCCCCTCCCGGGGGACGGCGCCCGGAGTGGCGGCAGGGTGGTGAGCAGGGCGGTCACCCGCCCCTGGTAGAGTCGAGGGCGCAAATCCGACGTCCTTTAAGGTCCGTCCCGTGAGGCGGAGAAGGAGGTCCGTTTCATATGGACGCACAGCAGCACACCGATGCGGCACGCCCGGTTCTCGAGGGCCCCGACATCGCGCGGGTCCTGACCCGCATCGCCCACGAGATCGTCGAGCGCGCCAAGGGCGCCGACGACGTGGTCCTCCTCGGCATCCCGACGCGTGGCGTCTTCCTCGCCCGTCGGCTGGCCGACAAGCTCGCCGAGATCACCGGACGCAAGGTCCCGGTCGGCTCGCTCGACATCACCATGTACCGCGACGACCTGCGGATGAAGCCCGCCCGCGCCATCGGCCGCACCGAGATCCCCGGTGACGGCGTCGACGGCCGGCTGGTCGTCCTCGTCGACGACGTGCTCTTCTCCGGCCGTACGATCCGCGCCGCGCTCGACGCGCTCGGCGACATCGGCCGCCCCAGGGCCGTCCAGCTCGCGGTCCTCGTCGACCGCGGCCACCGCGAACTCCCGATCCGTGCCGACTACGTCGGCAAGAACCTCCCCACGTCGCTGCGCGAGACGGTCAAGGTCCAGCTCGCCGAGGAGGACGGTCGCGACACCGTGCTGCTCGGCAGCAAGACCACCGCCTAGCCGGTCCGGCTTCCCGACGGGTCCAGGGCACACCCCTGCGCGCCCGCGCCCCCGCCGGGGCGGTCCTGCACACCCCAGGGCCCCCCACCTCCCGACCACGGAGAACACCCCGATGATGCGTCACCTCATCTCGGCCGCCGACCTCACGCGCGACGACGCCGTCCTCATCCTCGACACCGCCGAGGAGATGGCGCGGGTCGCCGACCGGCCGATCAAGAAGCTGCCCACGCTGCGCGGCCGGACCATCTGCAACCTCTTCTTCGAGGACTCCACCCGTACCCGGATCTCCTTCGAGGCCGCCGAGAAGCGCCTCTCCGCCGACGTGATCAACTTCGCGGCCAAGGGCTCCAGCGTCTCCAAGGGCGAGTCCCTCAAGGACACCGCGCAGACCCTGGAGGCGATGGGCGTCGACGCCGTCGTCATCCGCCACGGCGCCTCCGGAGCCCCGTACCGGCTCGCCACCTCCGGCTGGATCGACGCTCCCGTCGTCAACGCGGGCGACGGCACCCACCAGCACCCCACCCAGGCCCTGCTGGACGCCTTCACCATGCGCCGCCGTCTCGTCGGCCGCGATGCCGGCCTCGGCCAGGACCTCGCCGGCAAGCGCATCACGATCGTCGGAGACGTCCTGCACAGCCGGGTCGCCCGCTCCAACGTCGACCTGCTGCACACCCTCGGCGCCGAGGTCACCCTGGTGGCCCCGCCCACGCTCGTCCCGGTCGGCGTCGAGACCTGGCCGTGCGACATCAGCTACGACCTCGACAGCGTGCTGCCGAAGTCCGACGCGGTCATGATGCTGCGTGTGCAGCGCGAGCGGATGAACGCGGCCTTCTTCCCGACCGAGCGCGAGTACTCCCGGCGGTACGGGCTCGACGGCGACAGGATGGCGAGGATGCCCGAGCACGCCATCGTCATGCACCCCGGCCCGATGGTCCGCGGCATGGAGATCACCGCCGAGGTCGCCGACTCCGACCGCTGCACGGTCATCGAGCAGGTCGCCAACGGCGTCTCCATCCGGATGGCCGTCCTCTACCTGCTTCTGGGCGGCAACGAGCCCGCCGTCAGCCACATGCGTACCGAGGAGAGCAAGTAACCATGAGCAAGATTCTTATCCGCGGTGCCAAGGTGCTGGGCGGCGAGGCGCAGGACGTCCTGATCGACGGCGAGACCGTCGCGGAGGTCGGCACGGGACTGTCCGCCGAGGGCGCGACGGTGATCGAGGCCGACGGGCAGATCCTGCTGCCGGGCCTGGTCGACCTCCACACCCATCTGCGCGAGCCGGGCCGTGAGGACTCCGAGACCGTCCTCACCGGCACCCGCGCCGCCGCCTCCGGCGGCTACACCGCCGTCTTCGCGATGGCCAACACCTTCCCGGTCGCCGACACCGCCGGTGTCGTCGAGCAGGTCTACCGGCTCGGCAAGGAGTCCGGCTACTGCGACGTGCAGCCCATCGGCGCCGTCACCGTCGGCCTGGAGGGCAAGAAGCTCGCCGAGCTCGGCGCCATGCACGACTCCGCCGCCGGCGTCACCGTCTTCTCCGACGACGGCAAGTGCGTCGACGACGCCGTGATGATGCGCCGCGCCCTGGAGTACGTGAAGGCCTTCGGCGGTGTCGTCGCCCAGCACGCCCAGGAGCCCCGCCTCACCGAGGGCGCCCAGATGAACGAGGGCATCGTCTCCGCCGAGCTCGGGCTCGGCGGCTGGCCCGCCGTCGCCGAGGAGTCGATCATCGCCCGTGACGTGCTCCTCGCCGAGCACGTCGGCTCCCGGGTCCACATCTGCCACCTCTCCACGGCCGGCTCCGTCGAGATCGTCCGCTGGGCCAAGTCCCGCGGCATCGACGTCACCGCCGAGGTCACCCCGCACCACCTCCTCCTCACCGACGAGCTGGTCCGGAGCTACAACCCGGTCTACAAGGTCAACCCGCCGCTGCGCACCGAGCGCGACGTGATGGCGCTGCGCGAGGCCCTGGCCGACGGCACGATCGACATCGTCGCCACCGACCACGCCCCGCACCCGCACGAGGACAAGGACTGCGAGTGGGCCGCGGCCGCCATGGGCATGGTGGGCCTGGAGACCGCGCTCTCCGTCGTCCAGCAGACGATGGTCGAGACCGGACTCCTCGACTGGGCCGGCGTCGCCGACCGGATGTCGGTGAAGCCCGCCGAGATCGGGCAGGCCAAGGGCCACGGACGCCCCGTCTCGGCAGGTGAGCCCGCCAACCTGACCCTGGTCGATCCGGCATACCGTGGTCTCGTGGACCCCGCGGGCTTCGCCTCCCGCAGCCGCAACACCCCGTACGAGGGCCGCGAGCTGCCGGGACGCGTCACCCACACCTTCCTGCGGGGCCGGGCAACGCTCGTCGACGGGAAGCTGGCGTGACACTCATCGAACTGGCCGCCGAGGCCGAGAAGAAGTCGGCGGAGGTGACCGACTGGGCCGGACGGATCGGCTGGGTCGCGGGACTCCTGCTCTTCATCGCCTTCGTCTACTGGCTGATGCGCCAGGGATGGAAGTGGCGCGGCAGCCTCCAGTCGGACCTCCCCGAACTGCCGGGAATGCCCGGGGGCGCCGGTGAGGCGACACTGAAGCTCAGCGGCCGGTACCACGGCTCGACCACGGCCGGGCAGTGGCTCGACCGGATCGTCGCCCACGGCCTCGGGGTCCGCAGCCGCGTCGAGCTCACCCTCACGGACGCGGGGGTCGAGGTCGTACGCCCCGGGGCGAACGACTTCTTCATCCCGGCCGCGGCCCTGCGCGAGGCCCGGCTCGACAAGGGCATCGCGGGCAAGGTCCTCGCCGAGGGCGGGCTGCTGATCGTCACGTGGGCGCACGGCGAGAAGCTGCTCGACTCCGGCTTCCGGTCCGACCGGGCGGCGGAACACGCCACCTGGGTCGAGACCCTCAACAGCATGATCAAGACGACGGAAGGCACCGCACGATGACGACCTCCACCCGGGGAACCGGCAAAGTTCCCGCCGTACTCGTCCTGGAGGACGGCCGCATCTTCCGCGGCCGTGCCTACGGGGCCGTGGGGGAGACCTTCGGCGAGGCCGTGTTCTCCACCGGCATGACCGGCTACCAGGAGACCCTGACCGACCCGTCGTACCACCGCCAGGTCGTCGTGATGACCGCCCCGCACGTCGGCAACACCGGCGTCAACGACGAGGACCCCGAGTCCTCCCGCATCTGGGTCTCCGGCTACGTCGTCCGCGACCCCGCGCGCGTCACCTCCAACTGGCGCGCCAAGCGCTCGCTGGACGAGGAGCTCGCCGCCCAGGGCGTCGTCGGCATCTCCGGCATCGACACCCGCGCCCTCACCCGCCACCTGCGCGAGAGCGGCGCCATGCGCGTCGGCATCTTCTCCGGCAACGTGCTGCCCGACGAGGGCACCATGCTCGCCGAGGTCCGCCAGGCCCCCGAGATGACGGGCGCGAACCTCTCCGCCGAGGTCGCCACCAAGGAGACGTACGTCGTCCCCGCGATCGGCGAGAAGAAGTTCACCGTCGCCGCCGTGGACCTCGGCATCAAGGGCATGACCCCGCACCGGATGGCCGAGCGCGGCATCGAGGTCCACGTCCTGCCCGCCACCGCGACCGCCGAGGACGTCTACGCCGTCAACCCCGACGGTGTGTTCTTCTCCAACGGCCCCGGCGACCCGGCCACGGCCGACGGTCCCGTCGCCGTGATGCGGGCCGTCCTGGAGCGCAGGACCCCGCTCTTCGGCATCTGCTTCGGCAACCAGATCCTCGGCCGCGCGCTCGGCTTCGGCACCTACAAGCTGAAGTACGGCCACCGGGGCATCAACCAGCCGGTGCAGGACCGTACGACCGGCAAGGTCGAGGTCACCGCGCACAACCACGGCTTCGCCGTCGACGCGCCCCTCGACAAGGTCTCCGAGACCCCCTTCGGGCGTGCCGAGGTCTCGCACGTCTGCCTGAACGACAACGTGGTGGAAGGCCTCCAGCTGCTCGACCAGCCGGCCTTCTCCGTCCAGTACCACCCCGAGGCGGCCGCGGGCCCGCACGACGCCGCGTACCTCTTCGACCGTTTCGTATCCCTGATGGAGGCCGAGCGTGCCTAAGCGCACCGATATCCAGTCCGTCCTGGTCATCGGCTCCGGCCCGATCGTCATCGGCCAGGCCGCCGAGTTCGACTACTCCGGCACCCAGGCCTGCCGCATCCTCAAGGCCGAGGGCCTGCGGGTGATCCTGGTCAACTCCAACCCGGCCACGATCATGACCGACCCGGAGATCGCCGACGCCACCTACGTCGAGCCGATCACCCCCGAGTTCGTCGAGAAGATCATCGCCAAGGAGCGCCCCGACGCCCTCCTGCCCACCCTCGGTGGCCAGACCGCGCTCAACACCGCGATCTCCATGCACGAGCAGGGCGTCCTGGAGAAGTACGGCGTCGAGCTCATCGGCGCCAACGTGGAGGCCATCCACAAGGGCGAGGACCGCGACCTCTTCAAGGGTGTCGTCGAGGCCGTCAAGGCCAAGATCGGTTACGGCGAGTCCGCCCGCTCGGTCATCTGCCACTCCATGGACGACGTCCTCGAGGGCGTCGAGACGCTCGGCGGCTACCCCGTCGTCGTCCGCCCCTCCTTCACGATGGGCGGCGCCGGCTCCGGCTTCGCCCACGACGAGGACGAGCTGCGCCGCATCGCGGGCCAGGGCCTGACGCTCTCTCCCACCACCGAGGTGCTCCTGGAGGAGTCCATCCTCGGCTGGAAGGAGTACGAGCTGGAGCTGATGCGCGACAGGAACGACAACGTCGTGGTCGTCTGCTCCATCGAGAACTTCGACCCGATGGGCGTCCACACCGGTGACTCGATCACCGTCGCCCCGGCGATGACCCTCACCGACCGCGAGTACCAGCGGCTGCGGGACATCGGCATCGCGATCATCCGCGAGGTCGGCGTCGACACCGGCGGCTGCAACATCCAGTTCGCGGTCAACCCGGACGACGGCCGGATCATCGTCATCGAGATGAACCCGCGCGTCTCCCGCTCCTCCGCCCTCGCCTCCAAGGCGACTGGCTTCCCGATCGCGAAGATCGCGGCGCGTCTCGCCGTCGGCTACACGCTGGACGAGATCCCCAACGACATCACGGAGAAGACCCCGGCGTCCTTCGAGCCCACGCTCGACTACGTCGTCGTCAAGGCCCCGCGATTCGCCTTCGAGAAGTTCCCGCAGGCCGACTCCACGCTGACCACGACCATGAAGTCCGTCGGCGAGGCCATGGCCATCGGCCGGAACTTCACCGAGGCGCTGCAGAAGGCCCTGCGCTCCCTGGAGAAGAAGGGCTCGCAGTTCACCTTCGTCGGCGAGCCCGGCGACAAGGCCGAGCTGCTCACCGAGGCGGTCCGCCCGACCGACGGCCGCATCAACACCGTCATGCAGGCCATCCGCGCCGGGGCCACCCCCGAGGAGGTCTTCGAGTCCACGAAGATCGACCCGTGGTTCGTCGACCAGCTCTTCCTCATCAAGGAGATCGCCGACGAGCTCGCCGAGGCCGAGAAGCTCCATCCCGAGCTGCTCGCCGAGGCCAAGCGCCACGGCTTCTCCGACGCCCAGATCGCCGAGATCCGCGGCCTGCGCGAGGACGTCGTCCGCGAGGTCCGGCACGCGCTCGGCGTCCGCCCGGTCTACAAGACGGTCGACACCTGCGCCGCCGAGTTCGCCGCCAAGACGCCGTACTTCTACTCCTCGTACGACGAGGAGAGCGAGGTCGCGCCCCGCACCAAGCCCGCCGTGATCATCCTGGGCTCCGGCCCGAACCGCATCGGCCAGGGCATCGAGTTCGACTACTCCTGCGTCCACGCCTCGTTCGCCCTCAGCGACGCCGGCTACGAGACCGTGATGGTCAACTGCAACCCGGAGACCGTCTCCACGGACTACGACACCTCCGACCGCCTGTACTTCGAGCCGCTGACGCTCGAGGACGTGCTGGAGATCGTCCACGCCGAGACGCTGGCCGGCCCCGTCGCCGGTGTCGTCGTCCAGCTCGGCGGCCAGACCCCGCTGGGCCTCTCCCAGGCGCTCAAGGACAACGGCGTGCCCGTCGTCGGCACCTCCCCGGAGGCGATCCACGCCGCCGAGGACCGCGGCGCCTTCGGCCAGGTCCTCGCCGACGCCGGCCTCCCGGCCCCCAAGCACGGCACCGCGACCACCTTCGCCGGCGCCAAGGCCATCGCCGACGAGATCGGCTACCCCGTCCTCGTACGCCCCTCGTACGTGCTCGGCGGCCGCGGCATGGAGATCGTCTACGACGAGACCCGCCTGGAGTCGTACATCGCCGAGTCCACCGAGATCAGCCCCACCCGGCCGGTCCTGGTCGACCGCTTCCTCGACGACGCCATCGAGATCGACGTCGACGCCCTCTACGACGGCCACGAGCTCTACCTCGGCGGCGTCATGGAGCACATCGAGGAAGCCGGCATCCACTCCGGCGACTCTGCCTGCGCCCTGCCCCCGATCACCCTCGGCGGCTTCGACATCAAGCGCCTGCGCGCCTCCACGGAGGCCATCGCCAAGGGCGTCGGCGTCCGCGGCCTGATCAACATCCAGTTCGCGATGGCCGGCGACATCCTGTACGTCCTCGAGGCCAACCCGCGCGCCTCCCGGACCGTCCCCTTCACCTCGAAGGCGACCGCCGTACCGCTGGCGAAGGCCGCCGCCCGCATCTCGCTCGGCGCCACCATCGCCGAGCTGCGCGAGGAGGGCCTGCTCCCGAAGACCGGCGACGGCGGCACCCTGCCGCTCGACGCGCCGATCTCCGTCAAGGAGGCCGTGATGCCGTGGACCCGCTTCCGCGACATCCAGGGCCGCGGCGTGGACACCGTCCTCGGCCCGGAGATGCGCTCCACCGGCGAGGTCATGGGCATCGACACCGTCTTCGGCACGGCGTACGCCAAGTCGCAGGCCGGCGCCTACGGCCCGCTGCCCACCAAGGGCCGCGCCTTCATCTCCGTCGCCAACCGCGACAAGCGCTCGATGATCTTCCCGGCGCGCGAGCTGGTCGCCCACGGCTTCGAGCTGATGGCCACCTCGGGCACGGCGGAGGTGCTCAAGCGCAACGGCATCAACGCCACGATCGTGCGCAAGCAGTCCGAGGGCGAGGGCCCGAACGGCGAGAAGACGATCGTCCAGCTGATCCACGACGGCCAGGTCGACCTGATCGTCAACACCCCGTACGGCACCGGTGGCCGCCTCGACGGCTACGACATCCGTACGGCGGCGGTCGCCCGCTCCGTCCCGTGCCTCACCACGGTCCAGGCGCTCGCCGCCGCCGTCCAGGGCATCGAGGCGCTCGGCCACGGCGACGTCGGCGTCCGCTCGCTCCAGGAACACGCGGAACACCTGACCGCGGCCCGCGACTAGCAACCCACGAGGGGGACACCGGAAACGGTGTCCCCCTCTTGCTGAGGACACCCCACATGTACAAGTTCTTCTTCGACCTCGTCTTCAAGCGGATGGACCCGGAGCAGGCCCATCACCTGGCCTTCCGCTGGATCCGCCTGGCCGCCCGCGTCCCGGTGCTCCGCACCTTCGTCGCCGCCGTGCTCGCGCCCCGGTACAAGGAGCTGCGCACCGAGGCCCTCGGCCTGCGCATGCACGGCCCCTTCGGTCTCGCCGCCGGATTCGACAAGAACGCCGTCGCCATCGACGGCATGTCGATGCTCGGCTTCGACCACATCGAGATCGGCACCGTCACCGGCGAGGCCCAGCCCGGCAACCCCAAGAAGCGGCTCTTCCGGCTGGTTCCGGACCGCGCGCTCATCAACCGCATGGGCTTCAACAACGAGGGCTCCGCCGCCGTCGCCGAACGCCTCCACGCGCGCGTGCCGGTCTTCAGGACCGTCGTGGGCGTCAACATCGGTAAGACCAAGGTCGTCCCGGAGGCCGAGGCCGCCGCCGACTACGTGAAGTCCACCGAGCGCCTCGCCCGGTACGCCGACTACCTGGTCGTCAACGTCTCCTCCCCGAACACCCCGGGGCTGCGCAACCTCCAGGCCACCGAGTCCCTGCGCCCGCTGCTCACCGCCGTGCGCGAGGCGGCCGACCGCACGGTCACCGACCGCCGCGTCCCGCTCCTGGTCAAGATCGCCCCCGACCTGGCCGACGAGGACGTCGACGCCGTCGCCGACCTGGCCCTGGAGCTCGGTCTGGACGGCATCATCGCCACCAACACCACCATCGCCCGCGAGGGCCTCGGCCTGAAGTCCGACCCGGCCCTGGTCAAGGAGACCGGCGGGCTCTCCGGCGCCCCCGTCAAGGAGCGCTCCCTCGCCGTCCTCAGGCGCCTCCACGCGCGCGTGGGCGACCGGCTGGTCCTCGTGGGCGTCGGCGGCATCGAGAACGCCGAGGACGCCTGGCAGCGCATCCTGGCCGGTGCCACCCTGATCCAGGGCTACAGCGCCTTCATCTACGAGGGGCCGTTCTACGCCCGCGCGATCCACAAGGGCCTCGCCGCGTGCCTCGCCGCCTCCCCGTACGCCACCCTCGCCGAGGCCGTCGGCGCCGACAACCGAAAGGCCGCAACCACGTGACCGCCCTCCCGTCGCCCGACCGCCACCCCTCGACGACGCCCCTCGGCCGGCCCCTGCCGTTCGGCACCCGCCTGCGCTCCGCCATGGACGAGCGCGGTCCGCTCTGCGTCGGCATCGACCCGCACGCGGCTCTCCTCGACTCCTGGGGCCTGACCGACGACATCGCGGGCCTGGAGCGCTTCACCTTCACGGTCGTCGAGGCGCTCGCGGAGACCGTCGCCGTCTTCAAGCCGCAGGCGGCGTTCTTCGAGCGCTTCGGCTCGCGCGGCATCGCCGTACTGGAGCGCGCCGTCGCCGATCTGCGGGCCGAGGGCGGCCTGGTCGTCATGGACGCCAAGCGCGGCGACATCGGCTCCACCATGGCCGCGTACGCGGAAGCCTTCCTCCGCAAGGACTCCCCGCTCTTCTCGGACGCGCTCACGGTCTCGCCGTACCTCGGCTACGGCTCCCTGAAGCCGGCCGTCGACCTGGCGCGGGAGAACGGCGCGGGCCTCTTCGTCCTGGCCCTCACCTCCAACCCGGAGGGCGCGGAGGTCCAGCGGGCCGTCCGCGAGGACGGCCGGACCATCGGCGCCACGATGCTGGCCCACCTCGCCGAGGAGAACGCGGGGGAGACCCCCATGGGCTCCTTCGGCGCGGTCGTCGGCGCGACGCTCGGCGACCTGTCCTCGTTCGACCTGGACATCAACGGCCCGCTCCTGGCCCCCGGCCTCGGCGCCCAGGGCGCCACCCCCGCCGATCTCCCCGCGGTCTTCGGCACGGCCGTCCGCAACGTCGTCCCCAACGTCAGCCGCGGCGTCCTCAAGCACGGTCCGGACGCCTCCGCGCTGCGCGCCTCGGCGGAGCGCTACGCGACCGAAATCCGCGAGGCCGTCGCCGGCTGAGGGTCCTCCGGACCAATCCGCAGGTGAGGGCCGTCTCATTCCTTGACAAGATCCTTACCCAAAACCCGGTTGTTATGCCGGAAAAGTCCTGGTCGGTCGATGCTGACCAGGACTTTTCGCTTGTTCTCGCTGACTGGAGAGACATTGGCCGCTAGTCTCCGGGGCAGAGTCGGCGTTCAACGTCACATGCGTTGGTCGCTGCTCCACTGGTGTGGGGCGATCAGGTTCCTCACCGGTCCGTATCCGACAGTTCGACATCCGAGGTGACGTAGGCGTGGCTCTTCCGCCCCTTACCCCTGAACAGCGCGCAGCCGCGCTCGAAAAGGCCGCCGCGGCTCGCCGGGAGCGGGCCGAGGTCAAGAATCGACTCAAGCACTCCGGCGCCTCCCTCCACGAGGTCATCAAGCAGGGCCAGGAGAACGACGTCATCGGCAAGATGAAGGTCTCCGCCCTGCTCGAGTCCCTCCCCGGCGTGGGCAAGGTCCGCGCCAAGCAGATCATGGAGCGACTCGGGATCTCCGAGAGCCGCCGTGTCCGCGGGCTCGGTTCCAACCAGATCGCCTCCCTGGAGCGCGAGTTCGGCAGCACCGGCGCCTGAGACGGGACTGCCGTCCCAGGCACCCCCGTAAAGCTGGAATAATCGCTGCATGGCAGCAGAGGTACGTCCGCGGCTGACCGTGCTCTCCGGCCCCTCCGGGGTGGGCAAGAGCACGGTCGTCGCTCATATGCGCAAGGTCCACCCCGAGGTCTGGCTCTCGGTGTCGGCCACGACACGAAAGCCCCGCCCCGGCGAGAAGCACGGCGTCCAGTACTTCTTCGTCACGGACGACGAATTCGACAAGCTGGTCGCCAACGGGGAACTCCTCGAATGGGCCGAGTTCGCGGGCAACCGCTACGGCACGCCGCGCCAGGCGGTGCTGGAGCGCCTGGAGGCCGGCGAGCCCGTGCTCCTGGAGATCGACCTCCAGGGCGCCCGGCAGGTCAAGGAGTCCATGACCGACTCGCAGCTGGTCTTCCTGGCGCCGCCGAGCTGGGACGAGCTGGTCCGCCGGCTCACCGGCCGCGGCACCGAGTCGCCCGAGGTCATCGAGCGCCGGCTGGAGGCCGCCAAGATCGAACTGGCCGCCGAGCCGGAGTTCGACACCACCCTGGTCAACACCTCCGTCGAGGACGTGGCGCGTGAGCTGCTAGCCTTGATGAACGTTGTTTGATCTTTTTCTGATCACCTGGATCTGATCATCCCGATCAGCTCACAGAAGTTTCTTCGGAAGGCTAGAGCGTGTCCTCTTCCATCACCGCGCCCGAGGGCATCATCAACCCGCCGATCGACGAGCTGCTCGAGGCCACCGACTCGAAGTACAGCCTCGTGATCTACGCGGCCAAGCGCGCGCGTCAGATCAACGCGTACTACTCGCAGCTCGGCGAGGGCCTGCTCGAGTACGTCGGTCCGCTCGTCGACACCCACGTCCACGAGAAGCCGCTCTCGATCGCCCTGCGCGAGATCAACGCGGGTCTGCTGACCTCCGAGGCCATCGAGGGCCCGGCGCAGTAAGCACGTACGAACGTCGCGTTCGTCACCCCAGGCCCGGCGGAACATCCGCCGGGCCTGTGGTGTCTCATGGAGTCGTACGCATCCGAGGTACGCAGTCCGAGTGCGGGGAGTGGCAGTGGTGACCAAGCCGAAGGTCGTTCTGGGCGTCAGCGGCGGCATCGCCGCGTACAAGGCCTGTGAGCTGCTCCGGCGGCTGACCGAGTCGGGTCACGACGTCCGTGTCGTGCCGACCGACTCCGCCCTGAACTTCGTCGGCGCGGCCACCTGGTCCGCCCTCTCCGGCAACCCCGTCTCCACCGAGGTGTGGGAGTCCGTCCACGAGGTCCCGCACGTACGGATCGGGCAGGCCGCCGACCTCGTCGTCGTGGCCCCCGCCACCGCCGACATGCTCGCCAAGGCCGCCCACGGCCTCGCCGACGACCTCCTGACGAACACGCTGCTCACCGCCCGCTGTCCGGTCGTCTTCGCCCCCGCGATGCACACCGAGATGTGGGAGCACCCCGCCACCCAGGAGAACGTGGCCACGCTCCGCCGGCGCGGCGCCGTCGTCATCGAGCCCGCGGTCGGCCGTCTCACCGGCGTCGACACCGGCAAGGGCCGGCTGCCGGACCCCGGCGAGATCTTCGAGGTCTGCCGGCGGATCCTCACGCGCGGCACGGCCGCCCCCGATCTCGTCGGCCGCCATGTCGTGGTCAGCGCGGGCGGCACCCGCGAGCCCCTCGACCCGGTCCGCTACCTGGGCAACCGTTCCTCCGGCAAGCAGGGCTACGCCCTGGCCAAGGCCGCCGCCGCCCGGGGCGCCCGGGTCACGCTCGTCGAGGCCAACACCGGCATCCCCGACCCCGCCGGGGTCGACGTCGTCCACGTCGGCACCGCGGTCCAGCTGCGCGAGGCCGTTCTCAAGGCCACGGCCGACGCCGACGCCGTGGTCATGGCCGCCGCCGTCGCCGACTTCCGCCCGGCCGTCTACGCCCCCGGCAAGATCAAGAAGCGGGACGACATCGAGGCGCCGGTCGTCGAGCTGGTCCGCAACCCCGACGTCCTCGCCGAGATCTCCGCCGACCGGGCCTTGCCGGACCAGGTGATCGTCGGCTTCGCGGCCGAGACGGACGACGTCCTCGCCAACGGGCGGGACAAGCTCCGCCGCAAGGGCTGCGACCTGCTCGTGGTCAACGAGGTGGGCGAGCGCAAGACCTTCGGCTCCGAGGAGAACGAGGCCGTGATCCTCGCCTCCGACGGTTCCGACACGCCCGTTCCGTACGGCCCGAAGGAAGCACTTGCCGAGAAGGTCTGGGACCTGGTCGCACCGCGCCTTAGGCCTCTTCCCTGAGAGAATTCGGGTAAATCTCACTCCCGGCGGCCGGATTTCACCGTGCCGGCCGAGTGGATTTCCCGGGAAAACGGTCCAAGCGGGCGATCCGAGCCGGTGAGAGCGGCGCGGGACGGACCGGAACCGGCGAGCGGGACGCTCCCATCTTCCGAGACACCTGGCCCAATGGCTGACGACGCCCGATAGACTGTTCTTGGTACGACGCGGGGCGCAGCCCCCTGCCGTCCGACATTGTTCAGCCAGCAGCCGCTGCAACCCCAGGGAGCATTGTGTCCCGTCGTCTGTTCACTTCGGAGTCCGTGACCGAAGGTCACCCCGACAAGATCGCTGACCAGATCAGCGACACCATCCTCGACGCGCTCCTCCGCGAGGACCCCACGTCCCGCGTCGCCGTCGAGACGCTGATCACCACCGGCCTCGTACACGTCGCCGGCGAGGTCACCACGAAGGCGTGGGCCGACATCCCCACCCTCGTTCGGAACAAGATCCTCGAGATCGGGTACGACTCCTCGAAGAAGGGCTTCGACGGCGCGTCCTGCGGCGTCTCGGTCTCCATCGGGTCGCAGTCCCCGGACATCGCGCAGGGCGTCGACACGGCGTACGAGAAGCGCGTCGAGGGCGACGAGGACGAGCTGGACAAGCAGGGCGCCGGCGACCAGGGCCTGATGTTCGGCTACGCGTCGGACGAGACCCCGGAGCTCATGCCGCTCCCGATCTACCTGGCGCACCGGCTCTCCCGCCGTCTGACCGAGGTCCGCAAGAACGGGACGATCCCGTACCTGCGCCCCGACGGCAAGACCCAGGTCACCATCGAGTACGACGGCGACAAGGCCGTCCGCCTCGACACGGTCGTGGTCTCCTCGCAGCACGCCTCGGACATCGACCTCGAGTCGCTGCTCGCGCCCGACATCCGTGAGTTCGTCGTCGAGCACGTCCTGAAGCAGCTCGTCGAGGACGGCATCAAGCTGGACGTCGACGGCTACCGCCTCCTGGTGAACCCGACCGGCCGCTTCGAGATCGGCGGCCCGATGGGCGACGCCGGCCTCACCGGCCGCAAGATCATCATCGACACCTACGGCGGCATGGCCCGCCACGGCGGCGGTGCCTTCTCCGGCAAGGACCCGTCCAAGGTCGACCGCTCGGCCGCCTACGCCATGCGCTGGGTCGCCAAGAACGTCGTGGCCGCGGGCCTCGCCTCGCGCTGCGAGGTCCAGGTCGCGTACGCGATCGGCAAGGCGGAGCCCGTCGGTCTCTTCGTCGAGACCTTCGGCACGAACACCGTCGAGACCGAGAAGATCGAGAACGCCATCGGCGAGGTCTTCGACCTCCGCCCGGCCGCGATCATCCGCGACCTCGACCTGCTCCGCCCGATCTACGCCCAGACCGCGGCGTACGGCCACTTCGGCCGCGAGCTCCCCGACTTCACCTGGGAGCGCACGGACCGCGTGGACGCGCTGAAGAAGGCCGCGGGCCTGTAGGCCTCGCGACCACCGCACACGACGGAAGCCCGGCACCCCTGAGGGGGCGCCGGGCTTCTGTGCGTCCGGCCCCGCCCGGCTGTCGGTGCGGTCTGGTAGGTATGGGGCTGTGAGCAGCGAGAACGAGACGCCCGAGGGTGCGGCCGGTGAGTCGCACGAGCAGCTCGCGCTCATTCGGGAGTCTGTGCGGAAGGCGAAGGTGCCGCGGGCCAAGCCGCGGACGTGGCGGGGGGCCGCGTTGGCCAAGGAGCTGCCCGTCGCGCGGGTGGTGGTCAACAAGGGAGTGCTCCATCTCGATCAGTTCTTCGACTACGCCGTGCCCGAGGAGCTGGACGCCGTCGCGCAGCCGGGGGTGCGGGTACGGGTGCGGTTCGGGGCCGGGGCGCATCAGGTCAGGGACGGGCGGCGCGAGGGCGGGCGGCTGATCGACGGGTTCCTCGTCGAGCGCCGCGCCGAGTCGGACTACAAGGGCGCGCTGGCCGCGCTCGCCGACGTCGTGTCGCCCGAGCCGGTGCTCAGCGCCGAGCTCCTGGGGCTCGCGCGGGCCGTCGCCGACCGGTACGCGGGGAGCCTGGCCGACGTGCTCCAGCTCGCGATTCCACCCCGCAGCGCGCGAGCCGAGGGAAAGGCGTCCCCCGAGCCGCTGCCCCCGCCCGCCGCGCCCGAGCCGGGCAGCTGGGGGCGGTACGAGCGCGGTCCGGCGTTCCTGGACGCCCTGGCCCGTGGCGGCGCCCCACGCGCCGTCTGGAACGCGCTGCCGGGGCCGTACTGGGCCGAGGAGCTGGCCCGGGCTGTGGGCGCCACGCTCGCGTCCGGGCGCGGCGCGCTGGTCGTCGTACCCGACGGGCGGGCCGCCGCGCGCGTGGACGCGGCGCTCGCAGCCCTGCTGGGGCCCGGGCGGCACGCGCTGCTCACGGCCGAGACCGGACCGGAGAAGCGGTACGCCCAGTGGCTCGCCGTACGGCGAGGGGCCGTGCGGGCGGTCGTCGGTACGCGCGCCGCGATGTTCGCGCCCGTCCGCGACCTCGGGCTCGTCGCCATCTGGGACGACGGCGACGGCAGCCACAGCGAGCCGCACGCCCCGCAGCCCCACGCGCGCGACGTCCTGCTGTTGCGCGCCGCGCACGACGGGTGCGCCTTCCTGCTCGGCTCGACCAGCTGCACCGTCGAGGCCGCACAGCTCGTGGAGTCCGGCTGGGCCGCTCCTGTCGTGGCCGGCCGCGACCAGGTGCGCGTCGCCGCCCCGCTCGTCCGCACCGTCGGGGACGAACTGCTCGCCCGCGACGAGGCGGCGCGCGCCGCGCGGCTGCCGTCCCTTGCCTGGGAGACCGTACGGGAGGGCCTGAAGACCGGTCCCGTGCTGGTCCAGGTCCCGCGCCGGGGCTACGTACCGAGGCTGGCGTGCGAGCGCTGCCGGACGCCCGCCCGCTGCCGGCACTGCGCCGGGCCCCTGGAGGCACCCGAGCAGCAGGAACTGCGGTGCGGGTGGTGCGGGCAGGGCGCGCCGGACTGGAATTGCGTCGAGTGCGGCGCGACGCGGCTGCGGGCACAGATCGTGGGCGCGCGGCGGACGGCCGAGGAACTGGGCCGGGCGTTCCCGGCGGTACCGGTGCGGACGTCGGGCCGGGACCACGTCCTGGACACCGTGCCCGGCCGGCCCGCGCTCGTGGTGTCGACGCCGGGGGCGGAGCCGGTCGCCGAGGGCGGCTATGCGGCGGCGCTGCTGCTCGACGGCTGGGCGATGCTCGGCCGCCCCGACCTGCGGGCGGGCGAGGAGGCGCTGCGCCGCTGGATCGACGCGGCATCGCTGGTACGGGGGCAGGGCGAGGGCGGCACGGTGGTGGTGGTCGCGGAGCCGACGCTGCGGCCGGTGCAGGCGCTGGTCCGGTGGGACCCCGTGGGCCATGCCCAGCGCGAGCTGGCCGAGCGGGCGGAGCTCGGCTTCCCGCCGGTGTCCCGGATGGCGGCGGTCTCGGGTCCGCCGGATGCGGTCGTGGCGTTTCTTTCGGCGGCCGAACTGCCCGGCGACGCGCAGGTGTTGGGGCCGGTGCCGCTGCCCGTCGTGCGGCCCGGAGGTCCGCGGCGCCCGGGGGACACCCCGCCGGGCGAGCAGTGGGAGCGCGCACTCGTCCGCGTGCCCCCGGGCAACGGCGCGGCGCTCGCGGCGGCGATGAAGAAGGCCCAGGCGGCGCGGCTGGCGCGCGGCGGCGGGGAGGCGGTGCGGGTGCGGGTGGATCCACCGGACATCGGCTGACGCGCCGTGGGGGCCGGACGGCGCCCGCCGTCCGGCCCCCACGGTCCATCCCGCAGGTCAGCCGTGCGGGGCGCGTCGTTCGGTCACAGCGGGCCCAGCACCTCCCGGGGCTCGGCCGCCAGCTCCAGGGTTTCGAGCACGGTGAGCAGTTGCCGCTCCTCGTAGCGGAAGTGGTTCTCCATGATCGCTGCGATGCCTTCGAGGTGGTGATCGAGTTCCTCGGGCGGCGCCGCCCTGTCGACCGCGGCCTGCAGGCCGCCGATCAGGTGGGCGATCATCGAGTGATCCTGCTGGAGCGAGCGCAGCACCGGCCGAAGCTCCGGATGGGCAGCTGCGATGGCCGGGAACAGGGTGTGGTCCTCGCCCTGATGATGGCCGTCGAGCGCCGTACAGAACCCATGGCAGTACAGCAGCAGTTCACGGGTGGCCGCTTCGCCGGGGGTGCCGTCGGCAAGGGAGGCGCGGGTCAGGGCCAGCGCTTCCCTCAGTCGGGCGTGGACCCGGCGGAGTTCTTGGCTCCAGGCGACGAGCCTGGTCGTCTCGCGCTCAGTCACGCGAGAACGAAGGGTGCGACGAGAGCATCGTCGATCTCCTTCGGTTCGGCGCCTCCATGCCTGACACGGTCTGCCACCGGCACGCGATGCTGCACCCATCTTACCGTGCCTGCACGGCACCTGACGCCCCGTCGCCCCACGGGCGGCGGTCACGGAGGTCGATCAGGGTAAGGCGACCAGGGCACGGCGACGCTCGGAACGGTCTGTCGCGGGACCCCGCCGCCCCGGTGGGGTGGACCGGGGCGGCGGCGGGGGCGTTCGGCGGCGGGTCAGCCGTTGCGGGGGCCCGGGAAGGCCGGGGGGCGGGGGTCCTCGCGGAGGGGCGACTGCGCCGCCGGCTGCGGAGGCATCGTGCGGGCCGGCGGCACCGCCGGGAGCGTGCGCGCCACCACCGGCTCCGGGGCGCGCTCCTGCTCCACCACCACACCCGGCTGCGGCGCGCGCCGTGCGCCGTACCGGCGGTGGACCGCCTGCTTCGTGACCCCGAGCGCCGAGCCCACCGCGTCCCACGAGAACCCGAGCGAGCGGTCGAAGTCGACCGCCGCCGTCACCAGCGTCTCGACGCTGTCCCGCAGCTCCTGCGCGAGCCGGACGGTCGGCGCGGGTGCCCGGCCGTAGACGACGAAGCCGGTCGACGGGCCGGAGCGGCGCGGACGGTAGACGTTGCCCAACTGGGCCGTGAGCGTGCGCAGTGCGTCGACCTGGCGCCGGACCCGCTCGATGTCCCGCACCAACAGGTGCAGACTCGCCCGGGCTTGGGCGTCGTGGGTTGCGTGGTCGGCCATGTGAAAGCCTCTCGAACCGGCGTGGAAAAGGGTCGGGCCACGACGAGGGGGCGGGGCCCGTTTCGGTCAATCTCTCTTGACCAACGCGCCACCCGGGGTTGGGTCACGCATCGGGGGCGTACACGCATATGCGTGGGGCGCTCGCCGTGACGTACGCCCCCTCGCGCCACGGCCTCTAGACTGGTGCGCTGCCCTCCCCCAGGCTCTCGGCTCCGCTCGAGCAGGGGGGTACCCCCCATCGCCCCGAGATGCGAGGTTTTCCGAGTGAAGCTGGTCTTCGCAGGCACCCCCGAGGTCGCCGTGCCCGCCCTGGATGCCCTGCTCGCCTCCGGCCGGCACGAGGTGGCCGCCGTCGTGACCCGCCCCGACGCCCCCGCCGGCCGTGGCCGGCGCCTGGTCGCGAGCCCGGTCGCCCAGCGGGCGGAGGAGGCCGGGATCGAGATCCTCAGGCCGGCGCGGCCGAGGGACGAGGCGTTCCTCGCGCGGCTGCGGGAGATCGCGCCGGACTGCTGCCCGGTCGTCGCGTACGGCGCTCTGCTCCCCAAGGTCGCCCTCGACATCCCGGCGCACGGCTGGGTCAACCTGCACTTCTCGCTACTGCCGGCGTGGCGCGGCGCGGCGCCCGTGCAGCACGCCGTGATGGCGGGCGACGAGGTGACGGGCGCGTCGACCTTCCAGATCGAGGAGGGGCTCGACTCGGGACCGGTCTACGGCGTGATCACCGAGGACGTCCGCCCCACCGACACCAGCGGCGACCTCCTCACCCGGCTCGCCTTCGCGGGTGCGGGCCTGCTGTCCGCGACGATGGACGGCATCGAGGACGGCACCCTGAAGGCCGTTCCGCAGCCCGCCGACGGCATCACCCTCGCGCCCAAGATCCAGGTCGAGGACGCGCACGTGGACTGGAAGACCCCGGCGCTGCGCGTGGACCGCGTCGTGCGCGGCTGCACGCCCGCCCCGGGCGCCTGGACCGTGTTCCGCGGCGAGCGCCTCAAGCTGATCCAGGCGGCGCTGGTCCCGGACCGTACCGATCTGACGCCCGGCGAACTCGCGGCCGGAAAGAACAACGTGTACGTCGGCACCGGCTCGCACGCCGTCGAGCTGCTCTGGGTCCAGCCGCAGGGCAAGAAGCCGATGAAGGCCGCCGACTGGGCGCGCGGCGTCCGCATCGCCCCCGGCGAGCGTGTCGGCGTCTAGCCCGGCGGCGGGAGCGAGCCCGTCTCGTGTCTGATCGCCGCCGGGGCCGTCGGCGTCGTCACGGGGGCTTTTCGGCGTGCGGGGGCGGCGGACGTAGGCTGAGAGGGTTCGACCTCGTCATTTCTCACGCGGAGCACCTTTGAGCGAGCAGGCACGTCGCCGTCCCCCCAAGCCGTACCGCCGTCCCCAGAAGGATCCCGTGCGGATCCTGGCCTTCGAGGCGCTCAGGGCGGTCGACGAGCGGGACGCGTACGCGAATCTCGTGCTGCCGCCGCTGCTCAGGAAGGCCCGGGAGAAGGGCGACTTCGACGGACGCGACGCCGCGCTCGCGACCGAGCTGGTCTACGGCACGCTGCGGCGCCAGGGGACGTACGACGCCATCGTGTCCGCCTGCATCGACCGGCCGCTCCGCGAGGTCGACCCGCCGGTGCTCGACGTGCTGTCGCTCGGCGCCCACCAGCTGCTCGGGACGCGCATCCCGACCCACGCCGCCGTCTCCGCCAGCGTGGAGCTCGCACGCGTGGTGCTCGGCGACGGGCGGGCCAAGTTCGTGAACGCCGTTCTGCGGAAGATCTCGCAGCACGACCTCGACACCTGGGTGGAGCAGGTCGCGCCGCCCTACGAGGACGACGCCGAGGACCATCTCGCGGTCGTCCACTCGCACCCCCGCTGGGTCGTCTCCGCGCTCTGGGACGCCCTCGGCGGCGGCCGGGCCGGCATCGAGGACCTGCTGGAAGCCGACAACGAGCGCCCCGAGGTCACGCTCGTCGCCCGCCCGGGCCGCGCCACCACCGACGAGCTCACGGGCGAGGACACGCTGCCCGGCCGCTGGTCGCCGTACGCGGTCCGGCTGGCCGAGGGCGGCGAGCCCGGGGCCATCGAGGCCGTGAAGGAGGGGCGCGCGGGCGTCCAGGACGAGGGCAGCCAGCTCGTCGCCGTCGCGCTCGCCAACGCGCCCCTGGAGGGCCGCGACGAGCGCTGGCTCGACGGCTGCGCGGGCCCCGGCGGAAAGGCGGCCCTCCTGGGCGCCCTGGCCGCCGAGCGCGGCGCCGCCCTGCTCGCCTCCGAGAAGCAGCCGCACCGTGCCCGTCTCGTCGAGCGCGCGCTCGCCGGCAACCCCGGCCCGTACCAGGTCATCGCCGCCGACGGCACCCGCCCGCCGTGGCGCCCCGGCTCCTTCGACCGCGTCCTGATGGACGTCCCGTGCTCGGGCCTCGGCGCCCTGCGCCGCCGCCCCGAAGCCCGCTGGCGTCGCCGCCCGGAGGACCTGGACGGCTTCGCCCCGCTCCAGCGCGGTCTGCTGCGCGAGGCGCTGTCGGCGGTCCGCGTCGGGGGAGTCGTCGGGTACGCCACCTGCTCGCCGCACCTGGCCGAGACACGGGTGGTCGTCGAGGACGTGCTCAAGGGCCGCGGCGGGCCGGCGGTCGAGGCGGAGTGGATCGACGTACGTCCCCTGATGCCCGGCGTGCCCGCGCTCGGCGAGGGGCCGGACGTCCAGCTGTGGCCGCACCTCCACGGCACGGACGCGATGTATCTGGCGCTGCTGCGGCGGACTGCCTGACGGGGGCGGATCCGCCCCCGTCCGGCATGTGGACAGGGGCGAATCCGGAATCAGGTCCGAATCCGGGCCGAATCCGTACCGAACCCGCGTGGATCCCGGTTCGAAACCGCTCAGCGGCAAAGAAGTGCCCAAGAACATGGCAGGCTTGGCTCATGGCGCAGATCAACCCCAGCATCCTGTCCGCAGACTTCGCCCGCCTCGCCGACGAGGCACGGGCCGTCGACGGTGCCGACTGGCTGCATGTCGATGTCATGGACAACCACTTCGTGCCCAACCTGACGCTCGGCGTGCCGATCGTCGAGTCGCTCGCGCGGGCCACGGACACCCCGCTGGACTGCCATCTCATGATCGAGGACCCCGACCGCTGGGCCCCTCAGTACGTCGAGGCCGGCGCCGGGTCCGTCACCTTCCACGTCGAGGCGGCCGCGGCCCCCGTGCGGCTGGCGCGCGAGATCCGTGCCAAGGGGGCGCGGGCCTCGATGGCGCTGAAGCCCGCCACCCCCATCGAGCCGTACGAGGACCTGCTCCCCGAGCTGGACATGCTGCTGATCATGACCGTCGAGCCGGGCTTCGGCGGGCAGGCGTTCCTCGACATCATGCTGCCCAAGATCCGTCGCACCCGTGAGCTCATCTCCAAGCACGGACTGGAGCTGTGGCTGCAGGTCGACGGCGGGGTGGCCGAGTCCACCATCGAGCGGTGCGCCGAGGCCGGCGCCGACGTCTTCGTCGCCGGGTCGGCGGTCTACGGCGCCCAGGACCCGGCCGAGGCCGTCCGCTCCCTCCGCGCGAAGGCCGACGCCGCGACCGCCACGGCGGCGTGGGCGTGTGGCCACTGAGCCTCCGGCAGATGAACGCGGTCCGTCGGAGCACCGACAGGACCGATCGGGACCCGCCGGATCTGACAGGATGAACGGCGAGTCCAGAGTGTGAACGACAGCAGGACGACAACAGCACGACAGCAGCACGACGCGGCACGTGGGCAGCGGTACGTGAACAGAGCTAAGGAGATCGCGGTGGCGGGAATCTCGGCGGGACGGTCAGCCCTGCGGATGGGACCCGCGGAGCTGGTGCAGGCGGCGGCCATGGCGCGCCGTTTCTACCTCGAGGGCAAGTCCAAGATCCAGATCGCCGAGGAGTTCGGCGTGAGCCGCTTCAAGGTGGCCCGGGTCCTGGAGACCGCGCTCGAACGCGACCTCGTACGGATCGAGATCCGCGTCCCGGCCGAGCTGGACGCGGAGCGCTCGGACGCGCTCCGCGCCCGGTACGGGCTCCGCCACGCCGTCGTCGTCGAGTCCCCGGCGGAGGGCGAGGACGAGTCGCCCGACCCGGAGAACCTCGGCGAGGTCGCGGCCGACCTGCTCGGCGAGCTGGTGAACGAGGGCGACGTCCTGGGCCTGGCCTGGGGCCGCTCGACGATCCACATGGCCGCCGCCCTCGACCGGCTGCCCCCGTGCACCGTCGTCCAGCTCACCGGCGTGTACGACGCCGGGACGGCCGAGCGCGGCTCGGTCGAGGCGGTACGGCGTGCGGCCCAGGTCTCCGGCGGCGAGGCGCACCCCATCTACGCGCCGATGCTGCTGCCCGACCCCGCCACGGCGGCCGCGCTGCGCAACCAGACGGGCATCGCGCGGGCCTTCGAGTACTTCGACAAGGTCACCGTCGCCTGTGTGTCCATCGGCTCCTGGGAGCCGGGCATCTCGACCGTGCACGACATGCTCACGGACGAGGAGCGCGCCCACTACGCCTCCCTCGGCGTCGCCGCCGAGATGTCCGCGCACCTCTTCGACACCGAAGGGCGCCGGGTGGGCCGTGACCTGGGCGAGCGGTGCATCACGGTCGAGGCGGACCGGCTGCGCCGGATCCCCGAGGTCGTGGCGATCGCGGGCGGCCAGCGCAAGGCGGCGGCGATCGGCGCGGTGCTCCGCTCCGGGCTGGTCACCAGCCTGGTGACCGACCGCGCCGCGGCCGACTACCTCCTCACCGAGTCCGCCCCCGGCTCGCGCCCCGCGCTGGAACGGAAGGACCCGGACGGCGTCTGACGCCCCGGCGCCTGTGGGCCCGATCGGTCGGCCCCGGGCGGGCATCCCCGGCCCGGCTGGCAGTCCCGGCCCGGTCAGTTGTACTGAGCCGGGCCCGGCCGGTCGGCCCTGGCCCGGCATCCCCGGGGGCATCCCCGGCCCGGTCAGTACCGAGCCGCGTCCGCCGCCGTCCGCGCGGGACCCGTACCGGCGGGCCCGGCGCCGGTATCGTCGGCGCATGCTGCCCCGGACCCTCCGCGCGCTGCTCGCACTCGTGCTGTGCGTCGCGGCACTCGTCGGCTGTTCCACCGCCGCCGGCGACGGCGCTCCCGCCCCCACCGGATCCTCCGGGCTCGTGACCGTCCAGGCCGGCGACCTGCCGGCCGAGGCGCGGGCGGCCCTGGAGCTCATCGAGCGGGGCGGGCCCTTCCCGTACGAGAAGGACGGCGCGACCTTCTCCAACTTCGAGCGGATCCTGCCGCTCCACGAGCGCGGCTACTACCGCGAGTACACCGTCCGGACCCCCGGCGAACGCGACCGCGGCCCACGGCGCCTCGTCACCGGGCGGGGCGGCGAGGTCTACTACACGGACGACCACTACGAGACCTTCCGTGAGGTGGTGACCGATGAGGCTCGATGACGCGCGCGTCCTCGACCTGAACGGGATCGTCGACAAGGCCGGGTTCATGGACCGCTGCTCCACCGCCCTCGGGCTCCCCGCCTGGTTCGGCCGGAACTGGGACGCCCTGGCCGACTCCCTGACGGACCTCCCCGAGCCGGTGGCCCTCGTCGTCACCGGCTGGAAGTCCTACGCCGAGGCGAGGCCGAGCGACTGGGAGACCGCCCAGGACGTCTTCGCCACGGCCGTCGACGCCAGCCCGACCGGCCTCACCGTCCTCCTCGCTCTTGGAGGAAACGACAAGACCGGTGTCGCAAGCCTCGGATGAAACGCCCGGTCCTGGTATTCGTACAGGCGTGGGACAATGAACTACGTGCTTTTTCCCCTGGCTGAAATGCCTAGGGGCCGATCCGAACGACTGGGATGTCAGCACGTGCGTTTCCTCAATGACGTCAAGCCGCCCTACGACCTGACGTACGACGATGTCTTCATGGTGCCGAGCCGCTCGGCCGTGGGTTCCCGCCAGGCGGTGGACCTCTCCTCGCCGGACGGGACCGGGACGACGATCCCGCTGGTCGTCGCCAACATGACCGCGATCGCCGGCCGCCGCATGGCCGAGACCGTCGCCCGCCGCGGTGGCCTCGTCGTCATCCCCCAGGACATTCCGATCGAGGTCGTCACCGACGTCATCGCGTGGGTGAAGAGCCGCCACCACGTCCTGGACACCCCCATCGTCCTGGCGCCCCACCAGACCGTCGCCGACGCGCTCTCGCTGCTGCCCAAGCGGTCGCACGACGCCGCCGTCGTCGTCGACGAGGACCGCCGCCCGGTCGGTGTCGTCACCGACGCGGACCTGTCCGGCGTGGACCGCTTCACCCAGCTCTCCGAGGTCATGTCGAAGGACCTGCTGCTCCTCGACGCCGACATCGAGCCCCGCGACGCGTTCAACACGCTCGACCACGCCAACCGGCGCTACGCCCCGGCCGTGGACAAGGACGGCCGGCTGGCCGGCATCCTGACCCGCAAGGGCGCGCTCCGCGCGACCCTGTACACCCCGGCCGTCGACGCGAACGGCAAGCTGCGCATCGCCGCCGCCGTCGGCATCAACGGCGACTTCGTGGGCAAGGCCAAGCAGCTGCTCGACGCGGGCGTCGACACGCTCGTCATCGACACGGCGCACGGCCACCAGGAGTCGATGGTCGCCGCGATCAAGGCCGTGCGCGCCCTCGACCCGCAGGTCCCGATCGTCGCCGGCAACATCGTCGCCGCCGAGGGCGTGCGCGACCTCATCGAGGCCGGCGCGGACATCATCAAGGTCGGCGTGGGCCCCGGCGCCATGTGCACCACGCGCATGATGACCGGCGTCGGCCGCCCGCAGTTCTCCGCCGTCCTGGAGTGCGCCGCCGAGGCGAAGAAGTACGGCAAGCACGTCTGGGCCGACGGTGGCGTCCGGCACCCGCGCGATGTCGCCATGGCGCTCGCCGCCGGTGCGTCCAACGTCATGATCGGCTCGTGGTTCGCCGGGACGTACGAGTCCCCGGGCGACCTGCAGCACACCGCCGACGGGCGTCCGTACAAGGAGTCCTTCGGCATGGCCTCGGCCCGCGCCGTGCAGAACCGCACGAGCGAGGAGTCGGCCTACGACCGTGCCCGCAAGGGCCTCTTCGAGGAGGGCATCTCGACCTCCCGGATGTTCCTCGACCCGTCCCGCCCGGGCGTCGAGGACCTGATCGACTCGATCATCGCGGGCGTCCGCTCGTCCTGCACCTACGCGGGCGCGGCCTCGCTGGCCGAGTTCGAGGAGAAGGCCGTGGTCGGCATCCAGAGCGCCGCCGGTTACGCCGAGGGCAAGCCGCTGCACGCCAGCTGGAGCTAGTCCGCCGTACGAAGGCCCCCGCGAGGCGACTCGCGGGGGCCTTCGTCGTACCCGTGGACCAGTGGGCGGGCGTCCGCCCGCCTTCCGCGCGGGGTCACGCCGTCGTGCGCGGCCCCCGCACGTGGGGGCGCAGCGCGTCCGCGACCGCCGCCGCCATGCGGGCGTGCCCCCGGTCGTTGGGGTGCAGGCCGTCCGCGAGGTCCTCGGGGTCGAGCAGGGGGCGGCCCGAGAGCACGAGCAGCCGCCTGTCGCCCTCCGCCGCCAGGTCCCGCCCCGCCTGCTCCATGGCCGTGCGCAGGTCCTCCAGGGTGGCTCCCAGGGCGTTGGGGGCGGTCTCGGCCTCCGGGCGCAGCACGGGGGAGAGGATCAGCAGCGGGGCGTCCGGGTGGCCCCGGCGCACCAGGCCCACGTAGGCCCGGACCGTCTCGTACAGCCAGCCGGCCGAACTGGGCGCCTTGGACCAGCAGTTCGTGCCGAAGGCCAGCGTGACGAGTTCTCCGGGGAGGCTCGCGAGCTGCTCGGCGAGCGGGAGTTCCCCGCGCGCCCCGCCCGCGAAGCCGAGGTTGACCGTGTCCAGGCCGAGCGTCCGCCCCGCCGTCGCGGGCCAGGAGTGGGCGGGTCGCGTCGACCACCAGCCCTCGGTGATCGAGTCGCCGTGCACGAGCCAGCGCGGCCGTCGCGGGGCGGGGGAGAGGGAACCGTCGCAGGCCCGCAGGCCGAGCACCACCGGCGCCTGGCTCTCCGGCAGATGGATCGCGAACGTCCCCCCGTCGGGAGGGAGTTCGAGCGTGATGGTGGCCTCCTCGGCGGGTGCCGTGAAGCTCTCGCCCACGCACCGGCCGTCGCGCCACAGTGCGAAGCAGTGCCGCAGGGCCCGCAGGGCGTCCCCCGTGGCCGGTACGGAGGCGCGATAGCGCAGCTCCACCGCCCGGGTGCCGGGCGCGGCCGCGAACTCGACCCGTACGCCGATGGGCAGCGCGGCCCGCTCGGCCGTGTCCCAGGGGAGCCGGGCGAGGTCGGCGGGGTCGGCGCGGACCGCACGGCCGCCGTCCAGCCAGGCCGTGCCGCGCAGATAGGGAGTGGGATCCAGCCAACCCACCGAAGCCTCCGATCGAGGTGACGCAGCGGGCTCGCAGAGTCGGTCATCGAGCACAAGGAGTCAATGCGCACGGGGTGTGTGCTTCACACCCCGCTTATCGCCCCAATGTGCCGATTCATGCGAGGGGGCGCAATGTTTCCTCGTCTGGGCTCCGAGCGCGCAATGATCATCTGCGGGTGCGCAACAACCCTGCATTACGAGCGCGAAGGCCTGGGGCTTAGGCTCATGCCTCGTACCAGGAGTGGCGGCGACCGCCTGCTCGGCGGTTCCCCCATCCCTCGCGGGCCTGTTCGGCATGCCCGCGTACCGCCGTGGTCGTCGCATTTCGTCAGGCAGCGATCAAGGAGCCTCCGCAGTGCTGGATCAAGGCACAGCCTCACCGGCCACCGAGCCGACCGTCCCCAAGACCTCCGGGCTCTCCGCCCTGACCCGGCGCAAGCCGGTAGAACGCCTGGTCGCCGAGGGTGGCCAGGGTGAGGGCGGCTCGCTCCGCCGCACGCTCTCGATGTGGCAGCTGACGATGATCAGCATCGGTGCCACGCTCGGCACCGGCATCTTCGTCGTCCTCGGCGACGCCGTGCCGAAGGCCGGCCCCGCGGTCACGATCGCCTTCGTCATCGCCGGTCTCACGGCTCTCTTCTCCGCCCTCTCGTACGCCGAGCTGGCGGGCTCCATACCGGTCGCCGGTTCCTCCTACTCGTATGCGTACGCAACGATGGGTGAACTCGTGGCGTGGGTCTGCGGCTGGTGCCTGGTCCTGGAGTACGGCGTCTCCGTCGCCGCCGTGGCGGTCGGCTGGGGCGAGTACCTCAACGAGCTGCTCGACGGCACGATCGGCGTCACGATCCCCGACGTGCTCTCCTCGGCCCCCGGTGAGGGGGGCATCATCAACCTGCCGGGTCTGATCGTCGTCCTGCTGGCGATGGTCTTCCTGCTCGGCGGCGCCCGCGAGTCCGCCCTCGTGAACACGATCATGGTCTTCGTGAAGATCGCCGCGCTCGTGCTCTTCTGCGCCATCGGCTTCATGGGCTTCAAGTCCGGCAACTACGCCGACTTCATGCCGCTCGGCATGGCCGGCGTCAGCGCCGCCGGTGCGAGCCTCTTCTTCTCGTACATCGGCTTCGACGCCGCCTCCACCGCCGGTGAGGAGGCGAAGGACCCGAAGCGCGACCTGCCGCGCGCGATCATGCTTTCGCTGCTCATCGTCACCGTCCTCTACGTCCTCGTCGCGGCCGTCGCCGTCGGCGCCTGGAACTGGAAGGACTTCGAGGGCTCCGAGGCCTCGCTCGCCGCGATCATGCACGACGTCAGCGGCCAGGCCTTCTGGGGCACCCTGCTCGCCGCCGGTGCGGTCATCTCCATCGCCAGCGTCGTCCTGACCGTCCTCTACGGCCAGACCCGTGTCCTCTTCGCGATGTCCCGCGACGGCCTCGTGCCCAAGGTCTTCGGCAAGGTCAGCGGCAAGACCGGCACCCCGCGCGTGAACACCGTCATCGTCTCGGTGTTCTGCGGCGCCCTCGCCTCCGTCATCCCGCTGGGCAAGCTCGTCGATGCCACCAGCATCGGCACCCTGTTCGCCTTCGCCCTGGTCAACATCGCGGTGATCGTGCTGCGCCGCACCCGCCCGACGATGGCCCGCACCTTCCGCGTCCCGCTGGGCTGGACCTTCCCGATCCTCGGTTTCGGCTTCTGCGTGTACAACATGTTCAGCCTGGACTCGATCACCTGGGTGGTCTTCGGTTGCTGGATGGCCGCGGGCCTCGTGTTCTACTTCCTGTACGGCATGCGCCGCTCCCGCCTGGCCACCGACGCAGGGGCCACCGAAGCAGAGAAGTGATCCACCCGTAGTGCGACTCAACGACCTCGACGAACGCATCGTCCACGCCCTCGCGGAGGACGCCCGCCGCTCGTACGCCGACATCGGCTCGCTCGTCGGCCTGTCCGCGCCCGCCGTCAAACGGCGCGTGGACCGGCTGCGGGCCGAGGGCGCCATCACCGGCTTCACCGTACGGGTGGACCCGGCGGCGCTCGGCTGGGAGACCGAGGGGTTCGTCGAGATCTACTGTCGCCACAACACCTCGCCGGACGACATCCGGCGAGGTCTGGAGCGGTACCCCGAGGTGGTGTCCGCGTCGACCGTCACCGGTGACGCGGACGCCGTCGTACAGGTCTTCGCCTCCGACATGCGCCACTTCGAGCGCGTCCTGGAGCGCATCGCGGGCGAGCCGTTCGTGGAACGCACCAAGTCCGTCCTGGTGCTCTCGCCGCTGCTGCGGCGCTTCTCCTCCGGCTCACCCGCGTAGCCCCGCGGGGCTGAGGGACGAAGGGCGGTGCGGGCCGTGGTTCCCGCACCGCCCTTCGGGCTACTCGGTCGGGTACTCCAGCTGCCAGGGGAGCACCGTGAAGTCGCCCGTACCGGCCTTCGTCCTCTCGAACGGCGCCGGGCTGTGGCACGGGGGCACGTCGCCCTGCTCCGGGTCCTGGGTCAGCCAGCTGTAGCCCAGCCGGTCGTGCCTGCCAAGGTCGTGGACGGAGACCCCGACGCGCCGCTTGTCGAACTCCTTCACGTCGGTCTCGGTCACCCTGCCCGTCACGGTGGCCACCTTGCCGCCCGTGACCAGACAGTCCACCGTCACCACGGCGTAGCCGCCCTTGCCGTTCTTGTAGTGACTGAACCGGAAGGTGCCGGTCGCCGCCTGCGGGTTCATGGTGTCCTTCGCCGCGAGATGGGCGTCGAAGGAGAACGTGATGTCGTCACTCGCCACCCGGTAGATCTTCGCGCTGCCGGTCAGCGCGGCCGCCTCCCGGCTGCCGCCCCTCCCGTCCCCGGAGGCGACGGCGGAGCCCGCGGCTCCCGCGGAGATCGTCAGGGCGGCGGCGAGGGCGGCGATCTTCGTACGGCGGTTCATGGGATCTCGGTCCTTTCGGCAGGTCAACCGGACGGCCACCACTCTTCCGCGCGGCCCGCCGCAGGGCGTCGCGCCGGAGAACGGTCCTCGTCTCCGCCGCGCGGCGGGGGAGACGTACGACATAGGCAGGAGCCCCGCGCAACGAATCGCCGCCCCGCTCGGAGATCGCGCAATGGTTCGACGGTCGGTCCGCAACGGTCGCGCCTTGTCCCGGTCGAGCGCGAAACCGTACCGTTTCTGAGGTCTCTCCCTCCCCCTCACGACCCCCGAGGATCGCCGATGCCCGCGCTGCGCACCGCCCTGCTCCAGAGCTCCGGTGAGCTCGGTGACGTGGCCGCGAATCTGAAGATCCTCGACGAGGCCGCCGCCCGGGCGGCCGAGGCCGGAGCCGGGCTCCTGCTGGCCCCCGAGCTGTTCCTGACCGGCTACGCGATCGGCGCCGACATGGCGCGCCTGGCCGAGCCGGCCGACGGACCCTCCGCCCGCGCCGTCGCCGCCGTCGCCGCACGCCACGGCCTGGCCGTCGGCTACGGCTACCCGGAGCGGGACGTCGAGCGCCACGGAGTCCTCTACAACGCGGCGCAGCTCTTCGGACCCGACGGCGACGTGCTCCTGCACTACCGCAAGACGCATCTCTACGGAGGCTTCGAGCACCACTGGTTCACGCCCGGCGAGGACGGCGTCGTCCAGGCCGAGCTCGGCGGCCTCACCGTCGGCCTCATGATCTGCTACGACGTCGAGTTCCCCGAGAACGTGCGGGCGCAGGCGCTGGCCGGTACGGACCTCCTCCTCGTACCGACCGCCCTCATGCACCCCGCCGAGGTCGTCGCCGAGTCCGTCGTCCCGGTGCGCGCCTTCGAGAACCAGATGTACGTGGCGTACGCGAACCGGACGGGCCCCGAGGGCGACTTCGAGTTCGTCGGCCTCTCCACGCTCGCCGCCCCCGACGGCACCTCGCGCGTCCGCGCCGGACGAGGCGAGGACCTGGTCCTGGGCGATGTCGACCCGGCCCTCCTCGCCGCCTCGCGCAAGGACAACCCCTACCTCCGCGACCGTCGCCCCGGCCTCTACGGCTCCCTCGTCTGAGCCGTCACCCCCTTCGAACCTCTCCCGTTCTTCCCGTGCAAGGAGTCCGTACCCCATGACGTCCACGGTGCCCACGACCGCCGTCCCGCACAGCGACGGCCAGCCGCCGATCACCATGTTCGGTCCGGACTTCCCGTACGCCTACGACGACTTCCTGGCCCACCCGGCCGGGCTCGGCCAGATACCCGCGACCGAGCACGGCACCGAGGTCGCCGTCATCGGCGGCGGACTGTCGGGCGTCATCGCCGCCTACGAGCTCATGAAGATGGGCCTCAAGCCCGTCGTCTACGAGGCCGACCAGATCGGCGGCCGGCTGCGGACCGTCGGCTTCGAGGGCACCGGCACCGAGGGGCTGACGGCGGAGATGGGCGCCATGCGCTTCCCGCCCTCCTCCACCGCGTTCCAGCACTACATCGACCTGGTGGGCCTGGAGACGCAGCCGTTCCCGAACCCGCTGGCCGCGTCCACCCCGTCGACCGTCGTCGACCTCAAGGGCGAGTCGCACTACGCGCAGACCGTCGACGACCTCCCGCAGGTCTACCGCGACGTGATGAACGCGTGGAACGCCTGCCTGGACGAGGGCGCCGACTTCTCCGACATGAACCAGGCCATGCGCGAGCGCGACGTCCCGCGCATCCGCGAGATCTGGTCGAAGCTCGTCGAGAAGCTCGACAACCAGACCTTCTACGGCTTCCTGTGCGAGTCGGAGTCCTTCAAGTCCTTCCGTCACCGGGAGATCTTCGGTCAGGTCGGCTTCGGCACCGGCGGCTGGGACACCGACTTCCCCAACTCCATCCTGGAGATCCTCCGCGTCGTCTACACCGAGGCCGACGACCACCACCGCGGCATCGTGGGCGGCTCGCAGCAGCTGCCGCTGCGCCTGTGGGAGCGCGAGCCGGAGAAGATCGTCCACTGGGCGCCGGGCACCTCCCTGCGGTCCCTGCACGAGGGCGACCCGAAGCCGGCGGTGACCCGGCTGAACCGCACCGCGGGCAACCGGATCACCGTCACGGACGCCTCCGGCGACATCCGTACGTACCAGGCGGCGATCTTCACCGCCCAGTCCTGGATGCTGCTCTCCAAGATCGCCTGCGACGACTCGCTCTTCCCGATCGACCACTGGACGGCGATCGAGCGCACCCACTACATGGAGAGCTCGAAGCTCTTCGTCCCCGTGGACCGGCCGTTCTGGCTGGACAAGGACGAGGAGACCGGCCGGGACGTCATGTCGATGACGCTGACCGACCGGATGACCCGCGGCACCTACCTCCTGGACGACGGCCCGGACAAGCCGGCCGTCATCTGCCTCTCGTACACGTGGTGCGACGACAGCCTGAAGTGGCTGCCGCTCTCCGCGAACGAGCGGATGGAGGTCATGCTGAAGTCGCTCGGCGAGATCTACCCGAAGGTCGACATCCGGAAGCACATCATCGGCAACCCGGTGACGGTCTCCTGGGAGAACGAGCCCTACTTCATGGGCGCCTTCAAGGCGAACCTGCCGGGCCACTACCGCTACCAGCGCCGCCTGTTCACCCACTTCATGCAGGACCGGCTGCCCGAGGACAAGCGGGGCATCTTCCTCGCCGGCGACGACATCTCCTGGACGGCCGGCTGGGCCGAGGGCGCCGTGCAGACCGCGCTCAACGCGGTGTGGGGCGTGATGCACCACTTCGGCGGCTCGACCGACGCCACCAACCCGGGCCCGGGCGACGTGTACGACGAGATCGCCCCGGTCGAGCTCCCGGAGGACTGACCGCCCTCAGCCGCGCAGGGTCAGCGGGGTGAGCAGCATCCGCCCCACCAGACCCACCGACCGGTCGAGGCGTTCCCTGAACTCCTCGGCCAGGTCGGGCAGTTCGCCCAGCTCCCAGAGGGAGCGGGCGGCGAGCCAAGCCCCGTCGCGGGCCCGGTCGAGGCTCCAGCAGCCCAGCAGGTGCGTCAGCGGGTCCGCGACCTCCAGGAGGTCCGGGCCCGGCATCAGTTCCTCGCGGATCCGCTCCTCCAGGAGCACGAGGATGTCCCCGACGCGGTCGAACTCGTCCTCGACGTCGCGCGGGGCGCAGTCGAGGGTCCGGCAGGTGTCGACCACGGCGAGCGCCAGGTCGTGGCCGATGTGCGCGTTGATCCCGGCCAGCGCGAACTGCAGCGGCCGGACGCCGGGGTGGCGCCGGTAGTGGAAGAGCGGCCGCCAGCAGGCCGGGGCGGGGCAGCCGGTCGCGACGGTGTCGACGACCGAGAGATAGCGCTCCGCGAAACGGACGTCGAGGGTCGCGGCGGCCCGCCGGTCGGCGAAGGTGCCGGAGTCGATGGCCCGGCCGATCTCCTCCGTGACGGTCAGATAGACCCGGTTGAAGACGGCGACGCCGTCGGCCGGATGCCAGGCCGAGCGGATTCTCCGCATCCGCTCCACCACCGGGTCGACCGCGGTGAACTGCCCGATCTGCGTGGTCTGCGCCATGGGGGCAGCGTCCCAGCAGCCGGGCCCGGGAGGGAACTCCCTCGGCCCGGCTTCCCCAGAACGGGCGAATATGCCTACGACTTGGCGGCCGCGCCGCCGTCCTCCGTGCTCTCGTACGAGCTGGTGCCCGCGTCGAGCAGGGGCTCCTGCGGCTTCAGGTGAGCCGGGGCGAACGCCCGCAGCACGTGGTAGCCGGTGATCACGACGATCGTGCCGAGCGCGATACCGCCGAGCTCGAAGGTGTCGGTGAAGGTCAGCTTCACGCCGCCGACGCCGATGATGATGCCCGCGGCCGCGGGCACCAGGTTGAGCGGGTTACGGAGGTCGACCTCGGCGTTGATCCAGATCTGGGCGCCGAGCAGGCCGATCATGCCGTACAGGATCACCGTGATGCCGCCGAGCACACCGCCGGGGATCGCCGCGACGATCGCGCCGAACTTGGGGCAGAGGCCGAAGAGCAGCGCGAAACCGGCCGCGGCCCAGTAGGCGGCGGTCGAGTAGACGCGGGTGGCCGCCATGACGCCGATGTTCTCGGAGTACGTGGTGTTGGGCGGGCCGCCCACGGCGGTCGACAGCATCGAGGCGGCGCCGTCGGCCGCGATCGCGGTGCCGAGGTTGGAATCGAGGTTGTCGCCGGTCATCTCGCCGACGGCCTTCACGTGCCCGGCGTTCTCCGCGATCAGGGCGATGACCACGGGCAGCGCCACCAGGACGGCCGACCACTCGAAGCTGGGGCCGTGGAAGGTTGGGAGGCCGATCCAGTCGGCCTGGGAGACGCCCGAGAGGTCGAGCCGCCAGTGGTCGGTGACCTGGCCGCCCGGGGACATGGAGTGGATCTTGCCGAAGACCAGGTCGAAGACCCAGGAGATCGCGTATCCGAAGATCAGACCGAGGAAGATCGCGATACGCGACCAGAACCCGCGCAGACAGACCACGGCGAGACCGGTGAACAGCATGACGAGGAGCGCGGTCCACTGGTCCTGAGGCCAGTACGTGGCGGCCGTGACCGGGGCGAGGTTGAAGCCGATCAGCATCACGACGGCGCCGGTGACGATCGGGGGCATCGTCGCGTGGATGATCCGCGCCCCGAACCTCCGTACGGCGAGACCTGCCAGGAACAGCACGCCGCCGACGACGAACACCGCGCCCGTGACGGTCGCGCTGGTGCCGCCGGACGCCCGGATGGCCGCGGCGACGCCGACGAAGGAGAGCGAGCAGCCCAGATAGCTGGGGACCGTCCCCCGCGTCGCGAGCAGGAAGATCACGGTCGCGACGCCGGACATCATGATCGCGAGGTTGGGATCGAGACCCATGAGGACGGGGGCCACGAAGGACGCGCCGAACATCGCCACCACATGCTGGGCGCCGAGGCCGGCCGTTCGGGGCCAGGAGAGCCGCTCGTCCGGCCGGACGACGGCTCCTGGAGCGGGTGTTCGTCCGTCGCCGTGCAGGGTCCAGCGCACGCCGAGGTTCATGTGGTCGCTCCAGTTCTCCGATGACGACGGCCGGTTCGCCGCGCGAAACCTCAGCCGAAAAAGATCAGCCACATGGTAGTCCGCCGCAGGTCACCGGGGTCGCCCGGCGGGGTCTAGGAGACCTGGCCCGAGTTCGCTCGGGCGCTGGGGGCCGTGGGCGCGGCGGCGGGCGTGGTCCGGTCGCCCTGGCGGAGCACGCCGGCGCCCAGCACCAGCCCGAAGGCCAGCAGTGTGACGAGGCCGAAGGAGAACATCAGGGAGGTCGCGTCGGCGATGCCGCCGATCGCCGAGGGGGCGATGAGCCCCGAGGTGTACGTGATGGTGGCGACGCCCGCGATGGCCTGGCTGGGGTTCGGGCCGCTGCGCCCGGCCGCCGCGAAGGCCAGCGGGACGACCACCGCGACCCCGAGGCCGATGAGTCCGAAACCGGCCATCGCGACGACGGCGTGCGGGGCGAGGACCACGAGCAGGCCGCCGACGGTCGCGGCGACGCCACCGACCCGTACCGTCCGGACGGCGCCGAACCGGTCCACCACCCGGTCGCCGACCAGTCGCGCGATCGCCATCGTCAGCGCGAAGGCGGTGGTGGAGGCGGCCGCGACTCCGGCCGAGGAGCCGAGCTCGTCCTTCAGGTAGACCGCCGACCAGTCCAGGCTCGCGCCCTCGGCGAAGACCCCGCAGAATCCGATGGCGCCGATGATCAGCGCGGACTTCGGCGGAAGCGAGAAGCGCGGCGGCGCCTCGTCGTCGGGTGCGCTCTGCAGATCGAGCACGCCCTGGCAGAAGAAGAGCCCCAGTGCGGTCAGGACGAGCGCCGCGACGAGGTGGTGCAGGCGCGCGTCGATGCCGGCGTGGGCGGCGACGGTGCCGGCGGCGGACCCGAGGAGCGCGCCCACGCTCCACATGCCGTGCAGGCTGGACATGATCGACTTGCTCATGCGGTTCTCGACCTCGACGCCGAGGGCGTTCATCGCCACGTCGGACATGCCGGCGGTGGCCCCGTAGACGAAGAGCGCCGCGCCGAGCCCGTAGATGTTCGGGGCGAGGGAGGGGAGGATCAGCGCCAGCGTCCACAGGGCGAGCAGTCCGCGCAGCGCGGTGCGGGCGCCGAAGCGGTGGCTGATCGCGCCGGCCAGCGGCATCGACAGCGAGGCGCCGATGGCCGGGAAGGCGAGGGCGAGTCCGAGCTGGCCCGCGCTGACGTCCGCGTGGTCCTGGATCCACGGGATGCGGGTCGCGAAGCTGCCCGTGACCGCGCCGTGGACGCAGAAGACGGCGGCGACGGCGAACCGGGCCCGCCGCAGTCGCTCGGTGCCGAAGACGGTCTCGCCCGCCATGTGTGCCCTCCCTCGGTGTGGTGGGCGGTAAACTATCAGGAACCCTGCCTGATAAATAGTAGGGGGGCGGAGACCGTCTCCACACGTCTGAGAGGATCCCGGCATGGCCGCTTCCCCGAGTACCGCCCGGGCCCTCAACGACCGGCTCGCACTGCGACTGCTCCAGGACGAGGGGCCGTTGACCGCGACTCAGCTGAAGACGCTGACCGGGCTCTCCCGCCCCACGGTCGCCGACCTCGTCGAACGGCTGCAGGGCTCCGGACTCGTCCGGATCGTGGGGGAGTCCGGCGCGGAGCGGCGCGGGCCCAATGCCAAGCTCTACGGGATCGCCGCCGACCGCGCCCATCTTGCCGCGCTCGACGTCCGCACCACGTCGGTCTCGCTCACCGTCGCCGACCTGCTGGGTGCCACGCTCGCCGAGGCCTCGGCCCCGATCGGAGGCGAGGACGGCACCGGACCCGCCGTGGAGAAGGCCGTCGCGCTCCTGGAGCGGACCGCCAAGGAGGCCGGAGTGGAGACGCTCCACAGCGTGGTCGTCGGCGCCCCCGGACTGATCGACCCGGCCACCGGTGAGCTGCGGAACTCGACGGGGCTGCCCGAGTGGCACCGGCGCCTGATGGCCGCGCTCCAGGAACGGCTGCCCGCGACGGTGCTCGTCGAGAACGAGACCAACCTCGCGGCCGTCGCGGAGCAACGGGTCGGCGCCGCCCGCGACCACGACACGTTCGTGCTCCTCTGGCTGGGCCAGGGCGTCGGCGCGGCCGTCGTCCTGGACGGGAGACTTCGCCGCGGGGCCTCGGGCGGCGCGGGCGAGCTCGGCTTCCTGCCGGTGCCCGGAACGTCCGGGCTGCCTTCCGCGACCGGCTGCGACGGCGGCTTCCACGAGCTGGCCTGCGCGGCCGCGGTGGATTCCCTCGCCCTGGAGCATGGTCTCGATCCGGAGACCGCCCTCGGCTCCGGTCACGGCCCCTTCCTCGACGTCCTGGCCCGGCGCCTCGCCGTCGGTGCGGCCGCCGTGGCCTCCGTCCTCGACCCGGGCTGCGTGGTCCTCGGCGGGGAGACCGGACACCGGGGCGGGCCGGAGCTCGCGGCCCGCGTCGAGGCCGCACTCGCCGGGCTCTCCCCGCTCCGCACGGAGGTGCGCGCCACGGCCCTCGGTGACACGGCGGTCCTGCGCGGCGCGCTCCTGGCCGCCCGGGACGCGGCCCAGGACGTGCTCTTCCCGTAGCCGCACACCGCCTCTTTCCCCTGAGCGCCGGCCGCCCTAGGGGGTGTCTCGCCGATCATGCCGGGCTCGCGGGGCCTGGCACGCACGCTCCAGACCCCGCTCCCTGATCCGGCCTGATCGACGAGACACCCCCTAGGCCTCGGTGCCGAACCGGCCGGCCAGGAACTCCTCGAAGGTCCTGTGGCCCACCGCCTGCTCGGGGGCGAGGTGGCCGCCGTGGCGCAGACCCCGGTAGACCTTGCCCGGGAGCGGGACCTCCACGACACGGCGGCGCTTCCCGCTCGCCCGCAGATACGCGTCCGCGAGCTCGGCGAACGTCTCGATCCTGGGGCCGCCCATGTCCGCGACCCGGCCGGCCGGGTCGCCCGCCGCCAGCTCGGCAAGGCGCGCGGCGGCCTCGGTGACCTCCAGGGGCTGGTCCCGCACACCCTTCGGGACACACATCACCGGCGGCTTCGCCAGGCCCTCCAGGAGCATCAGGATCAGCTCGTGGAACTGTGTCGCCCGCAGCAGCGTCCAGCCGATGCCCGACTGCTGGATCATCCGCTCCACGGCGTACTTCCTGCGGTAGTAGCCGAGCGGCACCCGGTCCACGCCGACGATCGAGATGTACAGCAGATGCGGGACCCCGGCCCGCTGCGCGGCCTGGATCAGCACCCGGGCGGCCTGCTCGTCGCCCCGCGTGATGTTCGTGCAGTGGACGACCGCGTCCACGTTCCGCACCGCCCGGTCGAGCAGCGGCCCGCCCTTGCGCAGATCGACCGCGAACGGCGGGGAGTGGCGGCTGAGGACGCGCACCTCGTGGCCCGCCGCGCGCAGGCGCTCACAGACCGGGCGCCCGAGCGTGCCCGTGCCCCCGGTCACCAGGATGGTGGTCATGCCTCCAGCCTGAACGCCTTCGCCGCGGCCCGCACATGCGGACCGCGGCGAAGGAGGGGAGGACCCGGCGACGGCAAGGGCCGTGAAGTCCGCCGCCGGGCGTTCATCGGAGGTGCGGACCGGTCGGAGACGTCAGCAGGCCCCCAGGTCCTTCCAGACGCCCCACTCCCCGGTCGTGCCCGGCTCCTCGTTCTGCGTCCACCACTGGGCCTTCCACGTGTGGCCCTTGTGGGAGACCTCGGTGCCCCCGTTGTAGACCGTGCCCGCCACGTAGGCCGGGGCGGTGCAGGTGCCACCCGGCGGCGTCGTCGGCGGCGTGGTCGGGGGCGTCGTCGGCGGGATGGTGGGCGGCGTGGTCGGCGGGGTCGTGGGCGGGGTGGTCGTCCCCGGCTCCACCACGGTCGTGCCGCGCGCCAGGTCACCGGCGAGCGCGTACGTCGTGCCGCTGATGTTCACCGTCCAGTTCGACGGCGTGGAGACCGGCAGGTAGTAGTTGAAGGCCAGGTCCACGGACGCGCCCGGGGCCAGCGACTGCCAGGCCGGAAGCTTCAGCGACACCCGGTGGAAGTCGCCCTTCAGACCGCCCACGTTGTTGCCGGTGTGGTCGCTGCTGATCACCTTCGTGCCGAAGCCGGACTGGTCGGAGGCGTTGCCCGGAGCCGCCGTCGCGTAGTCGAACTGGAACTCCGTGCCGCCCGGCAGCGCGGTGGCCGTGTTGTTGGTGATCTTGATCTTCGGGGTGATCGGGTAGTTGGAGTCACCCAGCTTGAACTCGGTGAACTCCACGCCCACGTTCACGGCCCTGGTCGGCAGCGTGGCGTTCGACTTCTTCGCGCCGTACGGGGCGGCCGCCTTGAACTTGTCGTACATCAGCGAGGTGAGCGTGGAGCCCATCTCGTACTGGCCCTTGCCCGCGTTCCAGGCGTAGTCGCCGGCCATCTCCCAGACCATCGTGCCGCCGATGCCCTTGCTGACCACGTAGTCGGCCTTGGCGGCCACCGACTGCTCGTCCTCGGTGGAGAGGAAGACCTTCTTCTGCGCGTTCCACAGCCACGGCGCGACGAGCGTCGAGTCGTACTTGCGGGCGTAGGTGCCGGTCAGGGCGGTGTTCGCCGGGAAGCCGTACTGGGTGACGTAGTCGCCGACGATCCCCTTCTCCAGGTTCTTGGCGTGCCACATCGGGTTGGAGCCGGCGGGGGACTCGGCGCCGTTGGTGTCCTTGTCGTGCCACAGGTTGTCGATGCCGACGGCGCCGTCACCGCACTTGGTCAGACCCGCGCCGGCCGGGCAGGTGGTCGCGGAGGCCTTGCCCCACAGACCGTCCGTGCCGCCCTGCACGTTCTTGTGGCCGCGGGTGTAGTACGGCAGGCCGATGTTGATCCGGCCGGCCGGCATCGAGCCGCGGAAGTAGTGGTACGCCCAGTCGGTGTTGAGGTAGCCGATGCCGCCGTACTGCGAGGAGCCGTAGACGTTGGCGGCGGCCAGCTCCGCGTCCTTGCCGTCGTCGAAGAGCGAGGCGTTGGGGCCGACGTACTCGTTCCAGGCGCCGTGCAGGTCGTACGACATGATGTTGACGTAGTCCAGGTACTTCTGGCTCTGGTACGTCTCCATGCCGCGCAGCAGGTAGCCCGAGGACGGCGCGGCGACGGTGAGCAGGTAGTGCCTGCCGTCGGCGGCCCCGGCCCGGTCGAGCTTCTCGCGCAGGCTCTTCATCAGGGCGTCGTAGCCCTTGACCAGACCCGCGCGGCGGGCGTTGGAGAGCTGCCAGTCGAGCGGGTTGCCCGCGTCCTTCATCGTCGTCGGGTACTCGTAGTCGATGTCGACGCCGTTGAACCCGTACTTCTTGATGAAGGCGACGGCCGAGTCCGCGAAGGTGTCGATCCCGGCCTGGTTGACCGAACCGTCGGCGTTGGTGGCCATCGAGTAGAAGCCGCCGGAGTTCACCCGGGTGCCGTTGTCGTCGAAGTAGCCGCCGGTCTCCGCCCAGCCGCCGACCGAGATCAGCGTCTTGACGTCCGGGTGCTGCTTCTTGAACTTGTTCAGCAGGTTGAAGTGGCCCTTGTAGGCGAAGCCCGGGTCCATCTCGGCGCCCGCGACACCGGGCCAGGTCATCCCGGTGGCCGCGTTGTTCGGTCCGTCCGTGCCGACGGAGAGCTTGTTGTCGGAACCGATGTGCCCGAAGGCGTAGTTGATGTGGGTGATCTTGTCCCACGGGATGTTGTTGGCGAGGTAGGCGGGCTCGCCGTTCTCGCCGGTGCGCCAGCCGGTGAAGTAGCCGATGACCCGGCGCTGGTGGTCCGCGCCCATCTTCTCGCGGCCTTCGGTGTCGTAGACCGAGCAGTACGGGACGTCGACACCGGGGGTCTTGTACAGCCCGTCCGGGCGACAGCCCTCGTTGTCGGCGGCGTACGAGACACCGCCCGCGAGGGAGCTGATCAGCAGACCGGCGACGGCCGCGCCGGACGCGAGCAGCGAGACCCTCGTCTTCGTGGGGGACAACACGATCGGTTCCTCCTGGGGAGGTGTAAGAACACAACGAACAAAGGGGTGGGTCGTGTTGGGCCCGTGGAGTGCGCACACCGCGGGCCGTGCCTCGGAGGTGACACGGAGATTAAGAGGACTAGACCAGTGCGTCAATAGGTCTGGACCAAAGAAGAGTTCGGGGGGCGCTGTGAGCCAGCCCACAGGGCATCGCCCGCATGGCCGACGGCGCGCCGTGGCACACTGGCCCTGTATCAGCAGCAGCGCACTCCGGGGTCGGTGTAATTCCGAACCGGCGGTATAGTCCGCGACCCGTCCGCAGCCAGCGGCCGGTTGACCAGGTGAGATTCCTGGACCGACGGTGAAAGTCCGGATGGGAGGCAGTGCGCGGCGGGCGACCCTGTACAGGGGCGTGCCGGCCGTATCGCCGCTGGTCGCCGTCGTCGGCGACCGGTGTGTCCGGTTTGGCATCCCTGTGCGTAGCGTCGTACCCGCTCTCTGTCGTCATCGACAGGCCCCGGAGTCCGTGCCCGAAGAGGCAGGAGGACCCGGTGGCAGAGCCGACCGACATCACCGCCATGCGACGCGCCATCGCGCTCGCCGCCCGTGGTCTCGGCTCCACCAGCCCCAACCCGGTCGTCGGCAGCGTCATCCTCGACGCCTCCGGAGAGCCGGTCGGCGAGGGCTACCACCAGCGCGCCGGCGGACCGCACGCCGAGATCCACGCCCTGCGCGCGGCCGGCGAGCGCGCCCGCGGCGGCACCGCCTACGTCACCCTCGAACCCTGCAACCACACCGGCCTCACCGGCCCCTGCGCCCAGGCGCTGATCGAGGCCGGCGTACGCCGTGTCGTCTACGCGGTCGGCGACCCGAACCCGCAGGCCACGGGTGGCGCGGACACCCTGCGCACGGCCGGTGTCGAGGTCCTCGGCGGCCTGCTCGCGGACGAGGCCGAGGCGGGCAACATCGCCTGGCTCACCTCCGTACGCCTCGGGCGCCCCTTCGTCCGCTGGAAGTACGCCGCCACCCTCGACGGCCGGATCGCCGCCGCCGACGGGACCTCCCGCTGGATCACCTCCGCCGAATCCCGCGCCGACGTCCACCGGCTGCGCGCCGAGGCGGACGCCGTCGTCGTCGGCTCCGGCACGGCCCGCACCGACGACCCCCACCTGGCCGTGCGGGGCGTCGAAGGGGCCCACCAGCCGCTGCGGGTCGTCGTCGACAGCGAGGCGAGCGCCGTGAAGCCGGGGGCCCGGGTCCTCGACGACGCGGCCCGCACCGTGATCGCCGTGGCCCAGGACGTCCCCGCGGAGAACACCGCCCACCTCCCCGAGACGTGGCGGCTCTCCCGCGCGCCCGGCGGCGGCCTCGACATCCCGGAACTCCTCGCGGCGCTCCACCGGGAGGGCGTCCGTTCCGTCCTCCTCGAAGGCGGGCCGACCCTGGCCGGCGCCTTCGTCGCCGCGGGAGCCGTCGACCAGGTCGTCGGCTACCTGGCCCCCGTCCTCCTCGGCGCGGGCGCGAACGCCCTCGCCGACGCCGGAATCTCCACCATCACCGACGCGTTGCGGCTCGACGTCACCGAGACCGAGCGCATCGGCCCCGATCTTCGTATCACTGCCACTCCCAAGGAGCGTTGAGCGTGTTCACCGGAATCGTCGAAGAACTGGGCGAGGTCACCGCCGTCGAGAAGCTGGCCGACGCGTCCCGCTTCCGCCTGCGCGGCCCCCTGGTCACGGAAGGCGCCAAGCACGGCGACTCCATCGCCGTCAACGGTGTCTGTCTCACGGTCGTCGAGTTCGGCGACGGGGAGTTCACGGCCGACGTGATGGAGGAGACCCTCAAGCGCTCCTCCCTCGGCGCCCTCGAGGTCGGCTCCCGGGTCAACCTGGAGCGCCCGATGGCGGTCGGCGACCGGCTGGGCGGACACATCGTCCAGGGCCACGTGGACGGTACGGGCACGATCCTCGACCGGACCCCGTCCGAGAACTGGGAGATCGTCAGGATCGCCCTCCCCGCGCAGCTCTCGCGCTACGTCGTCGAGAAGGGCTCGATCACGGTCGACGGCGTCAGCCTCACCGTCGTCGAGGCCGCCGCGGACTGGTTCACCATCAGCCTCATCCCCACCACCCTGGCGCTGACCACGCTCGGCCTCAAGCAGAGCGGCGACCCGGTCAACCTCGAAGTGGACGTCATCGCCAAGTACGTCGAGCGGCTGCTCGGCCCGAACGCCGGGGAGAACGTCAAGTGAACTGGCTCAACTCAGAGGCCTTCACCGTCCTCGACCAGCACATCATGTGGTCCGACATGATCGGCAACACGATCGGTCTGATCGCCCTCGCGCTCGGCTGGCGGCGCTCCATCCTCACCTGGCCCGCGCAGCTGCTCTCCGGCGTCATCCTCGTCGGCGCCTACGCCTCCGCCCACCTCAGCGGCGGCGTCGGCAAGCAGCTCCTGGTCATCGGCGTCGCCGCCTGGGGCTGGTGGCAGTGGAACCGCGGCCGGCAGCAGGCCCAGGACGGCTCGATCGCCGTCCGCTTCGCGACCTGGAAGGAGCGCGGTCTCCTCCTCGGCGGCGCGGTCCTCGGCACGCTCGCGGTCGGCGGCCTGTTCACGCTCTACCCGTCGCTCTCCTGGTCCCCGTGGGCCGACGCGTACATCTTCGTCGGCACCCTCGTCGCGATGGTCGCCCAGGCCCGCGGTCTGGTCGAGTTCTGGTTCGCCTGGCTCCTGGTCGACCTGGTCGGCGTCCCCCTCGCCTTCAACAGCGGCCTGGCCTTCTCCGGCCTGGTCTACGTCATCTACTTCGCCCTCGTCATCTGGGGCATGCGCGACTGGTGGCTCCGGACGCGTACGACCACCGCTCTGGAAGGAGTGACGGCATGAGTGCGCTGCCGATCTGGGACGTCACCGACCTCTCCCTCGACCCCGTCGAGCAGGCCATCCGCGACATCGCCGCGGGCCGCCCCGTCGTCGTCGTCGACGACGAGGACCGCGAGAACGAGGGCGACCTCGTCATCGCCGCGGAGAAGGCCACCCCCGAGGTCGTCGCCTTCATGATGAGCGAGTGCCGCGGTCTGATCTGCGCGCCCATGGAGAACGAGGAGCTGGAGCGCCTCGAACTCCCGCAGATGGTCGAGCACAACACCGAGTCGATGCGCACGGCCTTCACCGTCTCCGTCGACGCGGCCCCGGCCCACGGCGTCACCACCGGCATCTCCGCCGCCGACCGCGCCACCACCCTGCGGATGCTGGCGAGCGGCCGCCACGAGCCCGGCGACTTCGTCCGGCCCGGCCACATCTTCCCGCTCCGCGCCAAGCCCGGCGGCGTCCTCGTCCGCAACGGCCACACCGAGGCCGCGGTCGATCTCGCCCGCCTCGCGGGCCTGCGCCCGGCCGGCGCGATCGTCGAGATCGCGGGCGAGGACGGCGTCATGCTGCGCCTGCCCGAGCTCGTCCCGTTCGCCCGCAAGCACGGCCTCACGATCATCTCGATCGAGGACCTCGTCGCCTACCGCCGCAGCTCCGAGCCGACCGTCCGGCGCGAGGCCGAGGTCCAGCTGCCCACGGCCCACGGCGACTTCACCGCGTACGGCTACCGCTCCACGGTCGACGGCGTCGAGCACGTCGCCCTCGTCCACGGCGAGATCGGTGACGGCGAGGACGTCCTCGTCCGGGTCCACTCCGAGTGCCTGACCGGCGACATCTTCCACTCGCTGCGGTGCGACTGCGGCCCGCAGCTGCAGGCCTCCATGGACCGCATCACCGAGGCCGGCCGCGGCGTCGTGGTCTACCTCCGCGGCCACGAGGGCCGGGGCATCGGCCTGCTCTCCAAGCTGCGCGCGTACGAGCTCCAGGAGCGCGGCCGCGACACCCTCGACGCCAACCTGGAGCTCGGGCTGCCCGCCGACGCCCGCGACTACGCGGCGGGCGCCCAGATCCTCGGCGACCTCGGGGTCCGCAGCATGCGGCTGATGACCAACAACCCCGACAAGATCTCCGCCCTCACCGAGCACGGCCTGACGGTCGAGGGCCGCGAGCCCATGCCGGTCCAGGCCGGCGAGCACAACCTCCGTTACCTGCGCACCAAGCGGGACCGGATGGGGCACGACCTGCCCTGGCTGGACGCGGAAGCCGCGTCCACGTGCGGCAACCAGTAAGTCAGCGATCAGTACGGAGCTAGGAGAGACATGAGCGGCAAGGGCGCACCCGTCCTCAGCGTGAAGAACTGCGGCGACCTGCGGGTGGCCGTGATCGCGGCCCAGTGGCACGAGAAGATCATGGACGGACTCGTCGACGGTGCCCTGCGGGCCCTGCACGAGCTCGGCATCGACGAGCCGACCGTCCTCCGCGTCCCGGGCAGCTTCGAGCTGCCGGTCGTGGCGAAGGTCCTCGCCGGCCGGGGCTACGATGCCATCGTGGCGCTCGGCGTCGTCATCCGCGGCGGAACGCCGCACTTCGAGTACGTGTGCCAGGGCGTCACCCACGGCCTCACCCAGGTCTCGATCGACACCGGCGTACCCGTCGGCTTCGGCGTCCTGACCGTGGACAACGAGGAGCAGGCCCTCGACCGGGCAGGCCTCGAAGGCTCCAGCGAGGACAAGGGCCACGAGGCCGTCACCGCCGCCGTCGCCACCGCGACCACGCTGCGCACGGTCAGCGAACCCTGGCGCTGAGTGGAGATCCTCACCCCGTACTCTTAGGACCATCATGGCGAACAAAACCTTCGAAGAGCTCTTCGCCGAGCTCAAGCTCAAGGCCGAGAACGGCGACCCGGCCACCTCCCGCACCGCGGAACTGGTGGAGAAGGGCGTCCATGCCATCGGTAAGAAGGTCGTCGAAGAGGCCGCCGAGGTCTGGATGGCCGCGGAGTACGAGGGCAAGGAAGCCGCCGCCGAGGAGATCTCGCAGCTGCTGTACCACGTCCAGGTGATGATGGTCGCGCGCGGGATCTCGCTCGACGACGTCTACTCCCATCTCTGACCCGTACGCCGGCATCCCACGCGACACCTCCGAGCGAGACCGAACACCCTCCCCCGAAGACTCCCAGGCAAAGGAAGCTCATCCCATGCTGCGCATCGCCGTCCCCAACAAGGGTTCACTGTCCGGACCTGCGTCGGCGATGCTCCATGAGGCCGGCTACCGCCAGCGCAAGGAGTCCAAGGAGCTCGTGGTCATCGACCCCGAGAACGAGGTCGAGTTCTTCTACCTGCGCCCCAAGGACATCGCGATCTACGTCGCCTCCGGCAAGCTGGACATCGGCATCACCGGCCGTGACCTGCTGCTCGACTCGGGCGCCAACGCCGCGGAGATCCTCCCGCTGAACTTCGGCCGGTCCACCTTCCGCTACGCCACCCGGCCCGGCACCGCGAAGGGCCCCGAGGACTTCCACGGCATGACGATCGCCACCTCGTACGAGGGCATCGTCGCCAAGCACCTCGCGGACCAGGGCATCGACGCCTCCGTCGTGCACCTCGACGGCGCCGTCGAGACCGCGGTCAAGCTGGGCGTCGCCCAGATCATCGCGGACGTCGTCGAGACCGGCACCAGCCTGCGCAACGCCGGCCTCGAGGTCATCGGCGAGCCGATCCTCACCTCCGAGGCCGTGGTGGTCCGGCAGGCCGGCGCCGACACCGAGGACGCCCGCGTCCAGACGTTCCTGCGCCGCCTCCAGGGCGTCCTGGTGGCCCGCAGCTACGTGATGATGGACTACGACTGCCGGGCCGAGCACCTGGAGCAGGCCGTGGCCCTCACCCCGGGCCTGGAGTCGCCGACCATCTCGCCCCTGCACAACGAGGGCTGGGTCGCGGTCCGGGCCATGGTCCCGGCCAAGGAGGCCCAGCGGATCATGGACGACCTGTACGAGCTGGGTGCCCGCGCCATCCTGACGACGGCCATCCACGCCTGCCGGCTCTGACGGCCCGGCACCGAACCACCGAGGAACACCGATGTCCGAGGCCCCGACGCCCGCCCTCCCGGTCACGTTCCGGCCGGGCCGCACCCGTGCGGTGCTGCTCACCGTGGGGGCGGTGATGTTCGTCGTGATCACCGCCATCGCGCTGATGCTGGAGAAGCTCGGCCCCGGTGAACGGGCGAGCTTCGTCTTCACGGCCGCGCTCTTCCTCGGCATCCTCACGCTGCTCAGCCGCCCCAAGGTGGTCGCCGACGACGAGGGCGTCACGGTCGTCAACATCACCCGGACACGCCGACTGGCGTGGGCCGAGATCCTCCGGGTCAACCTGCGGCCCGGCGACCCCTGGGTCTTCCTCGACCTGAGCGACGGCACCAGCATGCCCGCGCTGGGCATCCAGCCCGGAATCGCCAAGGAGCAGGCCATCCGCGACGCCCGCGCGCTGCGCGCCCTGGCCGACAGCCGCGGCACCGGCCCGGACGGCGGCTGAGTCCCCCATACGGGGGCCGACCCCCTGCCCCACGCACCGGGTGCGTGACTACTCTGGAGGCGGTGGTGCCGAGCGGCACCACCGCCTCGCGTGTGCAGGGCCGCTCCGCCGCGGCCCGCGAGGCCTCCCTGCGACCCGAGGAGTGACTCCCTCCGGCAATGGACGGATCGTCCGGTAGTACCTGCGCCGCCCCCTCCACGGAGGCGGCGGCATGATCATCCCGCTTCTGCTGCTCGCCGCGGCCTTTCTCCTGATCCTCGCCAACGGCTTCTTCGTGGCGGCCGAATTCGGTCTCGTCACCGTGGAACGCCCCGAGGCCGAACGTGCCGCGGCCGCCGGCGACCGGCGCGCCCGCACCGTCGTCAAGGCGCTCGGCGAGCTGTCCTTCCAGCTCTCCGGCACCCAGCTCGGCATCACGATCACCTCCCTCGTCGTCGGCATGCTCGCCGAGCCCGCGCTCGCCCAGCTCCTCGACGGCCCCCTCACCGCCACCGGGCTCCCCGAGGGCGCGGTCTCCGGGGTCGCGGTGGCGATCGGCATGCTGCTCGCCTCCGCCGTCCAGATGGTGGTCGGCGAACTCGTCCCGAAGAACTGGGCGGTCTCCCGCCCACTCCAGGTGGCGCGGTTCGTGGCGGGCCCGCAGCACCTCTTCGCGTCCCTCTTCCGCCCCGTCATCACCCTGCTCAACCGGGTCGCCAACCGGCTCGTCCGGCTCCTGGGCGTCGAGCCCACCGAGGAGCTCGACTCCGTCCGCACCCCCGGCGAGCTGGTCTCGCTCGCCCGGCACTCGGCCCGGGCGGGCGCGCTGGAACAGGACACCGCCGACCTCTTCGTACGGACCCTGACGCTCGGCGGACTCACCGCGCAGCAGGCCATGACGCCACGGGTGCGGATGAGCGCCCTGCAGTCGGACGCCACCGCCGCCGACGTCCTCAACCTCACCCGGGCGACGGGACTCTCCCGGTTCCCCGTCTACCGCGAGCGCATCGACGAGATCGTCGGCATGGTCCACCTCAAGGACGCGCTCGCCGTACGTCCCCACGAGCGGATGCGCACACCGGTCGGGACCATCGCCGTGCCCCCGCTGCTCGTCCCGGAGACCCTGCCGGCGCAGGCGCTCCTGGAGCGCCTGCGCCGAGAGCAGCCCATCGCCGTGGTCGTCGACGAGTACGGCGGCACGGCCGGGGTCGTCACCCTGGAGGACATCGTCGAGGAACTCGTCGGCGAGGTCCGCGACGAGCACGACCGGGCCGCCGACGAGCGGCCCGAGCTGGCCGCCGTGGCCGCGGAGGACGGCAACCCCGCCTGGGAGGCCGACGGCTCCTGCCGGGTGCACACCCTCCACCGGATAGGACTCGACGTGCCCGACGGGCCGTACGAGACGGTCGCGGGCCTCGTCGCCGACCTGCTCGGCCGTATCCCGGCCCCCGGCGACCGGGCGGAACTCCCCGGCTGGCGGCTCCTGGTGCGGCAGGTCGACCGCTACCGCGCCGAGCGGGTGCGGATCGTGCGGACGGCCGAGGTGCCCACGGTGCCGGAGGCGGTCCGATGAGCCTGCTCCAACTGCTGTTCGCCGTCCTCCTCGTGGTGGCCAACGGCTTCTTCGTCGGCGCCGAGTTCGCGCTCGTCTCCGTACGCCGCAGCCAGATCGAGCCGCTCGGCGGCGCGCGGGCACGGCAGGTCCTGTACGGCCTGGAGAACCTGCCCCAGATGATGGCGGCCGCCCAGTTCGGCATCACCGTCTGCTCCCTGACCCTGGGCGCGGTCGCCGAGCCGACCGTGGCACATCTCCTCGAACCGGTCTTCCACGCCGTCGGCGTGCCGGACGGGCTCATCCATCCGCTCGGATACGTCGTGGCGCTGGCCGCGGTCGTCTTCCTCCATCTCGTGATCGGCGAGATGGTCCCGAAGAACCTCGCGATGGCCGCGCCCGAGCGGACCGCGCTCTGGCTCAGCCCCGCGCTCGTCGGCTTCGCCCGGCTCTGCCGGCCGGTCACGCGGGCGCTGGGCGCCTGCGCCCGGCTGGTGCTGCGGGCGTTCCGCGTCGAGCCGAAGGACGAGGTGGAGGCGGTCTTCACCAGCACTCAGCTCGGCCGGCTCGTGGAGGACGCGGGTCAGGCCGGCCTGCTCGACCCGGTCGAGCAGGAGCGCCTGGAGGACGCCCTGGAGCTGGGCAGCCGCCCGGTGACGGACGTCCTCATCGCCCCGTCGGCGCTGGTGACCGTCACGCCGTCGGTGACGCCCCGGGAGATCGAGGAGCTCACCGTGCGCACCGGCTACTCGCGCTTCCCGGTGTGCGCCGAGGGGCGCGGGACGTACATGGGGTTCGTCCACGTCAAGGACGTTCTGGACCTGGAGGAGCGGGAGCGGGCCGTGCCGCAGCACGTCTGGCGCCCCATGGCGACGCTCCGGGCCGAGCTGCCGCTCGACGACGCGCTCACCGTGATGCGCCGCGCGGCGACCCATCTCGCCCAGGTCTCCGACGGTGCCGGCCGGGTGCTCGGCCTGGTGGCCCTGGAGGACGTCCTGGAGATGCTGGTGGGCGAGGTCCGGGACCCGGCCCACCGCCTGCCCGTGCCGTCACCGCCTCCGCGCCTCCTCACGGAATCCCGCGGTGAACGTAACGACGAGGCCCTGACGGCCTGACCGGCACGGCGCCTGACGGCCGGACCGGCTTCATGGGCGCCGGCAGGCCTGACGGCGTGACCGGAGTGACCGGCCTGACGGCGTGACCGGCCTGCGGGCCGGGTCGCCGGACCCGAGGCCGGCGCTCCGTCCCCGGGTGCCCGTCACATCCCCCCGGGGTCCTGGCGCGGGCCCCGGGGGGACGGGCCGCGGCCGGAGAGGACCTCGCCGTACGCCTGCATCAGGTCGGCCAGGCGCAGCGTGGCCAGGTCGTCGCGCGTCGGGGTGCCCGGGTAGCCCGCCAGGCGGAGGTCGCGGTACGCGCAGGACTTCTCGTACAGCGTGCGCAGGAAGCGGCCGTTGCCCAGCTCGTCGATCCACCCCTGGTCCACGACATGGCCGCTGATCGAGCGCAGCTCGTCCAGGGCCTCCTCGTCCCAGCAGTCCCCGTTCGCCGCCGCGAGCACCTCGCCGATGGCGGTGAGTTCGAGCGGGCGGTACGAGGGGAAGTCGACCCGGGTCGTGAAGCGGGAGGAGAGCCCCGGGTTGGTGGCGAGGAGCCGGTCCATGCCCTCCGGGTAGCCGGCCAGGATCACCACCAGGTGGTCCCGGTTGTCCTCCGCCCGCTTGAGGAGCACCTGGAGCGCCTCGTCGCCGTAGGCGTCGCCCTTGCTGTAGCCGGTATTGGAGAGCGAGTACGCCTCGTCCACGAAGAGGACCCCGCCGATCGCCGAATCGATCAGCTCGTTCGCCTTGACGGCAGTCTGTCCCAGGAATTCGCCCACGAGATCCGCCCGTTGGGCCTCCACCAGATGGTCGCCGCCGAGCAGCCCGAGTGCGTAGAAGACCCGGCCGAGAATCCGGGCCACGGTGGTCTTCCCGGTGCCCGAGGGGCCGGAGAAGACAAAGTGACGTTTCGGCGGCTGGACGGGCAGGCCCTGCCCGGCCCGCAGCCGCGCCATCTCCAGCTGTGCCGACAACGCCTTGACCTGCCGCTTCACCGGCTCCATCCCGACCATGCGCTCCAACTCGGCGAGCGCCTCGGCCAGCAGGGCCGGGTCCGTGGGGCTGGCGGGGAAGCGGGGCGGCGCGGGCTGCGCGGGGACGGACGTCTTCTGGCGTACGTCCGGCGGCTCGGGCGGCCCCGCGGGCGGCGTCGTGGTCCCCGGCTCGGTGCCGGTCCCCGGCTCGCCTCCGAGTCCCGCCTCGCTCCCGAGGCGCAGACCGTCGGAGCCGGGGCCGTCGAGGTCGCTCTGGGTGGCGTCGGCGGCGGCGTCCTGCCCGATCCCGCCCAGGGTGACCGTGGCGAGCCCCGCCGTGTCGTCCGGCCCCTCGAACCCGTCGTACTCGGTGATCGCCGCCAGCCGGGCCGCCGTGTCCATGAACGCCGGGTCGATCCGGTGCACCGCCCGGTAGAGCGGTAAGGCGGCCGCGCTCCTGCCGGTGCCCTCGTGGGCCCGGGCCAGCCAGTAGCGCAGCTCCTTGCGCTGCGGCTGTTCGCTGCGGCAGCGCATGAGGGCCGCCGAGAGCAGCGGCTCCGCCTGCCCGTACATCTCCAGACGGACCCGGGCCATCCCGCCGAAGAGTCCCGCCTCGATCCCGAGCAGCGGATCGTCCACCAGCGGCTCGGTGTGGCGGACCAACTGGTCCCAGTCCTTGACGAGATAGGACCGGCAGGCGTGCAGGAACCGGACCTGCGGATCGGTGTCGACCGGCGGCAGCCCGGCCAACGCCCGGTCCAGCTCGGGCACATGGCGGCCGTCGAGCCAGTGGGAGGCGTGCGCGAGCAGGAGATCGCGCGGGCTCTCCAGCACGGGCTGAACCCACCAGCCCAGCCAGTACCAGGAGTTCAGGGTCCGACGGTGGCGTGCGCGCTGTTCCCCGAACCGGTCGCGGTTGCGGTACATCCTCAGCAGCGCGGTGGTGGTGTCCACCCGGAGCGCGTGCAGCCCGAGCCAGGCGTCCGCCATGCCGGGATCGATCCGGACCGCCGCCCGGAACTCTTCCTCCGCCTGCGGGTAGGCGCCCATCGTGTAGGCGTCGACTCCGCGCAGCCAGGCCAGCTCGGCCGGGGCCGTTCCGCCCTGCGTGCCGATGTCCATCGGGTCCCCCACAAAACGTGCCCCCGTTGCTGTCCCGGCGGGCGGGTTCCCGCCGGAAGCCGTACAGAACCGCCTTCTCGTGGACGGGAATTGACCCCACCGAAGGGCATCGTACCTGCGCAGAGGGGGCGCGACGAAGGAGAAGCGCATGATCCGGTGGCCGTGACCCTGGGTGAGCATCGGGGGTGGCGACGGGCCGGAGAAAGGGATGATCAGGGCAGAACGAAGCCCCCGATCACGGGGGAACAACCGGGGGCTTCGCGTCCGCGACGGCTTCGGAAAGCCGCACATTGAGAACGTAAGACCTGTACGCCCCTTGGGTCAAGCGGAGTTGAGGCACTTGCGGAAGTGGGGTTCCGCCTACTCATTTACGCGGTGATGCGCCTTTACTCTCCGTGATGATCTGGTTCGGGCCCGCTGCCGCAGCCGGCCCAGGAAGCCATTCGTAACCCCCGGGACACTCCCGTACCAGGGTGTCGGCGAAGGGGCGCGAAGGGTCCGCGGAGAAATGGCGAGTCTCCGCCACCGTCCAGCCGTCCCAGAACTCCGACTGCGCAGGTCCGTCCCGGTGCCGGCCGCGTGCCCAGGACTCCTCGGGCCCCCGTTCCATCCACAGGAGGGCGGCGAGATGCGGGCGCAGCGCCCGCCGCCCCGCGCCGACGCCCTCGACCAGGACGACCGGGGCGGGTGACAGCGCGCGCGGGCCGCCGAAGGTCCGCAGATTCCAGTCGTACGGGTGATAGCGCGCGACCTCGCCCCGGGAGAGGGGCGCGATCACCTGGTCCCGCATCCGGCCCGTCCACGCGAACAGCTCCTCGTGGCTGGCGAGGTCGTCGAGGTGGAGGACGGGCGCGTCCAGGCGGGCCGCGAGGTGCGCGGCGAGGGTCGACTTGCCCGAGCCGGCGTGCCCGTCGACGGCGATCAGCCGGACCGGCCCGCAGGACGGCGCAAGGCCGCGCAGCGCGTCGGCGGCGCGGTCGAGGCCGGTCCGGTCGGTCCCTTCGGTCATGGGGCAAGCGTAACGATCCGGGTGGTCGGCACCGCAGGTCAGGGGCCCGGCGGCGCCAATGGCGCAGACCAATATTGGTGCGGCGACGCGTGCCGAATCGCTGGCAGAACGACTCCGCGAGCCGCGATAGTGGTCCCCACTTCCCGCCCGTAGCCGTCGTTCGCCGCTCTCGACCGGGGGTCATCGCCCATGGCCAGTTCCACTCCCCGCAGAACCGTCCTCGCCGCGGCACTCGCCGCCGTCGCCGGTACGTCCGTGGCCTCCACCGCGCCGGCCGCGGCCGCCCCGGCCGGTGCCCGCGGCCGTGCGCCGGAACCCGCGCTCGTCGACAACCGCTTCTGGGTCTCCTTCACCGACTGGCGCGGCGGGGACCGCGCCGGAACGCGCCCCGTCGCCGGACACCGTCCGGGCCTCGTGATCGGTACACCCGCAGGGGTCACCGACTACACCGATCCGCACACCGGTACGACCTCCTCCTGGGAGTACGCGAGCTGGACCTCCCCGGTCCACCACTCCACTGTCCCGGCCACCGAGGTCATCGCCTCCTGGAACGCCGACACCCCGCCCCGCACCTGGATCCAGATCGAGCTGCGCGGCACCTACAACGACGCCGGCGCCACCCCCTGGTACGTGATGGGACGCTGGGCCGCCGGCGACGGCGACATCCGGCGGACCTCGGTCGACGGTCAGGGCGACGGCAAGAGCTCGATCTGGACCGACACCTTCGCCGTCGACGACGCCACGAGCGGGCTCCGCCTGGACGCGTACCAGCTGAGGCTGACCCTCTACCGCGCCCCCGGTACCGACCTCACCCCCACGGTGTGGCGGCTCGGCGCGATGGCCTCCGACATCCCCGACCGCTTCACCGTGCCGGCCTCGACGCCCTGCCTCGCCCGCGAGCTGGCCGTGCCGCGCTACTCGCAGAACACCCATGTCGGCCAGTACCCCGAGTACGACAACGGGGGCGAGGCCTGGTGCAGCCCGACCTCCTCGCAGATGATCGTCGAGTACTGGGGCCGCCGGCCGAGCGCCGAGGACCTTGCCTGGGTCGACCCGGCCTTCGAGGACCCCCAGGTCTGTCACGCGGCCCGCTTCACCTTCGACCACCAGTACGACGGCTGCGGCAACTGGCCCTTCAACGCCGCCTACGCCGCCACGTACCCCGCCATGAACGCGGTCGTGACCCGGCTGCGCTCGCTGACGGAGCTGGAGTCCCTGATCCGCGCGGGCATCCCGGTCATAACGTCACAGTCGTTCCGCAAGGAGGAACTGACCGGCGCCGGCTACGGCACCTCCGGCCACCTGATGACCGTGATCGGCTTCACGGCGGACGGCGACGTGATCGCGAACGACCCGGCCTCACCCAGCAACGAGGCCGTACGCCGGATCTACCGCCGGCGCGAGTGGGAGAACATCTGGCTGCGGACGAAGCGCTACGACGCAAACGGCAAAGTCAGAAGCGGTACGGGCGGTGTCTGCTACATCTTCTGGCCGGTCAAGTCAGCACCAAGTCAGCACCGCGCACTGCGGTCACTCGGCCTGCTGTGAGCATGTGCGGCCCCACGGCCGTCTCGACGACCTGACGGCAGCGCTCCTGGCCGTCCTGCGTGAGGTGGCCGTACCGGTCCACCGTGACCTTGATCGAACGATGTCCGAGCCAGCGAGACACCTCGTGAATGGACACTCCGTTGGTCAGGGCCACGGTGGTCCATTTGTGCCGCAAGTCGTGCGGGTTGTATGCAGGAAGCCCGAGCCGCCTGATGGCGCGGTCCCACGACTTGCTTAGAAGATCGGGATACGGCATTCCGCCGCTTGCATTTCGGATCGGAAGCCGGTCGATGAATGGCTCAAGGAAAGCAGGCACGGGTATGTCGCGCCACTCGCCTTCTTTCCGATGCTTCAGCGGGGCATATTTCGGCGTGTACTTTCCGAACTTCGTCACCATGCACGCCTACGCCAATTCCCCGTCATGCGCCGTATTGAAAACCAAATCAGGGCCGCAGTCGAGGCCGGGGAGACCATCCAGTACGGCGTCACCCCTCGATATCATGGGAACGATAAACTTCCTACGGGGGTGTACATCGAGGCTTACGGCTCGGATGGATTCCAGTTCGCTCAGCACAGAAGCACCGGAATCACCGAGTCGGGAAATGCGGCATTTATGCCAAATCAGAAGAGGGGTGGCTGGCAAGAGCAGTCACATCGAAGCCAACCTCCGTGTCGTCCGTACTCGTCGATCCTTAGAAACAGGACCCCCCATAGTGACCAACGCCCTTGCGCGTCTTCTCGAAATCGCCCCAGCGCCGAGCGAGCGCCGCCGAAAAGATTGGGGCGAGGTCGAACGCAGCCTTGGGGCTGAGCTTCCCGCCGACTATAAGGAGCTCATCCACGTCTATGGGGGAAGTAAATGGGACGACTACCTGTACGTCCTAGAGCCCGACTGCCCCAACGAGAACTACGACCTCATCGAATGGGTAGAACACCAGGCCGAAGACCTGGAAGACCTGTGGGAATTCGAGAAGAAGCCAGCGGAACTGGAGGTCGAGGGATCCCAGGTCATCCCATGGGCGACCACGGACAACGGAGAATGCCTCTACTGGCTTGTTCGGCCAGGCCTTGAGCCGGACCAATGGACCGTCATGGTGAACGAGGCGCGCGGTGACCGATGGGAGCATTTCTCCGTATCCTGCACGCAATTCCTCGCGTCCTCCCTTGATGGAGAGCTACAGTCCAACATCCTCTCGTCCTTGTTCCCCCGCGCTACACACGAGTTCCGCCAGCTCGGTGCGGTATGACGACGCGGCGCTCTGCCGGTCCCGAGGCTTCGGCGTAGTCGGATGACGTCCGATTGCTGATGCTGTGCAGGGTTGGGTGGGGTCTGATACGAGATAGGTACGAGCATCCGCGATCGTGGAGTTCTCTACGCTCCGTGACCTTGGAAAGCCCGTGCCTGCCGACGCGTCATCCCTGATCACCCCTGCACTTGACCGACTCGGCCCGCATCCGGGGCCGCTGACAGCGAGATCCCGGGCCTGCTGGAACGTCTCGCGCAGGTCCTGCACCCCGTGTGATCCACGCAGGGTGCGGCACCCGGTGGTGACGGTGCTTGCGCTGACGCCGTGCACGGTCTTCACCAGGGCGAGATCGCGGTTGGCTGTGGGCGAATGGGTCGCGGATGCGCCGCCGGCCCTCCTCGAGCGCCTCGGCGTCCAGGGCGACCCGCTGTTCCCGGAACGATCCTGGCCCGCGGAATCCACGATCCGCAGGCTGCTGGCGAGAGTCGACGCCGCCGCCCCTGGACCGCGCGCGGCCTGGCTCGCCGACCGGCAGCCTTCGGGCGACGGGCCGCGTCAGCACCAGCGCGTCCCCGCTCGATTTGTCTCACGCGGCCTGAGCTGTGACCTGCATGTTTGCGAAGAGGGCGCCGAGTGGAAGAGGCGCCCTCCCATTTGGAGAACATCAGGCTCCGCACCAAGCGTCCCAACGCGAGCGGCGCTGTGGTCTCCGGTACCGGAGGGGTCTGCTATCTCTACTTCCCCGACCGGCCGGCCCCCGCCCAGCGGCGGGCTCTCGCCGCCGTCGGCGTGCGCTGACGTGTGCGGTACGGCCCCGGGACCGTGACCCGCGTCCTATTCCGGGGCCGTCCGCGGCTGGCACTGTGGGCGCCATGACCGCCACCACCCACGCCGCCGCCCGTGCCCGCACCGGGGGCCCCGGGGACGACGGGCCGAAGATCCTCGAGCACGTCCTCGGCTGGACCCTCGTCGTCGTCCTCGCCATGTTCGTCACCCAGGCCGGCCTGATGTGACCCCCGGCCCCCGAGGCCGGCCCCCGAGGCGCCGCCCCGTGTGATCGCGGGCCGCCGAACGGGCATACTCCCTGCGCCACGGGCGCCGGGCGCCCCCGCGCGCGAACCGTCGGGGGCAGCATCGGCGCAGCAGTGACCGACGGCGGCGCCGCGTCACCCGCGCGCACCGCCGCAGCGCCCGAGAGGGAGGATGCGCCGCCATGCCCGACCGCGCCCCGCAGACCGTGGAACGCCGCCTGCCCACCGAGGAGGCCCGGGAGCTGCTCGCCCTGGTCCGTGAGATCGCCGAGCGGGAGATCGCACCCCGCGCCGCCGAGGAGGAGGCAGAGGGCCGCTTTCCCCGCGACCTCTTCTCGCTGCTCTCCTCCTCCGGACTGCTCGGACTTCCGTACGACTCCGAGTACGGCGGTGGTGACCAGCCCTACGGGGTCTACCTGCAGGTCCTCGAAGAGCTGGCCGCCGCCCGCCTCACCGTCGGGCTCGGCGTCAGCGTCCACTCGCTCTCCTGCCACGCCCTGGCGAACTTCGGGACCGGCGAGCAGCGGGCCGCCCATCTGCCGGGGATGCTGGGCGGCGGTCTCCTCGGCGCGTACTGCCTCTCAGAGCCGGCCTCCGGGTCGGACGCGGCCTCGCTGCGGACGCGTGCCGTCCGGGACGGTGACCACTGGGTCCTGACCGGTACCAAGGCGTGGATCACCCACGGCGGGATCGCCGACTTCTGCACGGTCATGGCACGCACGGGCGGCGAGGGTCCGAAGGGAATCACCGCGTTCCTCGTGCCCGGCGACGCGGAGGGCCTGAGCGCGGCCGCGCCCGAGCGGAAGATGGGCATGAAGGGCTCGCCCACCGCCCAGCTCCACCTCGACGGGGTGCGGATCCCCGACGCGCGCCGGATCGGCGAGGAGGGGCAGGGCTTCGCGATCGCGCTCTCCGCCCTGGACTCCGGGCGGCTCGGGATCGCCGCCTGCGCCGTGGGAGTGGCGCAGGCCGCGCTCGACGTCGCCGTCGCGTACGCCCGCGAGCGGCGGCAGTTCGGCCGGCCCATCGCGGACTTCCAGGGGCTCCGGTTCCTGCTCGCGGACATGGCGACCGGGGTCGAGGCGGGCCGGGCGCTGTACCTGGAGGCGGCGCGCCTGCGTGACGAGGGCCGGCCCTTCGGGCGTCAGGCGGCCATGGCGAAGCTCTTCTGCACGGACGCGGCGATGCGGATCACGACGGACGCGGTGCAGGTGCTGGGCGGCTACGGCTACACGGCGGACTTCCCCGCCGAGCGCTACATGCGCGAGGCGAAGGTGCTGCAGATCGTCGAGGGCACGAATCAGATCCAGCGGATGGTCATCGCGCGCCACCTTGTCGGACCAGAGTCCCGCTGACGCCGCTCATGCGGACGGTCCGGTCCGCCCAGACGGGGGCGGCGGTCAGCCGGTTCCACTCCTGGTCGGTGCGGCCCGGCAGCGTCCGGCCGTGGCTGGCCCACTGGCTGATGAGCGCCTTGTAGATGGGCGGGTCGGAGGCGTGCGGCGTCGGTTGCGGAACCGATTCTTCAAAGCGCGGCTCGGCGAGGCGCCGTCGTCCGCTGCCGATGGGGGCGGTGTACAGCGATGTCATGACTGTCCCAACGCGACCCGCCGGGGCGGGGTCACCGCCGGGGGGATTCGAGGAGGCGTTCGGGGGTTACCCGGGGTCTGCGCCGGGCGAGGCGGGGCGGACGCACCGGCAGGTCGCGCCGTCCGATCCGGCGCCGCACGACTCTGGCCCCCGGCAGGTCTGCTGACATACCGTCAGATCCCGCTGTCGCCCAGGAGGTCACACGTGTCAGAAGACCGGCCCGTCGCGCTCGACGAGTACCCCGTGCACCAGGCGCCGCTCTCGATGAAGCACCACGTCAGCGGCGACCGCAACGTCTACGACCGCTGCATCTTCCACGTCTTCGACCACGCGGGGCGCGCCCTGCTCATCGCCGGGCTCGGCGTCTACCCCAACACCGGGGTCGTCGACGCCTACGCCACCCTCCGCGTCGGCGACCGGCTGCACGCCGTCCGGGCCTCCGACGCGCTCGGCGACGACCGGATGAACCTGGCGGTCGGCCCGCTCCGCGTCACCGTCGACGAACCGCTGAAGACGCTCACCCTGCACTGCGGCGCCGATCCGGACGACCCCGAAGGGCTCTCCTTCGATCTGACCTGGACCGGTGACTTCCCCGCCGTCTGGGAGCCGCACCACACCCAGCGCCGTGGCGACCGGCTCACCCTCGAAGGGCGCCGCTTCGTCCAGGCCGGCCACTGCACGGGCACCATCCGGGCGGGTGGCGAGGAGTTCACCGTCACAGCGGGGGAGTGGACGGGCACCCGCGACCGCAGCTGGGGCGTACGGCCGATACCGGGGGAGGAGGCCGGCCGCGCCGACGAGTTCCGGCCCGAGGGCTTCCACTGGCTCTGGATACCCATGCGCTTCGACGACCGCTTCCTCATGGTCATCGCCCAGGAGGACGCCGACGGCTACCGCACCCTCAGTGAGGCCGTGCTCGTACGGGAGGGGCGACGGGACGTCCAACTCGGCTGGCCCCGCACCGACATCACGTACCGAACGGGCACCCGGAACCCCGAGCGGGCCGTCGTCCATCTCACCGACCCGGCGGGCAAGCCCCTGGAGGTCGACGTCGAGATCCTGGCCTCCTCCCCGCTCGCGGTCGGCGCCGGCTACCCGCCCGCCGCCGACTGGCAGCACGGCACCTGGCAGGGCCGCGACTGGACCGACCGCAGGGTCTACGACCTCTCCGACCCGGCGGCGCACCCCATGGCCGCGTTCGGCGTCACCGACCACGCGGCCCGGTTCACGCTCGAAGGGCGTACCGGCTACGGGATCTTCGAACACGGCTCCTTCGGGCGCCACGACCCCAGCGGCTTCGCCGACCACACCTCCACGGCCGACTGACCGAGGCAGCTCCCGGCCGACGGCCGAGGCGAACCGAGCCCAGAGAGCCGAGGCGAACCGAGCCCCATAGAGGAGAGAGACCATGGCGACCGCCCCCCGCCCGCGCACCACCACCCGTGACCCCGAGGAGCTCGGCCGCCGGCTCACCGGCTGGCTCGACCGCCACCTTCCGGGCGCACGGGTCACCGGACTCGCCGTGCCCGGATCCAACGGCATGTCCAGCGAGACCCTGCTCTTCGACATCGAGCACCCCGGAACCCCGGTGCGGGGCTGCGCGCTCCGGCTGGCCGCCGACCCCGCCGCGTACACGATCTTCCCGGTGTACGACATGGAGCGGCAGCACCGGGTGATGCGCCTGGTCGGGGAGCACACGGACATCCCGGTCCCGCGCGTCCTCTGGCTGGAGAGCGACCCGGCTCCCCTCGGCGCGCCCTTCTTCGTGATGGCCCGCGCCGAGGGCCGCGTCCCGCCGGACGTGATGCCCTATACGTACGAGGGGAACTGGCTGCACTCCGCCACCGACGCCGAACGGGCCCGGCTGGAGGCCGAGTCCGTCTCCGTCCTGGCCAGGCTGCACGACCAGTTCCCGGCGAAGGAGGCGGAGTTCCTGCTCCCCGAGGGCACGGGAACCCCGCTGCGGCGCCATGTCGACGCCCAACGCGCCTACTACGCCTGGGTGGTGAAGGGACTCGCACCGTCCCCGCTGATCGAGTCGGCCTTCGACTGGCTGGACGCGCACTGGCCCGCCGACGAAGGCCCCGCCGTCCTGAACTGGGGCGACGCGCGCATCGGGAACATCGTCTACGACGGATTCGAGCCCGCGGCGGTGCTCGACTGGGAGATGGCCGGCTACGCCCCGCGCGAGGTCGACCTCGGCTGGACCGTCTACCTGCACCGCTTCTTCCAGGACCTGACCGTCGGTTTCGGTCAGCCGGGGCTGCCCGGGTTCCTCCGCCGCGACGCCGTCGAACGGCGGTACGCGGCCCTCACCGGTCACGTGCCGCGCGCCATGGAGTTCCACACCCTCTACGCGGCGCTGCGGCACGCGATCGTGATGCTCAGGGTCGCGTACCGCCAGGCGCACTTCGGAGAGGTGCAGGTGCCGGAGAATCCGGACAGCCTGATCCTGCACCACGCCACGCTCGCGGCGATGGTGCGGGGAAGCTACTGGTAGGTGTCGTTACGCCGCGCGCCGCATCTGCGGCACCCTGATCGGACGCGAGCCCGGACCGCCGACGTGCGAGAAGGGCTGCGTCCGCCAGTCGAGACCCTGAGGCAGCGTCAGCAGGAGCGCGGTGTCCTGCTCCTGGACCTCCAGCGTCTCGTCCGCGGGGCGCGCGTCGGACGCGGCGCGGCCGGTGCCGGGGCAGACCGTCAGCACGAACGGGTTCCACGGCGTCGGGCACAGCGCGTGCTCCGGCAGTACGTCCTCGTCCGCGAGCAGCGCGATCGGCTGGACGCAGTCCGGGCAGATCACCCGGTACATCTCGAAGGTGTCGTAGGCGTCGAGCTCGTCGGTCGTCTCGACCGAATCGACAGGCTCCTGCATGGTGAATCTCCCCCTCGGGTGGGTCGACCGAAGTACGTATGGCCTCGACCACAGCAAGCAATTCCCATACGGCCACCCGCATAACCGTGAGGTCTCGATCGAGCTGCCCACAAACCTGTGGCGTTCGTCACATGCCCCTCGCAGGTGCCTCGCGGGTGCCCATAGACGTCTATAGCGACAGGGCCCCCGGCTGTGCCGATGGTCTCCCGGGGCAATAGGTTGACCGCATGGAGGAGCTGGATCGTCAGATCGTCGAGTTGCTCGTCAGAGACGGGCGCATGAGCTACACCGACCTGGGCAAGGCCACCGGCCTGTCCACCTCGGCCGTACATCAGCGCGTCCGCCGTCTGGAGCAGCGTGGGGTCATCCGCGGCTACGCCGCCGTCGTCGACCCGGAGGCCGTCGGGCTGCCGTTGACCGCCTTCATCTCGGTCAAACCCTTCGACCCGAGTGCGCCCGACGACACCCCGGACCGGCTCGCCGACATCCCGGAGATCGAGGCCTGCCACAGCGTCGCGGGCGACGAGAACTACATCCTCAAGGTGCGCGTCGCGACCCCGCTGGAGCTGGAGCACCTGCTCACCCGCATCCGTACCCAGGCGGGCGTCTCCAGCCGCACCACGGTCGTCCTGTCGACCCCGTACGAAGCCAGGCCGCCGCGCATCTAGCCTGGTCACCATGAGCGAGACCCGTATCGACAGCGAGCACCGCACCGTCCTGCTGCGCGGTGGAGACGTCCACAGCCCCGCCGACCCGTTCGCCACCGCCATGGTGGTCGAACGGGGACACGTCGCCTGGGTGGGCTCCGAGGGGGCGGCCGACGCCTTCGCCTCCGGCGTGGACGAGGTCGTCGACCTCGAAGGCGCGCTCGTCACCCCCGCGTTCGTCGACGCCCACGTCCACACCACGGCGACCGGTCTCGCTCTGACCGGCCTCGACCTGACCTCCGCCGCCTCGCTCGCCGAGGCGGCGGAGCTGATCCGCGGCCACGCCGCCGCCCGTCCCGACGACCGCATCCTCATCGGGCACGGCTGGGACGCCGCTCGCTGGCCCGAGCGCCGGGCCCCGCGCCGCGACGAACTCGACGCACTGACCGGCGGCCGGCCGCTCTACCTGACGCGCGTCGACGTCCACTCCGCCGTGGTCACCACGGCCCTGCTCGACCTCGTCCCCGGCATCCGCGACCTCACCGGCTTCCGCGACGGCGAGCCGCTGACCGGTGACGCCCACCACGCCGTCCGCGCCGCCGCCTACGCGGCCCTCTCGCCCCTGCAGCGCACCGAGGCCCAGCGCGAGGCCCGCCGGCACGCCGCCTCCCTCGGTATCGGCACCCTGCACGAGTGCGGCGGACCGGAGATCTCCTCCGAGGACGACTTCACCGGCCTGCTCGACCTCGCCCGCGAGGAGGCCGGTCCCCGCGTCGTCGGATACTGGGCCGACCTCGACGTCGACCGGGCCCGCGCCCTCGGCGCCGTCGGCGCGGCCGGCGACCTCTTCGCCGACGGCTCGCTCGGCTCCCACACGGCCTGCCTCCACGACACGTACGCGGACGCCGCGCACCACGGCGTCTCCCACCTCGACGCCGCCACCGTCGCCGCCCATGTCGTCGCCGCCACCGAGGCGGGCCTCCAGGCCGGCTTCCACGCCATCGGCGACGCGGCCGTGACGGCCGTGACCGACGGCGTCCGGGCCGCCTCGGAGAAGCTCGGCCTCGCCCGGATCCGCGCCGCGCGCCATCGCGTCGAGCACGCCGAGATGCTCACCCCCGAGACGATCGCCGCCTTCGCCGAACTCGGGCTGACCGCCTCGGTCCAGCCTGCCTTCGACGCGGCCTGGGGCGGTGAGGGCGGCATGTACGCCGACCGCCTCGGCGCCGAGCGCGCCCGCACCCTCAACCCGTACGCCGCCCTGCTCCGTGCCGGCGTCCCGCTGGCCTTCGGCTCGGACAGCCCGGTGACCCCGCTGGACCCCTGGGGCACCGTCCGCGCCGCCGCCTTCCACCGCACCCCCGAGCACCGGATCTCCGTCCGTGCCGCCTTCACCGCCCACACACGGGGCGGCTGGCGGGCCGTCGGGCGCGACGACGCCGGCACGCTCGTCCCCGGCGCCCCGGCCGACTACGCGATCTGGCGCGCCGAGGAACTGGTCGTCCAGGCCCCGGACGACCGGGTGGCCCGCTGGTCGACCGACCCCCGCTCCGGAACGCCCGGTCTGCCCGATCTGACACCCGGCGGCGACCTTCCGGTCTGTCTGCGCACGGTGGTGTTCGGACAAACGGTCTTCGACCGGCTGAACGGGTGACGCAGGGACGTTCCGTACCGCCGATCGATGATCAACCGGCTCGTCGACGAACTGCGGACCCTCCCCACTGACCTGGCAGTATCGGTCATCTCCGCAGGTCAAACGGGTGTTGACAGCGAGCCTCCAGGGGCGGGTAGGTTCTCCCGCGTCCACCACAGGACGTCCGACCGGTTCCAAACCTCAGGTTCAGCGCCCGTGCCTCGGGGGCGAGGGAAGGTTTTTCCCGGCGGAAGGTGCGACCCGGGTGGGGCCCGGACGTTCAGTAGACAACGGCTCTCGGTCGACCCGCAGCCAGCGGGTTCCAGGTCGGCCCGAAGGGCGCCGGGCCCCGATCCGCACGCCGCGCGTGGCGTCCCGCGCGACGTCCCGCCCACAATCAGCCCCGCCGCGACGGAGTCGCGCGCGGGGCTCGCTATGGTGGGGGTTCGCGTATGTATCCGAAGGGGCAGCAGTGAACGACGGTGGCCAGAGGCGTTACGGCCCGCTCGGCAGAGCCTTGGTGATCATTCCGACCTACAACGAGGCGGAGAACATCAAGCCGATCGTCTCGCGCGTACGGGCGGCCGTACCGGAGGCGCACATCCTCGTCGCCGACGACAACAGCCCCGACGGCACGGGCAAGTTCGCCGACGAGATCGCCGCCGAGGACGACCACGTCCACGTCCTGCACCGCAAGGGCAAGGAGGGGCTCGGCGCCGCGTACCTCGCCGGCTTCCGCTGGGGCATCGAGCACGGCTACGGCGTCCTCGTCGAGATGGACGCCGACGGCTCGCACCAGCCCGAGGAGCTGCCCCGGCTGCTGACCGCCCTCAAGGGCGCCGACCTCGTGCTCGGCTCGCGCTGGGTCCCCGGCGGCCGCATCGTGAACTGGCCCAAGTCCCGCGAGTTCATCTCCCGCGGTGGCAGCCTCTACTCGCGCGTCATGCTCGACGTCCCGATCCGCGACGTCACCGGCGGCTACCGGGCCTTCCGCAAGGAGACCCTGGAGGGCCTGGGCCTGGAGGACGTGGCCTCGGCCGGCTACTGCTTCCAGGTCGACCTGGCCCGTCGGGCCGTCGCCGCCGGCTTCCATGTCGTCGAGGTCCCGATCACCTTCGTGGAGCGCGAGATCGGCGACTCGAAGATGAGCCGCAACATCGTCGTCGAGGCCCTGTGGCGGGTCACCGGCTGGGGCCTGACGGCCCGTGCGAACAAGGTCGGCAAGCTGCTCGGCCGCAAGTCCGCGGGCTGAGCACCGCCGGGTCGGGGCTGATCTCCCCTTTACGACGTTCCTGCGACCGGCCAGGCACACTGGGGGACATGACGACCGGCGCCACGCCTTCCCTCGCCCCCAAGCGCTCACGCGCGCGTACGTTTCTCCCCCTGGCTCTCGCCGCCTGGCTGGTCCTCGAGATCTGGCTGCTCATCGCGGTGGCGGACGTCGTGGGCGGGCTCGCCGTCTTCGGCCTGCTGGTCGGCGGAGCCGTTCTCGGCGCCGTGGTGATCAAGCGGGCCGGCCGTCGCGCCTTCAGGAACCTCACCGAGACCTTCCAGCAGGCCCAGGCGGCCGCGCAGACCGGGGTCCCGCCGACCGGTGCCGAGCGCGCCGGCGCGGGCGACCGCAACGGCTTCCTGATGCTCGGCGGTCTGCTCCTGATGATCCCCGGCCTGATCTCGGACGTGGCCGGTCTGCTGCTGCTCGTGCCGCCGGTCCGCTCCCTCCTCGGCAGGTACGCCGACAAGGTCGCCGAGCGCAGGATGAGCGCCGCTCCGCCGGGCAGCCTCCAGGACGCCTTCCAGCAGGCCCGGATCCACCGGCCCGACGGAAAGGTCGTACAGGGTCAGGTCATCCGCGACGACGCCCCCCAGGGCCCCCAGCGGGCTCGGGAACCCCGTCCTCCGCTGACACCGTGACGCGCTCTACGTCCCCGCGGCCCGCAGCTGTCCTGCGGGTCGCGGGGGTGTTACTGCGCGGACGCGTGCGGCGCGGAACGTACGACGCGGGGACGTGCACGACGGAAAAACGCCGCGGGGCCCGGTACACACAAGGTGTACCGGGCCCCGCGGCGTTGCTCGGGCCGTGCCGTCCGTCAGGCGGACTTCCGGCTGTCGCGCGGATGCACGGCGATGTTCATGGCGCCGGAACGAAGGACCGCCAGCCTCTCGGCCAGGACCTCCTCCAGCTCCTCGCGGGTGCGCCGCTCCATGAGCATGTCCCAGTGCGTTCGCGCCGGCTTGCCCTTCTTCTCCTCGGGGCCGTCCCCGTCCACCAGGAGTGCCTGGCTGCCGCAGACCTTGCACTCCCACTCCGGCGGAATTTCCGCTTCCACCGAGAAGGGCATCTCAAAACGATGGCCCTTCTCGCATGCGTACTCCACGGCCTGGCGCGGGGCCAGATCGATGCCGCGGTCGGTCTCGTAGCTGGTCACCACGAGGCGCGTGCCGCGAAGAGCTCGCTCACTCATGAATCGTGCCTCCCGGGCTTGTCGCCCACAGGACAGGTGTCGCTGTCGTCGTCATCCGGTCAACGTCCGGTCGGCGGTAAAGATTCCCGTTCCGGGTCATGCGTCGCCCGTCGTGCCGCCCCTTGTTCTACCCACCAGTGCCCGGTTTGTCACATCTGAGAGCAGATGTCACCCAGCGTCTTCACCGAAGCAGCACGCAGTAACGGTCCGCCTGGCAGGCCAAAGGCGTACACTACCGGCCTTTCACTGCCGCGTCTAAATCCGCTCCGGAACCGGGTTGCCCGCGGCGGCCACGGCACGCCGTACCGGTACCCGCGCGAGCAGAACGAAACCGGCCGCGAAGAAGATCACCAGAGAGATGATGGCATCTCGGTAGCTCCCGGTCAGCTGATACGCGAGCCCGAACACCAGTGGGCCCAGCCAGCTCAGGCCGCGGTCGCTCATCTCGTAGGCCGAGAAGTACTCCGCCTCCTTGCCGCGCGGGACGAGGTGGGAGAACAGCGACCGCGACAGCGCCTGGCTCCCGCCGAGCACCAGACCGATCGCCGCCGCCAGACAGAAGAACGCCACCGGCGCGCCGGCCGGCAGGAAGTACCCCGCGCCCAGGATCAGCGTCCAGATCGCCAGCGAGCCCAGGATCGTGCGCTTGGCGCCGTACGAGCGAGCCAGCCGCCCCATGCCGAGGGCGCCCGCGACCGCGAGCACCTGGACCAGCAGCACCGCGGTGATCAGCGTCGTCTGGTCGAGCCCCAGTTCCTTGGAGCCGTAGATCGACGCCTGGGAGATCACGGTCTGCACCCCGTCGTTGTAGACGAGGTAGGCCAGGAGGAACGACAGCGTCAGGGGATACCGGCGCATGTCCTTCAGCGTCGCCACCAGCTGCCGCCAGCCCCCGCCGACCGTTCCCTCGCCCTGCGGCTGGACGTGCCGGTCGCGCAGCCGCCGCAGCGGCACGAGGGTGAAGGCGCCCCACCAGAGTCCGGCCGAGGCGAGACAGATCCGCACCGCCGCTCCCTCGGAGAGCCCGAAGGACTCGTGGCCCGAGTAGAGGACGAGATTGAGGACGAGGACGAGCGCCCCCGAGGTGTAGCCGAACGCCCAGCCGCGCGAGGAGACCGCGTCCCGCTCGTCCGGCTCGGCGATCTGCGGTAGATAGGCGTTGTAGAGCACCATCGAGACCGCGAGCGAGGCGTTCGCCACGATGAGCAGGAACGCGCCCAGCAGATAGCGGTCGCCGCTCAGGAAGAACATGCCCAGGGTGGCGGCCGCGCCGGTGTACGCGGCGGCGGCCAGCAACGGCTTCTTGCGGCCCGTACGGTCCGCCACCGCGCCCACCAGCGGCATCACCACGACCGCGAGCAGGATCGAGGCCGAGACGGCGTACGCGAACAGTGAGCCCGCCCGCACCGGTATGCCCAGCGGGTGGACGAAGCCGTCCCCGTCGGCCGCCGACTCGGCCACCGCCGTCAGATAGGGGCCGAGGAAGACCGTGACCACGCTCGTCGAGTACACCGAGCAGGCGAAGTCGTAGAAGTACCAGCCGCGCTGCTCGCGTCTGCGTTCGGCCGGATCGGCGGTGGGCCGCTCCGGCTCGGTGGTGTCGGCAGTCAAGACCGCGGCCCCCTCGTTCGTCCCCGTGGTGGGATGCGCGCGCTCAGACCCACACGCCCCGGTCGGTCAGCACTGCGCGCAGCGTCTCCAGATGATCGGTCATGATGCCATCCACTCCCAGGTCGAGGAGAGAGTTCATCCGCTCCGCTTCGTTGACCGTCCACACGTGGACCTGGAGCCCCCTGGCATGGGCCTCGCGCACGAAACGGCGGTCCACCACCGTGATGCCGCCCTGGCGCTCCGGGACCTGTGCGGCCACCGCGCCCGCGCGCAGCGCCGCCGGGATGCCGAGGGAGCGCAGGCGCAGGGCGGCGACGCCCTTGACGCCGTAGGAGGTCGCGAGCCGGGGTCCGGCCAGGCGCTGCGCCCGGGCCACCCTGCTCTCGGTGAAGGAGCCGACGCAGATCCGGTCCCACGCCCCGGTCCTGCGGATCAGGTCGACCAGCGGGACCAGGGAGGACTCGGCCTTGAGGTCCACGTTCCAGCGTGCCTCGGGAAACTCCTCGAGCAGCTCCTCGAAGAGCGGCAACGGCTCCTTCCCGGCCACGCGCGCCTCGCGGACGGCGTCCCACGGGAGGTCGCGGATCCGCCCGGCGGTGTCCGTCACCCGGTCGAGCGTCGAGTCGTGGAAGGCGACCAGCGCACCGTCCGCGGTGGTGTGCACATCGGTCTCGAAGTAGCGGTATCCGGCCGCCGCGGCCCGGCGGAACGCCGCCGCGGTGTTCTCGAGGCCGTCCGCCGTACCGCCGCGATGGGCGAACGGGATGGGGGACGGATGGTCCAGGTAGGGGTGGCGTACGCGAGTCACGGCCGCAGTATGGCCTGTTTCGGTGTCCCGGAGGCGACCACGGTGCTGCTCGTGTCCTGCTCGGGGATGGCGAAGCGGCGCAGGAAGAACTGCGCGAGCGGGCCGATGGCCAGGGCGTAGAGGACCGTGCCGGCGCCGACCGAGCCGCCGAGCAGGAAGCCGGTGGCGACGACGGCGATCTCGATCGCCGTGCGCACCAGACGGATCGAACGGCCGGTGAGCCGGTGCAGTCCGGTCATCAGACCGTCGCGCGGCCCCGGCCCGAAGCGGGCGGCGATGTACAGCCCGGTCGCCGCCCCGTTGATGACGATGCCGAGGACGAGCAGGGCGATCCGCGCGACGAGCCCGTCGATCTCCGGGACGAGGGCGAGGGTCCCGTCCATGGCGACGCCGATGACGAAGACGTTCGAGACGGTGCCGAGGCCGGGCCGCTGCCGGATCGGGATCCAGAGCAGCAGCACAGCCGCCCCGACGATGATCGAGACGACGCCGATGGTCAGTCCGGTCCGCTCGGCCAGGCCCTGATGGAGGACGCCCCAGGGCTCCAGGCCGAGGCCGCCGCGCACCAGGAGCGCCGAGCTGATCCCGTACAGCGCGAGTCCGATGTACAGCTGCGCGAGCCGGCGGGGCACATGACGGCCGGTGAGCCGGCCGCGGAGGCCGGAGGCGATGGACAAGTGGTGCCCCCTGTGTGGTGGTGGTGGACTGACTCATGTCACTCTGTGGCGGGAGATCGGATGCCAACCATGGCCAATTCGAGGAAGGTGGACTGAATTCCATGGCTCAGTGGACCTCGGCCGTCGGGCCGGCTCAGCTCGCTCGACAGCTCCAGGCGCAGCAGCCCCGTCCGGCCGGGCCGGGCACACGCAAGCCGCCCGCCTACCGCGCGCTGGCCGACGGGATCCGCCTCCTCGTCCTGGAGGGCCGGGTGCCGGTCGCGGCCCGGCTGCCCGCCGAGCGGGAACTCGCGGTCGCGCTGACCGTGAGCCGTACGACGGTGGCGGCCGCGTACGAGGCGCTGCGCGCGGAGGGCTTCCTGGAGTCCCGGCGCGGAGCCGGCAGCTGGACCGCCGTACCGGCCGGGAATCCGCTGCCCGCGCGCGGCCTCGAGCCGCTGCCGCCGGAGTCGCTCGGCTCGATGATCGACCTCGGCTGCGCGGCGCTGCCCGCGCCCGAGCCCTGGCTCACGCGGAGCGTCCAGGGCGCTCTGGAGGAACTGGCGCCGTACGCCCACACCCACGGCGACTACCCGGCGGGGCTGCCCGCGCTGCGGCAGATGCTCGCCGACCGGTACACCGAGCGCGGCATCCCGACCATGCCCGAGCAGATCATGGTCACCACCGGCGCGATGGGTGCGATCGACGCCATCTGCCACCTCTTCGCCGGGCGCGGCGAGCGGATCGCGGTCGAGTCGCCGTCGTACGCCAACATCCTCCAGCTCATGCGGGAGGCGGGCGCCCGGCTGGTGCCGGTGGCCATGGCCGAGGGGCTCGCGGGCTGGGACCTCAACCGCTGGCGCCAGGTGCTGCGGGACGCGGCCCCCCGCCTCGCGTACGTCGTGGCCGACTTCCACAACCCGACCGGCGCGCTGGCCGACGAGGACCAGCGGCGGCAGCTCGTGGACGCGGCCCGCTCGGCGGGCACGGTGCTCGTCGTCGACGAGACGATGTCCGAGCTGTATCTGGACGAGCCCCACGAGATGCCCCGGCCGGTCTGTGCCTTCGACCCGGCGGGCGCGACCGTGCTCACGGTCGGCTCCGCGAGCAAGGCGTTCTGGGCCGGCATGCGGATCGGCTGGGTCCGGGCCGCCCCCGACGTGATCCGTTCCCTGGTGGCGGCCCGGGCCTATGCGGACCTCGGGACGCCCGTCCTGGAGCAGCTGGGCGTCAACTGGCTGATGCGGACGGGCGGCTGGGAGCAGGCGGTCACCATCCGCCGTACGCAGGCGCGCGAGAACCGGGACGCGCTGGTCTCCGCCGTGCGGGCGCAGCTGCCGGAGTGGGAGTTCGACGTCCCGGCCGGCGGCCTGACGCTCTGGGTCCGCACGGGCGGCCTCTCCGGCTCGCGGCTCGCGGAGGTCGGTGAGCGGGTCGGCGTACGGGTCCCCTCGGGACCGCGGTTCGGTGTCGACGGCGCCTTCGAGGGGTACGTGCGGCTGCCGTTCACCGTCGGCGGCCCGGTCGCCGAGGAGGCGGCGTCCCGTCTGGCGGCCGCGGCCCGGCTGGTGGAGTCGGGCGCGGGCACGGGCAACGAACAGCCCCGGGCGTTCGTGGCGTAGGGGGCGGCAGCGGGCGGAGACGCCTGCGGGTGGGGGCATCTGCTCGTGGGGCCACCGGCGCGTGGTGGCTCACTTGCGTGGGACGTGCCCGCGCGTGGGTGCGCCTTTGCGTGGGGCGACCTGCGTGTGGGGGCATCTGCTCGGGGGGCCACCGGCGCGTGGGTGCGCTCTTGCGTGGGACGTGCCTGCGCGTGGGTGCGCCTTCGCGTGGGGCGACCTGCGTGTGGGGCGACCTGCGTGTGGGTGCGCCAGAGAGTGGGGCCACCTGAGCGGCGGTGTGCCTCCGCGTGGCGCGACCTGCGCTTGGGGGTGCCCGCGCGTGGGGCACTCGTACCGCTGGGGCGGTGGGAGACCCCACCGCCCCAGCGGAACCGTGACGCCCTCAGGGGGCTCGGCGTGCGGTCAGCCCTCGGCCGGGACCGGGCTCGGCGCCGGGCCGAGGTCGAGGGCGGGCCCCGGGGCCGACGGCTTCGTCGTGGACGCCGGTTCGTGCGCCGGTTCCGACTGCGGTTCCGGTGCCGAGCCGGGGGCCGCCGGGACCGCCGTCGCCGTCGCGTCCAGGCGCTCCGGCAGGAGCGCCAGGACGGCCTGGCGGTGCGTCTCGCTCGTCGCGTCGTCGTACGGGTCCGGCGTCGCCGGCACCTGAAGCCGCAGGACCGGCCCCGTACCGAGGCGGGCGTAGCCACGGCCCGGGGGGACGACCGGGACCGGCGTGGTGTGGGGGGTGGTGCCGAGGACCCACTCGATCTGCTCGGGCGACGCGGGGCCGAGCACGACCCGGGCGCGGGTGTGCGTCCGTACCGTCTCGCTCAGCGTGTCCACGCTGTCGAACTGCTCGGCCACCACCACCGTGACCTGCGCGGCCCGTCCGTGCCGCAGCGGCACCTGGAGGAGCTCCTGGGGGTCGGGCCGCCCGTCGGCCGCCGCCAGGTGACCGAGGATGCTCGGCCGGTCGAGCAGGATCCACAGCGGGCGCCGGGTGTCGTCGGGGGCCGGGCGGCCCGCCTGCCGGGCCCGGTTCGCCGCGATGAGCCGCCGCTCCGTCTCGTGCGCCGCCCACTCCAGGCTCGCCAGCGCGCCCGCGAGACCGCACTCGACGGCCAGGACACCGGTGCGGCCGGTCAGACAGGCGTACTCGCCGGTGCCGCTGCCCTCGACGATCAGGACGTCGCCGTGCGGCAGGGCCTGCAGGGCGACGGAGCGCAGCAGCGAGGTCGTGCCGCTGCCGGGCTGGCCGACGGCGAGCAGGTGCGGCTCGGTGGAGCGCGGACCCGTCCGCCAGATCACGGAGGGCGCGTCCTCCTCCCCGTCGGAGGAGAGGACCGGCACGGTCCGCTGCACGGCGTCGGCGTCGGTGAAGCCGAGGACGGTCTCGCCGGGCACGGTGACGAACCGCTGGGCGGCGATCGTCGTGGGCAGGGCGGACAGCACGCTCATGACGAGCTGGTTGCCCTCCTCGTCCCAGTCGAAGAGATACTCGCGGCCGCGCCCCGACTTGGCGTGCAGCAGCTGCTCGATCCGGGCGCGCGAGGCGGCCTCGCCGTCGGTGAAGTACGCGGGGTACCTGATCCGCAGGCGCGTCAGGCGCCCGCTCTCGTCGAAGGCGTGGTCCCCGAAGGCGCCGCTCCAGTCGCCCCCGTGGGCGAAGAGGGGAGCGGGGTCCTCGGGGACCGAGAAGTAGGGCACCAGGGCCTCGTAGAGGCCCTTGAGGCGTTCGATCTCCGAGTCGTCGGGCCCGGTCTTGACGACCGGGCGCTCGCGGCCCGTCCACGCGGCCGCCCCCATCACCGTGACGAGGGCGAGCAGCGGACCGTAGGGGACGAGCGCGACGACGAGGACGCAGGCCGCGACCAGGAGCAGCGTGGGACCGCGCCGCTCCTTGGGGGTCGCGGCCCACCTGGCACGCGCGGTCGCGGCCAGCCTCCGCAGACCACGAGTGATCGTGATCAGCGGATGGAGCACATCGGTGGCGCTGTCGGCGGCCGTGCGCGCGATCTCTCGACTGCGAGCGATCCGGTCGCTGCCGCTGCTCAGAATGCGGGGGAGTGGTCGCCGGGCCACGTCGTACTCCTGGAGTTGTGGAAGGGACTGTCGGGCGTCAGAACTTGATCCCGCCCAAGAGGCTGGCGAGGCTCTGGCCGCCTGCGGTGATGCTCGGGGCGATGGCGGTGCCCGCGAGGTAGAAGCCGAACAGCGCGCTGACGAGGGCGTGGGACGCCTTCATCCCGTCCTTCTTGAAGAACAGGAAGCAGATGATGCCGAGCAGGACCACGCCTGAGATGGACAGGATCATGAGGTGTTCTCCTGGTTGAGGGGACAGTCACCATGAGTCCTTCCAGGTTCACAGCAAGTATCTATGCGATTAAAGGTGCATATGGGTGAATGTTGGGCGATTTCACTTGACTGGCGGATGCGGAGGTGTCGCCCGGGTGGCGAAACGCGCCGCGCGCGCTAGCGCGGGAGGCGCTCGCGTCCCGGATGAGCTGCGGTGATCTTTGCCGTGGACGCCCCGCGTCATGTCGCCGGACGGGCAGTACCCTGTCGATTCACTCGTACGGCGGCGGATGCCGTGCGGGCGTCACAGTTGCGTGGAGAGAGAGGCGGGAACGTCCCATGAGCGAGACTCCGGACCCCGAGGTCGTCGAGCTGGCGAGCAAGGTCTTCGACCTGGCGCGCACCGGGGACGCCGAGGCGCTGGCCGCCTACGTCGACGCGGGTGTCCCCGCGAACCTCACCAACGACCGGGGCGACTCGCTCGTCATGCTCGCCGCCTACCACGGGCACGCCGACGCGGTCACCGCCCTGCTGGCGCGGGGTGCCGACGGCGACCGCGCGAACGACCGCGGACAGACCCCGCTCGCGGGTGCGGTCTTCAAGGGAGAGGACGCCGTGGTCCGCGCGCTGCTGGCCGGCGGCGCAAATCCGGAAGCGGGGACTCCGTCCGCCGTGGATACTGCTCGGATGTTTGGGAAGGCAGAACTCCTGGAGCTGTTCGGCGCCCGGTGAGGTCCCGGTGGAGATCGGGGCGAGATCCGGGTGAACGGACACTGAACCCCAGGTGGGAGCGGTGTCGTAAATGTGGTCGCGGTGGCGAAATGGCTGGGTCATCATGACGTCGGGCCCGCAAGGGGCCACCGACGAGAGGCAGAGGAAGATGGTCAACACCAAGCGAAGGAACACGGGCGGCTCGACATGTTGCTGCGCGGCCTAGGCGATCACCAGTGCCCCGTACTTCCGGTCGTGTCGACAGCTTGATGTGAGGCGTCTTCCATGTTCGATCCAGTCATAGCGCCGAGCGGCACCCTGCTCGGCCTGCTGCAGAGGGGCCGCGGCGACGGCACCCTGCACGCGCTCGCCGCCCCCCGTGCCGAGGCCCTCGCGGCCCTGAACCACTGCGTTCTCAGCGACCCCCGCCACGACTGGCAGGTCGAGAACCGGTCCCTCTACTACGCACGGCTCTACCTCGATCTCGCCGGCGGGCTCGAGGAGATCGAGGCCCACCTCTTCGGCGCCGAGGACCACATCGACACCGAGGAGAACCGGACCGGGCTCGCGCTCGCCGTCCTCGGGCACCTCGCCTCCTACGGCCGCCAGGACGCCCTGGCGCTGCTCCGGCGGTACGCCGCGACCGGAACCAACTGGGCGTGGGCCCTCGACGAGCTCGCCCTGCGCGACGACGACGCGGGCCTTCGCTCCCTCGCCCTGCCCGTCCTCGCCCGCTTCCCGGCCGGCCCGGAGGGCGACGCCGAGCTGTCGACCGCCGTACGGGACGCCTTCGAGCCCCGCCCGTGGCGGCTGTGGGCCGAGGACCGGCGCGAGGCCGTCGGGGCCCGGGTCAGGGCCGCACAGGAACGAGGCTCCTTCGACCGCTGGCAGCGCCAGATGCGGCCGAGCGGGCCCCGCCCGGGCTGGAGCGTCCAGGCGGTCTTCGACTGGGCGCAGGAAGGCCTGGAGCGCGGTGCCGTGCTGCACGGGCCCGCCGCCCGCTGCCTCACCGCCGTCGCGGGACCCGAGGACCGGCCGCTGATCGTCGAGGCCGCCCGCCGCGGCCCCGACGGGGCGCGCTGCGCCGCCCTTCACTACCTCGCCGAGTCTCGCGATCCCGCCGTCCTCGACCTGATCGAGGCCGCGGCCGGCAGCGACTCCCGTACGGTCTCCGAGGCCGCCGTCGCCGCCTTCGAGCGGATGTGCGGCGAGGCCGCCGTCGACCGTGCCCGCGGCTGGGTCCACCGGCCCGACGCGCTCGGCACCGCCGCCGCGGGCGTCCTCGCCTGCCGGGGCGGGGCCAAGGACGCCACGCTCGTGCTCGGAGCCCTGCGCGAGACCGTCCGGTCCGCGGGTCCCGACGCGACCGCCCTCTACACGCTGGTCGACGGCGCCGGGCGCCTCGGCATCGCCTGCGCCGCGCCCGTACTGCGTCACGTCTACCGGGAGACCGCCTCCTCCCAGCTCCGGGGCCGAACCGCCCGCGCCCTCGCGGCCACCGACCCGACCTTCCCGACGGGCTTCGCCGTCGAATGCCTCTGGGACTGCGAGGAGACCACGCGTGAGGTCGCGGCGCTGCACGCCGAGACCGGCGACGTCCGCGTCGCGGAGCGACTGCGGCGGCTCGCCGTCGACCCGGCCGAGGAGGCCGAGGTCCAGACGGCGGTCCGCAACCGGATAGGCCCGGACCTCCAGGTCTGATCACGCTCTGGAGTCGGGCCTGGCGTACGGCGAGGGGGCGAGTCGGGCCTCCGGGCTTCGGGGCCGGCGCCGGGTTTCGGGTCCGGTCCGAGCCTCGGGTCCGGTCCGAGCCTCGGGTACGACCCCGGGCCCCGGAGCCGTCGGACCTCGGCCTCAGGGGCGGTCCGCGGTCCCGGCGCCCTGACGTGTGGGCGCCAGGGCCGGGCTCGCGGGGCCCCGTGCAGGGTGGACGACGAGGGTCCCGGCGGGGTACGCGGGCGGGGCACGCCGACGGGGCACACAGGCGGGGCACGCAGGCCCCCTCCGGCGGCAGCTGCCGGCGGGGTACGCAGGCCCCACCGCCCTGGGACGGCACCGTCCCCGGAGGGGACCAAGGCGCCCGCGACGCGTGCGTACGGCGCCGCCCGACCCGAGGGCAAACGCTCATGGGACGTTCCCCGGGCGTCCAGATGCATGTCGGCGGGAACACGCCGGACACGACGACAACACCGGTATGCGTGTCGTCATCGTCACCGAATCCTTCCCTCCCGATGTCAATGGTGTGGCGCACTGCGCCCAGCAGACCGCGCGCCACCTCGTCCGCCGCGGTCATGACCCGCTCGTCATCGCCCCGGCCGTCGCCGGAGCCACCGACACCCCCGACGCCGACGCGCCCTGCCCGGTCGTGCGCGTACCGTCCCTGCCGCTGCCCGGCTACCCCCAGGTGCGCGTCGCCCTCCCCAGCCGCCGCCTCGCCACGGCCATCGCCGCGCACCGTGCCGACGTCGTCCACCTGGCCGGCCCGTTCGTGCTCGGCGTACGCGGCATGGCCGCCGCGACCCGGCTCGGGCTGCCCGCCGTCGCCGTCTACCAGACCGACCTCGCCGGTTACGCCCGCACCTACATGGGCGCTGGGGAAGGCGCCGCCTGGCGCCGGCTGCGGGCCGTCCACGGCGCCGCCGACCGCACCCTCGCGCCGTCCACCGCAGCCGCGCGCGACCTGGAGACGCACGGCATAGGCCGTATCCGGCTCTGGCGGCGCGGTGTCGACACCGACCGTTTCCGGCCCGAGCTGCGCGACGACGGCCTTCGCCGCGAAATCGCCCCCGACGGCGAACTCGTCGTCGGCTACATCGGCCGCCTCGCCCCGGAGAAGCGGGTCGAGCTGTTGTCCGGTGTGTGCGGTCTGCCCGGCGTGCGGGTCGTGGTCGTCGGCGACGGCCCGAGCGAGCCGGCGCTGCGCGCCGCCCTGCCCGGAGCCCGGTTCCTCGGCCGGCGCACGGGCGACGACCTGGCGCGGATCTTCGCCTCGCTGGACGTGTTCGCGCACACCGGCCCGTACGAGACCTTCTGCCAGACCGTCCAGGAGGCGATGGCCAGCGGCGTCCCCGTCGTCGCGCCGGCCGCCGGAGGGCCGCTGGACCTCGTCGACCACCGCCGGACCGGTCTCCTCGTACCGCCGGACGACACCATCGCGCTACGGGACGCCGTCGCCGCGCTCGCCCAGGCGCCGGCCCTGCGCGCCGCCTACGGGCGGGCGGGCCGGGCGGCCGTCGAGGGCCGGACCTGGGAGGCCGTCGGGGACGAGCTGATCGGCCACTACCTGGAGGTCCTGCGCGAGCGGACGGCGGTGGCGGCATGAGAGGCCCCGCGATACCCCGGCCCCTGCGCATCGTGCGGCTCGCCAACTTCGTCACCGCCACCTCGGGGGGCCTGCGGACCGCCCTGGAACAGCTCGGCCGCGGCTACCTCGCCGCCGGGCACGAACCCGTCCTGATCGTCCCCGGAGACGTGGAGAGCGACCGGCTCACCGATCAGGGGCGGATCATCACCCTCCCCGGACCCGTGCTCCCCGCCACGGGCGGCTACCGCGTCCTCGCAGACCGGCGCCGTGTCCGCCGGATCCTGGAGGAGCTCGCCCCCGACCGCATCGAGGTCTCCGACCGCACGACCCTGCGCTGGACGGGGGAGTGGGCGCGACGCGCCAGGGTGCCCTCGGTGATGGTCTCCCACGAGACGGCGGACGGCGTCCTGCGGACCTGGGGCGTGCCCCCGGCCGCCGCGGCCCGCGCCGCCGACCGGCTCAACCGCCGGACGGCGTGGGCGTATGCGCGAGTCGTGTGCACGACCGAGTGGGCTGAGCGGGAGTTCGTACGGATCGGGGCGCGCAACGTGCTGCGCGCGCCGCTCGGCGTGGACCTGGACCGATGCCGACCGGGGCGGCGCAGCACCGTCCTGCGGGCCAAGCACGCGGACGGCGAGCGGGTGCTACTGCTGATGTGCTCCCGGCTCTCCGTGGAGAAGAGGCCCGGAACCGCCCTGGACGCGCTCGCGCACCTGCGCGGCCAGGGGGTGCGCGCGGCGCTCGCCGTGGCGGGAGAGGGGCCGCTGCGGGGTGCCCTGGAGCGGCGGGCGTGGGAGGAGCGGCTCCCGGTGCGCTTCCTGGGGCACGTCGACGACCGCGAGACCCTGGCCGACCTCCAGGCCTCCGCCGACCTCTGCCTGGCCCCCGGGCCTGCTGAAACGTTCGGTCTGTCGGCCCTGGAGGCACTCGCCTGCGGGACCCCGGTAGTCGCGAGCGCCTCCTCCGCGCTCCCCGAGGTCATCGGGGACGCGGGCGCCTGTGCCACGGACGACGCGGCCTCCTTCGCGGAGGCCGTCCGGTCGGTTCTCGACCGTCCGGAGCAGCCCCGCCGCGCGGCGGCACGCGCGCGTGCCGAACTCTTCGGCTGGGACCGCTCCATCGCCGCGTTCCTCGACGCCCACGACGCTGCCCCGGCCGCGATCCGCGTTCCGCCGCAGGGGGTGCGGACATGACGACCGCACTCCCTGCGGCGGCGGACAGCCCGGAGTGCTGGGGCAGGCCGGCGGAGCCGGGCGCCTCGGAGCCGGATGCCGCGCGGACTTCGGATCCGATCACCGAGGCGCCGGATTCCGCTGCCCGTACATCGGATCCCACCGCCTGGATATCGGATCCAATCCTCCCGGCGTCGGATCCGATCACCTCGACATTGGATCCAATCGCTCCGGTATCGGATCCGGTATCCGAGGTGGGCACCGTCCTCCTGCCCCAGACCGGCCACCCCCGAGCGGACGCCATCCCCACGCCCCGTCGCGGCCCCAGGACCCCTCCGGCGCCGCCCGCACCGCTCCGCTTCGCCGTCCTCGGGGACTCCCTCAGCGAGGGCGTCGGCGACCGCGTCGACGGCACCTGGCGCGGCTGGGCCGCGCTGCTCGCCGCCGGGCTCGCCGGACCCGGGCAGCACCTCGAATTCCGTAACCTCGCGATCAGCGGCGCCCAGAGCCGGGAGGTCGCCGAACAGCAGTCACCCGAGGCCGTGGCGTTCCGCCCCCACCTCGCCTCCGTCGTCGTCGGCGTCAACGACACCCTGCGCCACACCTTCGACATCGAACAGCTCGCCCGCCGGCTCGACCGGGTCTGCGCGGACCTCGGCGCGAGCGGAGCCGTCCTCCTCACCGCCTGCCTGCCCGACCCCGGCCGGATGCTCGGCCTCCCGCCGCCGCTCGCCCGCCCGCTCGCCCGGCGCCAGAAGGCCGTCAACACGCTCGTCCACGCCCTCTCCGCCCGCCACGACGCCGTCCACCTCCATCTCGCCGACCGCATCTGGACCGACGACCGGGCCCTGTGGAGCGCCGACCGGCTCCACCCCGGCGAGCGCGGCCACCGGGCGATCGCCGCGCGGTTCCACGCGCTCCTCGCCGCGCGGGGCCTCGCCCACGGCACGGCGCCCTCGCCCGATCCCGAACAGCCGCCGCCCACCCGTACGGAGGCGCTGGTCTGGCTCGCCACCGCCGGCACCGGATGGGTGGTGCGGCGCTGCCACGACCTCCTGCCCCAGCTCCTGCACCTGGCGGGCTCCGAGCTGCGGCACTGGGCGGGCGGCACCGACGTCCGGCTCGACCTGCGGGCCGAGAACGCCCTCGCCGCCGCACTCGCGGCCCTGTCCCTGGACGCGCCGGTGGCCACAATGGGGGAATGACAGGGCGCTGGGAGTTCTGGATCGACCGTGGCGGCACGTTCACCGACGTCGTGGGCCGGCGGCCCGACGGGCGGCTGGTCACCCGCAAGATCCTCTCCCACGACCCCGCCCGCCCCCACGACGCGGCCGTCGCCGGAATCCGTCTCCTCCTCGGACTCGGCCCCGACGAGCCCGTGCCCGCCGACCGGATCGCCGTCGTGAAGATGGGGACGACCGTCGCCACCAACGCACTCCTGGAGCGGCGCGGCGAGCCGACCGTCCTCCTCGTCACCCAGGGCTTCCGCGATGCCCTGCGGATCGCCTACCAGAACCGGCCCCGGCTCTTCGACCGCCACATCGTGCTCCCCGAGGCCGTCTACGAGCGCGTCGTCGAGGTCCCCGAGCGGGTCGACGCCCAGGGCCGGGTGGTGCGGCCGCTCGACGAGGACGCCGTCGCCGAGGAGCTGCGGTCCGCCCACCGCGACGGCTACCGCTCCGCCGCCGTCGTCCTCATGCACGGCTACCGCAGCCCCGACCACGAGCGCCGGATCGCCGACCGTGCCCGTGCACTCGGCTTCACCCAGGTCAGCTGCTCCCACGAGGTCAGCCCGCTCATCAAGCTCGTGCCGCGCGGGGACACCACCGTCGTCGACGCCTACCTCTCCCCGATCCTGCGCCGCTACGTCGACGAGGTGGCCCGCGAACTCGCCGGAATCCGGCTGATGTTCATGCAGTCCAACGGAGGGCTGCGCGAGGCCGCCCACTTCCGTGGCAAGGACGCCGTCCTGTCCGGCCCCGCCGGCGGCGTCGTCGGCATGGCCCGCACGGCCGGACAGGCGGGGTTCGACCGGGTCATCGGCTTCGACATGGGCGGCACCTCCACCGATGTGTCGCACTTTGCGGGCGAGTTCGAGCGTGAACTGGGTACACAGGTCGCGGGTGTACGGATGCGCGCGCCGATGATGAACATCCACACCGTCGCCGCGGGCGGCGGCTCCGTCCTGCACTACGACGGACAGCGCTACAGGGTCGGCCCCGACTCCGCGGGCGCCGTCCCCGGCCCCGCCTGTTACCGCCGCGGCGGCCCCCTGACCGTCACCGACGCCAACGTGATGCTCGGCCGCGTCCAGCCCGCCCACTTCCCCGCCGTCTTCGGACCCGACGGCGACCAGCGACTGGACGACACCGTCGTGCGGGAGAAGTTCACCGCCCTCGCCCAGGAGATCGGAGGCGGCCGCACCCCCGAGGAGGTGGCCGCCGGCTTCCTGGAGATCGCCGTGCTCAACATGGCCAACGCGGTCAAGAAGGTCTCCGTCCAGCGCGGCCACGACGTCACGCGCTACGCCCTCACCAGCTTCGGAGGCGCGGGCGGCCAGCACGCCTGCGCCGTCGCCGACGCGCTGGGCGTCGACACCGTCCTCGTACCGCCGCTAGCCGGCGTCCTCTCGGCGTACGGCATCGGGCTCGCCGACGCCACGGCCATGCGCGAGCAGTCGGTCGAGGCCGAACTCGACGCGGAGGGGACGCACGCGCGCGTGACGGCACTCTGCGACGAACTCGCCGAGCGCACCACGGAGGAGCTGCGCGCCGACGGGCTGCCCGACTCCGCGATCACCACCCACGCGCGCGTGCTGCTGCGCTACTCCGGAACCGACGCCAGCCTGCAGGTCGACCTCGCCCCCGCGGCGGAGATGCGCGCGGCGTTCACGGCCGTCCACCGCGCGCGGTACGCCTTCACCATGGACCGGCCCCTGGTCGTCGAGGCCGTCTCCGTCGAGGCCGTGGGGCTCGCCGGACCGCACGGTCCCGTGGCCGTCGAGACGGGGGAGCGCACCGGGAATCGGTCCGCGGAGCCCGAGCCCCGGTCGACCGTACGGATGCACAGCGGCCGTGCCGCCGCCGACACCCCCCTCCACCGCCGCGAGGACCTGCGCCCGGGCGAGACCCTCACGGGGCCCGCGATCCTTGCCGAGGCCGACGCCACCACCGTCGTCGACCCGGGCTGGCAGGCCACCGCAGGCGACGGCGGACACCTCGTCCTCACCCGCGCGACACCCCGCCCGGCGCGCGTGGCGGTCGGCACCGACGTCGACCCGGTCCTCCTGGAGGTCTTCAACAACCTCTTCATGGCGATCGCCGAGCAGATGGGCGTACGTCTGGAGAACACCGCCCACTCCGTCAACATCAAGGAGCGGCTCGACTTCTCCTGCGCCCTGTTCGACCCCGAGGGCAACCTCATCGCCAACGCGCCCCACATCCCCGTCCACCTGGGCTCCATGGGCGAGTCCATCAAGGAGGTCCTGCGGCGGGGCGGCGACTCCCTGCGCCCCGGCGACGTCTACGCGATCAACGACCCGTACCACGGCGGTACCCACCTGCCGGACGTGACCGTGGTGACCCCGGTCTTCGCCGACTCCGGTGACCGGCTGCTCTTCCTCGTCGCCTCGCGCGGTCACCACGCGGAGATCGGCGGCATCACCCCCGGGTCCATGCCGGCCTTCAGCCGGACCGTCGACGAGGAGGGCGTCCTCTTCGACAACTGGCTGCTCGTACGGGACGGGCGGCTGCGCGAGGAGGAGACCCGGGCGCTGCTCACCGGCGCCCGGTACCCCTCCCGCGACCCGGACACCAACCTCGCCGACCTCCGCGCGCAGATCGCCGCCAACGAGAAGGGCATCGAGGAACTGCGCAGAATGGTCGACCAGTTCGGCCTGGACGTCGTCCACGCCTACATGCGGCACGTGCGCGCCAACGCAGAGGAGTCCGTACGGCGGATCGTGGCCGGGCTGCGGGACGGCTCGTACCGCTACGAGACGGACAGCGGCGCCGTCATCCAGGTGGCCGTCCGCGTCGACCGCGAACGCCGCTCCGCCGTCCTCGACTTCGCCGGCACGTCGCCACAGCAGGAGGGCAACGCCAACGCGCCCACCTCCGTCGTCATGGCCGCGGTTCTGTACGTCTTCCGCACCCTCGTCGACGACGACATCCCGCTCAACAGCGGCTGCCTGGAGCCCCTGGAAGTCCGTGTACCGGCCGGCTGCATGCTCGCGCCCTCTTACCCGGCCGCGACGGTCGCCGGGAACGTGGAGACCTCCCAGGCGGTCACCGGCGCCCTCTACGCGGCCCTCGGTGTCCAGGCCGAGGGCTCGGGCACGATGAACAACGTCACCTTCGGCAACGCGCGCGTGCAGTACTACGAGACCGTGGCGAGCGGCTCGGGCGCCGGCGACGGCTTCGAGGGCGCGGACGCCGTCCAGACCCACATGACAAACTCCCGGCTCACGGACCCCGAGATCCTGGAGTGGCGCTACCCGGTCAGGGTGGACTCCTTCGCGCTACGGAAGGAGAGCGGCGGGCGCGGCCGATGGCCCGGAGGAGAGGGCGTGGAACGCCGGATCCGCTTCCTCGAACCGATGACGGTCGCCCTGCTGACGGGCCACCGCCGGGTCCCGCCGTACGGCATGGCCGGCGGAGAGCCGGGCGCGCGCGGCGAGAACCTCGTCGAACGCGCCGACGGAACCGTCGAACACCTCGCCGGTGTCGACACCACCGACGTAGCCCCGGACGACGTCCTGTTCCTCCGCACCCCCGGCGGCGGAGGCTACGGCCCGCCACCCTGACGGCCCGCCACTCCGATGGCCCCCACCCTGACGGGGCTCGCCGTCGGGACGGGCGCGCGGGGGATCAGCAGCCCGTCGGTACGAACCGGACGACCGTCCCCGGTGCCGCCTGTGCCGCCGCGGCGAGGTCGGTCTCCCGGGCCACCGCGATCACCGGGTAGCCGCCGGTCGTCGGATGGTCGGCGAGGAAGACCACGGGACGTCCGTCCGGAGGCACCTGCACCGCGCCCAGGACCATGCCCTCGCTGGGGAGTTCGGCGGTGATCGCCCGCTCCAGAGGCGGGCCCTCGGTGCGCAGGCCGATGCGGTTGGAGGCGGTGAACACCCGGTACGCGCGCGTGGCCAGGGTGTGGAGCGCCCCACGGGTGAACCAGTCGTCGCGCGGGCCCAACCGGACCCGCAGGACGAGTTCGTCCGGCGGGCCCGGCCACGGAGGAGCGTCGACCGACCCCCGTACGGCCGATTCCGCTCCCAGCGGCAGCACGGTCCCGTCCGCCAGCGGCGCCGGGCCCAGCCCGGACAGCAGGTCGGTGGAGCGGCTGCCGAGGACGGGGTCGACGGAGATCCCGCCGCCGAACCCCACGTACGCGCGCAGCCCACGGACGGCCCGGCCGACGTCGAGCAGGGCGTCCGCCGGTACCCGTACCGCCGTGCCCCAGGCGACCGGCCTTCCGTCGACGGTGACCGGGCACGGCGCGCCGCCCACGGCGACGGTGACCGCGCACCGGGGCCGCACCGCGCACCCGTCGACCGTGGTCTCCAGGACCGCCGCCCCCTCCGGATTGCCCACCAGCCGGTTCACCAGCCGCGCGGCGCCCGGATCCAGCGCCCCCGAGCGGGGCACGCCCAGATGCGCGTACCCGGTCCGCCCGAGGTCCTGCACGGTGGCCAGCGCTCCGGACCGTACGACGGCGACAGCACGATCGGTCACCGGCTCTCCACCACGAAACGCACCAGCGCACCGGGCGTCAGGAGCGCGGCGGGCTCGCGCCCCGCGTCCCAGAGGACCGCGTCCGTGGAGCCGATCAACTGCCAGCCGCCGGGCGAGGAGCGGGGGTACACGCCCGTGTACGGCCCCGCGAGCGCCACCGAACCGGCCGGGACGGACGTACGCGGGGTAGCCCGGCGCGGCACCTGGTACGGATCGCCGAGACCGGTCAGATAGCCGAAGCCGGGGGCGAACCCACAGAACGCGACCCGGAACTCGGTCGCCGAGTGGATCCGTACCGCCGTCTCCACGGACACTCCCCACAGCGCGGCCACCTCGGTCAGATCGGGACCGTCGTAGCGGACCGGGACCTCCACGGCCCGCTCCACGCGCGCGTGGAGCGGCGGAATCGTCCACTCCCGCAACTGGCCCGCAAGGAGGTCCGGCGCGTCGACCCCGTCGAGCAGCACCGTCCGCGCCGCCGGCACGATCTCCCGTACGGGCGGCAGCGCACCGCCCGCGCGCCGACGGAGCAGCTCGGCGTGGAACGCCTCCGTCTCCGTACCGCTCCCCAGCTCGACGAGCAGCGCCCGCTCGCCCACCCGGAACACGCGCCGCGCCTTCACGCGAACGCCTCCACCCCGACGCCGCTCGCCTCCAGCTCGGCGCGCACCCGCCGGGCGAGACCCACCGCGCCCGGGGTGTCCCCGTGCAGGCAGAGCGAGCGCGCCCGTACGGCGACCGACGTCCCGCAGTGCGCGGTCACGACCCCGAACCGGGCCATGGACACCGAGCGTTCGACGACCTCCGCCGGGTCGGTGACGACCGCCCCCTCCTGCCCCCGTGGCAGCAGGGAGCCGTCCGCCGTGTACGCCCGGTCGCCGAAGGCCTCGGCGACCACCCGCAGCCCCGCCTTCCCCGCGGCGTCGTGGAGCCGCGAGCCGGGCAGCCCCAGGACCGGCAGCCCGCCGCCCGCGAGCAGCACCCCGTCGACGACCGCCGCCGCCTGTTCCTCGTCGCGCACCACCCGGTTGTAGAGCGCGCCATGAGGCTTCACGTACGAGACCCTCGATCCGGCGGCGCGGGCGAAGACGTCCAGCGCGCCGATCTGGTACGCGACCTCGGCCGCCAGCTCGTCCGCCGGGACGTCCATCGAGCGGCGCCCGAAGCCGGCCAGATCGCGGTACGAGACCTGGGCCCCGATCCGGACGCCCCGCGCGGCCGCGAGCTCGCAGACGCGGCGCATGGTGACCGCGTCCCCGGCGTGGAAGCCGCAGGCCACGTTGGCGCTCGTGACGACGGAGAGCAGCTCCTCGTCGTCGGTGAGCGTCCAGCGGCCGAAGCCCTCCCCGAGGTCGGCGTTGAGGTCGATCGAGTCCCCCGTCATGGTCCCTTCCTTCCGGTCGTACGGCGATGCGCTGTGTCTGGTCTCAGGAGGCGACGCGGTACGCGCTGTCGCGGACGTCGGTGACGAGCGTCCGGCCCGGCGCGTGGGTGATCGCGAACGGAGGGTGCGAGGCGGTCACGGGCGCCCAGCCGGCCGTGGGGGAGGTGGATCCCGCACGTGCACGCGCGCGTGCCGTACGCGGGTCGGGAACCGCCGTCGACGTCATACGAGTTCCCTTCCGCGCGTCTCCGGCAGGCCGAGCAGGGCGAGCACCGCCAGGCCGTAGCCGATGGCCCCGAAGACCAGCGCGCCGCCGACGCCCCAGCTCTCGGCGAGGAAGCCCACCAGGGTCGGGAAGACCGCGCCCACCGCCCGGCCTGTGTTGTACGTGAAGCCCTGGCCCGTTCCCCGTACCGCCGTCGGGTACAGCTCGGCGAGGAAGGAGCCGAACCCGCTGAAGATGGCCGACATACAGAAGCCGAGCGGGAAGCCGAGTACGAGGAGGAGCGTGTTCGCTCCGGACGGGATGTTCGTGTAGGCGAGGACGGAGAGCGCCGACAGGGCGGCGAAGAGCGCGATGTTCTTCTTCCTGCCGAGCAGGTCCGTGAGGTAGCCCCCGGTCAGATAGCCGATGAAGGCCCCGGAGATCAGGAACGTCAGATAGCCGCCGGTGCCGACGACCGTCAGGCCCCGCTCGGTCTTCAGGAAGGTCGGGACCCAGGTGGCGAGGGTGTAGTAGCCACCCTGGACGCCGGTCGAGAGCAGCACCGCGAAGAGCGTCGTGCGCAGCAGGGACGGCTTGAAGATGGCGGTGAAGGAACCGCGTTCGGTGGCGGTGCGCCGGATCTCGGCGGCCTGCGGGGCGTCCTCGACGTTCCTGCGGACGTACACCACGAGCAGTGCGGGCAGGGCGCCCGTCCAGAACATGACCCGCCAGGCCACGTCGGGGTCGACGAACGCGAAGACGAGGGTGTACACGATCACCGCGAGCGCCCAGCCGGCCGCCCACGCGCTCTGGATGCCGCCGAGAGTACGGCCCCGGTGCCTGGCCGAGGCGTACTCGGCGACCAGGATCGCGCCGACCGCCCACTCGCCGCCGAAGCCCAGGCCCTGGAGGGCGCGGAAGAGCATCAGGGTCTCGTAGTTGGGCGCGAAGCCGCACAGGACGGTGAAGAGCGCGTAGGTCGCGACGGTGATCATCAGCGCCTTCACGCGCCCGATGCGGTCGGCCAGGATGCCGGCCAGCGCACCGCCGATCGCCGAGACCACCAGGGTGACCGTGGTCAGCAGACCGGTCTGGCCCTTGTCGAGGCTGAAGTAGGCGGCGATGGCCACCATCGAGAGCGGCAGCGTGAAGAAGTCGTAGGAATCCAGGGCGTATCCGCCGAACGCGCCGCCGAAGGCGCGCCTGCCGCGCGGCCCGAGGGCGCGCAGCCAGGCGAACGCGCCCGTGTCGTCGGACTGTTCGCCCTGGGTCTGCTGCTTGGTCTGTGTCGTGCTCATGTGCACCTCGCAGAGGGGGAGGAGGCGTGCTGAGTGACGTGCTGGAGGACCGTGCGGTGTCGTCAACGTAGAGGATCGTTCAACGATCCGACAAGAGGTGTGTCGTCACGTTCTTGTGTCCCTGAGGGACCTGGTATTGACTCGGCGCGGACGACGAAAGGATCGGGGCGCGGTGGGCGGAATCGGCGGACTCGCGGACGACCGGGCGCTGCTCGGGCGGACCAGCACGGCGGAACGCGTGGCGGACATCCTGCGCACCCGGATCGCCGAGGGCTTCTTCCCGCCCGGCACCCGGCTCTCCGAGGACAGCATCGGCGGCGCGCTCGGCGTGTCCCGGAACACGCTGCGCGAGGCGTTCCGCCTGCTCACGCATGAACGGCTGCTCGTCCACGAGCTCAACCGGGGCGTCTTCGTCCGGGTCCTGGCCGTCGACGACGTCGCCGACATCTACCGCACCCGCCGTCTCGTCGAATGCGCCGTCGTCCGAGGCCTCGGGGAGCCGCCGTTCGACCTGGACGGTCTCGCAGCCGCGGTCGAGGAGGGCGTGGAGGCGGCGCGTACGGAGGACTGGAAGGGCGTCTCCACGGCCAACATCCACTTCCACCGCGAACTGGTCGCCCTGGCCGGCAGCGCCCGCACGGACGAACTGATGCGGGGTGTTCTCGCCGAACTCCGCCTCGCCTTCCACACCGTGGACGACCCGCGTGGCCTCCATGAGCCTTATCTCGTACGAAACCGGAAGATTCTGGACGCACTGCGCGCCGGTGACCGTGCGACGGCGGAACGCCTGCTGGGCCGCTACCTCGACGACTCCCGCACCCGGATCGTCGAGGCGTACGCGAAGGCCGTCGAGCAGCCGGAGGCCCCCGGGGCCTGAGCGGCCCCCCGGAGCCTGAGAGGCGCGCGGCCTGAGCGGCGGGCGTCCGGACGGGTCGCCGCCGCGCTACCACGTCCCGTCACCCGGCGGGGTCGCATCTGCGCCGTTTCGACCGTTGTCAGTTCGAGGACCTAATCTGTGCACCGTGACTTCGCCTGCCTCGACGGACTTCGTTCCGCCCCAGCTCAGCGCGGGGCCGCGGCCTGCGCAGGGTCCGGCCGCCGACGAAGGGCTCGCGCGGCGGCTTCGCGCGCTCGCGTGCACCGCCCCGCTGCACGACCTGGACACCCGCAAGGCGAACCTCGCCGGTGAGTACTCGGTCTACGCGATGGCCGAGGTCGCCCTCGCCGCCATCGACCTCGTCACACTCAACATGGACTTCGACACGGGCGCCGATCACGAGCAGATCGTCGCCCGCCTCCTGCCCCGCGTCGCCGCCCAGGCCCCCACCCGCCCCGCCGCCGAGCACGAGCGCGTGGCCCGCTGGGTCCTCGAGAACCTGATCAACGTCGGCAGCGTGGACCGCGGCTTCCGGGCGGTGTACGGCACGTTCGGCGCCGACGGCGTCTACATCCGCCGCGACTACGACTTCAAGCTGATCGAAGAGGTCCCCGGCTACGGCGGCGGGGTCTACCTCCGTACGACGGACGAAGCGGTCAACGTCCTGGTCGGCGCCCTCGACACCGACGTCACCTCCGCCCAGATCGCCGCCGAGGTCAAGCTGGAGGTCCTGATCAGCCGCGGCAGGCTCGCCGACGCCCAGCTCGCCGCCGAGCAGGCGCGGTACCGGACCGTGCAGTACGCCGAGACCCTCCGCAAGACCCTGGAGGCGACCCGCCGCAACGTCCGCGCGGTGGACTGGCTGCAGGCCGTCCCGGACATGATCGCCGAGGCGCTCGACCACGTCGCCGACCGCTACCGCCACGAGAACGCGATCCTCACCAACATCCGCAAGGCCCGAGACGAGGCCGAGGAGCCGGAGCACAAGCGCCGCGCAGCCGAGCTCGTCGACATCGTCAAGGACTGCATCCGCCGCCATACCCAGCTCCAGTCCCGCCTCCTGGAGGCGGGCCCGCTCTTCCGGGCGGAGCAGGACCGGCAGGCGTTCGCCGCGCCCACCTCGTACACCGGCGTAGACCTGTACGGACAGCTCGTCGCGCCGATCCTGCCGCTCCCCGTCGAGCAGGCGACCAAGGTCACGGACGCGTTCTTCGCGCGCGGCACAGGGCTGCGCACCCCGGCCTCGGTGCGCGTGGGCGACCTCGTCGAGATGCTCCTCACTCCGCCCGTCGAGCGTGAGCACCTCGGCGCGGAGATGCCCGAGCCGGACCTGATCGCCACGCCCGACGACAGCCGCTTCAGCGAGGAGCAGCTGGCGAGCGCCATGGAGCTGCTCGACCTGGAGCACGACGCCCCGCGCCGGCTCTCCGGGCTGCTCGCCGAGGCCCGCCTGCGCGACCCCGACCTTCCCTACCTGGTCGCCCTGCTCGCCGTCCACGCGGCGAGCCCGCCGGTCGGAACGGCGTACCGCCAGGGTGAGGAGCGCCTGCTCTTCGCAGTCGACGACGGCACGCAGCTCGACGACCCTGAGTTCGGCGGCGCAGACCTGATAGTGGGCACAGCGCTCCTGGACGCGCTGGGCATGGCAGCGGACCGCACGGAGGCCTCATGACCACCGACCAGGCGTCGCCCGACGCCGTGTCCGGCGCGCTGCCGGACGCCACGCCGGACGTCGTGTCCGAGCCGCCGCCGGTCCCGCCGGCGCGCCCCGAGGGCGTGCCCATGGCGGAGGGCCCCGCGGCGGTGGAAGCGGAGGCACCCGTGGACACGCTCCCGGGAGACGCCCCTGCGTCCGCCGCGGCACCGGCGCCCGCCGCGGCACCTGCGCCCGCCCCGGCACCGGCCCCGGCCAAGGCCTCGGCCTCCGCCCCGGCCCCGGCCTCCGCCGCCGTCTCAGCCCCGGCCACGGGGCCTGCCCCGGCCTCCGCCCCGGCACCGGCCCCTGCCTCCGCCCCGGCCACGGCGCCTGCCCCGGCCCCGGCACCGCCACCGGCCCCTGCCTCCGCCTCGGCATCGCCCGCACCGGCGCGCCCAGCCGTGCCAGGCCGGCGGAGCCCCGCCCCGTACGTGCGCGCCGTCCGGCTCACCCCGGCCCGTGCGCCCGAGGCCGGTGCCCAGACCCCGCCCCGGCGGCGCGCCGTGAGCGTGACACCGGTCCGCCTTCCGCTGCCCCGCCCCGAACCCACCGCACCACCGACGACCAGCCCTCCCGAGGAGCCCCAGCCGTGAGCGAACACCACGCCGAGCACGCCGACGCGTGGAGCGAGCCGGAGCCCCCGCACACCGCCCCCGCACCACACAGCCCCACCGCGCCGCACGCAGCCGCACCGCACGGCGCCACCGCGCCCGTCACGCCCGCAGACGCGGCCGACGCCGCGCGGCTCGTGTCGTTCGGACTGCAGCCCAAGCTGCTGCCCGCCCGGGACGCCGAGTACACCGAGCTGCTCCGGCGCTATCGCGAGGACCCCGCCTTCGCGCGCCTCGCCGACGCCGTCGCGACCGGACTCGGACTCGTCGTCCTGGAGGTCTCCCCGCGCGCGGGCATGGCCGTCACCGCCGGCGAGGACTCCGTCTTCGCCGTCCGCATGGGCGACTACGCCCGCCGCGCCTCGACCGACTCCGCCGACCGCTTCCTGCACGGCCTCGCCCACCTCGCCGTCGCCGCCATGGCGTTCCCCCGGCCCGAGGACCTCGCCGACGACGGGTACATCGGCCGCCTCACCGTGAACGGCGTCGACGCGTTCGTACGCCAGGCCTGCCGCCGCCTCGAGGAGCGCGCCGAGCAGCAGGGCGAGAACACCGACCCCGCCTCCGACGCCCCCGGCCTGGAGGCCGCCTGGCGGATCTACGCCCGCCGCAGCTCCACCGGCGCCACCAAGGACGCCCGCCGCCTCGCGGGCTCCACCACCGGCATCGTCGGCAAGGCCGTCGCCTTTCTCACCGACTCGGGCTTCCTGCAGCGCACCGGCGACGACGCGGGCGGCGCCTACCGCACCACCGCCCGCTACCAGCTCCAGGTCCGCGACATGGCCGGCAGCGCCGCCATGGCCGAGCTGCTCGACCTCGGCGTCGTACCGGTCAGCGACGGCTCCGCGACCCTCCTGCCGCCGCCCGACGGCGACGACCTGGAGCTCGCCGCCGACGCCGGCCTCCCGTTCCATGCGTAACCGCCCCGCGTAATCACAGAACCAGTCGACGAGAGTCCGCCGCCATGTACGAGTTGTCCCGGGTCCGCCTCTACTCCATCGGTCCCGCCGGTGCGCGTTACGCCGACACCGTCCTGGACCTGCGCGGAGTCGGCGCCCCCGTGCCCCACCCCGCCCCCACCCAGGCGGAGTTCTTCGAGGAGGAGCCGGTCGGCCCGCCGCGCCGCCCCGCCCCCGCCGGCGTGCTCTTCCTGGAGAACGGCGGCGGCAAGTCCGTACTCCTCAAGCTGATCTTCTCGGTCATGCTCCCCGGTCACCGCAACACCCTCGGCGGCGCCAGCTCCGGCGTGCTGCGCAAGTTCCTCCTCGCCGACGACTGCGGCCATGTCGCCCTGGAATGGCAGCACACCCTCACCGGCGAGCTGGTCGTCGTCGGCAAGGCCAGCGAGTGGCGCGGGCGCCAGGTCTCCAACGACCCGCGGAAGTTCGCCGAGGCCTGGTACTCCTTCCGCCCCGGCCCGGGCCTCAGCCTCGACAACCTGCCGGTCGCCGAGGCCACGTCCGTCCGCCCGCCGGTCGAGGGCGCTTCCGGCGCCCAGGGCCGCCGCCGCACCATGAAGGGCTTCCGGGACGCCCTCACGGAGGCGGGCAAGGCGTACCCGCATCTGGAGGTCTCCTGGGAGGAGATCCACGACCGCTGGAACGAACACCTCGGCGACCTGGGCCTCGACCCCGAACTCTTCCGCTACCAGCGCGAGATGAACGCCGACGAGGGCGAGGCCGCCGGCCTCTTCGCGGTCAAGAAGGACTCCGACTTCACCGATCTGCTTCTGCGGGCCGTCACGGACACCCGTGACACCGACGGGCTCGCCGACCTCGTCAGCGGCTTCGGCAACAAGCTCGGACGCCGCGCCGAACTCACCGCGGAACGGGACTTCACCGCCGGTTCCGTCGACCTCCTCGGCCGCATCGTGGAGGCCGCCGAGACCCGGGCACGCGCGCGTGACGTGCATGCCGGGGCCGAGCGCCGCACCCGTACGCTCGCCCGCCGGCTCTCCGCGCGCGCCACCGAGGAGCGCGTCCGCTCCGCCGAACTCGCCCAGCAGGTCACCTCGGCGGCCCATGCCGTCTCCGAGGCCGAGACGGGCCGTGGCCGCAGCTCCCTCGTCGCGGCCGAACTGGCCTACCGGCACGCCTCCCTGGCCCTGACCGTCGCCGAGAAGGGCGCCGCCTCGCAGCGGCGCGAGCTCACCGACGCCCGTACGCTGCACTCCGCCTGGCAGGCCGCCGAGGCCGTGCTCCGGCACCGGGCGGCGGGCGACCGCTCCGCGCGCGTGGCCGCCGCCATCCGCGAGGCCGAGCGCGACGCCGCCCCCGCCCTCGCCGCCCGCGCCAAGGCCGCCGCCGATCTCGTACGGGCCCTGCACGCCGCCGCGGAGGACGGCGAGCGCCACGCCGCCGAGGAGGAGGAGCGCTCGGCGGCACTCCAGGAGACCGGCGAGACCGCCCACCGCGACGCCACCGCCGCCGCCACCGAGGCCCAGCGCGCCCGCAGCGAGGCCGGACACCTCCGCCAGCGCCTCGCCGAGGTCGAGCAGGAGACCGCCGAGGCGGTACGGGCCGGCTGGCTCGACGACACCGCCCCGGACGCGGACCCGGCCCGCGCGGCCCTCGCCGCGAGCGACGCCGAGAAGACCACGGTCGCCGCCTGGGACGCGGCCCGCGAAGCCGCCCGCGCGGCGGCCGACCGCGCCCGCGAGGCCGCCGCCGCCGAGTCCCGCGCCGAGCTCGCCGCGGCCCGTGCCACGGACGCCGCCGAGGCCGCCGAGAACGCCTACGACGCCGAGCGCCGTGCCGCCGAGTCCCTCGCGACCGACGACCGCCTCGCCGAACTCCTGAGCCTGCCGCCCCGGCCGACGTCCCCGCTGCCGGGCCAGCGCGCGGGGGAGACCGCCACGGCCTCGGCCCCCGGGGGCTCGCAGGCCGCTGACGGTCGCGGCGAGCCCGGACAGGACCCGGACGGGGACACCGCCCCGGGCGCCGCCTCCGGTCCCGTCGACGCGACCGGCCCCTTGGCGGACCACGGCCCGCTCACCGTCACCGAGTTCGACCGGAACGCCGACGAACTGCGCCGGCTCCTGGACCAGTCCATCGCCTCCGCCGAACGCCAGCTCTTCGACCTGCGCACCGCAGCCGCCGACGACTCCCGCATCCTCGGCGCGCTCGGCGACGGCGGACTCCTTCCGCCCGGCCCGGACGTCCTGGCCACCGTCGAGTACCTCGGTGAGCAGGGCGTCCCCGCCCTCCCCGGCTGGCGCTACCTCGCCCAGGCCGTCGACCCCGCCGACCACGCGGCCGTTCTCGCCGCCCGCCCCGAGCTGGTCGACGGCGTCGTGATCACCGACCCCGTCTCGTACACCCGCGCCCGCGAGGTGCTCAGCACGGCCGCCCTGCTGCCGCGCTCCACCGTCGCCGTCGGCACGGCCGCCGCGCTGCTCGCCCCCGTACCGAGTACGGAATCCGGCGGGGACCAGGATGTCTTCCTCGTCCCGCCGAACCCGGCCATGCACGACGAGCACGCCGCCGACGAGGAGCGGCACACCCTGCGCGCCCGCGCCGCCGCGCGCGACGAGGAGATCCGCCACCTCGCGGCCCGTCTCACCGGCGACCGCTCCCTCGCCGCCCGGATCGGCTCCTGGCGGGCCGACTGCCCGCCCGGCATGCTCGCCGAGCTGGCCGCCGTCGCCGCCACCGCCCGCGAGACCGCCGAGGCCGCGGCGGAGACCCTCGCCGAAGCCCGTACGGTACGGGCCGAGGCCGACGAGGCCGCCGCCGACGCCGCTCGCGTACGGGACGAGCGCCAGGAGGCCGCCCAGCGTGCCCGCCGCGCCGCCGACGCCCTCGCGGGCCTCGCGTTCCGCCTGCGCGAGCGCTCCGCCTGGCAGGCCAAGCTCCGCGAACTGGCCGACGACGCCACCGAGTCCGAGGCCCGCGCCCAGACCTGCCTGGAGCGCGCTCGCGCCGCCGACGAGGACCGCAGGGCCGCCCAGCGTGCCGCCGACGACGCCCACCGCACCGCCCGCGCCCTGCGTGCCGAGCGCGCCGAGATCGCCGGCGCACCCGACCAGCTCCCCGAGGAGGACCCGGCCGCGCCGCGCACCGCGCTCCCCACCCTCCGCGAGGCGTACCGCGCCGCGTCCCAGCTGTACGAGAAGGTCGGTGTCGGCGCGGACCTCCGCGCCGAGCAGGCGCGCGCGGAGAGCGACGAGTCGGCGGCGCTCGCCGAGCTGGACCGCCTGACCAACAAGGTCCGCAGCCGCGCGGAACAGCTCCTGGAATCGACCGACGGCGCCGACGGCCCGTCCCGCCAGGCCGCCGCCGCCCGCGCCGAGGCTCTGGTCCAGATGCTGGAGACCCGCGCCTCCGAGGCGAGCGAGAAGCTCGGCCGACTGCGTGGCGAGGCCGAGCGGCTGGCCCCCGAGGACGGCGCGGCGCACACCGAGCTCCCCGACGAGCTGGTCCCCGCCGACGCCGAGCAGGCGCAGACCCTGCTCCGTACCGCCACCACCGAACTGGCCTCCCGAAGCGACGCCCTGGAGGCCGCGCGCACCGCGCACGCGAGCCTCCTGCGCGCCCACCGCGCCGCCGAGGACGGCGCGAGCGGCTTCGACGAGACCGCGGGACTCCTGCGCGACCTCCTCCGTGACCACGCGGAGGACGACGAGGACGGGCCCGAGACGTACCCCGGCACGTTGGAGGAGGCCCGTCAGACCGCCGCCGAGGCCCGCCGTTCGCTGCGATCCTGCTCCGCCGAGCTCTCCGCGGCCGACGCGGCCGTCCGCGAGGCGAGTGACATCCTCGTCCGGCACGCGAATTCGACCCGATACGAGCAGGTCCGCACCCCCGCCCGCCAGCAGATCCGCGAACTGCCCGCCGCCGCGCTCCCCGAGCACGCCGCGAAGTGGGCCGAGGCCTTCGCGCCCCGGCTGCGGGTCCTCACCGACGAGCTGGAGCAGCTGGAGCGCAACCGCGACTCGATCGTCGACCGGCTGCGCGGGCTGGTGGAGTCCGCGCTGACCACGCTCCGCTCCGCGCAGCGGCTGTCCCGGCTGCCCGAGGGGCTCGGCGAGTGGTCGGGCCAGGAGTTCCTGCGCATCCGCTTCGAGGAGCCGGACCAGGCCACCCTCGCCGAGCGGCTGGGCGAGGTCATCGACGAGGCGACCCGCGCCGCCGTCAAGAAGAACTCCGACATGCGCCGCGACGGCATGTCCCTGCTCCTGCGGGGCGTTCAGGCGGCGCTCGAACCACGGGGCATCGCGGTGGAGATCCTCAAGCCGGACGCCGTGCTGCGGGCCGAGCGGGTTCCGGTCGGGCAGATGGGCGACGTCTTCTCCGGCGGCCAGCTCCTCACCGCCGCCATCGCGCTGTACTGCACGATGGCCGCGCTGCGTTCGAACGACCGGGGGCGCGACAAGCACCGTCACGCGGGCACGCTGTTCCTGGACAACCCGATCGGCCGCGCCAACGCCACGTACCTCCTCGAACTGCAGCGGGCCGTCTCGGACGCCCTAGGCGTCCAGCTGCTGTACACGACCGGTCTGTTCGACACGACCGCGCTCGCGGAGTTCCCCCTCGTCATCCGGTTGCGCAACGACGCGGACCTGCGGGCGGGGCTGAAGTACATCAGCGTGGAGGAGCATCTGCGCCCGGGCCTTCCGCAGCCCACCGCGGAGGACGGGGCCGTCCACGGCGAGATCACCGCGACCCGGATGTACCGCCGTTCGCCGGTCGAGGAGCCCGTCGCCCCGTGAGCACGGCGAGCGGCCCGGCACCCAGGTGGGGTGCCGGGCCGCTCGCCGTCGCGCCTCGGACCGGGTCAACGGGCCCGAGGCTCACGCTCCGTGCCCTCAGGCAGCCTCGGACAGCGCTGGTGCTTCCGCCCGCCGTATCGGAGCGGCAGCCTCCTGGCCCGGATCGGCCTCCGCCGTCCGGGCGGCCTTCTCCGCCCGCCGCCGCTCGCGCCGCGACGTCCGAGCCGTACTGCTCGGCTCGGACACCACGCCGTTCCGCTGCTTCCAGACCTGGCGCGTCACCCACACGTCGAGGACGCCCCACGTCGCCACGACCGTGCTGCCGACCGTGGTCAGCAGCATCGGAAAGGCGAGCCACGAACCCGTGACCGAGCAGAAGAAGGCCACCACCGCCTGTATCAGTGTCACCGACGTGATCATCACGGCTCGTACGGCGGCGGTACGCACCGGATCCGGCAGACGACGCCGGCCCTTCTCGTCCTCCACCCACAACTGCCGCGCGGACCGCGCCTCGTACTCCATCGCTTCGTCACTCCCCACCGCTGAACGTCCCTCAGGGGTGGCTGCCCGTCTTGAGTGGCTTTACACGGACACACCCCTCCCCGCAGACAATGACGCTCGACGAGGGCAAAAGGTTTCCCCAGCTCCGTACCGGAACGAACACTTCTAGCCATCCCCATATCGGCCGCCCTCGCCCTCGGCCACGTGTCCTGCGCCACAGTGCCGAAGACCAACTCCCCGAATACCAGGACATCTCCTGATCAACGCTCACTCGGGAGGCTGAAAATCGCCCAGATGCGCCTTCGAGTTGGCTGTGATGCAGTAGTAGGCTCGCGCCGCCGTTTGTTGAAGCTGATGGTTGACGCCATGTGTTGACGCTGTGTGTTGACGCCGCGGCGTCGCAAGGGAGGACCTCCGCGCTGGGCGGAGGCCGGCCGAACTGGGGGAGGCCATGCGCTTTCGCGGGAAGTCCATCCGCCGGAAGATCGTGGCGTTGCTGCTCGTACCGCTCCTCTCCCTCACCGGGCTCTGGGGCTTCGCGACCGTCATCACCAGCCGTGAGGCCGACCAACTCCTCGACGTCGGCTACATCGTCGACAAGGTCGGCTACCCGATCGAGGACACCGCGCGCGTCCTCCAGAAGGAACGCCGCCAGTCGCTGGTCTACCTCGCCGACCCCCGCGCCTCGGACGCCCTCACCACCCTGCGCACGCAGCGCGAGTCGACCGACCGTCAGATCGCCCTCATCCGGCGGAACGCCGCCGAGTCCGGCGTACGGGGCGAGATGCGGCCCGTCGCCGCGCAGCGGCTCGACACCCTGCTCACCGCGCTCGACGGCCTCGACGCTCTGCGCCGCTCCGTGGAGAACCGCAGCATCGGCCGCATCCAGGCGCTCGACTTCTACAACCGCCTGGTCGACCCCTGCTACAGCTTCCTCACCACCCTCCACGCGCTCGAGAACGTGGAGATGGACAAGCAGGGCCGGGCGCTCGTCGGCGTCACCCGCGGCCGCGAGATGCTCGCGCGCGAGGACGCGCTCGTCGTCTCCGCGCTCATCTCCGAGCGCATCACGGCGGAGGAGCTCCGGCGGGTCGCCGATCTCATCGCCCAGCGCGACCTCTTCTACGACATGAACCTCGAAATCCTCCCCTCCGCCGAGCGCGAGAGGTTCGAGAGGTACTGGGGCAGCCCCGGCACCCAGACGCTGCGCCGGGCCGAGGAGGACCTGATCGCGGCGGGACCCACCCGGGACCCGCGCGTCGTCACCGCCGGTAGGTGGGAGCAGTGGGCCACTCCGGTCCTCGACGACCTCGCCCGGGAGAACACCGCTGCGGGCGACCGGTACCAGGACCGCGTCCAGCCCGCCGCCTACAGCGTGCTGCTCAAGGCCGGCGTCGCCGGCGTCCTCGGCTTCCTCGCGCTGCTCGTCTCCGTCGTCGTCTCCGTCCGCGTCGGCCGCGCTCTCGTACGCGACCTGCGCCGGCTCCGCAAGGAGGCACAGGAGGTCTCCGGTGTACGCCTGCCCAGCGTGATGCGCCGGCTCGCGGCCGGGGAACTCGTCGACGTCGAGACCGAGGTGCCGCATCTGCGGTACGAGGACGACGAGGTCGGCCAGGTCGGCCAGGCCCTCAACACCCTCCAGCGGGCCGCCGTCGAGGCCGCCGTCAAGCAGTCCGAGCTCCGCCGCGGTGTCTCCGAGGTGTTCGTCAACCTCGCGCGCCGCAACCAGGTCCTGCTGCACCGCCAGTTGACGCTGCTCGACACGATGGAACGGCGCACCGAGGACACCGAGGAACTGGCCGATCTGTTCCGGCTCGACCACATGACCACCCGCATGCGCCGCCACGCCGAGGGCCTGGTGATCCTCTCCGGCGCCGCGCCCTCCCGCCAGTGGCGCAAGCCCGTGCAGCTGATGGACGTGGTGCGCGCGGCCGTGGCCGAGGTCGAGGACTACGAGCGGATCGAGGTCCGCCGACTGCCCCGGCTCGGCGTCGGCGGCCCCGCCGTCGCCGACCTCACCCACCTCATCGCCGAACTCCTCGAGAACGCCACCGTGTTCTCGCCCCCGCACACCGCCGTGCAGGTCCTCGGCGAGCGGGTCGCCAACGGCTTCACCCTGGAGATCCACGACCGCGGCCTCGGCATGAATCCCGACCTGCTGCTCGACGCCAACCTCCGTCTCGCCGAGACCCCCGAGTTCGAGCTCTCCGACACCGACCGTCTCGGCCTCTTCGTGGTCAGCCGGCTCGCCCAGCGCCAGAACGTCCGGGTCTCGCTCCAGCCGTCGCCTTACGGAGGGACCACGGCGGTCGTGTTCATCCCGGCCGCCCTGCTCACCGACGCCCCCGAGACCGAGGGCTCGGGTTTCCGCCTGGACCGCGCGTCCACGGACCGGTCCCTGGACCGCGGACCGCAGGGCCGGCAGAGCGGCGCGGCCGACCAGCCGGGCCGCCGCCCCGCGCTCACCCAGGTGCCGGGCGGAGCGTCCACGACAGGCGGCTCCCGGCGCTCCGCGGGCTCCTCGCTCCTCGACGGGCCGCTCGACGCCTCGCTGGACGTGCCCCTCGACGGACCCGTCGAGCTCGAAGCGCCCCTCGGCGACTCCGGCTTCGACGAGCTGCTCGGCCCGTCCGCCGCGGACCTGGAGGACACCGAGAGCGAGCGCGGCGGCCTCTTCCGGCCCCGTGGCCACCGTCGCGGTCTCGCCCCCGCCCCGGGCGGCGAGCAGCACCAGCAGGCCCCGGACCAGTCCTCCGGCCGGGCCCAGGACCGCAGCGGCCCCGTGCCGCTGCCCCGGCGCCGTCCGCCCACGCTGGTCGTGGACCACGGCCGCCGGGTCGACGAGCCGGGCCGCGCCCACCCGAACTCCGCCGCCCCGGACGACGAGACACCGGCCCCGGGCACCCCGCCCACACTGGTGCCCGTACCGCCCGCGGGCCCGGTACCGCCGACCGGCCAGGTGCCGCCCTCGGGTCCCGTACCGCCGGTGGGTCCCGTACCGCCAGCCGGTGCCGGTCCCGGTGCCGGTCCCGTACCGCCCTCAGGGCCGGTGTCGTCGGACGGCCCCGCGCCGTTCGGGGGGCTGCCCCGCCGGGTCCGCCAGGCCAGCCTCGCGCCGCAGCTGCGTGGCACGGGCGACCGCACCGACACCGAGGCGACCCCGGGCTCCGCCGCCCCGGCCGCCACAGACTTCGAGCGAGACGCAGAGGAAGTGCGCAGCCGCATGGCATCGATGCAGCGCGGCTGGCAGCGCGGACGACAGCAGAACGCCGAGACCACAGCACCAGGAACGACACCCGAGGGGGACGGTCGATGACCGCACCGAACGCCGCAGCAACCCACACCTCCGGAGACGGCAACGGCGAGTTGAACTGGCTCCTCGACGAGCTGGTCCAGCGGGTCGGATCCATCCGCAAGGCCCTGGTGCTCTCCAGCGACGGACTCTCCACCGGCGCCTCCGCCGACCTGACCCGGGAGGACGGCGAGCACCTGGCCGCCGTCGCCTCCGGCTTCCACAGCCTCGCCAAGGGCGTCGGCCGCCACTTCGAGGCGGGCAAGGTGCGCCAGACCGTCGTGGAACTGGAGGAGGCGTTCCTCTTCGTCACGGCTGCGGGCGACGGCAGCTGCCTGGCCGTCCTGGCGGACGCCGACTCCGACGTCGGCCAGGTCGCCTACGAGATGACGCTGATGGTGAAGCGGGTCGGCATCCACCTGGGGACGGCGCCTCGCTCCGGGCTGTCCACCGGAGGGTGAGTTGGGGGGACTCCATGACTGAGGGCACGACTGAGGGCACGGCCGAGGGCACGGCCGATGCTGCGGCCGCGCGCCCGGCCGGGCAGCACCCGGCCGGGCGCGACGCCGAAGGCACCCGTGCCGCGGACTCCTGGGATCAGGCGCCGCAGCCCTCCCCCCACTGGTTCGACGACGAGGCCGGGCCGGTGGTCCGTCCGTACGCGATGACCCGAGGCCGGACCAGCGCCGCCACCCGGCACCGTCTCGACCTGATCGCCGTGGTGGTGCCCGAGCCCGCCGCCGACGACCCCGGCCGCGACCAGACGCTCTCCCCCGAACACGTGGAGATCGTCGAACGCTGCTCGGAGACGCCTCAGTCGATCGCCGAACTCGCCGCCGGACTCGACCTCCCGGTCGGTGTCGTCCGCGTCCTCGTCGGAGACCTCGTCGAGGACGAACTCGTCCATGTGACCCGCCCCGTTCCGCCGGCCGAGCTGCCGGACGTGAGCATTCTCCGCGAGGTGATCAATGGCCTTCGGGCGCTCTAGCCGCACCAAGCCGCTCGTCGAACCGGTGACCTTGAAGATCCTGGTCGCGGGCGGCTTCGGGGTGGGCAAGACGACTCTGGTCGGCACGGTCAGCGAGATCCGGCCGCTGCGCACCGAGGAGATCCTCAGCGAGGCCGGCCGGCCCGTCGACGATCTGCACGGGGTGGAGAACAAGTCGACCACCACGGTCGCCATGGACTTCGGCCGGATCACGCTCCGCGAGGATCTCGTCCTCTACCTGTTCGGCACGCCCGGCCAGGACCGTTTCTGGTTCCTCTGGGACGAGCTGGCCCAGGGCGCGCTCGGAGCGATCGTGCTCGCGGACACCCGGCGCCTGGAGGACAGCTTCGCGGCGATCGACTACTTCGAACGGCGCGGCATCCCGTTCACGGTCGCGGTCAACTGCTTCGAGGGCGCTCAGCGGTTCCCCGCGGAGACCGTGCGAGGGGCCCTCGACCTCGACCCCGAGGTCGAGCTGCTGATGTGCGACGCCCGCGACCGGGAGTCGGTGAAGAACGTGCTCGTGGCCGTCGTGCAGCACGCTCTGGTCCTCGCGGACCACGGAGCACCCATGACGACCTGACACCCGGCCGCGGAGCGCGCGCCGGACGTGCGGCACCGGATGCCCCACTGGGTGGCGGTGCCGTTGCCTCAACGCACCGCCACGACCGCCGATCCGTGCCCGAACAGCCCCTGGTTCGCGGTGATCCCGACCCGTGCCCCGGGTACCTGCCGGTTTCCCGCCGTGCCGCGCAACTGCCAGGTCAGTTCGCAGACCTGCGCGATGGCCTGGGCGGGCACAGCCTCGCCGAACGACCCCAGACCGCCGCTGGTGTTGACCGGGACGCGCCCGCCGAGGGCCGTGACCCCCTCCCGTACGAGCTTGGCGCCCTCGCCGGCCCCGCACAGACCGATGTCCTCGTACCACTCCAGTTCCAGCGCCGTCGACAGGTCGTACACCTCCGCGAGCGACAGGTCCTCCGGTCCGATCCCGGCCTCCTCGTACGCGGCGCGTGCGATCGACGCGCGGAAGGAACGAGGCGCGGGGGAGACGGCCGCCGCTGAGTCGGTCGCGATGTCGGGGAGGTCGAGGACCGCCTTCGGGTACGTCGGTGTGACGGTGGAGACGGCCCGGACACGGACGGGATCCCGGTGCCCGTGGCGACGGGCGAACTCCATGCTGGAGAGCACCAGCGCCGCGCCCCCGTCCGAGGTCGCGCAGATGTCGAGCAGCCGCAGCGGATCGGCGACGACGGCCGAGGCCGCGACCTCGTCGACGCTCACCGCCTTGCGGTAGCGGGCCAGCGGATTGAGAGCCCCCGCGGCCGCGTTCTTCACCTTCACCTGGGCGAAGTCGTCGACGGTGTCCCCGTACAGGGCCATACGGCGACGGGCGTAGAGCGCGAAGTACGCGGGGTTGGTCGCCCCGAGGAGCCGGAAGCGAAGCCAGTCGGGGTCGTCGGGCCGCTCACCGCCCGCGGGGGCGAAGAAGCCCTTGGGGGCGGAGTCCGCGCCGACGACGAGCACCACGTCCGCCAGGCCGGCGAGGATCTGTGCGCGTGCGGTGGAGACGGCCTGCGCGCCGGAGGCGCAGGCCGCGTACACGCTGGTGACGCGCGCCCCCTGCCAGCCGAGCGCCTGTGCGAACGTCGCTCCCGCCACATAGCCGGGATACCCGCACCGCATCGTGTTCGCGCCGACCACCGAACCGACGTCCCGCCAGTCGAGCCCGGCGTCCGCGAGCGCGGCACGCGCCGCCGCCGTCCCGTACTCGACGAAGCTGCGCCCCCACTTGCCCCAGGGGTGCATCCCGGCACCCAGCACGGCGATGTCGTTCATGACCGCCCCTCCGTCCCGTCCGCTCCGCGCGCGTGCACGGGTCGCCAGTGCCAGGTGGTCCAGGTGTGCTCGTCGTCCTCGTCGAGAACCCCTGGCACCAGCTCGACCTCCATCCCGACGGCGAGGTCCCCGGTCCGCACCCCCGGCGCCCCCTGACCGAGCACCACCATCGCCTCGGTCTCCAGCTCGACCGCGATCAGGGTGTACGGGTCCCAGGGCGCGTCGGGATCGGAGACGTACGGCGCCGGCGGGCGGTAGCGGCCGTCGGTGAACGACCACACGCGGCCCCGCCGCGAGAGCGGGGTCTCGACGAGCTCGCCCCCGCCGGGGCAGCCGGGGTTACGGCACCAGGAGTCCTCGCGCGGGAAGAAGACCGAGGCGCAGGCCGTACAGCGGGTGCCGAGGAGCCGGAACCCGCCCTCTTCGCCGGTTCCGTCAGGGCAGGGTGATTCACCGCTGTCACCGCCACTGTCGTCCGTGAACCATCCGGCCACCACCGGCCTGCGCGTCCGTGCCACGACGACCCTCCCCGACTCCGGGACCACTCTCATCTGACGAAGCGTCAGAAAGTTTGCCATGGATGCCGCGAGCTGAGAACCGTACGGACCTTTATCGCGTCCCTACGTACGGAACGGGCGGCCGGGACCCACGGGGGTGGTCCCGGCCGCCCGTCACCCTCGGGGCATCAGTGCCCGGCCACCGATCTCCGCGCCACCGGAAAGTCGAAGAACGTGCCGGGGAACGGCTCGGGCTTGAAGGTGAAGTGCCACCATTCCTCGGGCAGATTCACGAAGCCCTGCTCGGCCAGCGTCCCCTTCAGCAGCTGCCGGTTGGCCCGCTGGACACCCTGGATCCGGGGGTCGTCGGTGTGAGAGAGCGTGTCGAAGCAGTCGAAGCCCGTACCCATGTCGACGGAGTTGTCCGGGAACCGCTCGTTCCGCGGGGCGGAGCAGTCCACGAGCTTCTCGCCCGGAACATAGGGGCGGGTCCGCGCGGCAGGCAGCCGCACGAGCGTCACGTCGAGGGTCGAACCGCGGCTGTGCCCGGACTTCTCGGCGATGTAACCGTCTTCGAACAGCCTCGACTTGTCGACTCGTGGATAGAACTCCTTCTTCATCCGCTCGTCGGTCAGATCCTGGGCCCACCGCACGAAGTGGTCCACGGCACGCTGCGGCCGGTAGCAGTCGTACACCTTCAGCGAATAGCCCCGCGCGAGGAGACTCACCTGCGCACGGTGCAGAGCCTCGGCCGCGGGACGCGTCAGGATGCAGAGCGGCTGCCGATAGCCGTCGACCGGCTCGCCCACGAAGTTGTGCTCCGTGGTGTAGCGCATCTCCTGAATGATCGTCCGGTCCACCGAACTCAGCGCCACGAACTCCTTGGGCGCCTTCGGCTCCGGTCTGGCCTGCGCGGACGGTACGGCGGCGGTGGCGGCCAGCAGGCCGGCGGCCGCCGACACGGCGAGTCCGCGGAGAACGGAAGCAAGTCCTGTCATGTGCACCGTCTATCAGGTTCACGGGGCACGGGAAAGGGTGATCGCGTACGGTCCTGACGTGAAGGACTCCTACTGCTCCAGCTGCGGCACCCGATACGCCGAGGCCGCCGACTGGCCCCGCGCCTGCGCCGCGTGCGGCGCGGTCGCCTATCGCAACCCGCTGCCCGTCGCCGTCACCCTGCTTCCCGTCACCGACGAGCAGGGGAGCGGCCTCGTCGTCATCACCCGCACGATCGAGCCCGCCCGGGGCGAGGTCGCCCTCCCCGGCGGCTTCATCGACCACGCCGAGGACTGGCGGGACGCCGTGGTCCGCGAACTGCGTGAGGAGACGGGAATCGAGGCGTCGGCCGAGGACGTCCGGCTCGCCGACGCGCTCAGCTCCCCGGGCGGACACCTGCTGCTCTTCGGCCTCCTCCCGGCCCGAGCCGTCGCCGAACTCCCGCCCTCGGCACCCACGGACGAGACGACCGGCTGGCACGTCCTCCGCGTGCCGGCGGTCCTGGCGTTCCCCTTGCACACGGAGGCGGTACGGCGCTGGTTCGCCGGGGCGTACGCCTGACGGGACGGCTCCGGGTCATCGGATCCCGGATGCCGGATCACGGATGTTGGATCCAACATCCAACATCCAATATCCGTGATCCGATGTCCGGTCGCCGTCCCTCGCGTCCCTACTCCTTCAGCCCCCGCACCCGCACCGGCAGCTCCACCTCGGCCGGCCCCTCGTCCGTCACGCGCTCCACCACCACCCGGCCGCCCACGAGCCGCGACGCGTAGCGCTCGATCTCGGCCGCCTCCCACCCGTCGCCGGTGTCCCGTACGACGAGCCCACCGCCGGTCCGTCCGGCGGCCGGAGCCCACACCTCCAACTCCAGCCCACCGTCCTCTCCCTGGACGGGAACCACCGCCCCCGCCCGCGCGAGCACAGGGATACGGCACAGCGGCGCGTCGAGCAGGACCTGCCCCGGCCCGTCGTACGCCCGACCCGTCGCCGTGTCGTACCAGCGCCCCCGCGGCAGCCGCACCGCCCGCCGGTCGGCGCCCCCCGAGAGCACCGGCGCGACCAGCAGCGCGTCGCCCACCAGGAAGGCGTCCTCGCAGTCCCGCAGCGCCCGGTCCTCCGGCGCGCCCCACCACACGGGCCGGATGTACGGCGCCCCGGTCAGCCGCGCGAGCTGGGAGAGGGTGACGAAGTAGGGCCGCATCCGCTCCCGCTCGGCGAGAGCCACGCGCGCGTGCTCCAGAACCTCCGGACCGAACTCCCACGGCTCTCGGCGCCCCGCGTCGATCGCCGCGTGCGTCCGGAACAGCGGCATCCACGCCCCCAGCTGGAACCAGCGCAGGAACAGTTCGGGCGACGGACTGCCGTCGAAGCCGCCCACATCCGGCCCCGAGTACGGCACCCCGCACAGGCCCAGTCCCAGGACCAGCGAGAGGGACGCCCGCAGCCCGGGCCACCCGGTCGACACGTCGCCCGACCAGGTCCCGCCGTACCGCTGCATGCCCGCCCACCCCGAACGGGAGAAGAGGAAGGGCCGCTCCTCCGGCCGCAGCCTGCGCAGCCCCTCATAGCCGGCCCGCGCCATGGTCAGCCCGTACACGTTGTGCGCCTCGCGGTGGTCCCCGCCCCGCCCGTCGAGGACGTGCCGGGCCGAGCGCGGCAGTGTCTGGTCGCCGAAGGGGGAGAAGGAGACCGGCTCGTTCATGTCGTGCCAGACACCCGAGAAGCCCTGCGCGAGCCGCTCCTCGTACAGCCCGCCCCACCACTCCCGCACGGCCGCGTCCGTGAAGTCCGGGTACGCGCAGTCACCCGGCCAGACCACCCCGTGGACCTCCTCGCCCCGGGCGTCGCGGACGAACGCCCCGACCGCCGCCCCGGAGTCGTACACGGCGTTCCCCGGCTCCGCCTTCACCGCGGGATCGACGATCGACACCAGCCGTACGCCCTGCTCCCGCAGCTCCTCCGCGAGCCCCGGCAGATCGGGGAACCTCTCGCGGTCCACCGTGAACACCCGGTGCGCGTCGTAGTGGTCGATGTCCAGATGCAGTACGGACAGCGGCAGACCGCGGTCGCGGTACCCGCCCACCACGCGCCGTACCTCCTGCGCGCTGCCGAACCCCCACCGCGCGTGCTGCGGACCCAGCGCCCAGGACGGCGGGAGCGCCGGAGCGCCCGTGAGGGCCGCCCAGCCGTGGAGCACGCGCGCGGGGGTGCCGACCACCACCCAGCAGCGCAGCGGCCCGCCGCTCATCCGGACCTCGCACGTCCCCGGCCGGTCGTGTCCGGACCCGGCCCCCTCCTCACCTTCGGTGAGGGTGACGTGGCCGTCCCAGGAGTTGTCGTGGAACGCCAGATGCGTCCCCGCGTCCGCGACGACGAACTGCACCGGCATCGTGATGTACAGCGGATCGTCGCCGGGCTGGAACCTCCCCTTGGGGTCGGTGTTCCACAGCCGGTACGTACCGTCCCGCAGGCGGGGCCCCGCCGACCGCCCGCCGAGGCCGAAGAACCGGGCGTCCGCCGGCACCTCGCTGCGCTGCACCCAGCGTGCGGGTCCCCCCGACACCGGCTCCCACCAGCGGGGCGGCAGGTCCCGGCGCAGCACCACCCCACCGGGCGTGCGGATCTCCACCGCGCCGTGCCGGGACACCGCGACCGTCACCCGCTCCGACACCACCCGCCAGCCGCCGTCGGTGTCCGGCTCCAGCTCGGCCCGCGGGTCGGGCTCGGGCGCCTCGCCGGTCAACGCGTACGACGGAAGCGGCTCGGCCCCGTCCCAGCCCCAGAAGACCGTGCCCCCGGCCGACACCCGGATCCGCAGCTCCGAACGGGCGAACCGGACGATCCCGCCACCCGGCATGGGCTTCGCCTCGCCCACCGGCCCCGGCACCCGGGCCCGCTCCGCCCCTCTCGGCGGCAGCCCCCACGCATCGGTCCGACGCTGCCGCCACGCCGACCGCACCGCCCGCAACCCCTGCACCGATCCGAACACCCTCACCGAACGCACCAGCTCACGACCGTCCATGCAGCTCACCCTGCCATTCGCCAGGGCCGGCGCGCGGTTCGTTCAACTGCCGTTCACCCGTGGTGGGAGCACATATTCAACGGTCCGACCATGGGCGGGGAGCCCTGGTGCGAAGGACGATCACATGGCATCGTCCCTGTCAGCCGCGTCACGCGCACACCCCAGCACGTGCGCGCGACACACGCAGACCCGCGTAACGCCCAGGGAGAGCCGCCCCATGACATCAGCCCACACCGAGCCGCTCTGGCAGCCGGACGAGGAACGCATCGCCGCCGCCGCGGTCACCCGTTTCCAGGCCTGGGCCGCCGAGCGCCACGGAGCCCCGTCCGAGGGCGGTTACCCGGCCCTGCACCGGTGGTCGGTCGACGAGCTGGAGTCGTTCTGGCAGGCCGTCGCCGAGTGGTTCGACATCCGGTTCTCCACGCCGTACGAGCGTGTCCTGGGCGACCGGTCGATGCCCGGCGCCGAGTGGTTCCCGGGGGCCCGCCTCAACTACGCCGAGCACGCCCTGCGCGCCGCCGAGGAGCGCCCCCACGACACCGCCCTGCTCCATGTGGACGAGACACATGAACCCCGCCCGACCACCTGGGCCGAGCTGCGTCGCCAGGTCGGCTCCCTCGCCGCCGAGCTGCGCGCCCTGGGCGTACGACCGGGCGACCGCGTCAGCGGATACCTTCCCAACATCCCCGAGGCCGTCGTCGCCCTCCTCGCCACGGCCGCCGTCGGCGGCGTCTGGACCTCCTGCGCGCCCGACTTCGGCGCGCGCAGCGTCCTGGACCGCTTCCAGCAGGTCGAGCCGGTCGTCCTGTTCACCGTCGACGGCTACCGCTACGGCGGCAAGGAGCACGACCGGCGCGACACCGTGACCGAGCTGCGCGCCGAGCTCCCGACGCTCCGCGCCGTGGTCCACATCCCGCTCCTCGGCACCGAGACCCCCGAAGGGGCGCTGGCCTGGGCCGACCTGACGGCGGCCGACGTGGAACCGTTCTTCGAGCAGGTCGACTTCTCCCACCCCCTCTGGGTGCTGTACTCCTCCGGCACCACCGGCCTGCCCAAGGCCATCGTGCAGTCCCAGGGCGGCATTCTCGTCGAGCACCTGAAGCAGCTGGGGCTGCACTGCGACCTCGGCCCCGAGGATGTGTTCTTCTGGTACACCTCCACGGGCTGGATGATGTGGAACTTCCTCGTCTCCGGCCTGCTCACGGGCACCACGGTCGTCATCTACGACGGCAGCCCCGGCTACCCCGACACCGGCGCCCAGTGGCGCGTCGCCGAACGGACCCGGGCGACGCTGTACGGCACCTCCGCCGCGTACGTCATGGCGTGCGCCAAGGCCGACGTCCACCCGGGCCGGGACTTCGACCTCTCGACGATCAGGTGCGTGGCGACCACCGGTTCCCCGCTGCCGCCCGACGGATTCCGCTGGCTCCGCGACGAGGTGCGCGAGAACCTCTGGATCGCCTCGGTCAGCGGAGGCACGGACGTCTGCTCCTGCTTCGCCGGAGCGGTCCCGACCCTCCCGGTCCACATCGGCGAGCTCCAGGCCGCCGGTCTCGGCACGGACCTCCAGTCCTGGGACCCCTCCGGCAAGCCCCTGATCGGCGAGGTCGGCGAACTCGTCGTCACCAACCCGATGCCGTCCATGCCGATCCGCTTCTGGAACGACCCGGACGGCGCCCGCTACCGCGACAGCTACTTCGAGATGTTCCCGGGCGTCTGGCGCCACGGCGACTGGATCACGATCACCGACCACGGCTCGGTCGTCATCCACGGCCGTTCCGACTCCACCCTGAACCGGCAGGGCGTACGGATGGGCAGCGCCGACATCTACGAGGCCGTCGAACGCCTCCCGGAGATCCGCGAATCCCTCGTCATCGGCCTCGAAGAGCCCGACGGCGGCTACTGGATGCCGCTCTTCGTCCACCTCGCGGACGGCGCGACCCTGGACGAGGCGCTGGTCGGCCGCATCAAGCAGACGATCCGTACCGAACTCTCCCCGCGCCACGTCCCCGACGACATCATCGCGGTGCCCGGCGTCCCCCACACCCTCACGGGCAAGCGCATCGAGGTCCCCGTCAAGCGACTCCTCCAGGGCACCCCGATGGCCAAGGCGGTCAACCCGGGCTCGGTCGACAACCTCGACCTGCTGCACTTCTACGAGGAGGTCGCCCGCAAGCGGGCCGCCGAGTGAGCCCCCGGCGGGGGGAGCGGCCCAGCGGCTCACCTCCCCCCGCCGTCACGTCGAGCCCCTCAGCGGCTGTGGTGACATCGGCCGCTGATCCTTTGGTGCGTGCGCGTCGGCGGTGCAACGCCTGGTCGACGGCGATGGCAACCGACTCGGCGGTGGCGCAGACACGCTCGGGGGATCCCTTGTGCGTCGCCGAGCGCCATACCCGTTCGATGTCGCTGAGCGGGGGCTTCGGGGCGGGATACACCCGCAATCCACGAGCGCGTCGAACCCACCGGCGCCAGGGCAGGGGACGCTATGAAGCGCTCCCCGGTGCGCTCACAGCTTCCAGCAGCGCGGTGACGGTCTCGTTGTACGGGGTGGGGATGCCGAGGCGGATGCCCGCGCGCACCACCGCGCCGTTGCGGGCGTCGTACTCCATCTCCCGGCCTGCCAGGCGGTCCCACAGCATGCTGCTGCCGGACTCGGGCGGCATCGCTCGCAACCGGGCGATGACCTGGTCGGCCAGGTCATCGGGAAGTCGCGCGCCCGACGCGGCGGCGACCTGTCGTGCCTCCTCCACCAGCGCCCGTCCCAGCCGGGCGATGCGCGGACTGGTGAAGACAGGCATCCGTTGCATCGTCAGCGCGGTGACAGCGCCGTTCGCCGCGTTCAGGCACAGTTTCGCCCAGGCGGCGGTGACGAAGTCGTCGACCGACGTGACCTCGATGCCGCTGCCCTGGCACAGGGCCACGAAGTCGGCGCCGTCATCGTCCTCAGGCACGGTGAGCCGTGGCCGGCCGAACAGCCTTACGTGGCCGCGGCGCTGCGACTCGGCCGAGATCTCCACCACGGCCGGAAGGACGCGGGCGGCGCCCACCAGCGGTGCGACGCGTTCACGGTGCTCCACGCCGTTCTGCAGCACGACGACCCGGGTGCCGTCACCGCACAGTCGGCTGAGCCACGGGCCCGCCGCGGCCGTCTGGTATGCCTTGGTCGCCAGCACCACCCACTCCACCGCGGACACCTCGGCGGGGTCGACCACCTCGGGAATCGACGCCTCGTGAGCCGACCCGTCGGGCCGTATGACGCGCAACCCACCCAGCGGCGAACGCACGCAAGCGGTCACCTCCACACGCCCGGTCGACATCAGCCCCGCGGCCACAACGCCGCCCACCGCTCCCACACCCACGACCGCAACCTGTGTCATGTCCACCGAGCCTACCGAGGCCAAGATCGACCCGAACTACACTGAACGGCAGCGCATATCACCGAGACCGGCTAGCCCTCGTACGTCGCCTGTGCCTCTCCCAGTACCTCCGCGAAGTCCGAGGCCAGTCGCTCCGCGGCCGCCGTCTCCAGGGCCGCCGTCGTGATCCGTACCGCGGTCGGTGACGCGATCCGGAAGCGCGCCCCGGCGGCGACCCACCAGCCGCGCGTCCGCAGCCCGTTGACCACCGCCGACTCGTCCCGTACCGGCACCCACACGTTCAGCCCGTTCGCGCCGACCGACCGGATGCCGTACGAGCCGAGCGCGCCGATCAGCGCCCGCCGCCGCTCCGCGTACGCGGCCTCCCCGGACGCCACCAGACGGGCGACCGCCGGGTCGGAGAGCAGCCCGACGACCGTCTCCTGAAGGATGTGGCTGACCCAGCCCGAGGTCATGAGCATCCGGCCGTCGTGCCGCGCCAGCGTCACCGGGTCGCCGGCGAGCCCCGCCCACCGCAGGTCGATGCCCAGCCGCTTGGAGACCGTCCGTACCTGCGCCCATCGCTCGAGGCCCGCGGCGGCCAGCGTCGGCGCCTCGGGTCCGGCGATCTGCGCGTCGTAGTCGTCCTCGACGACCAGGACCTCGGGGAACTCCCTCAGCATCGCGGCCAGTTCGTCCCGCCGCGCGATCGAGAACGACGCCCCGGTCGGGCACTGCGCGCGCGGGCTGCAGACCAACGCCCGTACCCCGGCTCGCAGCGCTGCCCGCAGGCCCTCAGGCGTCACACCCTCCTCGTCCACGGTGACCGGCACCATCCTCAGACCCAATGCGGTCACCAGGTCGAGGAGATGGTGGAACCCGGGATCCTCCACGGCCACCGCGTCGCCCGGACGTAGCTCGACGGAGAGCAGGCGGGCGATGCAGTCGAGCGCCCCGTGGGCGAACGTCACGCGCTCCGCCGGCACGCCGTCGCGGGCGAACCAGTCTCCGGTCAGCTCTTCGAGGGCAGTGAGCCGGGGCGCGGCGCGGTGCGAGCCGTACACCGGGCGGATCTCCGCCGGGGGGCGCAGGACCGGCAGGAAGGCGGGGTCGGGCAGGCCGCTGGCGAGGTCCACCAGGCCCGCCGGGACCTTGGGGGGCCGCCGCGATGCGGCCGATGCCGCCTCCGCGACCACCGTGCCGCCCCGGCCTCGCGTGACCACCAGGCCTCGCCGCCGCAGCTCCTTGTACGCCGTCGCTACCGTGCCGGCGCTCACGCCGAGCTCGTCCGCCAGCCGCCGTACGGGAGGCAGCGCGAGGCCCGCGGCGAGCTCGCCCTCGGTCACGCCGCGCTCGACGGACGCGGCAATCCCCTTGGCCGTCGTCCCCTGAATCGAATATTGTGTTGCCACGTACTGAACTATGTATCAATACAATACTCAGGTCAAGGGGGAACCGAGTGAGCCGCCGGACTTCATGGCACAGCACCGTTCTCAAGCGCATACCCGGCGGCCGCGACGGCCGCCGCATGCTCCTCGTGAGCATCATCGACAAGACCGGCACCGGCCTCTGGGCCGGCTGCACCGTCCTCTACTTCACCTACGTCTCCGGCCTCGGCCTCGGCCAGGTCGGCCTCCTCATGACCGTCTCCGGCGGCGTCGGCATCGCCGGCGCCCCCATCGCCGGCCGCCTCGCCGACCGCTTCCCCCTCGTCCGGCTCATCGTCGGCGCCCAACTCATGCGCGGCGCCGCCCTCCTCGCCCTCCTCACCACCGACAACTTCTTCCTACTGACGCTCTACTCCGCCCTCGGCGCCCTCCCCGACCGCGCCGGCAGCGTCCTCATCAAGCTCTACGCGGCCCGCCAGGCCGGGCCCGACCGCGTCCGCTACCAGGCCATCCAGCGCACCACCGTCAACATCGGCTGGTCCATCGGCGGCCTCGGCGCCGCCGCCGCACTCGCCACCGGCAGCACGCGCGCCTACGCCCTGCTCCTCGTCGGCAACGTACTCACCTACCTCGTCATCGCAGCCCTCACCCTGCGCTGCGCCGAACCCCCCGCCCCCTCACGCGTCGCCGCCACCTCCCGAACCGCCGAGGACCACGCCCCCGCCCGGCCCGCGAGCCCCTGGCGCGACCGCACCTTCCTCGCCTACACGGCCACCGACGCCGCCCTCTTCCTCGACGACACGATCCTCCAGGTCGCCGTCCCCCTCTGGATCGTCCATGCGACCACCGCCCCCGTCGGGCTGGCGCCGCTGCTGCTCGTGCTCAACACCGTCCTGGTCGTCCTCTTCCAGGTCCCGCTCGCCCGCTTCGGCGCCACCACCCCGGCCGCCCGGCGCCTCCTCGTCCCCCTCTCCGGCCTCCTCTTCGCCGGCACCCTCGCCCTCGCTGCCTCGGCCACCGGCGGCAGCGCCCTCGCCATCACGGCACTCGTCGCCGGCGTCATCGCCTTCACCTTCGCCGAGATCATCCACGCGACCGCCTCCTGGGAACTCTCCGTCGCCCTCGCCCCGGCGGAAGCACAGGGCGCCTACCTCGGCGTGCACGGACTCGCCCAGTCCAGCCAGCGCTTCGCAGGTCCCCTCCTCGTCGCCGGCGTCATCTCCGCCGGCGCCCTCGCCTGGCCCCTCCTCGGCCTCGGCCTCGTCGCCGCGGGCGCCGCACAGCACCGCGTCATCCGCGGACGCCTCACCAAACCGTCACTGTCAGTGCCGACGGTTACGGTGAGTGAGCACTGATCGACAGCGCTCAGGGGGAGACATGACCAAACCCGGCACCACCACATCCATGCGCCGCGCCCTGCGCCGCGAAGTCCCCAGCACCGTCGGCCTCCTCGCCGACGCCGACGACTTCACCGCCATGCGCCGGTACGCCACCTTCGCCTTCGACGACCACACGGCCTACCTCCGCCAGGTCGAAGGCCTCCTCAAGTCCCTCGCCACCCAGGGCGGACACACCACGGTCGCCCTCTTCGACCCCGAGGAGTACGCGGCCTACTGCGAGGACAACGGGATCGACCCCGACAACCCCGCCAGCCGCAGCCGCTACACCGCCGGCCTGGCCGCCACAGGCGCCCTCGTCGCGTACACCGGACAACCCATGACCACCCTCGTCCCCACCCTCATCGACACCGCCGTCCGCCTCGCCACCTGGGAGTACGCCTCCACACTCCTCGCCGACGCCGGAGACTGCGCCGCCTGCGGACAGGACATCGGCCGAGCCGCCTTCTCCCACGCCGCACGCCTGCTCACCCGGCTCCTCGAAGCCGCCGACCCCGGCAGCCACCACGTCGTGTGCAGCGTCCCCATCCCCGACGAGCACCTCCTCGCCGTGGTCCACGCGACCCGCGCCGCAGAAGGACCCGCCCACCTCGACAGCGGCGAAGCAGCCGAGTTCGCCACCGTCCTCGCCGCCGGCATCGCCCTCGACAGCTCCGGGGGAGTGGTCCTGCGCACCACGAGCCCGGGAGAGCCCGACCGCCTCCACGGCTGGCGCCTCACCGCAGGGACCCTCCACCCCCTCACCGAAGCAGAGGTCTTCAGCGCCTACTGCACCGACGCCCGCACCGGAGAGCCGATCGCCCCGGAGCCCGGCGTCGAATACCGGGCCGGCTTCGCCCTCGCCCCCGACGAGGACGACTGGCCCTCCCACCACTGACACAGAAGGGGCTCCCCGCCACATCCGTGACGGGAAGCCCCTTCAAGACCTACGAACGAACCGGGATCACTCCCCGGACAGCACCGCCTGCGCGGCGACCCGGGCCTCCTCGGCCGTGTCGGCGGCCCGAGCCGCGGCGGCGGCCCGCTCGCACTGAGCCAGCGTGTACTTCGCGAGCGTCGCCCGCACATAGGGGATGGACGCCGCACCCATCGACAGAGAGGTGACACCCAGACCCGTCAGCACACAGGCCAGCAGCGGATCCGAAGCGGCCTCACCACAGACACCACAGCTCTTGCCCTCGGCCTTGGCCGCCTCGGCGGACAGCGCCACCAGGTCGAGCAGCGCCGGCTGCCACGGATCCTGCAGCCGCGACACCGCACCGACCTGACGGTCGGCGGCGAAGGTGTACTGCGCGAGGTCGTTGGTACCGAGCGACAGGAACTCCACCTCCTGCAGGATCGAACGAGCCCGCAGAGCCGCAGAGGGGATCTCCACCATCGCACCGAACTTCGCCTGCAACCCCGCCTCACGGCACGCGTCGGCGAACGCCTTCGCATCCGTACGGTCGGCCACCATCGGCGCCATGACCTCGAGGTACACCGGCAGACCCTCGACGGCCTTCGCCAGCGCGGTCAGCTGCGTCCGCAGCACATCCGGATGGTCGAGCAGCGACCGCAGACCACGCACGCCCAGCGCCGGGTTCGGCTCGTCCGCCGGCGTCAGGAAGTCGAGCGGCTTGTCCGCACCGGCGTCCAGCACCCGCACGACGACCCGGCCCTCGGGGAAGGCCTCGAGCACCTTGCGGTACGCCTCGACCTGCTTCTCCTCCGAGGGAGCCTTCTTGCTGTCGTCCAGGAAGAGGAACTCCGTACGGAACAGACCGACGCCCTCCGCACCGGCCTCCACCGCGGCCGGTACGTCCGCGGGACCACCGACGTTGGCGAGCAGCGGCACCTTGTGCCCGTCCGAGGTCGCGCCCGGACCACTGGACGCGGCCAGCGCGGCCTTGCGCGCCGCGGCGGCCTCGGTCAGCCGCGCCTTCCGCTCCTCCGTCGGGTCCACGAAGAGCTCGCCGGTGGAACCGTCCACCGCGATGACCGTGCCCTCACCGATCTCGCCCGCACCCGGAAGCGCCACCACGGCCGGCACACCGAGCGCCCGCGCGAGGATCGCGCTGTGGCTGGTCGGCCCGCCCTCCTCGGTCACGAAGCCGAGCACCAGCGCCGGGTCGAGCAGCGCCGTGTCCGCCGGAGCCAGGTCCCGCGCGATCAGCACGTACGGCTCGTCGCTGTCCGGCACACCCGGCATGGGCACACCGAGCAGACGCGCGACGATTCGGTTCCGCACGTCGTCCAGGTCGGCCACGCGCCCGGCCATGTACTCACCCGCGCCCGCGAGCAGCTCGCGGTAGTGGGAGAACGCGTCGTAGATACCGCGCTCGGCGGTGCTGCCGACCGCGATCCGGCGGTCGACGTCGGCGATGAGCTCGGGGTCCTGGGCGATCATCGCCTGGGCCTCCAGCACATGCTGAGCCTCACCGCCGGCCAGATTGCCGCGCGCGATGAGGTCGGCGGCCACAGCCTCCACGGCCTGGCGGGCGCGCCCCTGTTCGCGCTCCGCCTCCCCGGCGGAAATCTGCTTGGCCGGCGGTTCGAGAACCGCCGTGCCCATGTGCCGGACCTCGCCGATCGCCACTCCGTGGCTGACGCCGACGCCTCGCAGCGTTGTCTCCATCTCACCCGTCTCCGATAGAGCGGCGGCACCCGGCCGCCGCGATGAATGTCGAACTCGTGGTCGTCACGAGGACGAAGCCGACCTCAGTTCCAGCTGAAGAGCTGGTCGTCGGCCTTCACGTCGCCGCTGTCGACGACATCGGAGAGGGAGTCGGCCGTGGCCTCCAGGGCCACGACGGGGCAGATCGGGGACTTGCCTGCGGCCTCGACCTCGGCGGGGTTCCAACGGACGACGGCCTGTCCCCGCGTCACGGTGTCGCCCTTGCTGACGAGCAGCTCGAAGCCCTGGCCGTTGAGCTGGACGGTGTCGATGCCGAGGTGCGTCAGCACCCCGTGTCCCTCGCTGTCGACGACGACGAACGCGTGCGGGTGCAGAGAGACGATGACGCCGTCGACCGGCGAAACGGCCTCGGACGGCTCACGTACGGGGTCGATGGCGGTGCCGGGACCGACCATCGCGCCGGAGAAGACGGGGTCGGGTACTGCGGCGAGACCGATGGCGCGTCCAGCAAGCGGCGACGTCACGGTGGTCATGGGAAGCCTCCCAGGGGCGGAGATGGTGTGGCGCCGTCACTGCCTGTCCTGGACGGCGTACTGTTCAGAAGCGTATGTCATGGGTAGTCCCGGTTCCGCACGAGACGTACCAGTTGGCGGACCTAGGACTACCCGGAAACGATTTGCCTCTACTGACGGTGGGATGTACTGTCGTACTCCTGCCTGACCCCAACGCGACTTTGAGTCGTGGGTCGGCAGCACCTATCAAGCCAGATCCTAACCCCAGTGGTCTACACCTCTGCATGCCCGCAGGGGAGTGGTCAGGGGGAGCGAAAAAGCCTGGTAGTGTTTGACCCCGCCGCAAGGGAAAGCGCGAAAAGCGAATTCCCGAAACGGCAGCCCGCTCCAGCGGGTGGCAGAAACGGAAAACGGATCTGCTAAGCTGGAAACACGAAAGACCGAAGGGAAAAGCCCGGAGGAAAGCCCGAGAGGGTGAGTACAAAGGAAGCGTCCGTTCCTTGAGAACTCAACAGCGTGCCAAAAATCAACGCCAGATTAGTTGATACCCCGTCCATCTTCGGATGGTCGAGGTTCCT
>NZ_JBICBL010000008.1:0-44239 GCF_043089925.1 Streptomyces sp. NPDC013457
AGGAACGGACGCTTCCTTCGTACTCACCCTCTCGGGCTTTCCTCCGGGCTTTTCCCTTCGGTCTTTCGTGTTTCCAGCTTAGCAGATCCGTTTTCCGTTTCTGCCACCCGCTGGAGCGGGCTGCCGGGCTGTTCTTCGCTTTCGCGTTTCCCTTTCCGGCGGTTCCGACTCTATCAGATCCTTTCGGGCCTGATTCCCAGTCAGCGGGAGTTGTCTTCGCGGCTGTTGGGCCGTTCCGACGCTCAAACTCTAGCGGATTTCCCGGGCGGCTCATAATCGAGCCATTCGAAATGAATTTCGGCATGCCGAAATTCGTCCCGTCTGGGAGATCGTGCTGAGTAGAGGTGCCGCATCAGCGGCGGGAGTGGTTGTCGCAGAACCGTTCCGGCCCCGTGACAACTCGGAGAACACTACGGATACGGCGGGGGCGTGTCAACCCCGGTCCGGTGGCGCTCTCAGTCCAGGTCGGTGAGCCGGCCGCCCGCGTCCGGCTGGGTGTGCTCGACCCTGCGGAGGAGGCGGATCAGCATGTCGCCGAGGCCCGTGCGCTCCTCGCCGGTGAGGTCCTGGAGGAGCTCCTCCTCGAAGTCCGTCGCCATGCGCATCGCCTCGAGCCACTTCGAGCGGCCTTCGTCGGTCAGCTCCACGATCACGCGGACGCGGTTGTTCTCGTCGCGGTCGCGGGTCACCAGTCCCTCGCCCGCCATGCGGTCGATGCGGTGGGTCATGGCCGCCGGGGTGAGGCCGAGGCGCTTGGCCAGCTCGCCCGGTCCCAGGCGGTAGGGGGCTCCGGCGAGCACGAGGGTCTTGAGGACCTCCCACTCGGCGTTGCTGATGCCCAGGTCTGCCAGCTGGCGGCCGTAGGCCACGTTCATCCGGCGGTTCAGCCGGCCGAGGGCGGAGACGACCTTCTCGACCTGGGGGTCCAGGTCGCGGTACTCGCGCTGATAGGCCGCGATCTGCTCGTCGAGGGTCGGTTCCTGCGGGGGGCGCGGGCCGGACTGCTCGGGGTTGTCGGACATGCGGGGAGTATCCCACGCTCGCCGTTGGCGTTGAAGTCCTTCCATGTGTATTGTTAAGGATCTAATTTTAGTGTTGAAGTCTTCAGGGTTCAGGCCTACAGGTCTGAAGGTCTGGGGCTGCGATCGAAGTGGGTGAGCGTGACCAAGGCGATGGGTGCAGCGATGCGCCGGATCCAGGCAGGCAGCGCGCTGAGCGCGTTCGGACTCGGCTTCACCGTTCCGTACCTCTATGTGTACGTGGCTCAGGTGCGGGACCTGGGCGCGACCACGGCGGGCATCGTGCTCGCCGTCTTCGCCATGGCCGCACTCGTCGTCCTGCCCTTCAGCGGACGCGCCATCGACCGGCGCGGACCCGTCCCCGTCCTTCTCGTCGCCGCCGTCCTCGCGTCGCTCGGCGCGCTGGGCATGGGGCTCTCGGGCAGCGTGCCCGCCGTCGTGGGGTCGGCCGCGCTGCTCGGTGCCGGTACGGCCGTGATGCAGCCGGCGCTCGCGACGATGATCGTCTGGTGCTCCGACCCGGCCTCCCGGACCCGGTCCTTCGCCATGCAGTTCTTCCTGCAGAACCTCGGACTCGGTGTCGGCGGTCTGATCGGCGGCCAGCTCGTCGACGAGAGCCGGCCGGGCAGCTTCCTTCTCCTCTTCTCGATCGAAGCGGTCATGTTCCTCGTGCTCGCCGGGATCGTGCTGACCGTCCGGATGCCGGGCTCCCCCGCCCTGCAGTCCACCCGGCCGGCCGACTCCAGGGGCGGCGGCGTCCGGGCGCTCCTCGGGCACAAGGCCATGGTGCAGCTGTGCGTCCTGGGCTTCGTGCTGTTCTTCGCCTGCTACGGACAGTTCGAGTCGGGTCTCGCGGCGTACGGCACCGAGGCCGCGGGCATCCAGCCGTCGACGCTGGGGATCGCACTGGCCGCCAACACGGCCGTCATCGTCGTCGCCCAGTTCGTGGTGCTGCGCTTCGTCGAGCGCCGCCGTCGGTCCCGCGTGATCGCGGCCGTCGGTCTGATCTGGGCCGTGGCGTGGGTGATCGCCGGGTACGCGGGGCTCGGGCACGGCAGCCAGGCGATGGCGACCGCCGCCTTCGTCTCGACGTACGCCCTCTTCGGGCTCGGCGAGGCGATGCTGTCGCCGACCGTGGCGCCGCTGGTCGCGGACCTCGCGCCGGAATCGGCGGTCGGTCAGTACAACTCGGCGTTCGCACTGGTCAAGCAGCTCGCGCTGGCCGTCGGTCCGGCCGTGGGCGGGCCCATGGGGGCCGCCCTGCACGGCCCGTACATCGTGACCTTCGTGCTCTTCTCGCTCGGGATCACGTTCCTGGCGCTGCGGCTGGGCAGGCGGCTCACCCCGGTGCAGGACCAGCCGTACCTGGCGACGAAGCCCTCCCGGGTGGTGGCCCAGCACCTGCCCGAGAGGGACAGCGTCTCCGCCTGAGCCCGGCCGGGTCCTAGTCGGGCAGGGCGAACTCGCACCAGACCGCCTTGCCGCCCCCCGGCGTGCGGCGGCTCCCCCAGGACGAGGCGATCGTCGCGATGATCGAGATCCCGCGGCCCGCCTCGTCCTCCGTCTCCGCCCGGCGGCGGCGCGGCAGGTGGTCGTCCCCGTCGGTGACCTCGATGATCAGCCGCCGGTCCGTACGGCGCAGCCGCAGGCGCATGGGCGGGGTGCCGTGCTTGAGGGAGTTCGCCACCAGCTCGCTGGTGGCGAGGACCCCGAGGTCGCGCAGCTCGACCGGGAAGCGCCAGCTGGAGAGGACGCCCGAGGCGAAGGCACGCGCGCGCGGGGCCGCCTCCACTCCCCCGAGGAGCTCCAGGGCCGCGTTGTGGAACAGCTCCGCGTCCGGTCCCTTGCGGGACGGGTGCTGGACGACCAGGACGGCGACGTCGTCGTCGTGCTCGGCGGTGACGCCGAGCGAGCGCAGCAGCCGGTCGCAGACGACCTGCGGGGTGCCGAGGGCACCGGAGAGCGCGCGCTCCAGGGCGGCGACGCCCTCGTCGATGTCCTCACGACGGCGTTCGACCAGGCCGTCCGTATAGAGGACGGCCGTCGAGCCCGGCGGCAGGGCGATCGAGCCGGAGGTGTGGAGCCAGCCGCCGGTGCCGAGCGGGGGTCCGGTGGGGTCCTCGGCACGGCGGACCGTGCCGTCCTCGTCCCTGACGAGGATCGGGAGGTGGCCGGCGGAGGCGTAGACGAGCTTGCCCTCGTTGGGGTCGTGGACCGCGTAGACGCAGGTGGCGATCTGGCTGGCGTCGATCTCGGCGGCGAGGCCGTCGAGGAGCTGGAGCACTTCGTGCGGGGGCAGGTCGAGCCGGGCGTAGGCCCGCACGGCGGTGCGGAGCTGGCCCATGACGGCGGCGGCGCGCACGCCGCGGCCCATCACGTCGCCGATCACCAGCGCGGTGCGTCCCGCGCCCAGCGTGATCACGTCGTACCAGTCGCCGCCGACGGCCGCGTCCGTGCCGCCGGGCTGGTACGTGGCGGCGATGCGCAGGTCGTCGGGCTGCTCCAGCTCCTGCGGGAGCAGCGAGCGCTGGAGGGTGACGGCGGTCTCGCGGTGCCGGCGCTCGCTGGCGCGCAGCCGCTCGGCGGCCTCGGCGTGGTCGGTGACGTCGGAGGCGTGGACGAGGACGCCGCCGCCCTCGAAGCGCGGGGACTCCACCGGCAGGCAGGTGACCGTGTACGAGCCGCCCTCCCTGGTCTTGCGGGACTTGACCGTCCGGGGCTTGCCGCTGCGCAGGACCTGGTCCATCAGCGGCAGCAGGCCCAGCTCCTCGGCCTCGGGGCAGGCGTCGGCGACGGTGGCCCCGGCCGGGCGGGGGCCGAAGGCGGCGGCGTAGGCGTCGTTGACGTACGCGATGCGATGTTCGGGGCCGTGCGCGAGCGCGACGAGGCCGGGCAGGCGGCCGATGATCTCCCGCGCGGAGAAGTCCTCCAGGGCGGGGACCTCGTCGGGGAGGGGCTCAGGCTGCCGCTCGTACTCACCGCGGGCCGCGGGCACGGAGCCTTCGGTCCCCCGCGCCGCGGTACGGCGCTGCGTGCCGGGGAGTCGGGCGCTCCAACGGGTGAAGTTCACGGATCTGATGCCTCGTGGTCTGTTGGCCGTGCTGAGTCACTCTGTGCAGGTGTGAGCCCACCTATGGTCACACGTCCAGTGTGACTGACCGCACTGACATCGGTGTCAGCCGGGCTTGGGGCCGTTCTTGGGGGGCGGGGGCGCGGCGGCGAGTTCGAACTCGGCGCGCGGATGCTCCAGCGAGCCGAGCGAGACGATCTCCCGCTTGAAGAGTCCGGAGAGGGTCCATTCGGCCAGGACGCGGGCCTTCCGGTTGAAGGTCGGAACGCGGCTGAGGTGGTAGGCGCGGTGCATGAACCAGGCGGGGTAGCCCTTGAGCTTGCGCCCGTAGACGTGTGCCACGCCCTTGTGCAGGCCGAGGGAGGCGACGGAACCCGCGTAGGAGTGCGCGTACTCCTTGAGCGGCTGTCCGCGCAGGGACGCGGCGACGTTCTCGGCCAGCACCTTGGTCTGGCGCACGGCGTGCTGTGCGTTCGGCGCGCACTCGGCTCCGGGTTCGTCCGCCGTGATGTCGGGGACGGCCGCGGCGTCGCCGGCGGCCCAGGCGTGTTCGACGCCCTCGACGGTCAGCTGTGCGGTGCACCTGATGCGGCCGCGCTCGTCGAGCGGCAGGTCGGTCGCGGCGAGGACCGGCGCGGGCTTCACGCCCGCGGTCCAGACGACGGTCCGGGTCGGGAAGCGGCTGCCGTCGCTGAGGACGGCCACCCGGTCCTCGCAGGAGTCGAGCCGGGTCTCCAGACGTACGTCGATGTTGCGGCCGCGCAGCTCGCGGATCGCGTACGTGCCCATCTTCTCGCCGACCTCGGGGAGGATCCGGTTCGACGCCTCCACCAGGACCCACTTCAGGTCCTCCGGCTTGATGTTGTGGTAGTACCGCGCGGTGTAGCGGGCCATGTCCTCCAGCTCGGCGAGCGCCTCCACGCCCGCGTAGCCGCCGCCGACGAAGACGAAGGTGAGGGCGGCGTCGCGCAGGCCGGGGTCGCGGGTGGAGGAGGCGATGTCCATCTGCTCGATGACGTGGTTGCGCAGCCCGATGGCCTCCTCGACGGTCTTGAAGCCGATCGCGTAGTCGGCGAGGCCGGGGACGGGGAGCGTGCGGGAGATCGAGCCGGGCGCGATGACCAGTTCGTCGTAGGTGAGCTCGACGTTTCCGCTGCCCTCCTCCTCGGTGGCGAGGGTGGAGAGCGTCACGGTCCGCTTCGCGTGGTCGACGGCGTGGACCTCGCCGATGGTGATCCGGCACTTGTCCAGGACGCGGCGGAGCGGGACGACGACATGGCGTGGGGAGATCGAGCCGGCGGCGGCCTCGGGCAGGAACGGCTGGTACGTCATGTACGGGTCGGGCGTGACCACCACGATCTCGACGGAACCGCTTCTGAGCTCGGCCTTGAGCTGCCGCTGCAGACGCAGCGCGGTGTACATCCCGACGTAGCCACCGCCGACAACGAGAATGCGCGCAGGTTCGGTCACTGTCCCATGACGCAACGCCGTTCGGGGTTTGTCCACAGCCCCGGCAAATTGTGTGACCGGAGGTGCGCGGGGGCATGGGGTGGCGCACAGGGTGCGTACAGGGGGAACCACGCAGGTCAGGGTGGGCGTGGGGGGTGGCGTGGCGGACCGGAATCGGGAGAGTTCAGGCCCTTGCTCCGATCGGGGGGCGCACCGTACGGAACTCCCCCTTCTGAATTGACCTCGACTCAACTATGTTCGTACCTCGACGGGGTATCGGATCGCGGCGCATGGACCAGAGCGCCGCAGCCAGGTCCATGGGCCCCGTGTCAGGGCGGGGAGTCTCCGGGGGGAGACATCATGAGCGGGGGAACGCTTATGCACATGCAGGATTCACGGTGGCAGGCCGTCGTCGGGACCACGGACGGCTCGCTCGACGGTCGTGGTACGGGTGTGAGTACGGGTACAGGTACAGCGACGGACACGGGCCCGGGGCCGTCGACGGCGATAGGCCGCTCGGCGCCGCTGCGCGTGGACGCGCAGCGGAACCTGGAGCACGTGTTGCGCGCGGCGCGCGAGGTCTTCGGCGAACTCGGCTACGGGGCGCCCATGGAGGACGTGGCGCGGCGCGCCCGGGTCGGCGTGGGCACGGTCTACCGCCGCTTCCCCAGCAAGGACGTGCTGGTGCGCCGGATAGCCGAGGAGGAGACCGCCCGGCTGACCGAGCAGGCGCGTACGGCCCTGGGGCAGGAGGAGGAGCCCTGGTCGGCGCTCTCCCGGTTCCTGCGGACCTCGGTGGCCTCGGGTGCGGGGCGGCTGCTGCCGCCGCAGATCCTGCGGGTGGGCGTGGACGTCGAGGACCTGCTGCTGCCCGCGCAGGCCGGAGGCGACGCGGCCCGGGTGCCGCATCAGCGGGGCTTCTCGGACCAGACCGAGCCGCGCGTGGTCGCGCCGCGTGCCGTGCCGGGCGCGGAGCAGGACGACGCCGGTGCGGCGGCGCTCCTGGAGGTCGTCGGTCAGCTGGTGGACCGGGCCCGTGAGGCGGGCGAGCTGCGGACGGACGTGACCGTGGCGGACGTTCTGCTCGTCATCGCGACGGCGGCGCCCGCGCTGCCGGACGCGGCGCAGCAGGCGGCGGCCTCGGCGCGACTCCTGGACATCCTTCTGGAGGGCCTGCGCTCCCGGTAGTTCGCGTCGTCGAGCGCGTCGTCGAGCGGCATTGATCGCGTCATCGATCGCGTCCTGTGATGACCGACCGGTCCGGGCGGACCTTCGAGCATGGCACGAACGCATGAGCGGTTACGCCCGGATACAGGAAGTCGCCCCGGACGAGTGGTAAGTGGACGCGAGAGTTCAGCGCGTCATCGCGCTGTGGCACGCTTGGCCGGTGTTCGGGTCTGAGCGTGCATACGGGGGCTTCCGCGATGAGCGGTGACGGTCGCGACGAGCCGGTGGGCAACGGCGGAGCCACGGAGACCGGGAACCTTCCGCCCCGGCAGGTGCCGCACCAGGGCGGGCCAGGAGGCTCCTCCGCCGCGCCCGTCCCGGGACCCGCGGCCGGACCCTCCGCAGCACCCGCCGCAGCACCCGCCGGCCCCAGCGAGCCCAGCGTGCCTCAGCAGCGTGAGCACGGGGCGCCGCGGAACCTCAAGTCCGGGACCGACGCGCACGACACCGTCCTGCCGCCGCCGGTCGAACTGCCGCCCTCGGACGCCGATCTCATCCAGCTGATGCGGGACGGCGAGGACAGCGCGTACGAGGAGCTGTTCCGGCGCCACTCCGAGGCCGTGCGCCGCTATGCCCGGACGTGCTGCCGCGACGCGCACACCGCCGACGATCTGACGGCGGAGGTCTTCGCCCGCACGCTCCAGGCCGTACGGGGCGGAGCGGGGCCCGAACAGGCTGTCCGCGCGTACCTGTTGACCACGGTCCGGCGGGTGGCCGCGAACTGGACGCGTACGCAGCGGCGGGAGCATCTGGTCGAGGACTTCGCCGTCTTCGCGGCGCAGGCGGGCCACGCGGCCGAGGCCGCCGACCCCACGGTGTCCTTCGGAGCCGGCCTCGACCTCGGCGCCGACGTGCTGGCCATGCACGAGGCCGAACAGTCGCTGGCGATGCAGGCGTTCCGTTCGCTGCCCGAGCGGTGGCAGGCGGTGCTGTGGCACACCACCGTCGAGGAGGAGTCCCCGAGCGACGTCGCGCCGCTGTTCGGTCTGACCGCCAACGCCACGGCCGTGCTCGCCAGCAGGGCCCGCGAGGGCCTCAAGCAGGCCTACCTCCAAGCGCACGTCAGCCAGTCGCTCACCGCGGGAGGCGACTGCGCCCGCTACGCCGACCGGCTCGGCGCGTACGCGCGCGGGGGGCTGCGGATGCGGGCCGAACGCGGGCTGCGCAAGCACCTGGAGGAGTGCGTCAAGTGCCGGATCGCCGCCGGTGAGCTGGAGCACGTGAACGCCGGGATCCCCGCGCTGCTGCCGATCGCCGTCATCGGCTGGTTCGCCGCCGGGTACTCGCTCAAGGCCGCGGGTGTGGTGGCCGGAGGGGTCGCGGGCGCGGCCGGTGCCGGTGCGGCCGCCGCCGCGACGGGCGCCGGTTCGTCGGGTTCGGCCGGGGCCTCCTCCGCCGCCGCCGCCGAGGGGCTGGGGGCCCCCGCGAAGGCGGGCCTCGCGGCCGCGGTGGCCGTCGCCGCGACCGCCGGGCTGGTGTGGGCGCTCTCCGGAGACCCCCAGCCGGTCGCGCGGCCCGAACCCTCGCCGCCGGCCGTCGCCCCCGTCGTACCGCCGGAACCGGCACCGACACCGCCCCCGAAGCCGACTCCCAAGCCTCCGCCGCCACCCGCGCCGCCGGTCGTCGAGACGCCCGAGCCGACCTCGCCGCCCAGCCCGGCGCCGAAGCCGAAGCCGCCGGTCGAGCCGAGCCCCGCCCCGCCGCCCCGACCGAGCCCCACGCCGAAGCCGACCCCGCCGAAGCCGGCGCCGACGCCCACGCCGCCGCCCGCCTCACCGGCCGTCTACCAGGTCAACCAGCTCGAGTACGGCGTCTTCGGCGACGGCACCAGGCCCGAGGTACGGATCGGCGACAGCAGCTGGATGTGGCAGCGCGACGGTCTGTCGATCGGCGGCACCCGGTACGCGCACGGCGTGAGCGTGCACGCGCCGTCCGCGCTCGTGATCGACCTCAACCGGCAGTGCACCGGCTACGACGCGCTCGTGGGCATCGACGACCTGAGCGCACCGATCCGGGTCGGCGGCGTGCGCTTCGCCGTGTACGGAGACGGTGAGCGGCTCTGGCGCTCGGAGGTCGTCCGGCCCGGCGACCCCGCCGTACCGGTCCATGCGGACCTCGCCGGGCTGAGGTCGATCCGACTGGTGGTGGAGGAGCACACCCCGTTCGGCCGGGCCGCGGTCGCGGACTGGGCGCAGTCCCGCATCAGCTGCGCGTGAGCGGCGCCCGACGAGCCACCGCCGCTCAGGCGCCCGTCGCGTAGGCGGACGCCAGGGCGATGACCTGGGCCGGTGTCATCCGGGCGCCCTCGGCGTACACCGCCTCGCTCGCGGCCCCGCCCAGCTCCGTACGGGCCCGGGACATCAGGGTCTCCCACTCACGGTGCTCGGGGACCGAGCGCGGGAGTTCGGCGCGCCAGGTGTCGACGGCGGCCAGGACCCGTACCGCGAGCGAGAGGGCGCCGTTCGCGCCGAGCGTGGCCGCCACGCCCTCCGCGAGCGAGGCCGTGACGTAGTCGCCGCACTCTCCGTGGTGGGCGAGGCCCAGGGCCTCGACCGCCTCCGCCACGGCGGCCGGGCCCCGGCCCTCGGCCGCCGAGACGCGCGCGGAGAGCCCGACGAGGACGGCTGTGAAGTGCGGCGGCGGGGTGCCGGTGAGGGCCAGTCGGCCCGCCTCGTCCATGAGCGCGCGGGCGGCCCGCACCTCGTCGCGCTGGAGGGCGATCGCCGCCCTCATGAACAGGACGAACGCCGCCGTGTCGTTGACGTGGTGGCGGGCGGCCTCCGCCGTGGCCTCGTCCAGGCCCTTCTCGGCCGCCGCCATGTCACCGGCGCGGTAGCGGAGTTCGGCGAGGCGGGCGAGCAGGAACGGGGACTCGGCGTGCGCGCCGACCTCGCGCGCCAGACCGAGCGCCTCCTCGTACGCCTCCCTCGCCTGCTCGTGACGGCCGCGCATCATGTGCGTCTCGGCCGCGGCGCTCGCGACCTGGGCGCGCATCCAGCGGTCGCCGACCCGGCGTGACAGGGCGCGCAGCTCGACGAGGTCCTCGTCCACGCCGGGCATGTCCCCGGGCATGTCGATCACCAGGTGCGTACGGAACATCAGGGTGACGCCGATCTCCCACTCGCCGCCGTGCCGCCGGCAGGTCTCCACGGCGGTGTCGAGCATCGCGCGGATGGTGGCGGGGTTCTCGGTGAGGTAGCCGGTGAAGGGCCAGAGAAGCCCGGGGAAGCGGGCCGACTGAGGTCCGGGCCGCTCTCCGAAGGCGGTGCGCACCCGCCCTACGAGCGCGGTCGCCTCGGGGTCGTCGCGCAGGTCGGCGGCGCTGCGGCTCTCCACGGCGAGGAAGAACGACAGCATGCGCAGCTGCATGCGCGGCCAGTAGCGGGGGTCGGCCGGGCGGTCCGGGTCGGCCGGGGGCTCCGGGTCGTCGCCGAGGAGGAGGGCACGCTCGACCCAGGCCTGACCCTCGGGGCGGTAGTTGCGCAGCCACCAGAACCAGCCCATGGCGAAGACGAGACGGTGGGCGGCGGCCTCGTCGGGGGTCGTGACGATCGTGCGGTGGAGGGCGGCGCGGATGTTGTCGAGGTCGGTCTCGATCCGCCGGATCCAGGGGAGTTGCTCGCCGGAGCGGAGCAGGGGCTCGGCCCGTTCGGCGAGGTCCGTGACGTACGCGGTGTGGGCGGCCTCGGCGGCGGCACGCAGCTCGGGGCGCTCGGCGGCTCGCTCGGCGGCGTACTCGTGGATGGTCTCCAGGAGCCGGTAGCGCATCTCCCCCTCGTCGGTGGGGGTGGCGACGACCAGGGACTTGTCGACGAGCGCGCCGAGCACGTCGGCGGCGTTCGGGGCGACGGCGACGGCCTCGACTGCGGCGAGATCCCAGCCGCCGGCGAAGACGGAGACCTGGCGCAGCAGGGTGCGCTCGTCGGGGTCGAGCAGGTCCCAGGACCAGTCGACGACGGCGCGGAGGGTCTGCTGGCGGGGCAGGACGGTGCGGCTGCCGGAGGTGAGGAGACGGAAGCGGTCGTCGAGCCGGTCGGCGATCTGGCGCGGGGTCAGCAGCCGCAGCCGGGCGGCGGCCAGTTCGATGGCGAGAGGGAGGCCGTCGAGGCGGCGGCAGATCTCGTCCACGGCGCGCAGGCCTTCGCCGGAGGTGCCGGTGTCGGTGCCGGTGGTGTCGGTGTTGGTGCCGGTGTTGGTGCCGGTGTTGGTGCCGGTGTTGGTGCCGGTGAGGGCGAAGTCGGGGCGTACGGCGCGGGCGCGCTCGGCGAAGAGGCGGTGGGCCGGGTCGGGCGGCAGGGGTTCGACCGGGCGGACCGTTTCACCGGGGACGCCGAGGGGCTCGCGGCTGGTGGCGAGGACGCGCAGGTGGGGGCAGTGGGTGAGGAGGGTCTCGGCGAGGGTGGCGGCGGCGTCGACGACGTGCTCGCAGTTGTCGAGGACGAGGAGGAGGGAGCGGGGCGCGAGGTGTTCGACGAGACGGTCGGTGGGGTCGTCGTGGAGGGGCTGTCCCTCACGGGTGATCAGGTGGGTCTCGCGGAGCCGGAGGGCGGAGAGGACGGCTCCGGGCACGGCGGTGGGATCGTCGAGCGGCGCGAGTTCGACGAGCCATGCGGCGCGGGGGGTGCCGGCGGCCTCCGCCGGCCCCGGCGGCCCCCCGGGGGCCGTCGGGGCCGCGGGGGCCGGGGCCGCGGGGGCCGGGGTCGCGGGGGCCAGGGTCGCCGGGCCCGGCGGGGCCGGAGCAGCCGTCGGCGGCGGACGGCGTGGGGCCGTCGGATCCGGGGCGACGGTCCCGGCAGGGGCACCCGGCGTCGTCGGGGCCTGCCCGCCCGGTGCCGTCCCGGCCGGTGCACCCGGCCCCGTGGAGGCATGCACGGCCGGCGCCGTCGAGGCCTGTGCCCCCGGCGCCGTCCGGGCCTGCACGTCCGGTGTCGGCGTGGGCGTCCCGTCCCGCAGGGTGAGTGCGACCTCCTCGGCCAGGCGGGTCTTGCCGGAACCGCCCGGTCCGGTGAGCGTGACGAGGCGGGAGCGGGCGAGGTCGGCGCGGAGGGCGGCGAGTTCGGGTTCCCGGCCGACGAAGGAGGTCAGGCGGCGGCGGATGTTCCCGGTCTCATAAGCGGGTGGCGGAGGTGCGGCCGGCCGGAGCAGCTCCCGGTGGAGCGCGGCGAGTTCGGCGCCCGGGTCGGCGCCGAGACCCTCGGCGAGCGTGCGGCGGGCGTCCTCGTACGCGGCGAGGGCGTCGGCCTGGCGGCCCTCGGCCCGCAGGGCGCGCACGAGTTGGGCGCGGAAGCCCTCGTCGTACGGGTACACGCCGGTGAGTTCGGACAGCTCCGGTACGAGTCCCTCGACGGCGCCGCGCCTCAGGTCGGCCTCCACGCGCTGCCGTACGGCGGCGAGCCGCTGCGCCTCGGGGCGCACGCGTGCGGGGGCGGGCAGGTCGGCGAGGGCGGGCCCGCGGAAGAGGGCGAGGGCGGTACGGAGGAGTTCGGCGGCGCTCTCGGGGTCGCCGGCGTCGAGGCGGGCGCCCGCGTCCCGGACGTGCTGCTCGAAGACGTACAGGTCGATGTCGTCCGGTCTCGCGGCGAGGCGGTAACCGGGGCCGGGCATGGACTCGACGGCTTCCTTGCCCAGGACCCGGCGCAGTCGGCCGACGAGGGCCTGGAGCGCGGCGGGTGCGTCGTGCGGGGGCTCGTCGCCGTAGACGTCGTCGACGAGCTCGGGGACGGTGGCGGCACGCCCGGCCCGTGACGCGAGCGCAGCGAGCAGGGCGCGCAGCCGGGCTCCGCCCAGGGGGAGGGGCGTTCCGTGGGCGTCGAGCGCGAGGGTGGAGCCGAGGATCAGATACCGCACGCGCGCCATTGTCCCCGGGGGCGGTGCGGTGCGCCTCGGGGTTTCTCCGGGCGCGGCGCGAGGAGTCCCGTGCCCCGCCCGCTCACGCCGGCAGGGATCGCCTGCTCTCCGGGACCAGTGGTCCGACCACGGCCTGGCGGCGGCGGGGGGCCGCCGTGCCCGTCCAGCAGGTGCCGCGGCGGGCGAGGAGGCGGTGGAGCCAGAGTTCGGTGGAGACCAGGTCGGCGAGGCCGTCCAGCGGGACCGGGTCGCCGTCGGCGGCCGCGTGGAGGGCCTTGCGGACCACGCGGGCCTCGATCAGGCCCGCGTCGGCGAGGAGCGGGGCGTCGAAGAGGGCCATCAGGTGCGGGAGCGCGGCGCGCAGGCCCGCGCGGGTGGCCGCGGCGGGGACCGCCGGGTTCGGAGTGCCCCAGCCGGGCGGGAGGTCGTGGACGCCCGCGCCCGCGAGGACCGTGCGCAGGACCGACGCCCGGGCGCCGGGCTGGACCCGGAGCGATTCGGGGAGGTCGCGGGAGGCCCGTACGACCTGGTTGTCGAGGAACGGGGCGTGCAGCCGCTGGCCGCGGATCTCGGCCGCCTGTTCCAGGACCCGGTGGTCGGCCGCCGCCCGGGCGAGCGCCGCACGCGCGCGTGCCTCTCCCGGTCGCTGCACCGACGTCGGCAGGGTCGCCGCCCGGGTCAGGCGAACCGATACTTCGGCCAGCGCCTCTCCCGTCAGCCATCGCGCCGCCGGGCCCGGACGCGACCAGGTCAGCGCGGACAGGGACGCCTCCACCGGGCCGACGAAGGAGCCCGGTCCGGGCCGGTTCGCCTCCAGGAGCCGTGTCGCGGCCTCCTCGATGCCGGCGCGGTACGGGGTGCGGGCGAGCCGGCGCGCCGCGCGGTACATGGTCAGCGGGACGAGCAGCGAACCCGCGGACGGGCCCGTGGCCTTGGCGAGCGCCGTGACCGGGCGGAGCAGCGATCTGCGCCGCCGGTCCATCAGCAGGTCGGCGAGGCGCGCCGGGTGCGCGTCCAGGACCTGCCGGGCTCCCAGGCCCGTGAAGTGGTCGGCGCTGCCGCCCGCGAGCCGCCGCCGGTGGCGGTCGGCGACGACCAGAGAGGGGCCGGGCTCGTCGGTCAGCGGCCCGTCCAGCTCCGCGTACGGCAGCGCCTCCTCGCCCGCCGCCACGACCACGTGGTGCAGCCGCGGGTTGGACGCGATGGTCCGGGCCCGTTCCAGTTCGTCCTCCCGGTCCGGCCCTCCCGGCGCGGTGAGGTCGTTGAAGGTGACGGCGAGCAGCCGCTCGCCCGCGCCCGTGCCGTGCCCGAGGATCGTCCCGGGCACACCCGGCAGACCGGCCGCGAGCAGCGCGAGCGTTCCCGAGGCGCTGCCGCCCGACAGGTCCGCCCCGATGCCGGGTGCCGGGCCGCCGCCCCGGGCCGCCCGCCGCTCGGCCGGTCCCATGCCGGGCACGGGCCCCGGGTCCGGAAGGGGCGACTCCGGTGCGTGCCGGGGCGCGGTGAGCCGGGCCCGTACGGCGTCGATCAGCGCGTCCCGTACTCCCTCCACCGCCCGGCGCGGCTCGATCTCCGCCGCGGCGACGGCGAGCGAGGCCACCGCTTCGTACCCGGTGATCTCGCGTGAACCCTCGCGCAGGATCAGGGCGTGCCCGGGCGGCACCCGCTTCACCCCTTCGTACGGAGTGGAGTCGCGCAGCGCCTCGGGGGTCTCCGGGCAGGCGAGCAGGGCCGCCAGGTGTCCGATGTCGAGCTGGGCCTCGATGAGGTCCGCGAGCGGCAGGGCGGCCGTCGCGTACGCCGTGCCGCCCGCCCACGGGGTGTGGAACACCGGCCGTGCGCCCGCCAGATCGCCGGTCACGGTGATCCGGCGGCCGACCTGGACCACGGCCGTGTAGCTGCCGGCCCAGGAGGTGAGATGGCGCAGCGCGCCCCCGCGCGCGGTGAGCAGCCCGACTCTCAGCTCCTCGTCGCTCGCGGCGCAACACCCCAGTACGGCGAGGCGGGTGTGCGCGTCGATGCCGATCACGCGGACCTCGTCGGGGCGCCAGTCGCCGACCGCCCAGAGCGGATCGGGGTCACCCCAGAGCAGTTGTGCGCCCACCGGGTGCACGGTGCGCCCCTCGGCGGTCAGGCCGCCCACGGCGCCGGCCGTGCCCGTCGGTCCGAAGCTCGCGGCGACACTGCTCCAGCCCACCAGCCATCGCATCGGCGCCTCCACGTCGGTTCAGTGGAGGAACATGCTGCCACGACAACCGCGCGTGGAGGGGGCTCCGGGGTCGCGCGCGCAAACGTGAATGCGCCCCTGGCATGAGCCAGTTGTGACCGATTCACCGACCGTCGTCATTCGGCCATTCTCGATGGCGCGGAGGCGGCGCCGCGGATCTCCGGCAGTCCGGGAGGCGCTCTTCGCCTCCCGGAGCCGTCCGCCGCCCGCGGGGAATGGGGCGACGGTATCCCCCAGCCCACCGGTCCACAGCCGAGTGGGCCGACCCACGCAGGACTCATGGAAGCGCTCCCCCACCCGACCGGGCGAGAGCGCACGGCCGGGCGCACGGCCACACGACCGGGGCACGCGCCCCGAGGCGCTCCGCGAGCGCCCCCGCGACCGCCGCCGGGTACCGGACCTGGCCGACGCCACTACGCCATCTGTCGGCCATCCGTCTGTTCCCACAACAATCCCGCCATACGGAACTCCGCCCCTTAACGGTAGGGATGCGGCGAACTACGCTGTGTTTACGAATGCCGCACGCCTATGCCCGGCGTCGTGGCGGCCGTCTGGGGTCGAGGGGTGGCGTCATGTCCAGGGAGCAACGCGGGCCGAACGAAAAGCTCGGCACGGTTCTCGCCCTCGCGGGAATCAGCAACGCCGGCCTCGCCCGGCGGGTCAACGACCTCGGCGCGCAGCGCGGTCTGACGCTTCGCTACGACAAGACGTCGGTGGCCCGGTGGGTGTCGAAGGGCATGGTGCCGCAGGGGGCGGCGCCGCATCTGATCGCCGCCGCGATCGGCCAGAAGCTCGGCCGTCCCGTGCCGCTGCACGAGATCGGGCTCGCGGACGCCGATCCCGCGCCCGAGGTGGGTCTCGCCTTCCCGCGTGACGTCGGAGAGGCGGTCCGCTCGGCGACCGAGCTGTACCGACTCGATCTCGCCGGCCGCCGGGCCGGCGGAGGCGGCATCTGGCAGTCCCTGGCCGGCTCGTTCGCGGTGAGCGCCTACGCGACGCCGGCCTCCCGCTGGCTCATCACGCCCGCCGACTCCTCCGTGGAGCGGATGGTCGGGCCCGTCGAAGGGCCGGCGGCCGAGGGGCCCGAGGCCGGCGCCCACGCGCGCGTGGGCCACAGCGACGTCGCCAAGCTCCGCGAGGCGGCCGAGGACGCGCGCCGCTGGGACTCCAAGTACGGCGGCGGGGACTGGCGTTCCTCGATGGTCCCCGAGTGCTTACGCGTCGACGCGGCGCCACTGCTGCTCGGCTCGTACTCGGACGAGGTCGGCCGGGCCCTGTTCGGGGCGACCTCCGAGCTGACCCGGCTGGCCGGCTGGATGGCCTTCGACACCGGCCAGCAGGAGGCCGCCCAGCGCTACTACATCCAGGCGCTGCGCCTCGCCCGCGCCGCCGCCGACGTGCCCTTGGGCGGCTACGTCCTCGCCTCCATGTCGCTCCAGGCCACCTATCGGGGATTCGCCGACGAGGGCGTGGACCTCGCCCAGGCCGCCCTGGAGCGCAATCGCGGGCTCGCCACCGCCCGCACCATGTCCTTCTTCCGGCTGGTCGAGGCCCGGGCCCACGCGAAGGCCAACGACGGGACGGCCGCCGCGGCCGCGCTCAAGGCGGCCGAGGGCTGGCTGGAGCGCTCACGGGAGGGCGACGCCGATCCGTCGTGGCTGGGCTTCTACTCGTACGACCGGTTCTGCGCGGACGCCGCCGAGTGCTACCGGGACCTGAAGGCGCCGCGTGAGGTCCGCCGCTTCACGGAGCAGGCGCTGTCCCGGCCGACGGAGGAGTTCGTCCGCTCGCACGGGCTGCGGCTCGTGGTCTCGGCCGTCGCGGAGCTGGAGTCGGGCAATCTGGACGCGGCCTGCGCGGCGGGCACGCGCGCGGTGGAGGTGGCGGGCCGCATCTCGTCCGCCCGCACCACCGAGTACGTACGGGATCTACTGCACCGCCTCGAGCCGTACGGGGACGAGCCGAGGGTCATGGAACTGCGGGAGCGGGCCCGGCCCCTCCTGATGGCCCCGGCGTGAGGCGTGTCCCACGGGGTTTAGCGGCTTTGTCAGTGGGCCAGTGCACTATCGGGGTGGGAGGTGGTGCAGGTGTCCACGCACGACGTCGACTGCGACGTGCTCGTGATCGGCGGCGGGATCGTCGGTCTGTCGACGGCGTACGCCCTGACCCGCGCCGCGCCGGGCACCCGCGTCACGGTCCTGGAGAAGGAGCACGGCCCGGCCCGCCACCAGACCGGGCGGAACAGCGGAGTGATCCACAGCGGGATCTACTACCGGCCGGGCTCTTTGAAGGCGCGGTTCGCCGTCGCGGGCGCGGCCGAGATGGTCAAGTTCTGCGCGGAGTACGGCCTGCCCCACGAGGTCACCGGAAAGCTGATCGTCGCCACCGGGCGGGACGAGCTGCCCCGCCTCCACGCGCTCGTGCAGCGCGGCCGGGAGAACGGCATCCCGGTGCGGGAGCTGGGCCCGGCACAGATCACCGCGTACGAACCGAGCGTGCGGGGCCTCGCCGCGATCCATGTCGGCACGACCGGCATCTGTGACTACGGGGCGGTGGCGGCCCAGCTCGCCGAGGCCTCCGGCGCCCGGATCCTGTACGGCTCCGAGGTCACCGCCGTCGACCGGCGGCCCTGGGGCGTCGCCGTCCGCACGGCGGCCGGGACGGTCGTGCGCGGCCGGGTGATGGTGAACTGCGCGGGGCTGCACTGCGACCGGGTGGCGCTGCTCGCCGGCGACGAGCCGGGCATGCGGATCGTGCCCTTCCGGGGCGAGTACTACGAGCTGGCGGACCCCTCCCTGATCCGGGGCCTGGTCTATCCGGTCCCCGACCCGGCCTTCCCCTTCCTCGGGGTGCATCTCACCCGCGGTGTCGACGGCGGTGTGCACGTGGGGCCGAACGCGGTGCCGGCGCTCGCCAGGGAGGGATACGACTGGTCGGTCGTACGCCCCGGTGACCTGGCGGGGACGCTGGCGTGGCCCGGGTCGTGGCAGATCGCGCGGGACCACTGGCGGTACGGAGCGGGTGAGCTGCGCCGGTCGCTGTCGAAGCGGGCCTTCACGGAGGCGGTGCGCCGGCTTCTCCCCTCGGTGGAGGAAACGGATCTGCGCCGTGCTCCGGCGGGCGTGCGGGCGCAGGCGGTGCTGCGGGACGGGACGCTGGTGGACGACTTCCTGATCCGCGAGGCGCCGCGGACGGTCCACGTCCTGAACGCGCCGTCGCCCGCGGCGACGGCGTCCCTGCCGATCGGCCGCGAGGTGGCCCGCCGGGCCCTGGCACTGCTGTAGCCGGACGGCCTTCCGGACCGCGCCCCGTAGAATTGGGCGCATTGTGTCTGAGACCCGTGAAACCGCCACCCGTACCGAGCCCGTCGTCTTCCAGCGGGGCAGTCAGAGGTTCGCCGCCGGGGAAGGGCCGCTGCCCGATCCCGCCGGGTCCCACCACGAGCGGCGGATCCGCAGCTTCCAGCCCCGCCGCAGCCGCGTCACCGCCGGTCAGGCCGAGGCGCTGCTGAAGCGCTGGCCCGACTGGGGTCTCGACATCGACGGCAAGCGGACCCTGGACCTGGACGACATGTTCGGGGGCCTGCCCGTCGTCCTGGAGATCGGCTTCGGCATGGGCGAGGCGACGGCGAAGATGGCCGCCGCCGACCCCGGCACCGGCATCCTCGCCGTGGACGTCCACACCCCCGGCCAGGGCAACCTCCTCGGTCTCGCCGACCGGGGCGGCATGGAGAACGTCCGGGTCGCCAACGGCGACGCGATCATCCTGCTCCGCGAGATGCTCGGCGCCGACGCGCTCGACGGCTGCCGCGTCTACTTCCCGGACCCCTGGCCCAAGAAGCGCCACCACAAGCGGCGGCTGATCCAGCCCGAGTTCCTCACGCTGCTCGCGACGCGGATGAAGCCCGGCGCCGTCCTGCACTGCGCGACGGACTGGGAGGAGTACGCCGAGCAGATGCTCGAGGTGCTCTCCGCCCACCCCGACTTCGAGAACACCCAGCCGGACGGCGGCTACGCGCCCCGCCCGGCCTTCCGCCCCCTCACCCGCTTCGAGGGGCAGGGCCTGGACAAGGGCCACGTCGTGCACGACCTGCTGTTCCGCAGGACGTAGGGCCTCTTTCCACAGGCAGGAGTGCCGCTCCTCCACGGGAAGGAGCGGCGCTTTTCCACAGGAAGCGGCCGAAGACGGAGAACCCCGTCGCGAGTGTCGGTCCCGCTGGTTAGGGTCGCTGACGTGTCGAACCGCGTCCCCGTCCCCACTCGGGACACCGAAGAGCCGGACTTCCCGGCCGTCCCGGACCGCGCCCAGTGGCGCTACAGGCCCCGTCGCGCCTTCTGGCGCAGCAGGGTGGTCCGGGCGGTCGCCGTGATCACCGTGCTCGCGCTCTGCGCGCTGGTGATCCTGGCCATCGTGCGGGAGCAGACCGGGACGGAGGGCTTCCTCGTCGGGCTCGCGCTGGCCGTCCTGCCCGTTCCGCTGCTGCTGGCCGCGTTCCGCTGGCTGGACCGGGTCGAACCGGGCCCATGGCGCAACCTGATCTTCGCCTTCGTCTGGGGAGCCTTCGCCGCGACGCTCGTCGCGATCCTCGCCAACTCCTTCGCGGTCCGCTGGATCGCGACCGCCACCGCCGACCCCGCCTCCGCCGAGTCCCTCGGCGCCACGGTCGTCGCGCCGGTCGTCGAGGAGAGCGCCAAGGCGGCGGCGATCCTGCTGATCTTCCTCTTCCGCAGACGGCACTTCACCGGCCTCGTCGACGGCGTGGTGGTCGCCGGCTTCACCGCCACCGGCTTCGCCTTCACCGAGAACATCCTCTATCTCGGCAACGCCTTCGGCGAGGACCAGGACATCGGCTCCGGCGGCCTCGGCGCCACGACCGCGGGCACGTTCTTCGTACGGGTCGTGATGTCGCCGTTCGCGCATCCGCTCTTCACCGTCTTCACCGGCCTCGGCTTCGCCTTCGCCGCCCTCGCCACCTCCCGGCGCAGGTTCCTGCGGCTGCGCCGGATCCTGCTGCCGCTCGCGGGCCTTGTCCTCGCCATGGGCATGCACGCCCTGTGGAACGGCTCCGCGACGATCCTCGGGCCGCTGGGCTTCATCCTGGTCTACGGCATGTTCATGGTGCCCACGCTCGCCCTGCTCACCTGGCTGGCGATATGGAGCAGGCAGCGCGAGCTGCGCACGATATCCGGGCAGCTCCCGGCGTACGCGGCGGCCGGGTGGCTCTCGCCCGCCGAACCGCTCGCGCTCTCCTCGATGCGGGCCCGCTCCGTGGCCCGCGACTTCGCCCGCCGTACGTACGGCAAGCCGGCCGCGGCGGTCGTCGGGGAGTACGAGGCGTTCGCGACGACCCTCGCCTTCCTGCGCCATCGCGCCCAGCGCGGCGCGGCGGGGCCGGAGTTCAGCGCGCGCGAGCAGGAGCTGCTCCACCACCTCTGGCAGCGCAAGGCGGTCGCCTCCCCCGCCCTGACCTACGCGGCGCGGGCGACGGGCCGGGTGTGGGCCCCGCCGCAGTACCTCGACTACAGCGGCTACAACCCGTACCGGAGCTAGGGCGGGCGGCGCCGAGTACCGGACGGAAGCGGCGCCGACCTCTCAGAAGGATCCGGCGACGAGCACACGGGGACGGACCCTGCGGCGACGGGCCGGGGGTCCAGGGGCCCGGAGGGGCCGGAGGTCCAGGGGCCCGGAGGTGCCAGGGGCCGGGGTCCAGGGGGCCCGGGGCCGGGGGGCCAGGGGCCCGGGGGGCCAGGGGCCCGGGGGGCCAGGGGCCCGGGGGGCCGGGGGGCCAGGGGCCCGGGGGGCCCGGGGGTCCCGGCAGCCCTGGCGTCGGGGGGACGTCGCCAGGACCGCCGGAGCCGTGGGGACGTCCGGGGTCAGACGGAGATGCCCTTGCCCGCCAGCCAGGCCGCCGGGTCGACGCCCGCGCCGCCCGGGGTGTGGACCTCCAGGTGCAGGTGCGGGCCGGTCACGTTGCCGGTCGCGCCGACGCGGCCGATGGTGTCGCCGGTGCCCACGGTCTGGCCGGCGCTGACCGTCATCGAGGACAGGTGCGCGTACCAGACCTCCGTACCGTCCTCCAGCTCCAGGACGATCCGGTAGCCGTACGAGCCGGACCAGCCCGCCGACTTGATCGTGCCGCCGTGCACCGCCTTGACCGGGGTACCGGTGGGCGCCGCGAAGTCGAGACCGGTGTGGTAGCCGGAGGACCACATGGAGCCGGACTGGCCGTACGTGGAGGTGAGGGTGTACGACGACGTGGGCAGCGCGTAGCTCGCGGCGAGCTTGGCCAGCCGCTCCGCCTCGGCCTTCGCGGCGGCGGCCGCCTCGGCCTTCCGCTTCTCCTCCGCCGCGGCCTTCTCCGCCGCGTCGGCCTTCGCCGCCGCCTCGGCCGCCGCCTTCTCGGCCGCCGCCTTCTCCGCCGCGGCCTTCTTGTCGGCGTCGGCGGAGGCCTGCTGCTGCTCGGCCTGCTGCATGATGCGGGCGCGCAGCGCCTCACCGGCGTCCGCCGTCGAGGCGGCGGGCGAGCCGGCGGCCTTCTCGGCGCTGTCGGCCGGGAGGGCGAGGGTGGCCGTGAGCGGCTGCGGGTTGTTCGTCCCGGAGTCCGTGCCGTCCTCGCCCGAGATGAGCTCGCCGACACCGGGCAGCTCGGAGGCGTCCGGCAGGTTGAGGTCGGGGAGGGATATCGAGACCGGCGGCCTGTCCTTGGCGGTCGCCATGCCACCCGCGCCGACGGCCGCGATGACACCGACGCCGAGGACGGTGGAGGAGCGGGCGAAGCCGGAGCGCTGCTTCACGACACGGTGACGGCCGCCCGAACGGGCCTGCTGGCGAAGGGAGTCCTCGGTGGGGTTCCACTCCCCCCACGTGGTCGTGTCGTCGTCCGTCCCGGCGGCGCCCGGGGCGCCGAACGCGTTGAACCCGTCAGAAAGACCCTCGGGAGCAGGGGTGTTGGACGCCACGGAGGCGTACTCCTTTCCTTCCTTCTCGCCTACCGGGTTAGCTGACGGGTTCGGAGCAGGAAGGTCTCCTACGGACGGTGTCGCACGGGTGCGACGGTGCCCGATTCACCCCAAGTAGTGGTTCCCCGGTTCCCTTTCAGGATTCGGCGCGTGCGCACGGTGCCGTCTCTGGCGACGGCTGGGACGACCGCGCTGCGTTATCGAACGTTAATAGACACGAGGGCCGGATTCCAAGCTGTTCCCGTTGATCATTAGCGAGATTAAGCTGGTACAGACCGATTTGATCCCGCTTCAGTACGGACCATTGCCGGACCCCGTGAACTGACGGTTCGTCAATTGTTATCGCAGTGGTACCTCGCCACTACGGATGGTCACGGCACCACGGGCATCGTCCTGCGCCGCTCCGGCTGTCCCGCCGCGGGACGGCTCACCGCGAGCAGCGCCATGTCGTCCGTGGAGCCGCCGCCCGTGTACCGGCGGACGTCGTCGACCAGCGCGTCGAGCAGCTCGTCCGGCCCCGGGAAGATCCGCCCGGCCAGCCGCTCGGCCGGATCATAGAAGGCCCCCGAGGCGTCGCGCGCCTCGGAGAGCCCGTCGGTGTAGAGGAGCAGCGTGGCACCCGGCGGATAGGGGGCCTCGTCGGCCCGGTCCGGCCAGGCGGCCAGTTCGCCCATGCCGAGCGGCAGCGCGGGCTCCGTCGGTTCGAGGTGGGCCAGGCCGCCGTCCGCGTACAGCAGCAGCGGCTCGGGGTGGCCGCGGTTCACCATCCGTACGCGCCCGTCGCCACGCGGGATCTCGGCGAGGACGGCGGTGGTGAACCCCTCGAAGGCGTCGAGGCTGGACCGGCGCGTGCCCTCCCGGGCCAGCGCCCGCTCCAGCCGCTGGGCGACCCCTTCCAGGGTGGCCTCCTGCTCGGCCGCCTCCCGGAAGGCCCCGATCACGACGGCGACCGCCTCGACGGCGTCGAGCCCCTTGCCCCGGACGTCACCGACCACGAGCCGTACCCCGTACGGCGTGTCCTGGACGGCGAAGAGGTCGCCGCCGATGAACGCGTCCGCCTGCGCCGCCTCGTACCGGGCGGCGACCTGGAGCCCGCCGATCCGGTCGGCGGGCGTCGGCAGGACGGCCTTCTGCGCGGTCTCCGCGATCACGCGCGCCGAGGCCAGCCGCTCACCGCTGCGCAGCACGACCCGGTTCACCAGCAGGGCGAGGGCGGAGACGGTGACGACGGTCAGCGTCTCCGTGAGGGAGGGGACCTCGCCGGCGGTGCCGTTGTAGATGTGCAGCCCGATGCTGGCGATGACCGCGGTGATGCCCGTGAGCAGCGTCGTGAGCATGGAGAAGAACGGGGCGGCGAGCAGCGGCGCGGCCGAGAACATCGGCGCGGCCGTATAGGCGGGCGGGGTGGAGAGGTCGAAGACGACACCGCCGAGGATCAGCAGCGGGGGCAGTGCGCGGAGGAACCGGCGGGTCCGCTCGGCCCGCAGCCCAGGCCGCCCGTTCCCGTTCCCGCTCGCGTTCCCGTTCCCGTGTCCGTTCCCGCCTCCCGTCCCGTTCCCGCCTCCCGTCCCGTGTCCGGTCCCTTTCCCGTGCGCGGTTCCGTTCCCGGTTCCCTGCCCGCGGCCGGTCCCTTTTCCGTCGGTCCCGTTCCCCTGCCCCTGCCCCACCTGTGGTCTCCTGCCCGGTCCGTACACGGCGACGGACGGTACCGCGCCCTCCCCAGGGTGCCGGGCGCCGCGCCGTGCGGCGAGCTCCGCTCGCCCAAGTGGGTTACCTCAACTCCCCACCCCCGCGCCCGCGCCCAGCCGCCCGCCCCGTCCGAGCGCCCCCACCGCGCCCGCGCACGCCAGCCCGACCCCGCACAGCACCAGCCAGGGCGTCAGCGACCACCCGGTCACGTCGAGCAGTGCGCCCGTCCCCAGGTTCCCGAGCGTGATCCCGACCCCGCAGACGGTGTTGTAGAGCCCGTAGTGCGTGGCCACCCACCGTCCGCCCGAGAGCGCGACGACCGTGTCCATCTCGTACGGGTACAGCACCGCGTTCGCCGCCGCGAGCACCGCCGCGCACAGCAGCAGGCCCCCGAGCCCGGGCACGAAGGGCGGCAGCAGGAACGCGGCCCCCATCAGCACCAGGCCGAGGACCAGACACCGCTCACGGCTCAGCCGCCGCCCGCACCAGGCCGTGATCCGCAGCTGACCGGCGAGCGCCACGAGCGCGGAGACGACGAAGAGCGCGGTCGTCGCCGCCGTGCCGTCCGCCGCGAGCGGCAGCGCCAGATAGACCTGGAAGGACAGGACGTACGAGCCGGTCATCGCCAGTGAGAAGAGCCAGAAGGTGCGGTTGGTCAGCACCGTGCGGAACTGACCCCGCTCCTCGGCCGCCGCCTCCCCCTCGGCGGTTCCCGTCTCCGCCGCCGCCTTCCCGCGGACGGGCAGGTGCCGCAGCTGCACCAGTGTCAGCACGGCGAACAGCACCGCCGCCACCACGCACGTCAGCCGGAACGACACCCCCGTCAGCGCCACCCCCACGAGCGGCCCGAGCAGGATGCCCGCCTGGTAGTACGTGTTGAAGAGGGCGAACGCCTCCACGCGCCGCTCCCCCGCCTCCGCCGCGAGGTACGCCCGCACGGCCGGGTTGAACAGCGCCCCCGCCAGGCCCGTCGCCACCGAGGCGACGATCAGCACCGGCAGCGACTGGGCGAACGCGAGCGCCCCGAACCCCGCCGTCCGCAGCGCGCAGCCCGCGACGATCAGCGGCTTGAACCCGAGGCGGTCGGCGAGCGCCCCGCCGGCCAGGAACATGCCCTGCTGGGAGAGGTTCCGGACACCGAGGACGAGTCCCACGGCCCAGGCCGCCATCCCCAGCCCGTCCGCGAGATGGGCGGCGAGGTACGGCATCAGCATGTAGAAGCCGAGGTTGATGGTCAGCTGGTTGAGGAAGAGCAGCCGTACCGCCGGTTCGAAGGTACGGCTCCGCCGCCAGATCCCGCCCTTGGCGGGGGCCGCGACCTGGGCGCTCATCGGACCCGCTCCAGGACCCGGCGCGTCCAGACGTCGACCCGGGCACCGGCCTCGTACACCGCCGGCTCCTCGCGCGGCGGCGCGTCGAGCAGCCCGTGGGCCGCGCAGTACTCGTCGCTGAAGACCGTGTCGAAGTACCGCTGCGGCCCGTCCGGGAAGACGGCCGCGATCCTCGTGCCGCGCGGCCGGGTGCGGGCCAGCCACCCGGCGACGAGCGCGACCGCGCCCACGCTCCAGCCGCCCGTGGCGAACTGACGCGAGGCCAGGCGCCGGGCGGTGCGGACCGCGTCCGCCGGGCCGACCCAGTGGATCTCGTCGAAAGCGGCGTGGTCGACGTTGCCGGGGTGGATGGAGGAGCCGAGCCCGCGCATCAGCCGCTCGCCGGCCGGGAGGCCGAAGACGGTGGAGTGGACGCTGTCGACGCCGACCAGTTCCAGGGCGGGGCTGGACGTGGCCCGCAGGGCGCGGGAGATCCCGGCGGAGTGCCCGCCGGTCCCGACCGCGCAGACCAGGACGTCGATCCGGTCGAGCTGCGCGGAGAGTTCGGCCGCGAGCCCGCCGTACGCCTCGGGGTTGTCGGGGTTGCCGTACTGATCGGGCCACCAGGCCCCGTCGAGGCCGGCCAGCAGCTCCGTCACCCGGTCCATCCGGGCCTGCTGCCACCCGCCGCGCGGGCTCGGCTCCGGCACGACGTGGACCGTGGCGCCGTGGGCGACGAGCATCCGCTCGACGATCGGTTCGAGACCGGGGTCGGTGACGACGTGGACGGGGTGGCCGTGGAGCACCCCGGCGAGCGCGAGGCCGAGGCCGAGGGTGCCGGAGGTCGACTCGACGACGGGCGCGCCGGGCCGCAGCTCTCCGCGGCGGCGGGCCTGTCCGAGCATATGGAGAGCGGCGCGGTCCTTGATGCCGCCGAAGTTGAAGCCTTCGAGCTTGGCCCAGTAGCCGTCGTCCATCCACAGCACGGGTGTGTTGCCGACGGTCTGGGCGGCGACGGAGAGGGAGGCGCCGGGCAGGGGTGTGCCGGGCAGGGGTGTGCCGGACAGCGGGGTGCCGGGCAGCAGATCGGTCATCAGAAGTACGTCCTCGAAGTGGGTACGCCGAAAGGGAGCCTGGTCGTGTCGTACGACCGGCTCAGTTCCGGTTCACTCCGAGGGCGGTCAGCAGCCGGCCCGGTTCGGGGCCGGGCCCCGCCCGGTCGCGGGCGCGGTGCGCGTGCGGATCGGCGGGGAAGGCCTCGTCGGCTGCGAGGAGTACGGCTCCGCCGGCGTCGGGCGCCGCGGGCTGCGGCACCGTCTGGGCGGGCAGATGGACATCGAAGGACCACGTCTCGCCGGACCGTCCGCAGCCGTGCGGCAGTTCGTCGGCGAGGGCGGGGTCGGGGTCGGCGAGGGCGGCCATGGCGGCGGGGGCGGTGAGCAGGTGATGTCCGTGCGAGCCGTGGCAGACGCTCATGAGCAGGGCGAGAAGAGCGAACAGGACGAGGACGGCGGGCGCCCGCCGTCGTACGTCGATCGCTGTCACGTCCTCACGCATGGTGCGCGTGACGTTACGTTGCGGCAGCGCGCGGCCGCAAAGAGGCGTGCCCGCTTTCGGACACCGTTTACTTCGGGCGGTCGGGCCCCTCGGGCGCGTGCGCTCCTAGAGGTTGCGCTCCGCGTAGACCGTCATCGCGTCGCGGACGAGGAGGACGGTGCCCTCGCCGTGCTTGTCGTAGTTCCGGCCGAAGCGCGGATCGTCGACGTACATCTGGCCGAGGCCGATCACGTACTCCTTCGTCGGCGTCGTGGTCGTCGACAGCCACGCGACGTGGCGCCGCGCGATCGCCTGGACCTCGTCGCTGTCGGCGGCGAGGCCGTCCCGGGCCGCCTTCCCGAAGTCACGGGCGATGCCGGCCTGCTCGTCCATGAACGCCTGCTTCTCCTCGGCGCCGAGGGAGCGCCACCAGCGGTCGCCCTTCTCGTACGCGTCGCGACCCCAGCGCTCGGTGACCTCCGCCTCGTACTGCGTGTGATCGAATCCGTCGAACACTTCTTCCGCCATGAGTTCCTCTCCTTTCTCCGTCTTCCGGAGAGTGGTCCGCACCGCCTCGATCTGCCGCCCGATCCGTTCCCGCTCCTGTTCGAGCAGCAGCAGGTGGGTGCGCAGGGCGGCGGGCGTGTCCCGCTGACCCTCCAGGACCTCGGCGATCGCGGGCAGCGAGAGCCCGAGCTCGCGCAGCAGCAGGATGCGCTGCAGCCGCACGAGCGCCGCCTGGTCGTAGTACCGGTAACCGTTGGCGCCGATCCGGCTCGGTTCCAGCAGTCCGCGCTCTCCGTAGTGCCGGAGAGTGCGGCTGGTGGTGCCGGCCTTCCTGGCGATCTCCTGGATCGACCACTCCATGGGGAAGACGCTAAATCTTGACGTCGCGTAAAGGTCAAGCCCGGCTCGCGCACCGCCCGGGACACGACGAAGGCCCGGATCCAGTGACTGGATCCGGGCCTTCGTTGCTACTGAGTAGCGGGGACAGGATTTGAACCTGCGACCTCTGGGTTATGAGCCCAGCGAGCTACCGAGCTGCTCCACCCCGCGTCGGTGAATATGACCTTACGGCATGGGGCGCCGATCCCCTAATCGGTTTCCGGCGGCCTCCCCTGCGGCGCTCTCAGCAGCCGCAGTCCTCTGCGTCGACCGGGGCCGTCAGCGGGTCCGCGTCCTTCCTGCCGGGGCCCTCCCACGTCTCGTAGGGGAAGCCCTCGCGAACCCAGTACTCGAAGCCGCCGAGCATCTCCTTCACCTGGTAGCCCAGCTGCGCCAGGGCGAGCGCGGCGCGCGTGGCGCCGTTGCAGCCGGGACCCCAGCAGTACGTGACCACCGGCACCGACCGGTCGAGCAGCTGCTCGGCCTGCTCGGGGATGAGCGCGGTCGGCAGGTGGACCGCGCCGGGGACGTGGCCCTGGTCCCAGGAGGCGGTGGAGCGGGAGTCGAGGACCACGAAGCCCGGGTCGCCGTCGGCGGCGAGGGCGCCCGCGACGTCGGAGACGTCGGCGTGGAAGGCGAGGCCGGCGGAGAAGTACGCGGCCGCGGCCGCGGCGGAGGCGGGCGGGGTACGAAGTACGGCGTTGACCTGCGCGGTTGTCGTCATGCGTGAAAATCTACGGTCGAAGATCACGACACTGAAGTGGCGATCCCCGGCACTGAGGCCGATCGGCCGGGGATTTCCGGGCGTTCGGCAAGGGACGACAGGGGATCTCACGCAACGGACGGTTCGAGGGCTCGGACCCGTCACGTTTCGCCGGTGCCGTCCGTCATCCCGATGACGGTCATCAACGAGGGAGACACCGATGGACGAGAAGGACCTCCTGGCCGAGCGCTTCCAGGCCGACCGCACGCACCTGAAGGCGGTCGCGTACCGGATGCTGGGGTCGCTGAGCGAGGCCGAGGACGCCGTCCAGGAAGCATGGATCAAGCTCAGCCGCTCCGACGTCGACGACGTGCGGAACCTGAGCGGCTGGCTGACGACGGTCGTCGGACGGGTCTGCCTCGACATGCTGCGCTCGCGCGCCTCCCGCCGGGAGGACCCGCTGGAGTACTTCGTCCCCGATCCGCTGGTCCGGGGCGCGGAGGGCACCACCCGCGACCCCGAGGAGGAGGCGCTGCTCGCCGACTCGGTGGGGCTGGCGCTGCTCGTGGTCCTGGAGACGCTGGGTCCGGCCGAACGGCTCGCCTTCGTCCTGCACGACATGTTCGCCGTCTCGTTCGACGAGATCGCCCCGATCGTGGACCGCACCCCGGCCGCGACCCGCCAGCTCGCGAGCCGCGCCCGCCGCCGCGTCCAGGGCGCCGCCCCGGCCCCGGCGCCCGACATCGCCCGGCAGCGGCAGGTCGTCGACGCCTTCATGGCGGCCTCGCACGGCGGTGACTTCGAGGGGCTGCTCGCGGTCCTCGACCCGGACGTGGTCCTGCGGGTGGACGGCGGCAGGGCGCTCGCGGCGGTCTCCGGCCTGGTCCGTGGCGCCGAGGCGGTCGTCAGCCAGGCGCTCACGTACGCCCGCTTCCGCCGCGACTACCGCAAGGTGCTGGTCAACGGCGCGCCGGGCATCGTCTCGTACACGGACGGCCGGCTGTTCGGGCTCATGGCCTTCACGGTCGTGGACGAGCGCATCGTGCAGATCCAGATCATCGCGGACCCGGACCGCATGGCGGCCCTGGGCGTGCCGGCCCTGGAGGACTGAACCCCCGCGGAGGCGGCCTGATCCCCGGGACGGCCCCTAGGCTGGGTGCATGATCGCTGCGCTCATGCCGGAGGGGGTCGCCGTCGCCGAGGCCTTCGGCGATCTCCCGGATGCCCGGCTGTTCCCGGGGGAGGAGGCGGCGGTCCGCAACGCCGTCGACGAACGCCGTCGCGAGTACACCACCGTGCGGCACCTGGCCCGGCGCGCGATGGCGGATCTGGGGCTGCCGGCCGTCGCCGTCCTGTCCGGTGCCCGGCACGAGCCGCTGTGGCCCTCGGGGGTGGTGGGGAGCATGACCCACTGCCTCGGGTACCGGGCCGCCGCGCTGAGCCTCGACGACCGGCACGCCTCGCTCGGCATCGACGCCGAGCGGCACGCCCCGCTCCCCCGGGGCGTGCTCGCCAAGATCGCCCACCCCGCCGAGGTGCCCCGGTTGGCGGAACTCACGGCCGCGTACCCCGAAGTGCACTGGGACACCCTGCTCTTCAGCGCCAAGGAGGCCGTCTACAAGGCCTGGTATCCGCTGGCCGGCGGCACGCTCGGCTTCCAGGAGACGGAACTGGACTTCGATCCCGCGTCCGACGTCTTCACCGCCGCGCTCCGCCGGCCGGGACCGGCGGAGGCGGGGCATCCGCTCACCCGGATGGCCGGGCGCTGGTACGTCCACGGCGGCCTGGTCTTCTCCGCCGTCACCGTCCGCCGGGCGGCCGCCTCCTAGGAGGCCCGGTCAGACGGGGTGGAAGGGCCGGTCAGACGCGGTCCGGGACCCGGCCCAGGGTCCGGATGGGCCGGGCCGACAGCAGGGCGACGGCGGTGAGGAGCGCGACCAGGACGCCCACCAGGAGCACCTTGTCCGTGCCGACCGCACCGACCGCGGGACCGGCCAGCGCGCTGCCGATGGGGAACATGCCGACGGAGCCCGCGACCTCGTAGGCGTGGACGCGGTTGAGGACCTCGCCCGGCACCTGGGTCTGCACGCTGGTGGCCCACATGACACCCCAGAAGGTGATGCCGACGCCGACCACGACCTGGGCGACGGCAAGCAGCCAGACCGGCCAGTCGAGGACGATGCCGAGCGGGTAGAGCGGGAAGGCCAGCAGCGCCACCGCGCCCGCGGCCAGCGGCCGTGCGGGCTTGTAGCGCATCGCCAGCACCCCGCCGGCCACCGTGCCCGCGCCGAACGCGCAGTTGAGCAGGCCGAACGCGGTGGCACCGTGCGTGGGCACGATCACACCGGCGGCGAGCGTCAGCTGTGGCCCCCAGGAGAGCATCGCGAAGAACATCCAGATCACGATCACGCCCCAGAGCCAGCTCCGGGAGCGGAACTCGTACCAGCCGACCACCAGGTTGCGCACCAGGCTCTCGCCGGCCGGCGGGGCGGGCACCGCCCCGAGCCGGAGCGCGAACAGGCAGACCGCGCTGATGCCGTAGGCGACGGCGGAGATCACCATCACCCAGCCGGTGGCGCCGACACCGACGAGCACACCGGCCAGCGCCGGGCCGCCCAGCGCCGTGAACGCCTCGGATATGCGCAGCGCCCCGTTGGCGCCCTGTACGTCCCGGGCCACCAGCGGGACGGTCGAGGAGGCACCCGGCTGGAACATCGCGTTGGCGGTACCGACCACCATCAGCACCCCGTACAGGTGCCAGAGCTGGTCGATGCCCCGGATGAAGAGGAAGGCGAGCAGCACATGGGCGGTGAGGTTGGCCAGGTCGGCCATGATCATCATCCGGCGGGCGGTGAACCGGTCGGCGAGCACCCCGCCGAACAGCACGAGCCCCGCGAACGGGCCCACCAGGAAGGCCATCGCGTACCCGGCGGTGCTCAGGCCGTACCCGGCGCTGAGCAGTCCGGCCGAGACCGCGACCGGCAGCATGGCCCAGCCGAGCAGGCCCGCGCTCCGGGCGGTGAAGTAGTACTGGAAGTTACGGGTCCAGATCGCCGGTTCCCCGGCCGCCGCCGACGGCGCCTCGGCGGGCCGGTCCTCGACCGGTGCGGCCGTGACCGCCGCAGAGGGGTCTGCCGAGTGATCGTTCATGTCTTCTTCACTACTCCAGCGGTGAGGGTGGGCTTGCGGTCGTACGGTTCGGGGCGGGCGGGGCGCCCAGGCGTGCGGCGAACGGACGGGCGGGGGGCGATGTGGTCAGCGGCCGGACTCGGCCGGGACGGAGGCAGGGCGCAACTCCCCCACGGTGACCGGCTCCAGGCCGCGTCCGAGCAGGCCCTCGATGATCGAGGGCAGCGCCCGAACGGTCTGGCCCCGGTCGCCGGCGCCCTCGTGCATGAGCACCACCGAGCCCGGCCCCGCGGCACCGAGGACGGTCTCGGCGATCTGCTCGGGCCCCGGCCGCGACCAGTCGCGGGAGTCGACGTCCCACATCGTCATGGTGGTGGGATGGTCCGCCAGGGCGGCCAGCACCTCGGGGGTCAGCGCGCCGTACGGCGGCCGGAAGAGCGTCGGGGCCTCGCCGGTCAGCCGCGCCACCGCCTCCGTCGTCCGGTCGATCTGCTCGTGCAGCTGAACCGGTGTCAGGTCGGGCAGGAAAGGGTGCGACCAGGAGTGGTTGCCGATCTCGTGCCCGGCCGCGGCGATGCGGCGCACCTCGTCGGGCAGCGCCGCGACATGGTGGCCGACGCAGAAGAACGTGGCCCGGACGCCGTAGCGGTCCAGGATCTCCAGGATCCGGCGGGTGTGCACCGGATCCGGGCCGTCGTCGAAGGTGAGCGCCACCCTCGGCGTGTCCCGGCTGCCGTGCTCGATGCAGCGCCCCGCGGCCGTCAGCCCGGCCTGGATCGGCTCGCTGCGCCGTACGCCCTCGAAGTACTCGTCGGCACGGCCGGACAGGCTTCCCCCTTCGGCCGTCACCCTGGCCAGCGCGTCCGGCTCGCTCCGCGCCTGCTCCGCCAGCCGCGCGGCCGGGACGGAGCCGAACCCCGGCCGGGGCGGCAGCAGCCACGGATCGGCGCGGTAGACCTCCAGGCCGGCCGCCGTCATCGGTCCGTCGAGCAGCCCGTTGGTGCTCTCGAACACCGCGGCCAGCGGCTGCTCCTCGCCCAGCTCCCGGAGCCGCTCGACGAGTGCGGCCACCTGGTCGGCGCCCCAGCTGCTCGGCTCCGTCACCCTGCGCCCGGCCGTGTCGAGGACCTCGACCTCGTAGCCCGCGCCGGTCCAGGCGATTCCCGCGTAACGCTTGCTCATTCGTCCCCCAGAGCGGTCGCCTCGGCGATCACCGATTCCTCGACCCCGCGCAGGAAGCGCTCCATCCCCTCACGGGAGAGCACCGCCGGGTCGGCCGTCATGCAGAGCTCCAGGGCGCCGGGGGCCGTCAGCACGTCCACCGCCACCGACACGTTCACCCGCGGCAGGAACTCCGTGGGCCAGCTGAACTCGGTCCGGCCGGCCAGCTCGCCCAGCGGGGCGTCCGGCCGCTCGACGGTGTCGAACGGCCCGTCGGCCGGGTCCCGGGTGTCGTTCCACCAGCAGGAGTGGTCGGCCGCCTCGCCCCGCTCGACCAGCCGCGCCACCTCCCGGTCCAGCGCCCACTTGTCGTACCCGGCGTGACGGAACGCGCTGAACGAGACGGACCGGGTCCGCCGTACCGCGTCCTCGAAGTCCTTGTCCGCGTCCGTGAGGAGGAAGACCGCCTCCTGCGCCATCGTGCTGACGGACTCGGCGGCGGCCGGCTGGAAGCGGTTGCTCACCACCACCTGGAACAGCACGTCGCTGCTCCCCGACATACGGGCGAGCTGGTGGGAGGCCGCGCCGAGCAGCACCGCGGCGTCGCTCACCCCCAGCTTCCCGGCCACCCGCTCGACGGCGACCGCGAGGGCGGGCGACCGCAGCAGCGCGTTGGGGAACATGCGGCCCGGATCGGTCGCCGCCCGATCCGGATCCGCCGGGTTCAGGAAGATCCGCTTCGGGCCGGCGGTGAGCCGCTCGCACCAGTAGCGCCGGGCACCCTCGTCCCGGCGCCGGCCGAGCGGCGAGGCCTGGATCTCCGCCGCCTCCAGGGGCTGGAGCGCGGGGCGGGCCAGGAGCAGGGCCTCGGCGGACTCCCCCTCCTCGATCAGCGCCAGGTCACGGAGCATCCGGCCCTCGCCCCAGAGGTCCATCGCGGTGTGCGAGGCCGCGAGGACCAGCCGGTGGACCAGGCCCTCGCACTCCACGAGACCGACCCGGAAGGGCCACTCCCGCGCGTGGTCGAAGGCGCGCCCCGCCAGCTCCTCCATCAGGGCCTCACCGGCCGCGGGGGCATCCGCCTGCGCGCACTCCCTGACCTCGACCGGAAGCTCGCCGGAGCCGTCCACGACCTGGTCCAGACCGTCCACCCCGTCCGGCAGGAGCCTGGTGCGCAGGCTGTCGTGCATCCGGAGCAGCTCCGTGAGGTCCGCGAGTACGCGGGCGGCGGGGCGGGGCGGGGTGAGCGGCAGGTCGAGCCGCAGGTTGTACCGGGGGGCGTCGTCGCCGAGCCGGGTGACGACACCCCAGATCGCCCGCTGCCCCCAGGTGGCCGGGCCGGTACCGGCGCGCGCGGACTCCAGCCTGATGGTCCGCTCCTGCGCCGTACGGCCCGTGCCGTTCCTGCCGCCCGTACCGCCAGTGCCGCTCGTACCGCCCGTACCGCGGGTGCTGCCTGTGGTCACCGTGGTCACCGTGTTTCCCGACCTTCCCTTCGGTTGACTCGTATCGGTCGCCTCGTACGACGCCTGCCGCCTGCCGGCATCGGCCCGGCCTGCCCTGCGCCGGAGCCGCTAGTCCAGGCCCTGCGAAATGACCATGCGTTGGATCTGGTTGGTGCCCTCGACGATCTGCAGCAGCTTGGCCTCGCGCATCCAGCGCTCCACGGGATGGTCGGAGACGTAGCCGGCGCCGCCGAGCACCTGCACCGCGTCCGTGGTCACCTTCATCGCCATGTCGGTGGCGAAGAGCTTGGCCTTGGCCGCCTCCAGCGAATACGGCAGCCCCGCGTCCTTGAGGCGGGCGGCCGCCAGGGTCAGCGCGCGGGCCGCCGCGATCTGGGTGGCCATGTCGGCCAGCAGGAAGCCGACGCCCTGGAAGGAGGCGATCCGCTGCCCGAACTGGCGCCGCTCCTTCGCGTACCGCACGGCGTAGTCGGCGGCGGCCTGGGCGATGCCGACCGCGCAGGCCGCGATGCCGAGGCGCCCGCAGTCCAGCGCGCCCATGGCGATCAGGAAGCCCTTGCCCTCACGTCCGATCAGGCGCCCGGCCGGGACCCGCACGCCCTCGAAGCCGACCTGGGCCGTGGGGTTGGACCAGACGCCGAGCTTCCGCTCCGGCTCGTGCACGACCATGCCCGGCGTGTCCCCGGGGACCACCAGGCAGGACAGCCCCCGGGCCCCCGGACCGCCGGTGCGGCTGAACACGTTGTAGAAGTCCGCGTGACCGGCGTGGGTGACCCAGGCCTTGGTGCCGGTGACGCGGTACGTGTCGTCCTCCCGTACCGCACGGGTGGTGAGCGAGGCCGCGTCCGAACCGGCCTCCGCCTCCGACAGGCAGTACGCGCCGAGCAGTTCGCCGCTCAGCATGTCCGGCAGCAGCTCCTCGCGCTGGGCCTCGGTGCCGTAGGTGGCGGTGCCGAAGCAGGCGAGGTTGTGCACGTTGACCGCCTCGGCCACTCCGAACCAGTGGTACGCGATCTCCTCCAGCGCCTGGAGGTAGACCTCGTACGGCTGTCCCCCGCCGCCGTACTCCTCGGGGTACGGCAGGCTCAGCAGCCCGGCCTTGCCCAGGGTGCGCACGATCTCCCGGGGGAACTCGTGGGCGGCCTCGAACTCCGCCACGTTGGGCGCGAGTTCGGCGGCGGCGATCTCCCTGACCAGGCCGAGCAGATCGGCCGCCTCCTCCGTGGGCAGGATGCGCTGGACCTTCATCGGACGACCTCCGTGATGTCGGGTGTGGTGAGCGACGTCGCCGGGCGGGTCGGTGACGGCTTGCGGGACGGTGACGGCGGGCGGGACGGTGACGGCAGGCGGTCAGTGACGGCCCCAGTCGAGGGTCTCCGGCCAGTGCCGGCCGACCCGGCGGACGGCGTAGTCCCAGTACGAGCGGACGGAGAGGTCGGCATAGATGAAGTCCTGCTTGGCGGCCACGTCCTGCTCGGTGGACCACGTGTACGGGACGCCGGTGCTCTCGGCGGTCAGCTGGAGGCGGCAGGCCCGCTCCAGCACCTGCGCGAAGACGGAAGCGTGCCGCACGCTCTTGCCGACGATCACTCCGCCGTGGTTGCGCAGCAGGACCGCCGGGTGGTCGTCGAGGTCCTTCGCGATGTGCTCACCGGTCTCGATGTCCAGGACCGTGTTGCTGGTCTCGGTGAAGAGGCCGATCCGGTCGCGGAAGTAGGCGCCGTCGTGCGAGACAGGCCGCATCGGCAGATCCGTCGCACCGAACAGCAGGGTGTACGGCGCGTGGCTGTGGACGATGCCGTTGACGTCCGGGCGGGCTCGGTAGATGGCCTGGTGCAGCGGCAGCTCCGGCGGCGCCAGCGGCGGCGCGGGCAGGGTGTGGTCCACCGAGCAGCGGACCACGTCCGCCGGGGCGGCCTCGTCGAAGCCGACCAGCGCGCCCTTGATGAAGAACTCGTCCCGGCCCGGTATCCGGGCGGAGATCTGGCCCTGGTTGAAGTCGTCGTGCCCGTCGAGGGACAGCATCCGGGCGCCGATCGCCACCTGGAGGACGAGCCGGCTCTCGGCCGGGTTCAGCGGCCGCGGTTCATCGGTGGTCATGTCGTGTTCCTCGCTGTCAGGTCGTCGTAGACGTTGCGCATGGTGACCAGGCCGGGAGTCGCGGCGCGCGCCCAGTCGGCGGCGGCCAGCGCGCCCCGGGCCGGCACGGTCCAGCTGCCGACGTGGTGCCGGACGTGCAGCGCCTCGCCTTCCCAGGTGTGGGTCAACTCGTGTTCGCCGACGGGCAGTCCGGCCCGCTCGTCGGCGATGTCGGCCACCGCCCGGCCGCTCGCCCCGGCCCAGGTGTCCGCGAGCGCCAGCGCGGTGGCGCTCGGACGGTGCGCCTTGCCGAGCGGGTGCCGCTCCCGGATGGTGGTGGTCGTGGCGAAGCGGCCCGTGGCGAGGCCGGCGGTGAACTCGGCGATGCGGACCTGGAGGTAGTGGGCGAAGGAGAGGTTGGTGGCCCGGACCACCGGCACCATGTCCGCCAGCTCCTCCAGCGCCTTCCACTGGGTGTCCGTGAGGTTGGAGACGCAGGCGACGAGCGGTACGCGATGGCCGGCGCAGAAATCCAGCACGTCGGCGTGCGCCTCGGGGGCGCTGGCGTCGACGAGCACGTCGGGCACCGCCTCGGCCGACCAGCCGCCGCGGCGGGAGGCGGTGAGGGAGACCCTCGTGCCGTCGGCCTCGCAGACCGCCCGCAGGGCCGAGCCGAGCCGCCCGAGGCCGACGATCCCGATCGTGGGCCCGCCGCTCACCGCCGCGTCAGGCATCGGCGCCCACCCCGCTCGCGACCACCAGGGCCGTGACGGAGTCGATGCTCTCGTAGTGCTCGATGTCGGCCTCCGGGTCCAGATAGACACCGACCTCGTTCTCGATGCTGTCGATCAGGCGCATGTACGAGAGCGAGGAGTAGCCGACGTCGCGCAGCGAGTAGTTCGCGGCGGCGAGTTCGGCGGCGGAGACGCTGCCGTCCCCGGCGGCGACGGCCAGGTCGATGATCTTGGTACGGAGCGCGGTGCTGTCCATGGGGAGTTCCTGTGTCTCGAAGAGGGATTCAGTTGCTCTGGGGCTCGGCGAGCAGGCGCCGCAGGCGCTCGACGGACGGCTTGCCGATCGAGTTCGCCGGAATGCGGTCCACCAGCCGGAGGATTCCGGGCACCTTGAACGAGGGGAGCGTCGCCGCGCAGTGGGTGCGCAGGGACTGGGCGGTCACACCGGTTTCGACGGCGACGACGGCCGCCAGGGTCGGCTCACCGTGCTGGTTCTCGGCCTCGAAGGCGACCGCGTCCAGCACTCCGGCGGCCGTACGCAGCACGTCGGCGACCTCGATCGGGTCGATCTTGCGCCCGCCCACGTTGACCATCCGGCTCGTCCGTCCGGTCAGGTGCAGCGCGCCGTCCAGCAGATGGCCCTGGTCGCCGGTGCGGTAGTACCCCTCGGCGTCGACACGCTCCTCGAACACGCCGGGAGCGTTGAGGTACCGCGAGCCCATCGACTCGCTCCTGACCCGGATGCCCTGCTCCTCCGCGAGCAGCCGCACACCCGGCAGCGGCACCCCGAGCCCGCTGCCCGCCCCGTCGGGGGCGTAGGTCAGCGGACCGGTCTCGGCGACGCCGTAGTAGTTGTGGATCGGTACGCCGGTGAGCCGCGTGAACTCCTGGCGTACGGTCTCGCGCAGCGGGGCTCCGGAGGAGATCGCGGTACGGACGGCCCCGAAGCCCTCCTCGGGGGCGCGGCGCACGATCGACTCGTACAGGGCCGGGAACGCCACCAGTCGCGTCGCCCCGGTGCTCTCCAGGAGCCGTACGACCCGGGAGGCGGTCGGCAGACCCGTCGACAGGTGCAGCGAGGCCCCCGGCATGAAGGCCGCAAGCAGGGACGTGTTGAACGCCAGACCGTTGGAGAGCGCGGCGAAGCAGGCGATCCGGTCGTCGGCCGAAAGGCCGGTGCCCTTCACCCAGTTGGCCGCCGCGGCGGACACGGCCGCGCCGGAGAACTCGATGCAGTTGGGCCGCCCGGTGGAGCCGGACGTGAAACGGCACACCTCGGTGTCGTCGAGGAGCCGGGGCCGGGCCCGGGAAGCGTCGGACCGGCGCACCCGGCCGACCGCGAGGCCGCCGAACGCACCGTCGACGTCGACGCTCTCCGTCACGACGGCGGAGACGTCGGCGCCCGGGGCGTGGACCAGCAGATCGAGGCCGCAGTCCTCGGCGATCCGCTGGAGGTCGTACGGGCCGAAGGCGGCGTCGGCCAGGAAGGGCACGCCTCCGGCGAACAGCGTGGCGAGAAGACCGACCACGTAGTCGACGGAGTTGGTGGCGTAGAGCCCCACGCGCAGCCGCTCGCCAGGCGCGTCGCCCGGCCCCTCGTACCTGGCGAGCCGGTCCGCGGCGGCACGGGCCCGGTCGGCGAGTTCGGCGTATCCGAGCGATCCGTCGGCGTCGGTGACCGCGACCCGCTCGCCGTGGCGGGCCAGGACGTCGGTGAAGAGGCCGGGAAGTACGTCGGTCATCGGCTCACCGCTCGTTCTGGGCGTGCGCCATGGCAAGCCGGTCGAACTTGATGCCCGAGTCGTCCGGGCAGCCGAGCAGCAGGGCGTACAGGATCTCGTCGTCCTCCGGCAGACCGGCCAGCGTGCGCCAGAGCGGTGTGTCGAAGCCGCCGATCGCGGTCACCCCGAGCTTCGCGCCGTTCGCGCCGAGGTAGAGGAGCTGTCCCAAGGCGCCACAGCGAAAGCCGAGTTCCCGCAGGTTCTCGGCACCGGCGGCCGAGTCGGCCCCGGCGAGCGAGGTGCGCGGCACATGGAGCAGGAGGACGGCGGAGGCTCCGGCGAGGGCGCGCTGCTGCATGCAGGCACGGGCCACCTCGTCGGTGGACGGGAGCCGTTCCGGTCGCCGCTCACCGGTCCGCAGCCGGTACACGGCGTCCCGCTCGGGGTCCGTGGTGGACCGCAGGACCAGGGTCGCGGAGAGCGGGGAGACCTCGGGGAGGTCGGTCGCCAGCGGCGTCGAGAGTGCGGAGACGGCCTGCCAGACGGCGTCGGCGGCGACGGGTTCGCCCGTGAACGCCTTGCTGGAGGAGCGGGTCGCGATCAGTTCCGGCCATCCGGACGGGTCACCCAAGCCGTGCTGTCCGTCGGACGGTTGCCGGTCGGTGCGGATCCGGGTGAGCGGTGCGGGTACGGAGTGGAGGCTCGGGGAGCCGGAGTGTTCGGGCCATGCGGCGACGGAGTCCCAGCAGGTGGTCTCCAGCCACGACCGCCAGGTGGCGCCGCGCAGCTCCCGGTCGGTCTGGTCGTGCACGGTCCAGCGGGTCCATGCCTCGCCCGCCGGGCCGGCGGGCACCAGGGTCGCGGAGTGGATCTCGCGGCAGTTCTCTCCCGCCTCCAGCAACTCCGAGAGGGACTCCCTCGGGAAGCGCAGCCGAAGCGCCCCCGTGGCACCCCGGCCGGCAGCGGCGAGTAAGAGGTTCCCGGCCGCGTGCCCCGCGTCGAGCTGGGTGTACAGGTAGCCGCGGTCACCGTACTTGCGCATCGAGAGCCAGGGCCGGGTGAGCGTGACCACCAGCGCGCCGCCGTTCTCCGGAACGGCAAGCAGGGAGGCGTCCAGCGCGGTGGTGACGCGCGCGCCGACGGCCAGCCGGGCGCAGGTACGGCGGTCGGTGTCGATCCGGAAGGCGGTCGGCACACCGTCCTCCAGGACGAGGACGGCGAACTCGTACGGGTACACCGCTCCGGCCGACGGGACCGCCCGCGCCACGTACGAGCCGCAGGAGCGGTTGGCGCGACTGGTCAGCACGCCCTCCTCCAGCAGCGACAGGGCAAGGCGCAGACCGGGTGCCACCACGGGCTCGGCGGCCGGCTCGGGCGCGGCCGCCGGCAGGGCCACCCGCGCCCATAGATCATTGATACGGCCCGGCGATTCGGGCTCGGGTGCGTATGCGACGGAGACGGCTTTGTGTGAGATCTGTTTTCCTTGCACGTCTGACGCAAGCCTCCTATTCTCTGACAGCCCACGGAAAAATGCATGGCAAGGCAGCACAGCCCGCAACGAATTCATGCGGAACTCATGCATGACGAAGAAATGCAGGGGCGCACCGGCTCATGGGTGCGCAAAGATCCCCCACGGAACCCCTGCAGGACTTGAAGCGCCTCCGACCAGGCACTGATGCGTTCTCGGATCGCGAGAAGGGTGCTGCGACCTACTGGCACCCACACTGCTGCGCCGACCGCGGCGAGCGCTTTCCCATCCGGCCCCCTGTCTCGGAATATGACACGTATCCGATGGAACGCCTCGCGGACGAGAACGCATGATCGGTTACGGCCATTCCAGCCTGCCAAGCCGCTCGGTATTGGTCAAGACCATTAGAAAAGCAAGGCTGTTGAATATGTCAGGGCGCCCCGGGGGAAGACGATAGATCGGACACCGGTCTTCAGCTCCGGCACACCCCGCGGACACCGCCGCGGGGGTCGTCCGACACCTTCGGGTGCCGCGCTGCCGACCCGGCCGCCCCCGCACACGACGAAGCGCCCCGCCCGGTCGAGACCGGGCGGGGCGCTTCCTGCAGGCCGGAGGGTCTCCCCTCCCCTGTCGTACGTAGGCCGTGTGGGACTCGAACCCACAACCAACGGATTAAAAGTCCGCTGCTCTGCCAATTGAGCTAACGGCCCTCGGCACAACACACCCGAGCATAGCCGCATCGATCGCCGGAGCCGATCGGGTATCCGACACGGCCCCGTCTCCGCGTGGCCCGCCCGGGACGGCGGGCGGGCCCCACGGGGTGGGTCAGTACAGGGCCTTGAAGGCGGACCAGCCGCCCGTGCCGATCAGGACACGCGCCGCGTACTGGCCGTTGCCCTGGTTGCTGTAGCGCCACAGCTTCCCGGACGTGTCACGGGCGACGAGATCCCCCCGCCCGTCGCCGGTCAGATCACCGACGCCGACGAGGGAGGTGTACGCGCCCCAGCCGCCGCCGACCTTCACCCGCGCGGTCACGCCACCCGAAGCGGTGCCGTAGTAGCGCCACAGCACCCCCGACGCGTCCAGGCCGAGCAGATCGCCCCGCCCGTCACCGTTCAGGTCACCGGCGCCCGTGATCTTCCCGTACAGCTTCCAGTTCGTACCGATCTTCACCCGGGAACCGAGCCGGTGGTCGGCCGTCCCGGCGTAGAAGTACACGTCGCCGGTGGACGCCTGGCGAGCGATCAGATCCGTCCGGCCGTCACCGTTCACGTCACCGGACGACGTCAGCACGTCGTACTGGCCCCAGCCCGAACCGATCACCGTGTACGGCGACGACGCCGACACGACCGCGCCGCAACCCGGCCGGTACGCCCGCAACTGGTCACCGACGCGAACCAGCACGTCGTTGCAGCGGTCGCCGTTGACATCGCCGAAGGGCACGAGCGCTGACGACGAGGCGAACTTCCCGCCGGTACCCGCCATCCGCGACGACACGCCGCCCGTGCCGGTGCCCTTGTACAGCGACACCAGACCGGTCGTGTCCATCGCCAGCAGATCGCCGAACCCGTCGTCGCCCATGAGGTCCCGGCGCACCGCCGCGGCACCGCTCACCCCGACCGTGCCCGTGGCCTTCGCCTCGACGGCCCGGCCGTCGGCCGGCTTCGCCGACAGCGTCCACGCGTACGCGCCGTTCGCGACCGGCTTCCCGGCCGCGTCCTTGCCGTCCCACGATGTGCTCACGTAGCCGCGCGCCTTGCCTCCCGAGAGCGTGCGCACCACGGCTCCGGTCGTGTGGCTCCGCAGAGTGAGCGTCCAGGAGGCAGCGGGTTCGGTGAGCCACCAACGCGGTTTCCAGGAGTCGTTCCTGACGTTCGCGGCAGCGGCCGTCACGGCATCCGCCACCGTGATGCCGGACGTGGCGACACCACTGCCCGCGAGGTGGAGCGCGCCCTTCGCCCCGGCCCAGGCGATCGAGTTCGTCGCCGGGTCGACGTCCCACGCCGCGTCGCCGGCGTCCAGATCGGCGTCGATCTCGTGGACCGTGCCGCCGTTGCGCAGGTCCTTCACCTTGAGCTTGTCGTCCTGCGGGTACGCGATGAGTCCGTCGCCGAGCTTGGCACGCCTCCCGTAGCCGATCCCGAGGGGGGTGATGGCGTCTGTCTCCAGGTCCAGCACGCCCTCGTCGTCCCGTGCTCCGGAACAGATCCAGTGCAACCAGCGGCCGACCGACTCGGCACCCTCGACGAAGCAGCCCGAGAGGTACGCCTCGTCGACGCGGGCGCCTGTCCGGACGTCGTAGCCGACGATCGAGCCGTGTCCCTCGCCCCTGGCCCACAGCGTCGTACCCGAGAGGGACAACGCCTGGACGGGGAGTTTCCGGACCACCCGACCAGTGTCGGTGTCCACGATCCGGGTCTCCGGCGAGCCGCCGGGAAGCATCGCGTAAGCAGCGGTCCAGCGGCCCCAGCTTCCGATCACGCCCTGCGAGCCGGTGCCGACGTCGATCGGGGTGCCGGGCAGCCGCTCACCCTCGGCCAGCCGATGGATCGGCAGGACGCCCGGGCTCGGTCCACTGCCCAGAGGGCCGCCGTAGACGATGCGGCCGTCGCCGGTCTCGTCGACCTCCGGGCAGCCGAGGTTGCACCCCGGGGGCAGGGTCGGCAGCCAGCCCCGGTCCTCGCGCGCGCCGTGGACGAACGTGTCGCCCCCGGGCTCGGCCGTGCGTGTGTACATGCCCGTACGGCCGACCGCGGCGACGCTCTCCAGGCTGGTGAGCCGGCCCTGGTGGTACGACAGCTGGTTCACCGTGTTCGGCACGGTCCGGGTCGCCACGCGGGTGTCGCGCGTGGCGAAGGCCCGTCCCCCGCCGTCCGCCCGGATCAGCTGGACGCCCCACTCGGAGACGGTCGAACCGCCGTGGACCAGCAGACCGCCGTCCGGGGTCGCCATCGCGGGGTCCATCGACCGGGCCAGGACGGTGCGGACAGGTCCGCCGTCCAGCGGCTCGGCGTCCACACGCCAGTTGGGCAGGTCCAGGGCACGCGCTCCGAGCGCCGGGTCGTGCCGGGCGACGATCAGCTCCTGGCCGACCATGCCCAGCACCCGGGTCTCCAGGTCACCCTCGAGCGGCAGCACGCGCTCGGGCTTCGTCAGGTCGCCCCGCCGGAACACGGTCACCTTGCCGTACCCGCCGACCAGCAGTCGGTCCGGCGTCAGGAACATATCGCCGACGATCGACGACGTGTCGACGCCGATGGGGGACACCCGCTGCCGCGTCACGTCCAGCCAGTAATACGCGCCCCTCCAACCGAGCACCGCGCCCTCGGCGTCGCCGACTCCGACGCCGACCCCGCCGTTGCCCTCGGGCAGCCCCTCGACAGGGCGGTCACGCAGCTGCCCGTCCTGGACGTCCAGCACATGGAGGCGGGTCTCGGCCACGGGCCCGCTCCGGGTCAGCACGTTCCAGCCGAACGCCTTCATGAAACTGTGCCCGGCCGGCAGCTTCACGGTCGCGGTTCGTCCCGTGACCATGTCGCGCAGTGAGACGGTGTCCGTAGACTCCACGTGGTGCGCGATCACGTCCGACGCCCCGGTGCGCCATCCGTGCGACGGGCCGACCGTGCTCGTCGGGTCGACCTCGACCTCACCGGCGCCGCCGTACGAACGCCAGATCGCGCCCCGCCCTTCCTCGACGCGCAGATATCCGTGAGGCCCGGCGTTCACCACGTCGCTGTGGACGGGCACCTCGGTGGTCACCCCGGGGATGACCACCGTGGCGGGCGACTGCGCCTGTGCGGTGGGGAACTCCGGGCCGACGGCGAACGCCGCTCCCAACGCGACCGCGACGGCGACGAAGCCGCCCAGGGGTCTCTTGTCGTACACGCTTCTCCTCATCGGAAACGTCAGCCGCTTCCGGCTCTCATGCAACGGAGGAGGGGGGCGCACGGCGGCATGCGGCGGACAGCGTGCGCGGACGACGACCGGACGGACGTGGTGCGCGACGAGGGCGAGTTCGGGATCCCGCGGCCGAATCCGCGATCGGACGGAGGCCCCCCTGCCTGTCCTTCTGCCCGGTGCCCCCCACTCAGGTGAGCGGATCCTAACAGCCGTTGGTCGCCGTGCTCGCGGGCGCCGGCAGGCACGTTCGAACCCGTTCAAAGAAACAGGGCCCGTACGTCACCGAAGTGTCGTACGGGCCCTGCTCGGCGTCTCTCTCAGCGAGCTACGCCAGGTCAGCCGTTGCGCTTCCAGCGCGGCTTGTCGTCGCGGCGGCCGAAGGAGCCGCCCGTCGAGCCGGTGCCGCGGTGGTCGCCGCCGCCGCGGTGGTCGTCACGGCGGCCGAACGGGCGGTCGCCGCCCGAGCGGAAGCCGCCCGACGGGCGGTCGTCACGACGGTCGCGGTTGAACGGACGGTCGCTGCCACGGTGGCCGCCCGAGGGGCGGTCGTCGCGGCGGAAGCCGCCACGGTCGTCACGACGGTCGTTGTCCCGGCGGAAGCCGCCCGAGGGACGGTCGTCACGGTTGAAGCCGCCCGAGGGACGGTCGTCACGGCGGAAG